>JBMFTY010000011.1:0-40529 GCA_049966795.1 Thermoplasmata archaeon
CACGTGCTTATGCTGTTCTGTGGCAGTGGCCTCACTATCTTCGATATTGCGAGAGCTATTACCCTGTTGCATTCGTCCTCCGTCAGGTATGCCTTCAGCATCTCCTTGATACCAATGCTCTCAGTTATTCTAAGAAGGGGAATGAACGGACCGTAGATGAGGCTCCTCCTCGGCAGGATGCTTCTTATTTTCTTTATTTCGCCGTTGATCTCCGTCCCTATGTATCTGTAATGATACTTTGTGTTCCTTATCCCCTTATCGTAATAGGGTGTTCTTTCATATACGTATATATGGCCATTCACTGGTCTCCTGACGATCTGTTTGGTGGCAGTAATTATAGTAAATACCACCATCATTAATAATTTGCTAACAAACAAAAACATCCGCAGTACTGGCTCTCTCACAACTTAATGGTGGTAAATCGACGGGAATTCAGGATTAACTCCCGTAAGGATTCTCATACGACGATTCCGTAAATCTTTCTGAAGAAGGGCCACAGGGCAACGGAGGCTACGACGAAGAGTCCAACAACGATAAAGGAATCCGTTACGGATGTGAGCTGTATTATTGCTCCGCCCAGCATTCCAGAAGCGAAGGCCGAAGCAACGCTGAATGTGTTGAAAGCGCCCGAAATTCTTGCCATGAATTCCTGGCTGACTATGTGGAGCATTGAGGTGCTGTAAAGAACGTTCGCGATGCCTATTAGAAGGCCTATGATCACAGAGGGAATGAAAACGAGAAATATGGAGTTCATGAAGGAAACTGAAGCGAGGAGAGCACCAGTCACGAAAAATATGAACATGGATATGGGTCCGAGTTTTCCTCTGATTCTTGTACCTATCCCGGACCCAATGATGAGACCAAGTATGAACATTGAAAAGACCAAGCTCGCGAAAAAGGAAGGGAGATGAAATCTCATCTGGACGAGGGAGATGAATATTATCCCTATCATACCGAACGCGACGTTAAGGATAAGGACTATGACCATCAACTGCACAATCTCCCTATGTTTCCCTATGAAAGAGAGGCCCTCTTTCAAGGATTGCATTGCGCCGGTTTCCTCTGGCTTGAACTCCGTTGAAATGAAGAGCAATGGTATAATGGCAACAGCGAATACTGCAATGAGAATTTCAAAGGTATGATAGAAACCCAGCACAAGGATGACGCCGGAAAGAAGATACCCTCCCCCCTCAGCAATGTAGTTTGCCATCGACAGGAGAGAGGAGCCTGGCTTGTACTCCTCCTTGGTGAGCAGCTCCTTTGTCCATGTTGCCCTCACTGAATTTATTACATCCGACGTAAGTCCAAGAATGAATCCGCTAGCGTATATAGACGCAAGTATGAGGGGAAGGGAATGGACGATGAAGCCGAAGAGCACGGTCACAAGGAACACAGCTCTCAGCACGCTGACAAGAACAGCTATTTCCCTTTTTCTTCTTGTTCTATCTATTAGCGCTCCTACGATAAAGCTGAAGAAAAGGGGAAGGGAGAGGATCCCGTCACCGAGACCAGCGAGAAAAGCATTCTTAGTTTCGTACAGAATAATCCATATTACAACCAGATTGAATGAAGCCAGGCCGAACCTCGAGATGCCAGTATTGAGAACGAGATACTTGAAACTGACATCGAAGCCTGATCTCCCTTCTTTCACTCTGCGTTATTTAACAAGGGTAAATAATCCTAACTAGGGTGAGATTTCCCTGTCAGTTTCCTTGCTATTCCGTTGACATCCTCTATTACGGATTTCACCAAACTCTCGGCCTCTTTCTTCTCCGATGAATGGGCCGAAATTTCAACCTCAATGTGGCTCTCTCCTCTTTCAGGCGACAGGGATGGGTGTGTTTTTATGTAGATAGAATCACCGTACTTCTTCATAAGCTCACTGATGAAGGGAGCAAGTGTGGCTTCAAATATACCTTCCAGGATCACAGATTGCTCGACGTAGAAGCTGTCATTGAGCCTTATGGCATCCTTCACGTAGGGCAGCATGGATCTCATCTCCGCCGGAACTCCTGGAAGAATGAAAAGTTTGCATTCCTTTATTTTGAGGAAGATGCCTGGAGCCGTTCCAACAGTGTTTTTTATGACTGAGGCACCCTCCGGGATATACGCCATCTTTTCCCTCTCCTTAGTCATTTCAAGGCCTCTTCTTGAGGAGTTGAATTTGATCTGTTCGTAAACCTCCCTATCGAGAACGAGAGGGAGTCGAAACTCAGAAGCGAACGACTCCACCGTGATGTCATCGAACGTAGGTCCCAGTCCGCCAGTGGAAACAACAACATCGCTCTTCTCCGTCATTTCCTTGAATGCTTCACCAATATCCTCCCTCCTGTCGGGAACGACCAATCCGCGCCAGACCTCGTACCCTGAAAAGAATAACAGCCTTCCTATTTCAGCCGCATTGCTGTTTATCGTTTTTCCTTTCAATATCTCGTTTCCTATGGTAATTATTGCTGCTCTCACAGCGTGAATAATCGCAATCCTGGATATCTATTCTACCTTTCTCTTTCCTCTTTGTATCGGTTCTTCACACCCTCCTTGAAAGACTTGTACATCAGCTCCACGGCATCGGAGGAGGGCTTTAGAACACCCAAGTCCGTGACAATTTCCCTAACACATTCTAAAGGCGCTTCCTCTATGAGCGGTAAATGTACCTTTCTTCCTGCTATGAGAATTGTTCTCAATGCCGGCTTGGATACTTTTGTCAGAGAAGCCTTGTAGCTTTCCCCTGCAGCAAATACCTTCCTCTCGAACCGTGCAGCAGTGAGGAGAAGAGGGTATGTTCCTATCTTATTCCATATGAAGCCATCTGGATGGACGGCATCGAAACCTACAAGCACATTTTCGGTCTCCCTCATAAAGAAGGCCATCGCGGAATCTGGAATCACGGTAACTTTTACATGTGAGGAGTAATCCTCATAGGCCTTCTTGTATTCCTTCCCCGGACCCGAACGAAGGAGGAATACCTTCCCCACCTTTCCGGCGGAGATGATTGATGACACCGCGGAACTGTAGCTTATGGACATTACGGTCCCCAGGCTCCCGGGGATATTCCACTTTAATCTCCTGCCCGCCTCCCTTCTCTCGTTTATCAGAACTTTGCTCAGCACCGCAAGATCATTCTTGCCTTCAATCTCAATTTCCCCAAGGATGTCGAGAATCATTCTGAGCGGCCCCATGCCGGGTCTCAACGCTGCTAGCCAATCCTTGAATTTTTCAATCTCACGGGGGCGAATTTTTCTGATCAAGAGGGACGCCTGTTCGAAATACCAGCTTGAGCCATGAACGTAGTCCCTCTCCATCTCCTCCATTTTTTTGTAAATATCTCTCATCATGAATGAAAGGAAGGAAAGTATAGAAAGTTATTTCATACATAAAAGGTTTATATCTGAAATAAATTCCCAATAATGGAGTACAAGTGGACCGTTCTCACCAATACGACACTAGGCGGTCTGATGTCCTCAATCAACATGACCATAGTCATGATTTCCCTCCCCGCGATATTTCGGGGGCTTCACATCAATCCCACAGCTCCAGGCGAATTCGTGATACTTCTATGGGTTATGATGGGATACAGCATAGTCCTAGCGACGTTGCTCGTGACCTTCGGAAGGATATCCGACCTCTTCGGAAGGACAAGGCTGTACACGATAGGTTTCATCATATTCACGCTCGGCTCAATACTTCTGTCTGTCATCCCGAGCGGCTCTGGAAATAAGGGTGCGGATATGCTTATCGCATTCAGGATGGTCCAGGCAGTGGGGGGAGGCCTCCTCATGGTCAATAGCACCGCCCTGATCACTGACGCTTTCGGACCTAACGAGAGGGGGAGGGCGCTTGGAATAAACCAGATTTCATTCATATCAGGCTCCCTTATAGGTCTCGTTGTCGGGGGTCTTCTCGCATCTAGCGACTGGCATCTTGTTTTCCTCGTCAATGTTCCCTTCGCAGTTGCGGGATCAATCTGGTCCGTCGTTAAACTGAAGCAATCAACAACGAGAATAAAGGTTCCTCTTGACATACCAGGGAATATCGCACTTGGCGGTGGTCTTGTTCTGGTTAGTTTAGGTTTCACATATGCCCTTGTTCCCTACAGGACATCGATGATGGGTTGGGGAAGTCCATGGGTCTGGACTGCATTTGGTGTCGGCCTACTCCTCCTGGTCCTCTTCGTCTTCATAGAAACTAGGGTCAGGTATCCTCTCTTCAATTTAAGCCTCTTCAGGATCAAGGCATTCACCTTCGGCAATTTTGCTGGATTCCTCTCATCCCTGGGTAGGGGAGCCATAATGTTCCTCGTTGTTATCTGGCTTCAGGGGATATACCTTCCCCTCCACGGGTATTCCTATTCCTCCGCTCCTTTCTGGGCAGGAATATACATGTTGCCGATGATGGCGGGTTTCATCGTTCTTGGTCCCCTGGGGGGAATACTAACGGACAAATACGGAGCAAGGATATTCGCCACAGTGGGCATGGTTATAATTGCTCTCTCCCTGTACCTCTTGACGATACTCCCATATAATTTCAACGCCATGGAATTTGAGCTAATTCTCCTCCTGAACGGTATCGGAAGCGGACTGTTTGCGGCGCCAAACACAACGGCGATAATGAATTCCCTCCCTCCTGAAAGCCGGGGTGCGGGCAGTGGGATGAGGACCACTTTCAACAACATAGCGCAGACGATAAGTATGGCAATTTTCTTCTCTATAGCGATAACCATATTCTCGCAGAATCTTCCCTCCTCTCTGTACAACATAACAATTTCCCTTGGCCTGCCCACATCTCTTGCAACGCAGATATCCAAGCTGCCACCAAGCGGTGCCCTGTTTGCGGCATTTTTGGGGATAAATCCTGTGGATAGCCTTCCAGCGTCAATGCTGAGCCTCATACCTCCAAATGCGCTTCACGTAATCACATCCCTCAGATTTTTCCCACAGGCCATAGGCCCTTCCTTCATAACGGGCCTCCGCGATTCTCTTTACATAGCAATTGTTCTCACCCTTGCTGGCGCGGTGCTCTCTGCCTTCAGGGGTGGGAGGTACGTGCATGAGGAGCATGTTGCTAATGTTTCCACTCCTCTGGACCCACCAGGGAGCTCGTCGGGCGTGAAAACGGGGAGCCACAGATGAAGCCTGAGTACTTTAACCTCATAGACACCCTCACCTCGATAAGGAAGCTGAGGGAGAAGATGTTTTCCCAGATAAACAGGGACCTGAAGGATCTGAGCGGCAGTGATTTTATTGCCCTGTCGAAGATATGCAGAAGCACAGACGGGATGAGCATGTCCCAGCTTTCTGAGATCACCGGAATGTCCAACGCCCTCGTAACCGCAACCGTTGACTCCCTGGAGAGGAAGGGACTCGTCGAGAGGACGAGGGGGAAGGACAGAAGAAGCTACATAGTCAAGCTAACGCAGGGCGGGAAAAGGAAATGCCAGGAGATAGAGGTGGTTAGGATGAAAAGTATCGAAGGGTTTTTCGACGGGATGAGTGAGGAAGATGCCCGGGAACTGCAGGATGCACTGAGGAAGCTGAATACCCTTCTCAAGAAATACCTCTGACCTAAGAGAGCGCCCTGATCAAGGAAGGCAGGGAATCCTGATAGAAATATTCAATTCCAAAGTGACCGTCATCGTACTCCTTGTATTCATGCCTTATCCCTTCCTCTTTCAGAATATTGCTGAGGGCTTTAATTCCTATGTTCAGGGAGAACTCGTCCCTCCTACCTACCTGAAGAATTACCTTCTCCTCTCTCAGGTTATCAGCGTAGAGTCTTGCGTTCCTGACCGGATCAAAGGAAAGCCACCTTTCCCACACATCCTCCTTTACCATGAAATTTTTCAAATCAAATGGTAGGTCTATGCCTCCATTCTTCTTAGGGGAATAGAAGGCGGCGGCAGCGATAATGCTCATGGCAGACATTTCCTGGTTCGATGGTTTCTTCAGCGTTGAAAAGTATCTAGTAAATCCCTTCACAGTTCTCTTGCTCAGCTCGGCAATGGTTGTTGGGAAATCTCTCAGGTAGCAGTATTCAAAAGCTGAGTCCCCAGAGACATCCACAAACCCCCTGAATGCATCAGGATGTTTGGCGGCGATCGTATACGCCCCGAACCCCCCTGATGATTTGCCGAAAATACCTATGTTCCTCTTTCCGTACTCTCTGTTTATGAACCGCACGACATCTTTTGCTATAAAGTTTTCATAGTTTCCCACCGCTTCAGAGTTCACGTACTGGTTGCCAAAGTAGGAGGTCATCGTATCGGGAAGCACGATCAGGAATGAATGAACCTTCGTAGCTAGGTAATTGATAACGTCCATGAAATCCATTCCCGCGTATCTCTCCATGAGGAAGGTGTATGCGCTCCCAAAGAAGCCTGCAAGGCCAACGAGTGCCGGGGTACCATCCCTCATATCTTTTGATATAATAAGAAGGTCCCTCTCTACTGGGTCGCGAAGAGGGTTGTGCCTGAGGCTATCTGCAGCAATCTTTCTTCTTTCCACATTGAATCTGGATTTCTTTATCACGAGAGAAGATGCCCGTCTTAAAGTTATCTTTTTCCTATATTATCAGCTCCTCTCTTTCCACCCGCCTTTTCCTTATTCCTAGATCAGAAATATTCATTTCTTCCCCGTTGAACAGCTTTGCCTTCTCCTTTCCCGAGACGAGAGCTGCAGCCAGACGCCCTGCGGAATCCGCCTTCATTATGCCACTTCCGCTGCTCCCCGTTATGAATGAAAGGTTCATGCTTTTCTCAAGGATGTAGGTGCCGTCCATGTTATTCATGGAGTAATAACCTGCCCAGCTGGCAGTGACGCGGGAATCATTGAACGCAGGCACATATTCCCTGAGAACTGTGAATAGGTTGTTAGAATAGTAGTTTATGTCAGCGCTTGGGTTTTCCTCAAGCGAGAAGGCGCTACCGATGCCCTCGCTATACGATACCCAGAAGGATCCCGACTTGGGATCAGGTCTCACGTCTATTGCTGGGCCGGGAAGAATTGTGAACGGGAATATGTCCTCGTCTCCCGTGACTTTCCTCGTTATCATCTTTGCCAGCTCATTTCCTTGAACCTGAAACACCTGGACTTTCTTCGGATGGGTGAAAGAATCTATGCCAATTGGATCCAGAAGCTCTTCTGTCCACACATCCGTGGCCAATAGGAACTGATCCCCCTTTATCTCCTCCGTTGCTGATTCAACGGATGAAACTATTTTGTCCTGCCATATGAACGGTTCCCCCGGAAAGTCAAGCCTAGGGTTTGCCGATATGTTGACCCTCTTCACCCTCGTATTGAACTTGAATTCAACGCCCCTCTTTTCCAGTTCACCGAAATAATAGGAGGCAAGCAGGTCGGGCTCCATTATGCCGCAGTTCTCCCCAACGAGGCCTCCAGAGACATCCTTCAAGTTCATTATTTTGGCTACCTGAGGATCAGGCTCAGTGACAATCCCGAGTGACGAAATCTCCTCCTTTCCTATCAATCTAGAATGCGTTTTCCTGAGAAGCTTAGAAACGGCCGGAGAATCTATCCTCTCCCTGTCAAGAAGGAAGAGGTATCCGTTGAAGTGCATGCCCAAGTTGTAGCCCTTCCTCTGGACATCCTTGTAGAAGGATATCGAGGAAGAGGCAAGTTTGAAGTTGGTGTCTGACGTGAAGAGGTCCCTAAAGGCTGCATCGCTCTTCGCCGTGTTCCCTTGCGCAAACGTAGGGGACTTCTCAACAACGCAAACCCTCGCATCATTATTATCCTCAATGAAGTGAAATGCCGAAGAAAGACCTGAAATCCCTGCACCGACCACCACTAGATCGTATTTTTCCATCAGTTTACGATTGCTTCCAGATATAAAATCCATCTTAACCTTCGGCGCACTCTGCTCCACGTAAGTTTAGGCAACGAGCCCCATGTTTTTTAAGAGTTGGTAGCCGGTTGCGATGTCCTCCAGACCGATACCCATTGACTTGAAAATTGTCCTTTTGCCCCTGAAATTTGAGGGGTTAGCAACCACGTCCTTAAATTCCACAACTCTCCCTCCCTTTTTAAGAAAGTCGGTGATCTCCGAAGACTCCTTGATTGCCTGCTCCAGATGCTCCGCAACGACAAGGTCAGACTGCATCAGGACATCAGTAGATGCCTCCCTCCTTGAAGGAATATTTGCCCCAGCAAGGTTGAGATGGTATTCATCCAAAAAGCTGAGGTCCGTAATAATGGGCTCGCTGGAACTTGTTATGCAAGATATGACATCCGCACCTTCAACGGCTTTCATAAGGCTTTCTGCGCACTCAATCTTTCTTCCGAACTTCTTTTTCATCCTCTCAACAAAGCGCTCGCAGTTCGCATGCGTTCGAGAAAAAACTCGTACGTCTGTATCAAAAAGAGAGAGAATTCCTTCAAGCTGAGTTTCTGCCTGAAACCCAGAGCCTATCAGAGCGAATCTGTCGCATTTGCCTCTAAGAAGGGATGTAGCCAGGGCGGTAACGGCCCCTGTTCTCATCTGACCAAGCCTGTTTGCCTCTATTGCGGCTATGATCTCGTTCCTTTCAGCATCGAAAATGAGCACCTCAAATTTTGCGCCCGTTTCCCCAGCTGTATATACCTTCAATCCGGAGATCCCATATTTGTTCATGAATGCGGGCATAACATTCAGCATTGAATGAGAAGTGCGCATCCTGATTCTCGCTTCAGCACCGGCCTCTCCCCTGTGATATTCGATGAATGCTTCCCTAACGGCCTCTATAACGGTACTCATTTCCAGGTTATTCAGGACATCATTTTCAGTAAGATAATACATAATGTGGGATCGTAACTACGCTAAATAATTTCCCCTCTTGCAACTATTGAAGCTGCAGAGGTTGGGAAGGAATCGTTCCAGATGCTCCTGAATAAAGGATAACCACTGACATGTCATGGAAATTAACTGGTTTCCCCTGTGAGGCAAAATTTATCGTAATGAATGCTCCTGATTGTATCGTAATAGAGCTGTTGGCAGCAATAGCAGTCTCGGAGGTCCATATGTTCCCGCTGGCCGTAAAGCCTGGTATGATCACAATGCTACCGTCCGGATTCAGGATTGATGCATTAACAGCCCTCCACCCTGAGCCTATGTTGGATGAATTTATTATCCTGAGATGAAAATCCCCAGGCGTTTTGAGGACGTTGGGCTCAGACAGAACCAGCAGAAGAGTGACGGTATTGTTTCCGCTGCTCTCCTCCGTGAGGGTGCCAACCAGAGGAAGAGGTCCGGGCGTATAATAGTAAACGAGCGCATATACGGATACAGCGAGTACCACCGTGATGGCAACCATGAGGATCGTGGCTATGATTGGCGATACCCCCTCTTCTTCACCGAATCCGGGCTCTCTTCCCCGTTCGTACACCACTTTTTTCATCTTATTTCCTCTGTGCCAGGGCTGAATTCGAATGACTAAATTAAATATATAGTTTAAGGTGTGGTCTTCTGGCTTCGCTGCCTTTATTACAGAAGGAACCCTCTACGGAGGGGAGAATTCTGGATTAAGACAAACACGTTCTACAATACGGAAATCCTTTACCTTGCAGTTCAAGCTCCCCTGGAGGAAAAGGTAACCGCGAGGAAATGGCTCTTAGACGGAGTGAAAATGACGGAACCAAATCGAAAGAGCGTAACTCATTTAGCTGAAAATTTGAAAAATGTGAAATTTGAGTTCAGGGACGTGAAAAAGGGGGAGACCATAGTGGTAGAATGGCACCGGTGATCTCCCATCATTTGAGGCAATAATCAATTGTCATCCTGTCGTCGCGAAAAAGACATTTCTAGAGTTTCCCTGAAAATTCCCAGTGGTTTTTCGAAGAATGGGGGGTTTGAGACTCCAATCTGAAGGCGGAAGTTTAATTTCGTACCAAATTATTTCTATAGGAGGTTGTAAGATAACTATCATGCCTGAATGGGAAATGACCGGAGGAATCCGATGATCGCCTACATCACGATACTTGACTGGGTTCTGACATTCGTGGTTGGACTGCTGTTCGGTCTTGCAATTAAGAAGGGGGTTGTTGCCTTTGTCCTAGCCTTGATAGGATTCTTGATAGCAGGATATGTTGGTCTATCCTTCATACCCAAGGTCTCTGTTAGCTATGAGCTCAGTAAGGCTGTGAGAATCCTTGGCGAATATTTCAGGCAGGTGCAGCTGGCAACGTTTTCAGTGTCGCTCTCGCTAGTTCTTCTCCTCATAGGTCTGGCGATAGGAATCTGGAAAGGGTAAAATGTAATTAAACGATTCTTTATACAGAAATGTTGAAGCCCGTGAATGAAGAGGATGGAGTATCCGAGGTGATCGGCACGATTCTGATCCTTGCAATAACAGTGGTTCTCTTCTCCGCAGTTTTCGCGTATGTGGATCAGATTCCAAAGGCATCATCTCCTGTTCAGGTTTATTTCTCTTCGAATCTTTCATATGATCATTCAACGGGGGTTCTTTATGAAAACGTTACTGACGAAGGAGGGAGCATTATTCTGAGGAACAGCACATATTTCGTTGTGTTCACCTCTAACAAGGTTTACAGATTCTCAGTCGGGGCGCTGAACGTTACAGCTCAGCACTCCCATCACCCCTCCTATCTCGAGCCCGGAGATACGTTACACTGGTCGAGCGTTCTCCTTCCAGGGGGAGAGGTTTACGGTGAATTCAAAACAATGATACAGTACGTAGTGACCGGGCAGGTGCTGTGGGAAGCTTCATACAACCTTTCATCCCTTCCTACGAATCCTCTTGTACCATCGGGTGGCATCGAAGATAGCGCCGCAGGCGATATCACGGGGTTTGTGACCCGTTCAGGGTGGGGGATCGCAAATAGCTTGGATACTTCTTACGATTCATGTTCACAGCAATCAAGGGTAACTATTCTGTTCAACCATTATTACGATCTCGGTAGCTATCATTTGCGTCGTTGCTTCGCAGAGGTGTTAAACAGTGGAAATCCTAATGCATTTGATAGCGAATGGCAGGAGGTTCGCTGACAACATATAAATATCGTTAGGAGATGATAATAGGTGTTTTCCGCTTTGATGGTCCTTGGTGTCATCGGAGCCATATATGTTCTAGCCGTATTCATTCTTTCAATCGTCAATTTCAGCGACATGAGAGGTCAATTCCTGAAGGCATCCGCGCTCTTCTTTATATTCTCGCTGATAACGATGGTCCTTGTCTCACTCATTGGCCTAAGGTCGTATATATTTCTAGCTCTGGTCACATCTGAATTCCTTCTGATGCTCACCCTGTTCTACAGTTACTTAAAGTCAAATGTGTACTTCCTTGCGGCACTTGCCTTCTTCCCATACTTCGAGGACATAATGGTTATCCTCTCGATCTACTTCTCCCTTTATATAACTGGCTCTATACTTCAGGCGAAGTCTCAGGAGAGAAGGGGCAGCACCCTCGTGATGGCCTCATTCATCCTTATGGACATAGCTCTAGTCCTGCAGGCCTTCTACATTCTTGAGTTCGACACGTCATTCATGCAGCTCGGAGTCTCCCTTTTCGTAATATCCATAATACTGTTCTTGCTTCCCTTTCTTATAGGAGGGGTCTCGAAAAATGCGTAGGGGGGACAGAGGGGGGATGAGGAAGAACAGGAACGAGGTCCAGATCATTTACGAGTTCCTTCTGCAGATAAGCGATGGAAACACCCAGACCTCATCCATCCTGAGGAAGGTCAACATCCCCTACAACAAATATGAGGAACTTCTAACCAGATTGCAGGAAAGGCAAATGATAAGGGTCGTGTCAACGGAAGGGAAGGATGTCATAGAGCTCCTGGCCAAGGGAAGGGAATTCATGGAGCAATACAGCAAGTTCAGCAAGCTTATGGAAAAGAGCTACGGGCTGAAGTTGTAATAAATTTGCAAGGAAAAGTATTTCATGAGTTTGGTAATGTCATATGGATAGTTATGATAAACGAGGGCAAGATAGTGGAAAGCGCAACAGGTCCTGTTGTCACCGCCATGGTTCACATCAAGGCTGATACCTCGAAGATAGAAACAATTAGCTCCACTCTCGCTCAATACAGCTTCGTCGAGGACATTTATCTGGTCACCGGAACCTGGGACATGATACTGAAGGTCAGGTTTCCTGACATGGGGCAGATGAGGAATTTCATCGTTAGGGACCTTAGAGGGGTCGACGGTATAAAGGATTCATATACCTCAATGGTAATTAGCATATTCAAAGACAGGGGTGTTAGATTTCAGTGAGTGATGAATATGGATGAAATGAATGCCATTCTCGGTGAAACCGTAAAGATGTTTGACGACCTGATTTCAGATTACTCAATACCCAGAAACATAAGGAAGAACATACAGGCAGCCAAGGTGAAGCTTACCCAGGACAAGGGCAGCCTAGATGTTAGAGCAGCTTCAGCCATATCGACCCTTGACGAGATAGTTAATGATCCGAATACCCCCCCGCACGCCAGAACGTTGCTTTACACGATAATGGGGAAACTGGAGATACTGCAGAAGAAGGCTTCATCTCCCAGATGATTCCAGTTCCCACTTCTTCCGCGCTGCCTTTTTCACGTGTTCAATAATAGTCTCCAGAGGGGTTCCCGGACCGAAGTTTCCGGTGATTCCCAGCTTTTCCAGTTTCCTCCTGTCCTCAGGGGGTATTATGCCACCGCCGACAACCTGTATATCTCCGGCACCTAGCTTTTCAAGCCACCTCTTCACCTCAGGAAAGGCCGTCATGTGAGCGCTGTTGTGAAGACTGAGCGCAACCACATCAACATCCTCATCAACTGCTATCCTCGCTACCCTTTCAGGGGTTGGAAGCAGCCCCGCATATAGAACTTCCATCCCCGCATCCCTGAATGCTTTAGCGAGGACCAAAACCCCTCTGTCATGACCGTCCAGAGCGGGCTTCGCCACAAGGACCTTTATCCTCCTCAGAGTATTGTTGGTTCCTTCCATCCCCCGAACACCTCCCTTCCAACGTTTGCAATCTCCTCAAGCGTTGCGTATTTCCTCACTGCATCTATAACGAAAGGCATCGAATTCTCGTCGCCAAGATATGCCTCCTTCAGGCGATCAAGGCTCCTCTCAACCTCCCTCTCGTTCCTCGAGGCCTTCACTTCCCTTAGGCGCGCTTTCTGCATCCTTTCAGCCTTCAGGTCAACTTTGAGCACGTTTATCGGTTCCTCGTTTTCCTTCTGAAACATGTTCACGCCAACGATCTTGATTTCCCCGTTCTCCACCCTCTTCTGGTGAGCGTAGGAGGTTGCAGCAATCTCCCTCTGGATGTAGCCGTTCTTTATTGCGTTTAAGACGCCACCCATCGCATCTATCTTTCTGAAGTACTTGTATGCCTCTTCCTCCATCCTATCGGTGAGATTCTCTATGTAGTAAGACCCTCCAAGGGGGTCAACGACATCGGGGATCCCGGTTTCATAGGCTATGATCTGCTGGGTTCTCAGGGCAAGTTCCACTGCCTGATCCGAAGGAAGGGCCCACGCCTCATCGTAAGAATTGGTGTGGAGACTCTGTGTGCCTCCAAGGACCGCAGCCATGGCCTCGATAGTTGTCCTCACAACGTTATTCATGGGCTGCTGCCACGTCAGGGAATACCCAGAGGTCTGGCTGTGGAACCTGAGCATCATTGACCTGGGATTCTTCGCCCCGAAGGTCTCCTTCATCTCTCTGGCCCATATCCTCCTTGCTGCCCTGAATTTCGCTATCTCCTCGAAGAAGTTGATTGAGCTGTTGAAGAAGAAGCTGAGCCTTGGAGCAAAGGAGTCAACATCCAGTCCACTATTTATTCCAAGCTTCACGTATTCAAAACCATCTGCAAGCGTGAATGCCAGCTCCTGGACAGCGGAAGCCCCGGCCTCCCTTATATGATACCCAGAAATGGAAATGTAGTTCCATTTTGGCACATTCCTCGTGCAGTAAACCATCATATCTCTTATTATTCTCATGTGAGCTTCAGGCGGGTAAAGCCATTCCTTCTGCGCTATGTATTCCTTCAGAATGTCCGCTTGCACAGTGCCGGAGAGCTTGTCCTCTGGAACCCCCTGCTTCTCCGCAACTGCTATGTACATCGCCGTCAGTATATTCGCAGGCGCATTTATCGTCATTGATGTGGAAATCTTGTCGAGGGGTATCCCGCTGAATATCACTTCCATATCCTTCAAGCTGGAGACGTTCACTCCGCACTTTCCCACCTCTCCGTGTGCCCTCGTGGAACTCGCATCTATTCCGTACAGTGTCGGCATGTCGAAGGCTATGCTCAGTCCTGTTTCCCCATGGGAAATGAGCATCTTGAGACGCCTGTTTGTGTCCTCTGGTGTGCCGAAGCCGGAGAACATCCTCATAGTCCACAGCCTTCCCCTGTACATATTTCTGTGAATCCCTCTGGTAAAGGGGTATTCCCCTGGCTTTCCAAGCTTTTCCCCGTAGTTTCCAGAAACGTCCTCAGGATAGTAGCATTCCTTTAAATTGAATCCTGAACTGTTTGTTCTCTCCTCACTCCTAACATATTCCTTAGCATCCTCTCCCGCTCTGCTATCTTGCATCCTTTACCTTATAAGAATTCCTAAAAAAATACTTTGCTAAGCTCGGCAGAACAAAAGTTAATAGGCATCCTTGCCTCACAGGTAATATGTCATCTAAGCTGAATATAGGTGGCAGGGACTATGAGTATTTTCCAATTTCAGTTCTTGAGGAGAAAGGGTACGAGGTCAATTCACTTCCATACGTGACGAAGATACTGCTGGAAAACCTTCTCAGGAAGATGGACGGCAAGGTTGTCACCGAAGAACACGTGGTTAAAGTGCTGGAGAGGAGGAAGGAGGAGATTCCATTCTTTCCCTCAAGGGTGATTCTTCAGGATTATACGGGGGTTCCGCTGATCGTTGACCTTATAGCCATGAGAAATGCCGCGGTGAAAGCAGGAAAGGACCCAAGGAAGGTAAACCCGGTAATCCCGGTGGAGCTTGTTGCCGACCACTCACTTCAGGTGGACCGGTTCGGAACAAGCTACGCTCTCTTTGAAAATAGGGCTCTGGAATACCAAAGGAACAGGGAGAGGTATGCAGCCCTCAAGTGGGCACAGAACAACTTCAAGAACATGAAGATCGTCCCTCCGGGGAACGGGATTGTTCATCAGGTAAACATAGAGTTCCTTTCTCAGGTTGTAATGGAAAGAAACGGTCTTCTCTATCCAGACACACTCATAGGCACGGATTCTCACACCACAATGGTCAACGGGATATCGGTTCTGGGATGGGGAGTCGGTGGGCTTGAGGCTGAGGCCGTTATAGTGGGAGAGCCTTCGTACATCCTGGTCCCGGAGGTCGTTGGAGTGGAGCTTAAGGGAAAGCCGAAGGAGGGTGTGACTGCGACGGACATCGTACTCTCAATTACAGAATTCCTCAGAAAGGCAAATGTTGTCGGGAAGATGGTTGAATTCCATGGGGAAGGCCTCAGATATCTCAGCGCACAAGATAAGAGCACAATTTCGAATATGTCGCCGGAGTACGGTGCCACTGCCGGTTATTTCCCCTACACGAGGAGCACCTCTACCTACCTCTCCATCACAGGCAGGTCCAAGGAGCATATCGCAGTAGTTGAAGGGTACCTCAGGGCTCAAGGGCTCTATTACGACGGCAAGAAAAAGAAATACGATATCAACCTGGAATTTGACCTCTCCAAAGTCGAAACCTCTATTGCTGGGCCGGCAAATCCGGAGGATAGGATTTCCGTTTCCGACGTATCCTCAATCAGGAAAATAGTCGGGGAGGCTGTCGCGAGGAGCAGTGGGAAGAATGAGGTGAGGACTTTTAAATTTTCAATTGGGGGCAACGACGTTACCATGAGGGACGGGAGCGTGGCGATAGCTGCAATCACAAGCTGTACAAATACATCAAACCCGGACGTTCTGATAGGCGCCGCGCTTGTGGCAAAAAATGCGGTGGAGAAAGGTCTCTCCAGAAGGCCATACGTGAAGACAAGCTTTGCCCCGGGGAGCCCGGTCGTGCAGGAATACCTTCAGAGTTCGGGGCTCCAACCTTATCTGGATGCGCTCGGCTTCCATATAGTGGGCTTCGGATGCACAACCTGTATCGGCAACTCCGGTCCCCTGATCAGGGAGGTTGAAGACGTTATCAATAAAGAGAAGATGGTGACGGTCGCAGTGCTCAGCGGCAACAGGAACTTTGAGGGAAGGATCAACCCCCTCGTCAGCGCGTCTTTTCTGGCATCCCCGCTCTTGGTTGTTGCTTATTCTCTGGCCGGGAGGATAGACATAGACTTCTCCTCGGAACCCTTAGGTTACGATCCAAACGGTAAGGCGGTCTTCCTCAAGGACATCTGGCCAGACATCGCAACCATAAGGAGATACGAGAAGGAATACCTCAAAAGGAAGTTCTACCTGGACAGGAAGGAAAAGATATTC
Source organism: Thermoplasmata archaeon (assembly GCA_049966795.1). Lineage (GTDB taxonomy): Archaea > Thermoplasmatota > Thermoplasmata > Thermoplasmatales. The sequence continues at coordinate 16,424 of JBMFTY010000011.1, forward strand.
GAGGGGGTTAAGGAGTGGAGAGAGCTCGAGGTACCAGGTGGGAACGAATACATCTTTGATCCGAAGTCCACTTACGTCAAGGAGCCACCATGGTTCGATGCAAAATCATCCATGATAAAGGTGAACGATGCTAGGATTCTGGCGATATTTGGAGACAGGATAACCACGGATCACATTTCCCCGGCGGGGGCGATTGTGCAGGATATAGAGAAATACAGGGAGATATGGAAAAGGCTGCAGGGTGGAGACAGAAACGCTCTCGAACTCGTGGATTCGCCGGCTGCAAGATACCTCATGGAAAGGGGGGTTTCTCCGGATGATTTCAACTCCTTCGGAGCAAGAAGGGGGAATCACGAGGTCATGATGAGGGGAGGGTTCTCCAATCCAAAGATAAAGAACAGGATGGTCGAGGGAAGCGGGGGTTTCACCATCCATTACCCGGACGGAAAGAAGATGTCCTTCTTCGATGCCGCGCAGAAATATATGGAGGAGGGCATTCCCCTTGTCATATTCGCTGGAAAGATGTATGGTGCTGGAAGCAGCAGAGACTGGGCTGCGAAAGCAACCTACCTCCTGAACGTGAAGGCTGTGATTGCGGAAAGCTTCGAGAGAATTCACAGGTCAAACCTCGCTGCAATGGGTGTGATACCCATAGAAGCGGAAACGTCCAGCCTGAATCTCAAGGGGGACGAGCTCGTTTCCCTCGATCTCTCTAACGTGAGCGCCGGAGGGAACGTGAAAATAAAAATAAAGGGAAGGGAGGAAAGGGAGATAGAGGGTAGGGTGAGGTTAGACACGGAGGCGGAGATTCAGTACTGCAGGAGCGGAAACATACTGAATTACACGCTCATGAAGCTCTAGTCCTTCTTCTCCTGATTATTACGATGGAGAACACCACTATTATCACGGCAGCAAGAGCTATCACACCATATGTGAGGCCGGTGGTTGATGAGAGCTTCTGAAGAGCCGTTTCCCGCACCGTAACATTGAAGTTGTACGTCTTTGCGAACGGGATTGATGAGTTGTTCGTCCTGTAAACGAGGGCAAGCTGGCACGGATAGGTACCGGGAAGCGCGGCGGATGAGACATCTATGACAAAAGTTACCGTTATGCTGTGCCCCGGGGACAGCTGTGAGAAGGTTACGTTATTCGCCGTCAACCCGCCCAGGGGGTTGGACGAAGGTATGTGGATTGAAAAGATGTCAGGAGTGAGGATGTGGAACTGGAGGTCTTCCATCGAGACGTTCCCCGTGTTGTGAACTGTGAACAGAAATAGATTGGAGCTGGAACCTGAGACTACGGATATTGCAGGTGAAGCGAAACTAACATTCCCCCTGCTCAAAACGCGTTCTTCCATAAGAAAGGTCCTGTTGTTCACGTGGAGGTACAGCTTCTGAAGCCCCGTATCGTTCCCGGCGCTCACAAGGAATGTGAGATTCAATAATTTCCCAGGCGGGATGGAGGGGAAGGAATATGGGGGTGTGAGAATGGAGAACTCGCTTGAAGTGAGGCTGACGTTAAGGGGAGGGGAAATGGAGTTGCCGCCGTTCACCAGAACTGCCGTAATCCGGATAAACTGCTGCCCCTGGTATATGTATGGGGGGTCTGAAAAATAGTTAACAAGGCTCAGATTGCTGTAGCCTGGAAGGATTACCTTGAATTTTACAATGTGAATGCTTTCGTTGTACTTCACCGCAAGGCTCTCGAAGAACGAACTGCCGTTTCCCGTAACGTCAGAGAGAAATGTCACAGGCACAGATGAAAAGGCAGGCAGCGCCGAAATTGTGGTGGACTGATTTTCACCGGATAGCGGATAGGATGGGGTAAAAGAAACGGAAACATTCACGGCTGGGACAGGTGAATCCTCCTCAAGGTAGAATGTGAGCGGAACGTTTTTCATCCCCTTTGCAGCTAAGATCGAAGAAGTGCCTATCTGCACACCTGCGGCCACGATATCAGGGAATCCTGAAAGCCTCAGGCTGAAAGGAACATTCTTCTCCAAACCGAAATATGAAACTCTTAAAATCTGATTCACAAGCAGTGTTGAAGGCCCCGTACTTGCGAAGAATGTCAGCGGGATTGGAGAATATGGGGGCATCACAGGAATGGTGAAATTCTGCTGTTCCCCGATCAGGGGATACTGAGGCGTGAATGTCACTGTCACGTTGGTTACTGGGGAATTTCCTGCATCTTCCAGATAGACTGTAAGGGGAACGTTGGAGGAGAAGGATGTCACGACCGCAGGAGATCCTGGGGTCCCGAAGTACGCATCTTCCACAACAATCCTTACGCTTCCCATAATTGGCACGGTAGCATTTACCTGACCTGTGACAGTCGCATTTCCCAGGGAATAGGAGAAATCAACGGGCACCTCATATATCCCGACAGGGGCACTTGAACTAATGTTGGTGAGCTGATATATGTAATACACGGAACCTGCGGACGTTTCCGGGAACGTGAAATAATCCCTAACTGCCTTGTTTGGGCCGTGGATATAGCTGTACTGCAGCACCCCTCCCAAGGACGAATAGTTGAGGGAAATGTTCAGGTTCTTCAGGGATGCAAAGGTCACGAAGGTGACAAACAGAGGGACGTATGAGTATCCCGGAGCCACGAAAGAGGTGCCATTGGTAGAGTACCAGGACGCACCCTCTACTGCGATTGGAGCCTGGGATCCCAAGGTCGAAGGGGAAAATGTCAGAGCGAGCAGGGCAACTGCAACTATCGCCATCATTTTATACATTCATACCACCTCATTGAATTCATTCACCACCACCTTCTTCATCGAAAGGCTGAACAGGAGAGAGATCAATAGTGTAGCAAAACCTATGATATAAATGAAATTAAAGGACTGTTGCGAGGGAAAGTTTTCAAACACCGGTGCGAAGGGAATATTGCCCAGAGGGATGGGCAAGATTGAAACAAGAGCCGGAGAAACCATCTGGGACTCAATGGAACCGGAGATGGCAGGTGCGAGGCTAGACCCTATGTTCCTGAAAACAGTGTTCATACCCGTTGCCATCCCTGCAGAGTCCTTGGGTGTGGATATGATTATCATGTTGATCATGCCTACAAAGACGAATGCGGTGCCTGCCCCTATGAATCCTGCATCTTCAGTCATGTCCAGAGGAGTTCCTCGGTTAAAGTAAAGGAGAAGGAATGCAACAAGCATTATAGAGGTGCCGATCAGGATAGCAAGCTTCGGTCCCCTTTTCTTTATGATGGCCGCAGCTATCGGCGCCACTATCATACCCATGATTGCTCCCGGGACCACGGTGAGACCCGCTGTGAAGACGTCCTTTCCAAACCCCAGGGGATAAGGATCTTCCAAGAGCGTTGGTATTGTGTAGAAAAGGTAGAACATTCCACCAGAAACGAACAATCCCGCGAAATTTGCAAGAAATATGTTCCTTATACCAAGGAGCTTAAGGTCGATGAACGGTTCCGGCTCAGTTCTCTCATAAAAGAAAAACAGGATGAAAGAGGAGATTGAAAGGAATGCCAGAGAGATTATGATCGTTGAACTCCATCCCCAGTATTCTCCCTGGGAGAGGAGAAGCAGGAGGGAAACAATCCCCGTGACTAGAAGGGTAATTCCCCCGAAGTCTATTCTCTCCCTCTTCCGGATTTTGCCTTCCTTCAGGATGAAGAATGAGGCTATGAGCAGGCCGAAAGCAACCGGAATCGCAGAATGGTAGGACCACTGCCAGTCAAAGTTCTGCGTTATCCATGCCCCGATAACCAGCCCGATGGATGCACCGATTATGAATGTCGCAGATATCACGCCCTGTGCCAGAGGCAGATCCCTTGGAGGAAGCTCGTCGTTGAGGAGGGCAAATGCAACGGGGAACATACCCATCCCAAGTCCCTGTATCGCCCTAATTGCTATGAATTGAGAGAGCGTAGTTGCGAATCCTCCAAATGATATTGCGACCGCATAGGCCACCGCTAGGCTCACAAACACCTTCTTCTTTCCAACTATGTCTGCAAGCTTTCCGAATATTGCGGCGGATACAGTCCCGGAAATAAGGTATACAGTCAAAACCCAGGAGAGTGAACTGTAGGGAGCATCGAAGAATTTGGAAAGCACTGGCAGTGCAGGTACCACCATTGTTTCCACGTAATTTACGAGCGTTCCCATAAGAGCCATGATGATTATGGTGGACCTTGCTCTCTCTGTGAACCTCATCCTGTCATCTTCCTTTGCCCATATGCATTCATTCGCAAAAAATATTGTTTTTCTTTGTCACCCGTTTTAAAAGGAAAAAGATCCTCTCCGTACCTTCGCGAGACTTTTTCCTCCCCGTCAAAACACCGGGAAAACATATCTGCCAAAATCCCCTTGCCATGTAAACGCCATTTCTTCCTGGCCTTCCGGAATTTTATGCGTGAACCCTGATCGCGCAATCATCCTTAAAAGTGATGGAAATTCTAAACAACGTAGGTGAGGCCTAGACTCCGTAGAATTCCCTGAAGAATGACATGGAATCCTCTATCCTTCCCGGGTCAAATCCTTCCTGCAGTAGCATTGAGACCCTCTTTGGGACGGAATCTGCCGGAAGTACGAAATTCGGATTCTTCTCGTCTCCTGCGAAGTCCGTCTCAAGGAAAAAATTCCTTTCGCCCCAGGGGGCAGACCGGGCGTTCCTTCTTCCAGCAGGGACGGAGGGAACAATGCCGCAGTTCCCCGAGAATATTGGCGCGCTGAAGTGCTTTACCACCTTTGATGTCTTACCTGCAGCTTTCGCCATATCCATCAGGGAACACATTCCCCTCTCATCCAAAGATTCTGTGTGAAGTATCACTGGAATATCCGTGTCCTTGGATGCGGAAAAGATGTAGGAGATGATGAGATTGGTTTCATCAATAATCTCCGGCGCAACAGGGAAGTGCGGCCTGCCGACCTCCCCTATCGCATTTGCCCTTCCATCCTCGATGAGCCTAATGGCTGCATCTACAGCCTTCCTATAGAGATTCATAGCCTCATTCGCTCCTTCCATTTCCCGGAGGGTCACGTAATTAACGGGGTATGGGCCGATGGTTACCACAACCTCCAACCCTCCCCTCCTAAGGCTGTCTGCCACCTGCAATGTTTCTTCATATCTCCTCTCGAAGCTGGGAAGGGTGAGGCAGTCCTCCGTAAGATTCACGAGATTCAGTGCCGTGCCACCTGCCTTTTTGAACACCTTGAGGAAGTAATCAACAGCCTCAGGCCTCACGTGGACGTGGTTATCAAATATTTCCACGGTGAAGTGAAGGCATAAGCGCATATGAATTATACCCTTTCCAGCAAAAGGCCATGCAAAATAGATATAAGCGTCTTTGATATCCCTCCGTGCTCGAGAAGCAGTTCGGGGCGCTCGGCAAATTCATAAAGAAAAGGTACAAGATCATAATAGCGCTGTGGCTCATAGCACTCATCATCTTTCTCCCATTCGCATTGAAATCCTCGAGCGTCACAAACTACAACGTCGAAATGACGGGCGTTAGCAAGAACAGCATGGCGACAGAAGCGCAGAACATAATGAATAAGGAGTTCGCTACGAGAAACGGGACTGGAAACGGCACCGTGGTCGTGCTCTTTTTTTCCTCACCATTCTACTCCCAGAGATCCTACGAGATTTGGAAGTACATCAACTCCACATATCAAACGCTCAGTTCAGTGGGGTTGGAGAATGCAACGTCCCCGTATCCCATAGCAATCAGGGTTATGAACTCGATTGGGAATGCTACGTACCTTGTTTTCGGGGAAGTGTACAGGGCATCCAATGAAACCAGGACAGCTTTCATCACGTACAATTCTTCCCTAAATGCCATGGAGAATGCAACACTCCAGCTGAAAGCATTGGACATGGCCTATCTATTCGCTATGAAAAATGTCACGGAAGGGGTTTCCTCTTATTCAAAGCTCTTCGAGGGTTACAAGCTTGCCCTGGTAAACGCATCCTCGCTCATTTATGGGGTTCCAATCCAATTTGTCCAGGTTTTCACTGCGGTTTCTTCCCAGTACCCCAACCTTCAGCCCGAAGAATGGAATTACATTTCATACCAACGGTTGATGAAGGAGACTGGTAACCTAGGAAATAGTTCAACCGCGATCTCTTATTTCAATCTCTTTTATTACGAATGGAATTCTACCACGGCATCTCAGCCTTCACTGCCTCCAACACAAAGGTTGAACCAGTCAATAGGGTATGCATTCCAGTCGTTCTCCGTATATCTGAACAACAGCGAAAAGGAGGTTTTCGGGGCGGTATACGATGCCCTCAGTACCAGTTCCTACCTCAACTCCTCCCTGAGGAATAAAGAGATCAATGACGCTCTGTACAACGTCACGCGGCAATTCGCTTCCGGAAATCCGGAAATATTCAACGCTACATACCTGAACTTCATCGACGGAGGGAATGAAACTGCACTGGCAGAGAATTTGACAGGTGAGATAATCCAAAGCGAGGAACCTTCCGTATCTCTACTAACAGAATCCCTTTTCAACGTGACCCCGGTGCAATTCTCCCGTTATTTCTATAACGTGAGCGGCATAGATTACGGTTTCCTCTATTCTCAGCTTAAATCATCAAAGCTCAGCGTCTCAATAGCCTCTCTTTCAAATTCCTTCAACATCCCAGAGTCCACTGTTTACTCCTCCCTGCTTAATAACACAATATCCTCGCTCGAGCCCTACTTCGTGAACTTTAGCGCGGAGAAGATGCAGTCCCTTTCATCAGTTGTTGGAGAAAATTCCAGCTACATGACAGGCTACTTCATTTCCCATAGCCCTTATGCCTCCTCCATGCTTTTCACGAGAAGTTTCCTGGAAAAGAGGTTCGCTGGATATCCATACTTCAATTTCACAGATCCAGGGCAGTTTGTGAACGTATCGAATGCTTCCAAAGGGGAAGTTGCTTCGTACCTTTCCGGAAATTTCAGCGCTACCGGAATGAGGTTCAACGCATCCCTCTTCTCAACGCTTGTTCCGGAAAACATGTCGGGATTCATTGTTCTTCTTTCCTTCAAGACTTCCAGCCTTAACAGCTCGCAGCTCGGGACACTGAACTCTTACATACAGGAGGTTCACAGCAACTTCAAAGATGTACCCCTTTACTACACGAGCGCGGATGAGATTGCCCATGGCATAGAGAAGACGGCATATTCCGGACTCATATTCTCTCTGATCATTGGAATCATAGTTTCCATATTCATCGTGGGGATATATTTCAGGTCAATCATATTCGCATTTATCCCGCTCCTGTTCTTCGGTGTTTCGTTCGGGATAACGCTTGGGATTACATATGTGGTCTTCGGGATATTTCTGAAATCAAGCCTGTCGTTCATAGTCACAACACTTAGTTCCATCCTGATCCTCGGGTTGAGCACCGATTATTCTGTCTACATGCTCAACAGGTACCTCAAAGAGCAATCGGATGACAAGCTGGGCAGCACAATGGAATGGGCCGGACATGCCGTATTCACGTCTGGGCTAACGGTCATCATTTCGTATACGGTGCTGGCGCTGTTCAACATTCCGATAATAGGGGACGGGGGATTCGTAAATGCACTCGGTATCACGATTTCCCTTGGAGTCGCGCTTACCCTCCTCCCCTCCTTTATTCACCTGTTCGGGAATAGGATAAAGGAGAAAAGAAGCAAGGTCAGTTTCAGAAAATTGGCGAAGGTGAGCATGAGACACAGGAAGGCTCTTGTTGCCGCGTTGGTAGTATTGTTCGTCGGTGCCCTGGTTGTCTACGAAGTGACCCCAACGTCTTTTGACCTCTTCTCTCTCGTTCCGAATAATGAGGGAAAAATGGGCTACTACGATATGGTTTCTGCTTATGGAGGGGACAGACTTTCCCCCACCTTCGTGATCCTCTCTTTTGCAAGTCCATTGTACTCAAACGGCACATTCAACGCCTCGGAAATGTCCATTCTGGGTAAGGTTACATCCTCGCTTCTCAACGACTCATCGGTCTCGGGTATTGAGACGGTAAATTACCCGTTCGGATACAAGCTGAATCCGGACTCAATTCCAGGAAGCGAATTGGCTGTCAACGCCACGATAAATCAATCCCTCTCCTTCATCGGCAAGGACAGCAGGACCGTTCTCATTTATGTGTACGTGAAATATGTCTCGTATACGCAGCAGGGAATAGACGCGGTGAATCACATAGATTCCATTATGAGGAGCACCGTACCGCAGGGCGTCAAATATTACGTGGGGGGCGCAGCCCAGGACCTGATAGACAGCTCTCAGAGCATCACCCTGTCCACGTACAGGATCGTCGAAATACTTGGCACGATCATATTCGTCGTTCTAGCTCTCCAGCTTACCTCCGTCTTTACCCCCTTGAGGCTTCTCTTCAATGTAGGAACGTCTGCATTGGTAGCAGTCTCTCTCTTTTATCTTCTTTTCTACTACATTGAGCACCTGCCTATTATTGTGTTCGGGCCTCTCTTCGTGATAGTGACGCTTTTTGGAGTTGGACTGGACTATGATATATTCCTCGTGACCAGGGCAAGGGAGGCCGTAATGAAGGGAAAGAGCGACGAGGAGGCGATAGAGGAGGCGATCGAGGAGAATGCCAGTGTCGTTCTGGCCCTGGGCTTCATACTTGCCGGAGTATTCGGTTCGCTGATCTTCAGCCCCATAGGCATAATAAGCGAAGTCGGGTTTTCGATAACGGTCGGGGTCCTCATTGACACATTAGTCTCTTGGCTCTTCCTCATACCTGCATTGATGCTTGTTCTCAAGAAGTACAACTGGTGGCCATCTCGCATCTCCGTCCAAAAATAATCCTTCTGGATGACCTGAACAGTGGGAACTGGGAAAAGTTTTTTAGGAAATGTATGATATTTTAATATGACTTCTCTGGAGCTCTTAAGAAATGTTGTGAAATCGATCGATCAGTTCCCAGATCTAAAGAAAGAAATTCTCTCAATGAACAAGGCCTTCCAGTTCAATGTGTCGGATGGAAGCCCATTCTATGTCCGGGCATCAGGAGAGCAGATCGTTGTTTCGGAGGGCACAACACAGCCTGCTTCCGCAACCATAACTGCGACGGACCAGGTTCTCTCAGATGTGTTCAGCGGTAAGCTTGACGGGGTGCAGGCATTCATGCAGGGCAAGCTGAAGATAAGCGGAGATATTTTTTCTGTGCAGAAGCTCTCTTCCAGCATCCTGAAGGCAAGGAAGTGAACCAGTGAAGGTCACCGTAATCGGAGCGGGGGAGATGGGGAGGGGCATCGCCCTCGTTTTCGCGCAGTATGGAAATCAGGTAATCTTGGAGGATGCATTCAAGGAGCAGCTTGACAGGGCATCGAAATACATAGAGGAAAACCTCTCCAAGATGGCTGAAAAGGGCATAATAAAGGAGGGCGATAAGGCTTCCATTAGAGAAAGAATAAAATTTTCCTCATCCCTGGAGGAATCTGCAGGCAGCGCTGAACTCGTTGTCGAGGCTGTCCCGGAGATAGTCGAGCTGAAGCAGGAAATATTCAGGAAACTCGATGAAATATGCCCAGCGGACACAATACTGGCGACCAACACCTCCAACATAAGAATCTCGGAGATATGCAAGAATGTTTCTCGCAAAGGGAGGGTTCTCGGGATGCATTTCTTCAACCCGGCAAACAGGATGAAGCTTGTTGAGGTCATAAGATCAGAATTCACGGAGGATGGGTATTTCCAAAAGGCCGTTTCAATCGTGGAAAGCATAGGGAAGGTCCCGGTGAGGGTGCTCAAGGATTCCCCCGGATTCATAGTGAACAGGATCAACGCTCCTGATATGCTCTTCTTCTGCACAGTCCTTGATTCAGGCGTGGAAAAACCAGAAGAGCTTGATGCCTATGCAAAGTCCCAGGGACTTCCCATGGGTCCGTACGAGCTGATGGACTTCGTAGGCCTGGACACGGTGGTGCACTCCCTTGATTATTACGCGAAAACGCTATCTGAAGAATACCTGAAATGCAGGACGCTCAGGAATATGGTCAAGGAAGGGAAGCTAGGGAAGAAGAGCGGCGCCGGTTTCTACGACTGGTCTTCCGGCAGGGCAAACATTCCAAAGGCACAGGCATCAGAGAAGGTGACGATAATGGACATATTCGTCATAGAGATCAACGAGGCCGTCAAGCTCATAGAGGAGGGAGTGGCCCTCCCAGAGGAGATAGATACCGCGGTCAAGCTTGGGATGAACAGGCCGTTTGGCCCGATCTCTGTTGCGAAAAGTCTGACAAATGCTGAAGTCAAAAAAGCGCTTGAAAATCTGAGCAAAACCTATGGCATCAAGATTTTTGAACCGGCCAAATCCATAGCCGAGGGGAGGATGAAGGACGTGATCTCGATAAAGGCTTTCCCGCAGAGTGAAGTGAAGCGGGAGGTGAAGGAAGAACGGAAGGAGGAGAAGGCGGAAGTAAAGGAGGAGAAGAAATATTCCACGCTCCTCGTTGAGAAGAGGGGAAATTACGTTGCCAGGATCCTATTGAACAGGCCGAGACACAACTTCATAAACACAGACCTTCTTAATGACCTGGAATCTGCGATAAAGGACCTTTGGGATGACAGGGAGGTAAGGGTCATAGTGATTTCGGGTAGCGGAAGCACATTCTCAGCAGGTGCGGAGCTCACGCAGTTCATCCCCGGAACATTTGACTTTGTGGAGTATTCAAGGAAGGGTGAGAGGGTTTTCAAGTTGATGCAGGAAGTCCCTAAGGTGGTCATAGCGGAAATAAAGGGTTATGCCCTCGGGGGAGGGTTCGAGCTTGCACTGTCCTGTGACGTGAGAGTATCAACACCCACAGCCCAGCTGGGTTTCCCCGAGGTAACGCTTGGTCTTATTCCCGCCTGGTCCGGCAGCCAGAGGCTCGCAAGGGTGACAGGTGTTTCCAGGGCTTCCTATCTAATTCTCACAGGGAAGAGAATCAGCGGGGAGGAGGCAAAGAATTTTGGAATAGTGTCGGAGGTATTTCCTGAGGAAAGGATAGACGAGGAGACGATGAAAATAGCGGAATCCATCTCGCTCGGTTCATCACCGATTGCTGCAGCTCTTGCCAAGAGGCTGATAAACAGGGGGTATGACGCAGGATACGATTCAGCCCTGGAAATGGAATCCATGGCAGCAGGCGTTCTCTACGGCACTGATGACCTGAAGGAAGGGATATCAGCGATGCTGCAGAAGAGAAAACCGTCATTCCAAGGTAAGTAAGATCGGAGTGGCCGGTAGATGTACCTCTCCTCTCTGTTGCTGCTTGCAGGCGTCCTCATAGCCGCCGGCCTATTCTTTTTCACCATCTACAAGCTCCTCTGGTACATGGTGAAGATTCCGGAGAAGAGCGGCGGTCTTAAGGCAAGGATACCCCTTAGGATATGGCTCGCAATAAGGAACATCCTATTCCAGGGGAAACTATTCAAGGACCTCGGGGGCGGAATAATGCATGCCCTGATGTTCTGGGGTTTCCTAGCCTTTGCGTCATATTCGATAGATTTCTTCGCAACAGGAATGGACCCGTCGTTTCATTTCTTCCTCTCCGGCGTACTGGAAGAGGCTATATTCTTCACCGTGGATTTGTTTGCTTTAATAGTTGCAGCGGATGTGATATATGCCGTTGTTAGAAGATGGGTTATCAGGGTGAAGAGGTACCAGGGCTACAGCGGTTTTGAGGCAGCATTCATCCTCTTCCTCGTTGAGGCGCTGATGATCAGCTACCTTGTACTCTCAGCCTTGAGGATTGACGGATACACACACGGTATCCCTGGAGCAATAATGGAGAACCTTCCCCCGGCCGTAACTCCGATAAGCCTCGCAGTATCAAAGATAATTCCCCATATGTCACAGGCGACAGCGCTGAACCTCTACTGGTCCCTCTACGGATTCCATGCTATCATATTCCTCGTATTTCTCGTTTACATTCCTACGTCCAAGCACCTCCATATTGTTGCTGCACCCTTTAACGTCCTCCTCACCGAGGATAAGCCCAGGGGGATGCTTCCTCAGATAGACTTTGAAAAGGAAACAAGGTTCGGCGCGACCGACCTGAAGGATTTCTCCTGGAAGGATTATCTTGATTTCTATTCGTGTACAGAGTGCGGCAGATGCACGGCTGCCTGTCCCGCAAATCTCACAGGGAAGACACTTTCACCGCGAGACGTGATATGGGACCTCAGGATGGCGCTCCTGGATCAGGGGGAGGCTCTCAGGAAGACAGGTAAGGAAGAGGAGATAAAGCCTCTCGTTGGTGCAACCATATCGGAAGAGGACCTCTGGTCCTGCACAACGTGCAGCGCCTGCGTTGAGGAATGCCCGGTGATGATAAATCACGTGGACAAGATAGTGAATATGAGGAGATCTCTGGTGCTGAACAAGGGGAGCGCACCGAAAGGGATACTGGAGATTTACGGGAATCTCGAAGCATACGGAAGTCCCTGGACAAACGATCCCTCTACAAGGGCCGCCTGGGCAGAGGGTCTTGACGTAACGGACCTATCAAAGAATCCGGATGCGAAGTTCGATTACCTCTTCTGGGTCGGATGCTCCGGTAGTTACGACCCCAGAAACCAGAGCATTTCCAAAGCCCTCGTGAAGATCCTTAAGGAAGCCAACGTGTCATTCGCAATCCTTGGTTCAGAGGAGAGGTGCAACGGGGACCCAGCCAGAAGGTCTGGCAATGAATACCTTGCGCAGACCCTTACCGCCGCAAACGTGGAGACGTTCAAAAAGTATGGGGTGAAGAAGGTAATAACACTGTGCCCCCACTGTTTCAACACGTTCAAGAACGATTATGCTCCTTTCATTGACCTCGAGGTGATCCACCACACCGAATTCATTGATGCCCTCATAAAGGAGGGGAGGATAAGCGTAGACAAGAAGGACCTGGGGAAGGTCACGTACCACGATTCCTGCTACCTGGCCAGGTACAACAGGGTTATTGATGCACCTAGGAACGTTATTAAGACTGTATCGAGCGACTTCGTGGAAATGGAGATGAACAAGACGAAGGGGCTTTGCTGTGGGGCAGGAGGAGCGAGAATGTGGATGGAGGAGAACGTAGGGACGAAGATATCTCACATGAGAATAGAGCAGGCCGACAGGGTTGGAGCGAAGACAGTGGTCACTGCCTGTCCGTACTGCATGTCCATGCTCGACGATGCCAGGAAAGTGACCAACAGGGAAGAGAAAATGGTAGTTCTTGACGTAGCTGAAGTAATTGCGGATTCACTCGCGCACTCCAAGGCTAAAGATAGCCAGTGATCTTCTGTATAGCAGCGAAAAGGTCTCCCACTATGCCGTAATCAGACTCCTGGAATATCGGCGCGTTCTTGTCTTTGTTTATGGAGATCACGATCTTTGAATCCCTCATCCCTGCTATGTGCTGTATCTGACCCGATATCCCCAGGGCTATGTATATCCGGGGCCTCACCTTTCTTCCCGAGTAGCCGACCTGTCTGTCCTCGCTCAGCCAGTGATAGTCAAGGCAGACGGGTCTTGAACCTGCGATCTCAGCCCCTATCTTCTTAGCAAACGGCTCCACCTGCTGAAGGCCTTCTTTCTTTCCAAGACCCCTGCCAACTGAAACTATGATGCTTGCCTTTTCAAGGTCAACTTCCTTCGCCTTCTTCTGCTCCACCGCTATGATCTTCACCTTTCCCTCAGGTATTTCCACTGTCCTTGAAGGAGAATTCGTGCCCGATGGATTATCTTCATGGATGCCAGGTAGAACAGTCACGATTTTCGCAGCGCTCTCCTCCTCGATTACGACCTTCCCGCCAAGCCCGAATCTCTTCGTCACGATCCCCCCATCCTTGAAGACGACGGAGAACACCTCGTGTGCGGTGGCTACATTCATCTTGGATGACAGATGCCCCGCAATGTCCCTCCCCAGAGAAGTGGAAGCGATGAGGACGTAATCGAAACCTCCGTTGAACTCTTTGAGGATGAACTCTGAGATTGAATCCGCAGTCAGCGAGCCACGGAGGAATACAATCTCAGAGGCACCATAGCCCTTAAGAGAATTGTCTTCTCGGGATGAAAGCAGCCTTGTTTCCCCCTTTCCATTGAGGAAGGAGAGCAGCTGCTTGGAAACATCCACATTGTCACTGAACACGAGGAACCTCATTTTGCCACCTCCTTTATCACCTTCGCAATCTCCTGCGCGCCCTTGTCCATGTCTTCGAAGATGATCCTCTTCCTCTCGCTCTTTGGGGCCACACGGGACAGCACCCTAACACCGCTTTCCTCCTTGATCTGGCTCCCCTCGATGTTCACCTTCTTCCTTCCCGCCTGTATTATTTGCATGACAGGCGGGAATCTCGGTTCATTAATTTCCTGCGACACGCTTATGACAGCGGGCATATCTGCTTCCATAGTAACATTCTCGCCCTCTCCGGAACTCTGTACCCTGACCTTCTGCCCTGAAACCTCAAGTTTCAGCGCATTGGAGAGGTAAGGAAGACCAAGGATTGCGGAAATTTTACCGCCGAGCAGTCCTGACATGGAATCAGCGGACTGATTCCCAAGCAAAACGAGGTCATGGGGGATTTGGCCGATCTTTGTGGCGAGGACCTTTGCAGTGAGGGAAACGTTTCCCTCTTGGTATCCAGTTATCACAAAACCTTCGTCAGCGCCCATCGCATAAGCTTCCTTCATAACCTGGGTTCCCTTATCATTTCCAAAGAGTATCGCGGTCACCTTGCCTCCGTTTTTCTCCTTTAGCCTCACGGCCTCTTCGACTGCATTCTTACTCAGGGTCTCAAACCTGAAGGGAACGCCTTCAAGGATGGGTTCGCCTGTCGACGGATTAACCTTCACCAACTCTAGATCTGGCATTTGTTTGATCAGAACTACGATGTTGTAGGGCATCTCAGATCCCTCTCTGTTATCTTCTAATGAAATATTACCCTTTCCACGCCTAGTCACCTCTCATTTGGCGGGTAAAGCGCGTTTCACGGCACTTAAAAAAGGGCATCAGGAAACAGAAAATCAGTATCAATTAAATAGATGAATATCATAGATACAGGATACCTATGAGTGACCCTGCCAAAGATGTTTATCTTGTTTATTATAAGAGAACAGCGTTTTCGAGGTCCCGACCCAACGATCCCGCCAAGGATGTTTTCAACGGCATCCGGATGGATGAAGCAATGGCTGAGCTTCTGAAAGATTCCGTAAGGACCACTGGCGTGAATCCAAGCGAAATCAACGACGTGATCCTCGGGTCAGCCCTTCAGGTCGGGGAAAACTGGATGTACGGAGGCCGGCAACCCGTCATTCTTGCAGGATTCCCGGTTGATGTTCCCGCGATGGCACTTGACAGGGCTTGTTCCTCTTCCCTGAACGCGATTTCAATTGGTGCTATGGAAATAATGACTGGGAATGCCGAAATGGTTCTTGCAGGCGGATTCGAGCATATGACACATGTCCCTCTCGGGGACAATCCAATGGTTCATCCAAACCTCAAGCTTCTCTTGAGACCTGAGTACATGAAATATGATATGAAAACGGGCTTTTACATGGGTCTTACTGCGGAAAAGCTTGCATCGGTAAAAGGCATCGGAAGGGAAGAGATGGACGTTTTCTCATACGAGAGCCACAAGCTCGCCTCAAGGGCCCTGGAAGAAGGCTACTTCAAGGACGAAATACTGCCGATTGAGGTTGAAACGCAGGGGGAAGTAAAGAAGATTGACAGGGACCAGAGCATAAGGACGGACACGACACTCGACCAGATGAAGAAGCTTCCGCCGGCCTTCAAGGAGGGCGGAGTGATAACAGCAGGGAACTCCTCGCCGCTCAATGCAGGAGCCTCCTTGGTCATGGTAGCCTCTGAGAAGAAGGTGAGGGATTACGGCCTGACGCCTTTGGCCCGAATAGTCTCATTCGGCTGGGCTGCAGTGGACCCTTCGATAATGGGTGAAGGTCCGGTACCTGCCACAAGAGTCGCATTAAAGCGTGCATCTCTTTCCGTGGAAGACATAGACCTCTGGGAGATAAATGAGGCATTCGCGGTTGTAGTCCTCAATGCAATGAGAGAACTCGGGATACACAGGGAAAAGGTGAATGTGAATGGAGGGGCAATAGCGATCGGCCATCCCCTGGGTGCATCGGGGGCTCGCCTTGCCGGGACGCTTTCAAGAGCCCTGAAGGCGAGGGGGAAGGAGAAGGGTGTTGCCACGCTCTGCGTAGGGGGAGGGCAGGGTTATTCAATGGTGCTGGAGAGGGTGTGATCATGGACTTTGAAATGGATGAAGACGTGAAAAAGGCAGCTGAAACTGCCAGGGAATTTGCAAAGAAGTACTTCACAGAGGAACTGGCTGAAATGGCAGATAGGAAAGAGGAATTTCCTACAGAGCTAGTGAAGCTTTCAAAGAAAGAAGGGCTCCTCGACTACTCAAACCCTTGGAAGGTTCTTGTGACCATAGAGGAGCTTGTCAGGCGTGACCCGGGCCTTGGAATATCTGTGACGATTTCAGCCTTCGGTTCAGAGGTATTCCTGCTGTTCGGGAACGACCAGCAGAAGGAGAGATACCTGAACAGGGTTTTCAGCGGAGAACTTACCCTTGGGCTCGCGGTCACGGAGCCGGGCGGAGGATCGGATGTTGCGAGTATTAAAACGGAAGCGAAGCTGGAAGGGGATCAATACATTCTTAATGGAGCGAAGATGTTCATAAGCAACGGCCAGATTGCAGATTATTTCATAGTCTTGGCAAGGACGTCTCCGCCACCTTCGGAGGAGAAGAAGCACCGCGGGATGAGCGTATTCGTGGTAGATGCAAAGAGCGAAGGATTCGTGGTTAACAAGCTTCATGGTAAGCTCGGTGTCAGGGCAACGAACACCGCTGAACTGATATTCAATAATGTTCACGTTCCCAGAGAGAACTTAATAGGGGAGGAGGGAAAGGGCTTCTATTACATAATGACCTTCTTCAACATTAGCAGGATATACGTAGCGGCTCAGGGTCTCGGAATAGCTTCGGGTGCGCTGGACAGGCTGATAGAATTTGCCAAGTCTTCTGCGGGAGGAGGCGAAATGAAGGAAGGTATCCAGGTGGCTATTGCGGAAATTGCCACAAGGATAGAAGCCACAAGGAACATCACGTACAAGGCCGCATCCTATCTCTTCAAGTTCTCACCGAATCCGGTGGTCACGAGCATGGCAAAGTATTATGCAGCAGATACCGCTGTCTTCGCAACCATGAGGGCGATGGAGATTCTTTCGCTTAATGGCCTGACATCCGATCTGGAAAGATTCTTCAGGGATGCGAAGATACTTGACATATGGGAGGGGACATCTGAGGTCGAGAAACTTATCATAACTAGAATGATGTTGAGAGAAGGAGGTGCATGAAAATGGAGGAGGAGTACAGGATACTTGAGGGCGTGTTGAAAGATTTCGTCTCGAAATTCGTGGAAAACAACTCCCTCAGGCTGGAAAACGAGAAGATAAGCGAAGACGTTCTCTCTGCAGTTGCGGAGCAGGGTTATTTCTCCCTGGTCCCGCCGGACGGAGGTGAGCCAGATATGAAAGCATATTCCCTCGTGCTGAGAAATATTGCGAGGGCCGCGCCATCCATATCGCTGAGAATAATGCTAAGCAATTCATTCGTTGCCGCGGCAAATGGTAGCAAAGAGGCAGGCGAGGTATCATCCGGCAAGAAATTCGGAACAGTCACGTTCTCCGACTTCCTTCTGCCCAGAGGGCAGAACGGGGACCTCAAAATTGAGAATGGAAGGCTCGTCGGGGAGAAGGTATTCGTCTTCGGCAGCGATTCGGACTACATACTCACCCTCCTTGACTCCGGGGAGCTGGCATTGGTGACATCCGGTTTTTCAAGGGGGAAGGAGCACAGGAAGCTTGGTTTCAGGAGCATAGGGTTTTCAACGGTGAAGTTCGACACAAACGATTTCCAGATAGTCGAGAAGGATGGTTTTCAGGTCATAGAGAGGGTTTATTATGAGCTGTGCGTGCCGGTTGCTTCAGTGGCCCTAGGGATGGCTGAGGCATCGCTGGAAAAGGCGGTGGAGTATGCCAAGGTGAGGGCTGCATTCAGTCACTACCTCAAGGATTTCCAGCCACTTGCTTTTGACATTGCGGAGCTTTCAGCCAGGACTGAGGCACTTAGATCTCTGCTGGCGGACGTTCTTGATAAAAAAAGCTCTTTGAAGGAAAGGCTTTACCTGAAGGAACTTTCTCTCAGGCTGGCAAAGGACGCGAGCAGGAGTTCCCTGCAAGTGCACGGAGGGTACGGATATCTCGAGGATTTCGGGATAGAGAAATTTTACAGGGATTCCATGGCCCTATCAGTTCTGTTCAATAGCGAGGAGAAGGACATGGAAAGGCTGTCAACGGAGGTTTTCGGTGACAGGGCCGGATTCGTTTAAATCACAGGAGGGGGCTAACTTCCCCTCAGCTCTCTCCTGAGGACTTTTCCAACCATCGTCTTCGGAAGTTCCTTCCTGAATTCAACGTACCTTGGTATCTTGAATTTCGCGATCTTTCCAGCGAAGAAGTCTTTTATTTCCTGTTCCGTCGCCGTCTCCCCGTCCTTCAGAACAACGAACGCCTTCACCACTTCCCCATGCAGCTCATCGCTCACCCCCACGGCCGCAGCTTCCTTGACCTTAGGATGTTGATAAAGAATCTCCTCGATCTCCCTCGGGTAGACATTGAAGCCTCCTACTATTATCACGTCCTTCTTTCTGTCCACTATGTAGAAATACCCGTCTTCGTCCATCTTCGCTATGTCTCCAGTGTAGAGCCAGCCGTTGCGCAGGACTGCCCTCGTTTCTTCCTCATTCTTGTAGTATCCCTTCATTACCTGGGGGCCTTTCACCACTAGCTCCCCCTCCTCGTTTATGCCCATCTCCCTTTCCCCCGTGGTGATATCCACTATCTTTGCCATCGTGGATGGCACTGGCAGTCCAATGGAACCCGGTTTTACCTTTCCGTAGAGGGGGTTCACATGCGTCACGGGTGATGCCTCGGACAGGCCATAGCCTTCGACTATGTGACCTCCAGTCACCTTCTGCCACTTCTCTATTATCTCAACTGGAAGCGGGGCGGAACCGGATATGCAGAATCTTATTGACCTCATATCCACCTTCTCTACATCCTTGTGCAGGAGGATGTTGGAGTAAAGCGTGGGAACCCCAGGGAAGAATCCAGGTTTGTATTTCTTGATGAGCTTCATGATCCCATCCACGTCAGGTTTAGGCTGAATTATCATCGTTCCCCCCATCTTTACCGGGAAATTCAGGGCCACAGTCATTCCGAATACGTGGAAGAAGGGAATGACGCTCAGCATATTGTCCTTCCCAAACTCTTCCTCGGGAATCACGGATATTGATTGGATCGTGTTGCAAACAAGATTTCCGTTCGTCAACATCGCGCCCTTGGGAATTCCGGTCGTGCCACCGGTGTATTGTAGGACAGCAACATCATCCTTATCTCCCGGGTCCTCGTCCCCCTCCCCGAATCCCCTGAATTCGGTGAAGTTCCTCGCAAATTCTGGAATAGGGACGTACTTCCCCTTTATCCTTCTCTGCATGTTGTAGAGAAAATTCAGGGGGAACGACAGAAAATCCTCAACTCTTGTGGCAACGACTACCATTTCAGGGAATTTGTCCCTAAGCTTTGAGATCCTGGGGATGAGGTCATCGAGAATTATAAGAACCTTGGGCTCTGAGTTTCCGAGAATGTTGTTCAGTTCAACCTCGAAATACGTGGGGGAAATCTGCACCACAATCGCCCCAATTCGATTGATTGCATAGAATGCTATGACGTACTGTGGTGAATTGGGCAGGTCAATCGCGACCCTGTCCCCCTTCTTAACCCCTAGGGATCTGAGAAAGGTGGAGAATGAATCAACATTCTTTTTCAATTCCCCGTAACTTAGCTTGTAGTTGAAGAATACGAGAGCATTCCTCCCGGGTATCTTTTGTGCCGTGTTCTTAAGAAAGTCATAGGGCTTCACCTCGCTGCATTCAATCTCATAGGGAACGCCCTTATCGTATGACTTAAGCCATATTTTCTCCTCACTGTAATGCTGCACAGCTATAGTATTCAGTAATGAATTAATAAATATATCGCTCCTGAATTCAGGAAAAGCTTTATCCACCTGGTCCTTTGCAATGTAGATATGAGGGAAGAAAAAAGCCCGAGGGAAAGCGAATCTATCATTTCAAGGGTTATGCTTCCTCCAGATGCCAATGTGGCCGGGAACGTTTTCGGAGGCACAATACTGAAGATGATAGATGAAATATCAGGGATAGTTGCGACGAAGCACTGCAGGAGGAACTGTGTAACTGCGAACATCGACCACATTGATTTCGTTTATCCTGTGCACATTGGTGATCTCCTTGAATTGAGGGGGAGGCTCAACTTTGTCGGGAAGTCATCGATGGAGGTTGGAGTGGAGGTCTTCGCTGAAAACTTGGCTACAGGGGATGTAAACTTCACGGGTAGGGCTCTTGTGACCATGGTGGCGCTTGACGACGAGGGAAGACCGGTGCCAGTTCCAAGGCTCAAGCTGGAAACTGAAGAGGACAGGAAACTATTCAATGACGGGCTCAAGAGGTACAACGAGAGGAACGAGAGGCTCAGGCTTGCGAGGGAAGCGATGAACGCGAAAAAGGGAAGGCAAAACCCACCAAGCCGTTAAATATGCTGGAGATAATCAGGTGCCATGCCTGGGTTTCAGCGAGCTGAGGATTTTGAACTCTGCGACACCGACTACAGGCCTTTCACTCTTTCCGAACATATGGGGGAGAGGATTATGCTTGCTTTCTTCCCCAATGCCTTTGGTCCTGTCTGTATTAGGGAAATGGGGAGATTCGGGGAAAGTTACGATATGTTCCAAAAAGCGAACTGCAGGATCATTGCCGTAAGCAAGAACAGCCCTTCCTGCCTGGCTGAGATGAGGAGAAGGCTTGGGCTCCCTTTCACCGTTCTGAGCGATTTCAATGGAGAGGTGAGTGCTAGGTATTCAGGCCTCTACGTGGATTATAACGGGGTTAAAGGCCTAACCTTATCTAGGAGAGCGATATTCATTATTGGAAGTGAGCTTGAGATCGTCTACCGCTGGATCGGGAGAATGCCTGATGACGAGCCCGAGTATGAGGAAATAGAGGGAATTCTTCGCAAATGGGGGGAGAAAAACGCAGTTATTCATTAACACGAAGGCTTATGAGGAATCCACCGGGCCGAACGCAATAAGGCTGGTCAGGCTCATGGAAGAGGAGTTTGGCGATGATGAGCATCTTGTGATAGTAACGAATCCGCTTGATTCCATGATTGCGACGAAGCTCAGAAAGTATATTCAGACCGCGGAACCGCTAGTTCCAGGTCCTTTCACTGGTCACATCCCAGTTTCCCTGGTAAGGAGGTACGGCTATTCCGGCATCATGCTGAACCATTCAGAATTCAAGCTCGAGCGCGGAACGATAGGGAAGGCCGTTGCAATGGCAAGGGAGTACCATCTAGAGACACTCGTCTGCGCTGCGGATATTGAAGAATTAAACGCTATTTCAAGATTCAGGCCAGATATGATTGCATACGAGCCCCCTGATCTCATCGGAGGGGAGATATCTGTTTCCGCGGCAAAACCGGAGATAATTGAGGAGGCTTCGAAGACCCTGAGAGAGTCGGGGATAAAGCTGGTTGTTGGTGCAGGAATAAAAAATGCAAAGGACGTGAAGATAAGCAGGCGGCTCGGAGCTGAAGGGGTCCTGGTAGCATCAGGAGTAGTTAAATCCAAGGAACCCATAAAGGTCATAGGCGAAATGCTGAAAGAGGTCTCTTAGATGGATACTTTCGACAGGAAGAAGTATGCGATTGCGGACATAAAAAGGGGACAGGCGATGATAGCAGCTTTCGTGATAGCCGCATTCCTTGGTTTCATGTCGGGACTGCTACAGTCCATGCAGTTGGGGTACATCGGCTGGCTCCTCCTCTTGGTCGTTCTTTTCGCAGGTATTTACATTGTCTACAGATCGCCCCATGAGACGAAGAAGAACTCGGACTACCTGATAGTGTTTTTTGTCTCGCTGCTAGCTTTCATTGGATTCTGGATCATCTCTCTGAACATCCCCTGATGGGTGGGAGGCCCATTCTCCGAGAGAAGGAGTCACAATTCCCGCACGAACCCTTTCAGGAAGGCTCCCTAGGTCCTTGCCAGATATTATCAGAACTTTCTTGGGATCCAGGTCCTTCGCCATCTTGACCTTCGGGATTATTTCGGCAACTGCCTCCTCTATCTTCCTAACCCTCCTTTCCTTGAGCACAGCGATCCTATCGCCAAGAATGAACGGCATGCCAAACCTGGTTCCTGACCCCCATTTGCCCAGGAAGGAACTCACATTCCTGCTGTTCACAGGCGGGCCGATGTGAAGCTCAGCATCCCCTAGATACGTTGCCTCAGGCACGATGGTGATGTACCCCGTTTTCTCCAAAAGGACGGAGGAGTACTGAACCCTGAAGCCCTTGCTTTCAAGCTCTTTTGTCAGAACTTCCGACGCCCTCCTCAGGTTCGGGATTACGATTTCTGGGTTACACTTACGGCAGACGAACCGGATGACCACCGTCCCTTCTGGCATTGAAAAAGTTCCCTGCTTTGGAAAGAAAAATTCCTTCCATCTCTCCCACCTGAAAAGGCTCGCCGCAAGGATGAAGGTGGCTATGTTCTCCCTTGACACGTTTGCAGCAGCATTCCTCTCAGTGTCAACTGGATCCATGAGGACCATGCTTGCCCCGTTGAATTCCTTTGGTGCATTGCCTATCACAACTGGAATTCTCCATTTGGAAGCCTCTTTGAGAACGTTCTCGAACGTTCTGAATTGGTAGATAAGGAGTTCTGCGACATACCCTGACATGCCTCTGACCGATGACTCCGCTCCGTAGACCCCAATACCCTTCAGAAACTGCTTCAAAATTCTGGCTTCATCCTTCATCTCCTCATCAAACGTTTTCTTAACGAACTCCACATGAAGCGGGGTTCTGTCGACGGATGTCCTGAGGTCGTTTGGTGAGGCGACCCTGTATCCCGGGACCAGGTCCACAGAGAATCCCCCTCTCTCCAGAGTGATGTAAGGGTGCTCAGAATATTCCTCCTTCCCATCTGGGAACGTTTCTCTCAAAGCGCTGAGCACCCTGAAAGGATCGAATTCGCTTCCGAAGAGGAGAAAGACATCGACGTCAGACCCTTTTATGTCGGTACCTTTTGCAAGAGACCCGCCAATAAATACCTCAAATTCTAATCCTTCCTTTCTCTTCAGCTCGTTTAACTTCGATACAATCTTCTCAATCTCGCTTATCCTCTCTTTTCTCAACTCCTCCGGTTCCTTTACGGCATGAAGAATCTCTGACCTTATCAGGCTCTTATCGATGCTCATTTCCCGGAAAGGAGGGATATTATGGCCTCAGCAGGCTTGTTGTTGTTTTTCCTCAGGGCCTCTATTGCCTTTTCTCTCGAAACGCCCGTCTTTTGAATGACGAGGGCAACATCCTCCTCGTTCACATCTGTCTTTTCCGTTTCCGGAGCACTACCAACCACCTCCTCTCCGCCCACGACCTGGTACGTTTTCGTTCCCTGAATCTCCAGTATGGTGACCTGAGGGTTCTTCACCGTTATCTTCCTGTCGCCCAGTATGAAATCAACCTGCCTTACCCCATCCATCTCGCTTGACTTTATTCCCGCCTGTTGCATCATTCTTCTCAATTGTCTTTCGTTGACCCTTCCGCCTAACATTGGTCTTGTGATAACCGCGGACAATAATATCTTTGTCTAGTTCTATCGTGACTTTACATGATTTCGTAGATGAATGTTAACATTGTCACGTGATAATGCTCATTTTCTGTTATTATTTAATGAGGTGCTATGATCCATTATTCATCAGGGAGCAGTAATAATAGCCTCAGTATTGTGTTTCCGGTTATTGATATAGAAACTTTTTATTCGTGGGGTGCATATTGTTATAACATGCCAGGGCTTGTATGGAAGACCATCAACGGGAAGAGATACCTGGTACTGAGGTGGAAGAAGAGGGTAAATGGGAAACTCAAGATTACCAGGGAAATTTACATAGGTGACATAGATAAACTGGCAGACATTATACAGAATCCTTATAGG
>JBMFTY010000012.1:0-40070 GCA_049966795.1 Thermoplasmata archaeon
AGGATGACCAGTTCCTCTCCTTCTCTAGCCGCGTATGGAAATCCCCTATCCCTCACAGATTTTATCAGTTCCCGAAGATCCTCGACACTCTTCCTTGGCGTAATTACCAACAACAAACAAGCTTGAATAATTATGTGTGATATCATTCATAATGAACGGAACCATGATACTCTTCCAGTTCCACGAGAGAACGGACAGGAATACCATAAACAAGTTCATGCAGAAGTTCTATGGACAGGATTCTACGTCGTGGAAGGGGAGATACAGGTACCACAGGCATGGTTTTCTGGAAGATATTCCGCACAGGAAGATCCTGAGGGGGGTGGTAATACTGAGAAGGGAGGACAGGGAAAAGGTGCTTGACTTCCTGGGAAACTACCCCCTCACACTCCACGTGAGAGAAGTCAAGCTCACACCAGATGACGAAGAGATACTAAGAGGGTTCCACAAGCAATATTGTCCCAAAACTGAATAGCAGGAAGAGCTCCTAAGAACTTCTATCCCTTTTCCCTATGCTGCGTTGCTATGGACTTGAGAGTTTTCCCATCAGAATTGAAGATACGGCAACATCAGCGTTGCTCAGATCACCTTTAAACCACGTGGGTGGATCTCGAACCTGATTCGATTACATGATAAACCTTATTTTCCCCTTGGATACGAAATAGGCGCTTTGCGAAGGAACATCCTCGAATATCCTTAACCCTTTCTCTGTGGTTGTGACCCTTGATCCTCTTTCCGCAACGCGAAGCGATACTATTCTGTCATTGTTCTCCGACACGAATTTCATTATTGCAACTTCGTTCTTCTCATCATCTTCCGAGTCAAGCGCGAAATCTTCAGTCTTAATGATTTTTGGCTTGTCCTGAGAGAACGGCAGAGATTTCAGAGGTTCCGTCTGGCCGATTTTGGAAAGTGTTAGCCCAATCTGCTTTACTGTCTTTTCCCTTTCCTCGTTTGACATCCCCTTATAGACGCCCAGACCTTTTTGCAGTACGGACATCAGATCCGTACCCTTGTTGACTGCTTTCTCGTCCTTCAATTCCCTTTCAGAGAGGATTAAGTGAAGTTCATCCCTTGCCCTGGTGAATGCAACATACAGTATTCTCACCTCTTCATCAGCGGAAAATCTGAACTTCTCGCTCCTTGAAAATATGCCCCTCCCTGGCGAATTGATGAACTCCCTGTCCTTCTTCGGAATTACTCCTGAATATTCGTCCACATAGTACCTGTCCCTGTCAAGTCCTGTTCTTAGATCATAGACCAGGACAACATTGAATTCGAGCCCCTTTGCCTGGTGAATAGTCATTATCTTTACCCTGGAATCGTCGAGAAGAAGATCCTCCACAGGGCCGCTTTCCTTTGTTTCCTGAGCATTCTTTATCCACTGCGACAGTTGATGGGGATCACCGCCATATGATGTCACGTACGATGTTATCAGCTCCATTATCCTGTTTACTCTGCTCACCTTTTCCCTTCCATCATCGCTTCCAAGCAGCCGTGAGATGTATCCCTCCCTCCAGAGCATCCTGTTAAGTATGAAATCTATCCGCTCCGTCTTCAACATCTCTCGGTACTTCCCAAACTTCGATTCTAATAGCGCATTGAATTCACGCCTCTTCGATGCCAGGTCGGTAACTCCCATATCAAAGAAAGGTGAGAACAGGAGTGAGACCTGGGCCACTTCGTCGCTTGGGTCCCCAAGATATCTGACGAGCGACAGTATATCCAGGCCTTCCTGCGATTTAAGTATTGACTCACCGGAGATGATGACGCAGTCTATCCCCTCCCTCCTGAGGTACCTTTTAAGGTTAAAGAAATCGGATGACGTTCTGCTGAGTATCGCTATGTCCGCTAGCTTGGTCCCCTCGCGAACCTTCTTCTTTATAATCTCCGCAATTGCCCTAAGCTTATCTTCCACCAAGTAAAGAAAGGCATCACCCTCTCTGTCGGTGGAAGGTTCCATCTTTTGATAATTCATAATTCTTGGAAAGAAGGTGTTGTAGAAGGAAACGAGCCTCTTCCCGCTCCTCCTGTTTGTTGGGAGGATCACTCGATTCTTTATTTTTTCAACCATGCGCCTTTGGGCAGCTGGATGGGCCCCTCTGAAGGAGTATATGCTCTGGTTGAGGTCACCGACTATGAAGAAAGTTGATCCAAGTTCAAGGAACTTTTCGAAAATCAGAATTTGAAGCTCGTCGGTGTCCTGGAATTCGTCAACAAGGATGTATCTTACTTTGGACGATATTTCCTCCCCCTTCTCCTCAAGGACTGAAAGGGTGTATACCAGAAGGTCGTCGAAGTCCATAAGTCTCCCTCCAAGTTTTACCTGCTGGTATCTTGCAACAACACCCCCTACTATGGTAAGGAGGAGGGGTATTGCGCTAACCTTTGTCCTCTGGATGCACTCCTTTAAAACCTCGGAATCCACGAGTTCCCTTGAGAATTTGGTGAAGAATGAATCCCCGCTGTTCATCATATAGGAGAAATAGCCCTTTCCGGCCTCGATGATCTCCACGGACTCATTCATTATCTGCTCTACGTCCATTCCGAAATCATCTATAAGCCTGTCAAGTGCCGCTATCTCATCGCTTTTCCCGCTTCCATTCCTCAGTGAGATGAGGTGTTGCCTCACGGTTCTTTCTAAAAGATTGTGGGCCTCCAACTCATCTATTACCCTGAAATGCCAGGGAAGACCTATTACAGAACCGTATGACCTGAGTATTCGAGAGCAGAAATTGTGGATTGTGCCAACGTTAGATTCAGGCAGCTGCCTTATAATATCCCCCTTCCCATCCCTTGCCGCCTTTTCTTTGAGTCTGTCAAGCATTTCCTTTGCAGCTCTCTCTGTGAAGGTAATAGCTGCAACGTGCTCCACCCCTTCCGCGATCATAAGATCGTAGCATTTCGCAATAAGGGTTTCCGTTTTTCCAGACCCAGGAACCGCAGAAACAAAGCCACTGTCCACTTTACCACCTCCTCTCCTGCACCCTGCAGACGCTTAGAAGGGGGCAGAAGAGCTGGTTTTCGCATTTCCACAGGCTCCCCCCTTCCTTTACCACTGGATCGCAGTCTCCGCTGATGAAATCTCTGAGGGCTGCATCAACTATTTCCCCGCATTTCTTCATCTGCGCGTTCTCATTCGGAATCTCCTGGTAAAATCCTGCAGTTGCGTAGCCTTCACGCACATCCCGGAATGAGACATAAGCTGCCGCCTTGACCTTCCTTCCCAGAATAGACTCGACACCGATCTTGTAAAAAAATAGCTGGACCTTTCCATGCTCTTCATCGCACAAATCATTCTTGGGGTAGCCATACAATGAACTCTTGTAGTCAATTATGCACAGGTTGTCACCCTCCTCGTCAATTCTGTCCACAAAACCCCCTATGCTTATCCTTTTACCATCGAATTCGTACGCGACCGAATTTCCATTTGAGGGGAAATGAAACTCCCTGTGAATCGTCCTTCTCCCGAGGGCTATTGCATGGGATACGTCCATATTGAAGAATTGGGTCAAGCGGCCGCTCATCACATACTTTTCCCTGTAAAATTTAAGTGCCTGCTTCCTGGAGATGTACCTTTCTCTTCCTATTTCATTTTTAACAAAAGAATCAGCAAGACGGTAGAATTCTCTGGGAGAGATATCCGTGGAATAGAACTTCTCGAGAATCTTGTGCGTCAGGCTTCCCGTATTTCTTGGGTCCAGAAATTCCATGGGTTCCTCTATTTCGTCTATGCCTAGTATCCAGTTCACGAAGCCTTTGAAATGACACCCAATGTAATTCTCCAACGAAGTGGGGTAAATGGGTTTTTCCAATCTCGTCTTCACTATCTCCTGGCTGAGGGAATATCTGTTTACAGCTTTCACCGATGCCATGGTTTCCCATTCGTTCAGGGGAACCGCAGGTACAAAGATTGAATCTCTGCTAACATACTCTTCTTTCTCTTGGACACTGTCATAAAATGGAATGCTCTCAGTGAATGAAAGCTTCTCATCCAGCTCAGACCTCGTCAATATCACGAAAGCCGCAGGTTCAATGATGGCCCTCAAGAGCTTCTCCTTCATCACATCGAATTCCCCGGCCAAGCCCAGCTTTATCAGCAGGCTTCGTGCCACATCTGGGAATTCCCTCAGAGAGCTACTGGAATCAAGGCCAGAGATGTAAACACGATCAAACGGAATCCCGATGAGGTCTTCTGCTCTTCCTAAGAACAGGCTACCGTTTCCGGGAATGCTGACCTTGGGAAGATATTTCAGAGCCTGAAGATAGTTTATCATTTCCTGAATGTCGGATGAAGCTCCGCCAAAAGCCGTCGAAAGAATATTTGTGATCTTCACCACAGGGTTGTCCCCTAGGTATTTCACGGCGAATGATTGGAGTGCTTCAAGACCCTTTCCTGAGGCTGCATCCTCGGAGAGCCGTTGCAGGTCGAAGAGAATGTCCAACGATAACCCTAAATCGCCAAACAGGGTCTTCCAATCGTCAATTCCCCTCATCACGTTTTTATCGTAGGCGATCTGTTTTATCTCTCTCCCTTTGGCAGGATTAACTTTAGAGTAAGGATTCTCTATGAGGGAAATCATTGAATCATAGGAATAGTCGCTATAAATGCAGTTCAAGGAAGAATAGAGGAAAAGAAAAGGGGAATCGTTCAGAAATGAATATGCCAGGTCTGAGGCTATCACCGGCCTGGTTCCGTAGAGTTCCATCTCCTTGATGAAGGCCGACATGAAGTAATCATCTGGAACAATGATGCATGTCCTTCCTTCGCTCGTTATTGCGTCCCTTACTATCCATCTTATCTCCGACAGGTAATCGGGGAATTTGAGTTTCCTCACTGTTTTCCTCCTGACCTCTAGCTGGTAGGTCTTCCCGAACAGATTCCTATACGGAATAAAGAAATCAGGCAAGTGGCTGATGCAAGAAGCGAATATTTCACGCTTGACTGGGAAAAGGTCCAAGAACTCAGAAAAATCCTCG
The DNA here is from genome assembly GCA_049966795.1 of Thermoplasmata archaeon. Taxonomy (GTDB): domain Archaea; phylum Thermoplasmatota; class Thermoplasmata; order Thermoplasmatales. The sequence continues at coordinate 4,981 of JBMFTY010000012.1, forward strand.
ATTTCGCTCTTTCCAATTGATGATATTATTTTGTAGTAATTCACTAGCACTTCGCTGTACTTCTCGATGACCTTTTCTGAAGTGTCTGAGGCGATTACCTTGTGCATGAATGAAATCTTTCCCGCGAGCTTTAGAAACTTCAGTAGGCTTCTCACCGTGTTCAATTCCTCCACGGGTGAGCCAGCACGTATGAGGGAAACAACACGCTCCTCCTCAGAAAGTATCTTGATCCCGACGGATGAGGAGACCTCCTTTATCAGGTCTTCAATACCCTGGGACCTGAGGTCATATATTAAAGAAAAGACCCTGGCTCCACCACTGCTGTAGAATACGTGTTTCCCCTCGCCTTCAGGTGCCACATATCCAAAAGATAATGTTCAATATATTGTTTGTTGGAACTTGGACACATTTCACGTCCCCGTGATTCCCACTCTGACAGAAGGCTCAAAAGTACTCAAGATAGCCCTGGATTGTTGTATTGTAGGGGCTCATGTTCCAGTTGTAGGGGGTATTCACGTAGTACGGAAGGGCGTATTCCAGCGAGAACGGAACCATTGTCAAGGGGGAATTACCGTATGTCACGTTGTACACGAGAATTCTGCAGGAGTAAGAATCGGGGCCAGCGTTGGCAGAGGAAGAGAGCTCAAGCTGCGTGTAGGCCGCATAGAATGGAGGACCGCTGTATGGTACAGTTGCATTCCAGTACCTGGCTGGTCCTTTTACGTTATAATCCATAACCTGGAAAAGGACGACGTGTCCCAAGGGAAGGTATTGAATTGTGAGGGACAGTTTAGTTTCCGCTGGGGAAAAGAACCCCGGCATAAAGTCCGGGTTCGAATAGTCGGGGTAGTAATTCGCCACAGCATTTGTCCCTCCAACGTACCACGGAGCGATCGTACCGGCGGGATCCAGATCTACACCAACCTGAAAGAATCCGTCAGGAGTCGGGTTTACCGCGGCTTCGTAGTTGAGGGCGTTTATCTGGAAGCTAAGTGCAGCGAATGTTGCGGCTGACCAGTTGTAGAGTATAGCATTCGCGTGAAGAATAGTGAAGGGGCCGATCAGAGCAGCGGGATTCCCGGACCCCTGACCGTAGCCTTCCATGCTGTTGTAGCCGGGAATGAATGAAGCTACTTGGTCGCTTGTGAACAGTAAATCGGAGAAGTAAATCGTTCCGGAATAGCAGGAAATACTGAGCGCATGGTATCCAGACATGTTCCCCAGGGAGATGTTTTGAAGGGGGGAAATAGTATTGTTTACGAAAAGCTGAAGAACCCAGCTTCCGTTCGAGCTCGAGACATTTTCAAATGTGGTCCCGAGAAGATATATCCATCCATCGGAGATCAGCGAGCTGGGAATGTGAATTATGGAGGAGGAGCCCCCGTTTTCAACTGCCACAATGCCATCCTGGACATCTATGGAAAAAAGCTCGTAAAAGGAGGAGCCCAAAACGGCGAAATTCCCCGTTCCGTTCCTAGCATCAATGGCAAAATGAAATGAAAGAAGGCGATTGCCGGAGAGAAGGGCAGGCGTAGATATGAGCTCGCATCCCGATTGCATCTCCAATGATGGAAGTCCACTGAATTCCCTCTGGCTCGTTATCACGGGTTTGTTCCCCCCGGCCAACTTCCAGCCATAGGAAGAGTAATTGCCACCGTTAGAGAAAAGGGAGAGAAATGAAAACCCCCTCCCTGGAGGATTCGTCGGGACGATTGTCTGGGTCTCATTGAGGTAGGATTGGTTGCTCTTATCCAGCGAGATCGGTACAGCTGCCATTGTTCCGGAGGCAACGATCAGGACTATAATAATCACTGTCTGCCTTTTCACCGTAATTCAATTTAAAGAACAGCTATTAAATTTTTGGCTTACTCGTGAGATTACTCCACTAGCACTTCTATTTCCGTTCCGCCTTCACTGACAATCTTCACATTCCCCTTGTAACCACAGTTCTTGCAAACAAAAGGAATTCTAAGAAAACAATTAAAAGTAATCTCTGCTGGTTCCTCTATCTCTAAGGTGGTTGAACCACATTTTGGACAGGAGACCAGCAGAGTACTCAATATAGACACCCCATTACGCCCTTACGTTCTTGAAGTCCACCAGATGTCCACCGATTGCAGTCGTCCCAACGTAGAGAGTCAGTATAGCAACCCCGAAGAATGCGATTGCTGCCAGGATGGCAGTTATCGCGACTACCTTCCTGTTGTTGGTAATCGTCAGGGGGGTTACAAGTATTCCGCCTATCCCGGCGCCCAAATACATAAGCAGGAGCACGATAGGGGAGGAGGTCATTCCAAGCTTGTAACCATCCACTCCGTATGTTATCCCGAATATTCCCGCGAAGAACGAGAATATGCTCAGGAATGCCAGGGAAGACTTCCTCAATAGCAGGACGCCGGTTATTATGGAAACCAGTCCCAAAAAGACCAGCGGGTCTCCGAACAGTTCGCCGTAAGCCACTGTGAACGGTGCAGGAACTATTATGCTGTACAGGATACCGTAGAGCATTGAATACCCCCCAGTTCCAAGTAGGAAGTACGAGAAGCCCCTGTTAATCTCTTCGTTGTTCTTGTTCATCACGAACCTGTAGATCGCGTAGGCTCCGAATCCGAAGAACATGATGCCTACGATGAATAGATTTGCTGCCAATGGGTCTGTAAACAACCAGGCCATTTTATATCACCGGAAGGATATTGCCATAAGATATTTCAAGTATCATGCACGTTAGTGCGCAGGCGTGCGCACGTATACGCAAGGCCAAGGCATCTCATAGAGATTCTAACGTCCGTCCCTGTCGGAACATCTATGATAACCAAGATTCTCGGGTCCGGGATATGGAAATATTTAAATGTTATGTTTGAATGATACCATATAAATGGAGGTCAGCAAAAACACCGATGCAGGGATTGAAGGCGAAACAAGAAGGAAGCTTAGGAAACTCAACATGAGGAAAAATGAGGAGTTCAGGTTTCTTCTTGGGAAATACCTGAAAGACCTGCCAGAAAGCGTGCGTGGGAGCATTTTTGGGTCGATATATGCCAAGGCTGCCAAGAACGGAGTGATGGAAGCGAGAAATTACGTTCTGGTGAAAAAGAAGGAAGGGGTAATCGATGAGGATACGAGCAGGAAGCTCATAGACCTCATATTTGATTACAGCACGTATCGCTAGGAATACTGCGTGAATCTCGCGTAATCTCCCCTTGCTTCCAGAATCCCGATTCTCACGCCTGCGTCAAGCCAGGCATATGCATAGGAGCTCGCAGCAAGGGCGTTTTCGTAGTCCTCCCTCTCATAAAAAAAGGAGGCATCCCTAAGATAGTTTTGGCACATCTCAATAAAATCCTGGGCGGCCTTCCAGAGGAAGCTCTCTTTTGGTACTGATATTCTCACATCCTTTAGTGCATTATTTCCCTTTTCGATGTATTTCCTGCATTTCTCTTGGAGTGTCATCTTACCACCCTGACGTTTTTGCCGCCGTCATCCGTCTCCCTGGGTCTAACTTCCACGAAGAGGGGAACTGGAAGTTCAGGAGAGGTAACGAGGGCAGTGCCTACAGGAAGCCTCTGTATTTCATCCAGGGACGACTGAGTGAGCCCCTCGACAGAACTTCCTATCGCCTTAAGGTCATTAGGGTTCGTTACCTTCAATATGAGCTGGGTTCCACACTGGGACAAGACATTCTTGTCTATCTTTGCCGGCCTTTGTGAAACCACCAGCATTCCGAACCCGAATTTTCTCCCTTCCGAGGCCACAGTTCTCATGATCTTGGATGAAAAAGCCTTTCCCTGCTGCGGGGCGAAATTGTGAGCCTCCTCTACTACAACAAGCAGGGGAGGAATCTTCTCTTTCTTCCTTGACTCGAACAGCGAGTACAACAACCTCTGCACTACCAGCTCTTGCACATCAGGGGGAAGGCCCTTCATCTCTATTATGGACACCTTTCCCTTGACAACTATGTCGTCAACCCTAAGCCCTTTCTTCTTCAGGATGTTCAGAGATTTCAGGTAGTTCAATTCCTTTTCAAGTGTCTGGGACAAAGAGGAGTTGTCCTGCCTTCTCAGTTCGGCAATTACTTCGTCAAAATCGTAGTCTTTGACAGTGAGCCTCAGCGCATCAACAGCCTTCCTCAATGGCACGAAATAAGATTTTGGGTCAGGAAGATTCATTATGCTTACCAATTCTTTCACGTTTATCTGCGAAAGCGTGAACGCAAGTTCCCTGTCCCCATTTCCGGGAGAGAACACTATTATCTTGTCCCCATAGGAATCAGGTTTAACGCCAAACCTTTTCATTTCTGCGGTTTCCGGCGCCCTCCGTTTCATGGCGGAGTACTCCCCATGGGGATCTAATATCACCACAGTCACGTCGTTCTTCATTAGCTCTTCGACGATAACTCCAGTCAGGTAGCTCTTCCCACCCCCGGTTTTTGCCATGACAGATATATGCTTCTGAACCATGGAGTTGATGTCAATGGAGAAGGGGATATTGTGGCCGTATATCAGTCCAATGTAGGCTCTCCCCTTGCGGTTTAATCCGATGTTCAGCGTGCTTGAAATGAATCCATCCTCCGCGTAGTATACGGGGGTTCCTGCCCGGAATGGTGTCCTCGGGTACTGCAACACACCCTTTGAGTCCCTGAATCCTATGATCACAATCTGTGCGGAGATCGTCTGCTGAATCTCCACATTGTTGCCCGCCATCACCTCATAAGATTTTTCTATCGAAAGGTTCGTTTTCGCCTCGATCGAGTCGACCTTGCCAAGCACCCACCCTTCCTCCGGATGATGGATCCTCACGTAATCCCCCTGCCTCAGTTTTCCGGAAACTGAACAGTTCACCACGGTGGGCCTGAGATCCCCGTACAGTATCCCAACAGGATCCATCATTCACCCCTTCCATTCCTCTATCTTCTTCGATATTATCTCCACCCCTCTCTGGACCCTCGCTGGTTCTTCCGTACCAATCCCTACCCTTATGATGGAATCGGAGCCGAAAAAGTAGCCGGGGACTGCAGAAACACCATTCGCCATAAGGGACATGCAGAACTTCGAAGATCCTCTGCCAATTGAAACTGCGTTGACTACGCTCCCCTTGTAGCCTATTATGTACTCATCAAGGGCATCAAAGAGGATTTTTGAATTCTCATCCAGCTTCTTTCTGTTGTACTCGTTATACACCTTTATGTTGTCCAGAAGATAACTCCCCCTCCTCTTAGCGATGGTGGAGATGATTGGAACAATTATGTCGATCCTTTCCCTCATCTCCTCAATGAGATTCTTCCCAGCCACGATCCACCCCATCTTGATCCCGCTCTCCCCGAAGAACTTTGAGATGGAGCCAACGATGATGCTGTTGCCCGTCTCCAGTTTCTTTGGGAATACCCCATTGAAGAATGAAAATGTATCATCCACCACGAGATAAGACTCGTTGCCCTCCGTTTCCCTGCCTATGGATTTCAGGCTTTCGTCACTCCACGATAGTCCTGTGGGATTATTCGGGTTGCTCAGAAAGTAAGCGGTTCTCTCTTCCACATCCCACGGGGAAAGGTCAACGCCCTCAGAAGACAGTCTCTTGTCAAGAACGACATTTATTCCCATCTCCCTTGCCTGGTAATAGTACACAGGATACTCTGGGACGATCGTAACTAGGGAATTTATCTTCTTTCTAAGATGGTAGAGGACGAAGAATGATGCAAACGTTCCTGAGGGAGTCACGATGACCTGTTCTGTATCAACGCCATAAAGCTTCGCTATGAGGCGCTCGACTTCAGGTGCACCTAGGCCTTCAGGGCTCATTCCTTTCATTGCGCTCGAGGCGAGATTGATGTTCTCGTCGGGCAATGATTCCATATACCTGAACATTGAAATGTCCATAGGCATGTGAGTACAATTACTTCACAGATATACAATCTTCCATGAATTTATTTATAAAGAGGCTATGGTGAACGGTGCAGATAATCAAATTTGGGGGGAGCGTTATTACCAATAAGGCAATATATAGAAGAGCGAGAATTGATCTTCTGGGGAAGTTGTGTGAAAGACTGACAGGGAGAAATGATATCATTCTTGTCCACGGGGCTGGATCTTTCGGTCACATCATGGCTTTGAAATATGGCCTCGAGAGGCCCGGAAAGATAGAAGGAAAAGAAGAGGCAATTTCAAGGGTCACGAACGACGTTTCATACCTCAATAATGTTGTCGTGAAAACCCTCATCAGGTCAGGTGTTCCATCAGTCGGCATACCCCCCCACGCAATTTACTCGGAAGCTGCGAGTGACCTTGGCGTAGTCAAGCGGTACCAGGAATCCGGGATCATCCCTGTTCTTTACGGGGACGTGATAATCCAAGGAAAATACTTCAGGATAATTTCTGGAGACGAGATAATTGTTGACCTTTCACGCGAGTTTAGGCCAGAGCGAGTTGTTTTCTTGACGGATGTGGATGGTCTGTACACTGCTGACCCTAAAACCAACCCGAAAGCAAGGCTCCTGAGGAATGTAAGGTCAGGCGACCTTCCGACTGGAGGGAAGGGGGGAGACGCCACAGGTGCAATGTCAGGTAAGTTGAGGAACATAAGGGAAATGATGAAATATACAGAGAGTGTTGTGATCATCAATGGCAATTATCCGGAGAGACTCGGATCATACCTCCAGGGGAGGAGATTCGTCGGGACGGTGATCACGTGACAATAGAAAGGAGAAAAATCGAGCATATTGATATAATATCCAAGGGGAACGTCACCCATGAATACAACTTCTGGGATGATATAGAAATAGTTCAGAGATCCATGCCGGAAATTGATTTTGATGAGATCGATACGAGCACCATTTTCCTGGGAAAGAAGCTGAGGCTCCCCATTCTGATATCATCGATGACCGGAGGGCATCCTGAGACAAAAAAGATCAACGAGAACCTGGCAAGAGGGGCTGCCGAAGCGGGAATTGCGATGGGCGTTGGCTCGGAAAGAGCTGCCATACAGAACAGGAGCATTGAAGATTCGTATGACGTGGTTGCACATTACGACGTCCCCTTCCGGATAGCAAACGTCGGGGCGCCGCAGTTGATAAGGCAGGAAAAGGAAGCTCTGAGTGACGAGGACATTGAGTACGCTATAAATCTGGTGAAGGCGGATGCGCTGGCAGTACACTTCAATTTTGTTCAGGAGCTTTCTCAACCGGAGGGTGACCGAAGGTCAAGGGGAGTTAACCAACGCATCTCATCCCTCTCACGGAAATACAGGATAATAGCGAAGGAAACTGGCGCCGGTTTTTCCGCCCAGGATGCCCTTGATTTCAAAATCGCGGGTGTTTCCGCGATAGATGTGGGAGGTAGGTCCGGGACCTCCTTCGCGGCCGTTGAGTCAAAGAGGAGCGAAATGCGCGAGAAATCAGAAAAGGAGAGCGTCGGAAAAACATTCTGGAACTGGGGGATCCCTTCTCCCGTATCGCTGGTGGTTGCGGATGTCGGTCTGCCGCTGATTGCATCGGGAGGCATAAGAACGGGGTTGGACGTCTTCAGGGGACTGGCAATGGGCTCGACCCTTTCGGGACTAGCGTCGGTATTCCTCCGAGCCGCCTTGAAATCGGATTCTGAAGTTGTAAAACTGATCAATAGACTGGAGAATGAGCTGAAGACAGCAATGTTTCTCACAGGATGTTCAAGAGTGACGGAAATTAGAAATGTTAAGAGGATATACGTGGGAAGACTATTGGAATGGATGAAACAAATTCAATGAACAGGTGCCCCTCCTGCAACGAGGAAACGCTTGAGAGGGGAGTTGAGGAGCTGGATGTTCCCCACTTCGGAAAGGTTACGCTGTATTATATGAGATGTTCTAATTGCGGATTCAGAGCCAACGATTTCTCGTTTGAGGGGGACCATCCGAAGGAAGCCAAGATAATGATAAAGAACAGGAAAGACCTGGATACGAAGATCGTGAGGGGTGGCAGGGCCACCGTTCTCCTTCCGGAGCTGGGTCTTGAGATCTATCCGGGTCCTCTGTCTGAATCATTCATCACGAATGTGGAAGGCCTCCTTAATAGATTCCTGGACCTTCTTCCTCTGTTCGATGAGGGGAGAAAAGTTGAAGATTTCAGGGTGAAGATTGATCAAGCCCTCTCGGGAAAGATGGAATTCAGCATAATCCTCAAGGATCCGTCGGGCGTTTCTCACTTCCTGAAAGTGGAATGACCCTGTACTTCTTTATCATGAGATTCTTCTGAAGACCCCTGTCAACCACCGATGAAGAATCTATAGCTATGCAGCAGCTTTCGAACGTGGAACAGATGACGAGTGTTTCATATTCTCCCCCCTCCCCGACGAGCGAGATACCATACCTTTCCCTTGCAGATTTCAGGGTTTTCAGCGTATTCTGGTCTATCTCCTTGCCAAGTAGACTCTCGTCAAGACCTTCAGCTGCTACTGACGTGAATATCCCCCTGGAACCTGAATCAATGAACTCTAGAAGGATTTGCTCATCCTCCCTTCTCCACAACGGAAAGAAGGGAACAAGGCCGTACTTCACACAAATCTCCTCGAGCTTGCTCCTCTGGTAGTCCGATCGCACTGCCCCTGCAACCAGAAGATGACCGCCGAACGTGGAGATCACGCTCTCAAACTCCTCCTCACCGGAGGTGATGTTCCTGATGCCTAAGCATTGGGATACCACTGATCCCAGTGAGGCGTTTGGGTGATGAAACATGTATGAATCTTCCTTGGGAAGGACCGTGATTGTCGCGACCACATCCATTCCTAGCATCGTCGCAATGTTCAGGCTCAGGAAAGAGTCCTTCCCCCCGGACAGCAGAGAGACAGCCTTCATCTCTGTATATCCGGGCCGGTAACTACCACACCAAGGGAGGCCAGAAAGTTCATTATGTGTCCGAAGTTACCCTCGTCTTCAGCGACTACTTCCGGAGCAACTATGCCCTTATTCTTTATCTTCCCCTTAGCGACAAGGTCTGTTATAGATGCATTCGTGAAGCCTGTGGTACGCGTCATCGCAGAGAAGCCTGTTGAGTTGTCCTGTCTGTCATAAAGTCTGTATTTCATCTCCTCCCCTCCTGAAACTACGATATTTACCTCCATATAAAGAACATCCGGCACATCTGGGAAGGCCAGATTTTGGGCGAAGAGGAATGCAAGCATCTCCTTTGGGGACATCTTTTTGTCAGAGACCTCGATCGGTTCGTCGTCGAGTAGCCCTAGTGCCATAAGCATCCTTATCTTCTCCATGTGACCCCTGAATCTTATGGTCTTCTCCGCCATGTTCCTTGCCCTCACGTTCCTTATGAGGGACCTGAGACCATTGGTATAGAAAGCTTCCAGAGATCCTAGGCCGTTTACGAAGAAGTATTCCATGCCATCTCCAGGTTCTGCCTGTACAATCTTCCCGTTCTTGACTATTTCCACTTTCCTCGTATATTCGTCCAGAGTGTCCATCGGGGAAAAAACAACCTTGTATCCCAGCGGGGGAATATTCCTCTCCGGTAGTCCACCAACCTTTATGTCCACGCTCTCAAGGCTTCCGTATTTGGAGAAAACATGGCCAACTATGACATTTGAAAGTCCCGGTGCAACACCAGCATCAGGAACAACCGTGATTCCAGCATCGTTAACCTCCTTTTCTAGGGTGTAAAAATCCTCCGGCATAAAGCTGTTATCCACGAGATCTGTACCTGCCGAGCAGGCCTCCCTTATCACCTTCATCCCGAATCTTCCTGGCAGGGACCCTGCGACCACGTCATTTCCTTTCATCACCCTTGCAAGGGAATCCTTCTCGGCATTGACCTTTACAGTGTGAATGTCGTACTTCTTCTTTAGGTAATTGAGCCTCTCTTCACTCAAGTCGGCGACCGTTATCTCATAATCATTTCTCAGGGCGTAGATAATCCCCTCACCGACAATTCCCCCTCCGAGGACAAGGACCTTCAACTTACCACCAAATCGTAGAGACAGCTGCGAATAAATGCTTTTTCATATTACTCCCTTCGATTTTCGGTGCGTTGTTAATAAAGGAGCTGCAAACAGGTTAAATTTGAAGTTCTCATCACGGGGCGTGAAATACGACATCGTCCTCCTCCATCCTCCTTCCATTTACGATTTTCGAAAGAGGGACATAGTTGCCGGTCCAATCTCTGAACTTGTTCCGAGCACGGGTGTCTTCGAAATGTACCCGATAGGTTTCCTTGCAATGCTCTCCTATCTTGATTCCAAGGGCTTCAGGGCGAGGATCGACAATGTTGCGTTGAAGATGCTGAATTCCAGAAGGTACGACTTCCGGGAAGAGATACTGAAGATGGATACGGAGTTCATCGGGATCGATCTTCACTGGCTTCCCCACGTTCATGGGGCTATTTCAATCGCCAGGATAATCAAGGAGGTCAGACCGGACATAAAGACAATGTTCGGCGGATTTTCTTCAACCTACTATTCAGAGGAGCTTATGTCTAGGGTGAAGGATGTGGACATTGTGGTCAGGGGTGATACCACTGAAATTCCTATGTCTATGATACTGGAAGGGAAAAAGATGGAAGAGGTTCCCAACGTGATATATAGGGAAGGAAGCAGGATTATTGACAACGGGTTCAATTTTGTCCCCAGCGTCGATTACCAGATGTACGACTATCTCCAGATCGTAAAGGCATCCCTTAAATCAATGGACGTTGTTGGCCACCTTCCCTACTGCGACTGGATAAAGGAACCCGTGGCAATGGTACTCTCGGTTCACGGTTGCTCCTTTGGGTGCGCGATATGTGGTGGGTCACATTTCGCCTTCAAGAACTTCTACAACAGGGATGGCCCAGTTTACAGGTCTGCGGAGAGACTCGTACAGGATATAATGAACGTAAACAACGATCTCAAGATTCCTGTGTTTGTTGTGGGGGACGTTCTGATGAGGCCAAGGAGGGAGAGGGAGTACATCTTCAGCACTCTCAGGAGGGAGGGGATTGATATTCCCATGCTATTCGAGGTCTTCTACCCGCATCCACGGGAGGAGCTTGAGGATCTGGTAAGGGTAACGCATGATGTGTCCATGGAGATATCCCCTGACACATCCAATGATGAAATAAGGATAAGGAACGGCAGGCCCTACAGGAACAGGGAACTTGAGAAGTTCATAAGAGATTTCCTGGAGCTGGGGGGTAAAAAGATGGACGTGTACTTCATTGTAGGTCTTTCAGGGCAGACCAGGCAGGACGTAATGGAGGACGTGAAATACTCAGGAAGGCTAATGGAGATGAATGGACGGGACAAGAGACTTTTCACTTTCACCTCTCCCCTCTCTCCATTCCTGGACCCAGGCTCGATGGCATTTGAAAGACCGTCATTGGGGTATAGGCTGAGATATAGGACTCTCATGGATCATTACAACGCCCTTGATTCAGGCAGGACATGGGAGGACTTCCTCAATTACGAGACTCAGTGGATGGACAGGCAGACATTGGTTGACACAACGTACGATGCTATCGATGACCTCCTGAAAGTCAAGGAAAACCTTGGCTATATCAGTGATGAAGAGTATGAGAGTTCTCACAGCATTATCGAATCAAGTAGGCTGGCAGTTAAACTTTCCAGGGTGGGAGATTTCGGGATGATGGAAAAGGGAGAGGCGCTCGTACGATCATGCGCTGGTAAATATACAATCCTCAAAAAGCAGATAATGTGGGGATCCGGCGGGGGAGGGGAAAGGAGACTCATATTCATGATTTACAGATATCTTCACTCCTCTAGAAAATGACGGGCAGCAAAGATAATTATCCCAATCAATTATCCAGGCGGAAATGAATCTAATGGAATTCCTGAAGGGTTTGAAGGCTCCCCTGTATTTCACGAGCGTTAGCCCCGTTCTCATCGGATGGGCATTCTCGTCCTTTAAAACGACTTATCTTCTTGCCCTTCTTCTTCTTGTGACAACTTCAATGCAGGCGGGAATGAACCTTGCGATGGATTTCTTTGACCATAAGAACGGGAGACCCCTTAGGAATGAGGACACATTCTTCCCAATAGGATCCCTGTTCATCGAGAAACTTCACGTCAGACCAGAAAGCATCCGCATCTCATTTATCTCGATGATGATGATAGCGGTTGCTTCGGGTCTCACTGTCGTGTTTATAACAAGGAACGTTCTTCTCCTCTATCTTGGCCTCTTGGCGGTACTCCTTTCCCTTCTTTATGTTCTGCCCCCAGTAAAGCTCGGGGCTAGAGGTGTTGGAGAAATAGCCACATTTTTCGCCTTCGGCCCTTTCACGGTCATCGGCACCGTGATAGCACTTGGAGGCAGCGTGTCCCTTGAGGTGATATTTGTCTCGATGAGCCTTGGACTCCTGGCTTCTTCAATCAGATACCTCCACCACCTCCCCGAAGACAATCCGGGTGGAATAAGGGTGAGATATTTCCGACTGTTCTACCCCATCATGGTTCTTGGAGCGACCATCATGACTTCCATATTCAGGAGCACTGAGATCCCTGCTATCGCAGTATTCATAGGGGGGTTAATTCACATCGCGTTTCTTCCCAAAGGCGCATTACCTATCTCCAGGAGGACAAATCAGTCGGTCCTCATACACTTCTCCTTCACCGTTCTCATTCTTCTCTTTTTCGCTGTCCCTTTCTGAATTCACTCTATAACGGTTCCCTCGTACCTTTTCCCCTTCAGGCAGCTGAACACATTCTCCATGTCTTTGAAGGAAACTATCTTTATCTTTATCCCGCTTCTTCTTGCGATGTTTAGCGAGAGTATGTCGAGAGGGAAATTCGAACCGGCACCCCTCTTCTCCTTTGACAACATTCTGATTGCCTGGACATAGGTAGCCTTCTTGATCTTCCTTGCTCCTGGATCGCTCGGGTTCCTGTCGTAAAGGCCGTCCACGTTAGTCACATTCACAACCACGTGGCTTCCTATCGCTTCCGCGAGGAGGAGGGAAACAGCATCGGTTGTGTGTCCGGGCTCAGTTCCACCCATGATGACCTTTCCGTAGAGCCTGAAATCTTTCACTGCTGAGTCTATGTTCGTCGGGATCTCGTCAATTCCGCCAAGGGCAAGCGATAGAGAGAGAGCATTTATTCTGGTGAAGTGGATGCCCATCATATCGAGCTGATACTCCCCAACCCCGAGCTTTCTTAACCATGAAATCTTCTCGCGCGCAAGAGGCCCCCCACCAACTATTATCGCGTAGCTCTTCTCCTCCTTTATTCTTTTGATGAACCTTTCGAGATATACCTCCCCTTCCGGAGAAAATATCGATCCTCCCAGACTCACGACAGGGCTGACCACAAGGCAACAAGCTATAATAGCATAAAAACTTCACGAATGAACGTTAGATGCCAGACGAGGAGCAAGCCAGAGATGTTTTTAGGAGTATTCCTAGAGTCTACGACAGAATGAACACCCTGATGTCAATGGGCATGGATGTCTTCTGGAGGCTCAAGCTTCTTTCTCTCTGCCCCTCCGAAGGCTTGATTCTAGACATAGGGACGGGTACAGGAAAATTAGAAAGCCTTGATGGATTTCAAAGGAAATTCATAGGTCTCGATGTAACGAGGGAGATGATAGAATTGAACCGCAATAAGGGTCATACGGTTCTCGGCTCAGCCACTTCCCTTCCTTTCAAGGGGGCGAAGTTTGACGGCGTCATTTCAGCATTTGTCCTGAGGAATCTGCCATCGACGGAAAGATATTTTTCCGAAGCTTTCAATGTGTTGCGAAGCGGAGGAATCATTGCGAGTCTTGATGCATTTCCAGAGCGAAGGAGGATCATCTCGGAATTCTTCTCGGTTTACTTCTACCGCTTCATCCCATGGATCATGAAGGCAACACGTTACGGGGAGTCATATGAATATCTCTCGAGAAGTGTTAAAGATTTTAAAACGCCGGAGAGGATTGCGGAAGAGATGCTTCAGGCAGGATTTTCAGATGTGAGAATAAAGAAATTCTTTTCACCCTCGGCTGCGATAGTCTATGGCAGAAAAGCTTGAGACAACATATTAATCCATAAATTTATTACTAATGGATGAAGAGAGACCTCCTGGATATAATATGCTGTCCAGTCTGCAAGGAAGACCTGATTCTCACAGTTGAGAGCGAGAAGGATGATGAAATAGTGAAGGGTACGCTTGAATGCAAGAAGTGCCATCACAAATACCCGATTGAGGATGGCATACCCAATCTGCTTCCTCCAAAATGAAGGGAATAAAAGAGGAGATCGCCGGAATACCCGCAAGTCTTTGCGTAAGGTGCAAAGGTGCCAGGCTCCTATGTGGCAAAGCATCCTGTCCCATAGTGACAAAGTTGTACCTCTCCTCATCCCTTCAAAAGGGCGTGAGGGATGTAGCAGGGAATAGTCCGCCTTCCGTTTTCGTTGGGCACAACGGCTATCCTAGGGTCAGGGTCGGTCCTTCGTTGCCAATGGACAGTGGAGATACGTCGATTTACGATAATCCGATGAAATGGGGAAGAATGTCCGTCGAAGAGGTAGCAAAACTGAGGTTTTCCCTGTTCAGGGGTTACAAGCTTCTCAGGGTTGATGAAGCTTCAGACCCGGGAAGGTATCTCTTAGAGCTCCATGATCTAGCTATATCCTCAAAGCCTGTTCCGAGTGAGCTGGAATACTCGAAGTTTGAGGGCAGAGTGGACTACTCTCCAGAAACTCAGCCGTTCGGACCGGGCGGATATGTGACGCGCTTCTTTCACGCTTCATCATCCTCTAACCCCTTCTTGGAGAAGGTATACCAGGACACGGACCTCAACGCAAAGGAGGCCATAGTGTTACTTTATCGCAACGGTACCGTTTATGACATACAGAAAGCCCTTTCCGTGGGAATGCTGGGAAAGGGCCGCTACAGACGAATCGTACCGACAAGGTGGGCCATAACTGCGGTAGACAAGACCCTCTCCAATCATTTTCTGTCTACCATTGCCAGGTTTGAGCAGGTGGATTCCTTTCTCTACTTCCATGGCAGGAGAATAGGGAATGAATATTACATCCTCATCTTTCCGGAATCGTATTGGTTCGAGATGATTGAGGTATGGAACAACGGCTCCATATGGACGATTGACAGGCAGCCCGTAATTGAAAGCGATCACGAGAGGGAGGGGCGCCTGCTCTCGTCACCGAAGATTGGGGGATCGTTCTTTGCTGCAAAGCTTCCTATTCTTGAATACCTTGTAAAAAGGGAAAGAAAGGGGGGAATTCTCGTGGTCAGGTTCATTGACGGGGATTATACGATGCCTCTGGGAGTCTGGCAGGTGAGGGAGAATGTCAGGGCGGCTTTGGAGAATGAAAGCAATCTCGAAAGCATTGACCAATTCTTCTCGATCATCAGGATCAGGCGATCCCTAGACCTAAGGGCACATAGCAAAACATATCTATTCAGAAAGAATCAAAAGAGGATAACGGAATTCGTGAGTTGAATGACCCTTTCAAAAGCTTATGTGATCCCCCACGGGGACGAGATAATTTCCTTGCCAAACGAGGATGCAAAGGTTATGAACAGGAAGATAAGGGAAGTGACGAAGGGAGATTCTCCGGATACCATCGCGATCATCAGCCCTCACTCATTAAGGATCTCTATTGGCATACCTGTGATCAATACAAGCTTCGTCTCCGGTCAATACAAGATAAAGGACAGGAAAATCTCGGGGCACTACGAGGTAGACAGGGGCCTCAATTCCAAATTATTTGGAGCTTCTAAGCACTTTGTAGAGACGGTATTCGTCACCAATGAGGGAAGGCTGTCCGATTTTCCTCTTGATTTTGGATCGCTTATACCCCTTTCGTTCTTCAGAGTTCGAAGTGTTTCCCTGCTCGGTCAATGGAGGGCATTCCATCCAGTTCTACTGAGAAGGCTTGGAGGGATGCTATACGATGCAGTATCTTCTTCATCAAAAAAGATTTCCGTCGTTTTTAGCGCTGACCAAGCTCATGCGCATTCGAGGTCCGGACCGTACGGGTACGATCCAAGAGCAAAGGAGTATGACGAAAAAATTGTCAATTCAATCAAAAACAACGATTTCAGGGATATTCTCAAGATGAAGAAGGAGTTTGTTGAAGGCGCGAAGCCTGACAGCTACTGGTTGATGTTAATGTTCTCAGGATTCGTCGATAGAGGGAACCTTAAACCGGAATTTCACTATTATTATGTCCAAAGGTACTTTGGCATGCTTCTTGCCACGGCGGTATGAAAAAAATTATTAGTACATCAATACTTCCCTTTGGGGCTCGTGGTCTAGCGGCTATGACGTCTCCCTGACACGGAGGAGGTCACCGGTTCGAATCCGGTCGGGCCCATACCTAATGAGAATCGATCCGAAGAACACCATTTATCCAATTCCGCCAAATTTGCAGAGTCATCAATGAAAAATCACTGGCGTGGGTGTGACTCCTCGATTTCAACCACCTCCTGGATTGGGTTCACATGTTTTCAATTGCCTGTAAGTCCTCCCTACTCAGCCTCCATCCCATAGAGCCGATTATTTCTTTCATATGGGTCAAGTCCTCTGTCTTCGGGATTGGGATGACATTGTCCTTGCTTATGAGATAGTTTAAGGCTATCTGAACAGGCGTCTTTCCTACCCTTTCAGAAATATTGGTTGCAACAAATGGCCTTCCCTTCTGTATGGGAGTATAAGCTATTAGCCCCATATTTCTCTCGGTGCAATATGGCAGGATGTCCTTTTCCACATCTCTCTTTGAAATGTTGTATTCAACCTGATTGCAAACTATCTCTGCCCCCCTCGTTGACTGCCTTGCCTCCTCCATCTGTTCTATAGAAAAATTACTGACGCCAATGTAGCGCGTTAAGCCCTCATCAAAAACGGCTTCGAAATTTTTTACCTGATCCTCTATTTTCATCCTTTCGTTTGGCCAATGAATGAGAATCAGATCAGCGTAGCTTATTCCCATTCTTCTTAACGAGTTCCCGGCTGACCGTAGCACGCTTTCTCTGGAAATGAGGTTATTCGGCCAGATCTTCGTCGTGATGAAGAGCCTCTCTCTTCCGACAATCCTCACAATTCTTCCTACGAAATCTTCTGTGTTGTAAATCTCAGCCGTGTCGATAAAATTGATCCCCGCCTCGATAGCATAGAGAAAAGCTTCTTCCGCCCTGTCGTAGTCCCTTATTCCATATGTCCCTAAACCTATGGCAGACAGGCGTTCCTTTATTGATCCTATTACCTTGTATTCGGTTCCCGTGGGAAGTTCGGGCATAGGGCTTACAACTATTCGCGGATTAATTAATTTGTCCATTCTCTGTGATGGCGCCAGAATTTCTAGCAGATGAATCTGTCCTCCATTTCCTATATTGAACTTGGGGCAAAGACAGTCCCTTTCCTGAGTAAGTCCGCCGCACTTACTGCTTTAGGACGAGGAGAAGCTTAAGTTATCTGCATTTTAGCAGGGAAAAGAGACTCCGTATTGAAAACACATCTGTCCATTGAGGTTATCGGCAGTTCTATGGGGGGTGCTTAAACGTAATCGTTGGTCAGAACTTTTTTTGTAAATGACCGATTCCCTTGAAAATTAAAGCACGTGGTTAAAGGGTCTTAAATGACCAAGCATTTAGCGTCGATTTAATCGTTCTCAGCGTTAGCTTGCGTGCGTTTATTATCAAAAGCAAATTCATTTTATTCATTCTTAGGCCACACAAAATGGATAGCGGAACATCATGTTATTATATCAAAATTTTTTAATATGACGTAAAGATCGCTTTTTGTGAAATACCCAAGAATCAATAAAATCACGGCCCCTGAAGGGCTAGGCAGAAACCTTTTTCTCGTTGCAACCCCTAATTCCACGTTAAATTCATTGAGAGGGGCGTCCCCCCATAGCAGGAAATTTGGAATTTGTGGGGAGGCGGGCTCCGAATGACTGAGAGAAGCATTGCCAAGAGGATGGGCATTAGAACTATTTTGTTCCCCATTTTCGTCGTATTGGCGATATTGGCAGGGCTCTCCATGGGATTCAGATTCAGGTCGGAAAGCTCCCCCGTAGCTGCCTACGGGATACCTATTGGGCTGTTCTTTATGATATACCCCGCGATGGCAAAAGTCAGGCTCGGCCAGATGAAGGACAGCTTGAGGAATCTCAGGACGGTTGGGCTGATGATCTTTCTCAATTATGCTATAGCCCCCTTCCTGGTCGCAGGCATAGCTTATCTTTTCATCGATGTTGTTTACATCCACGCGGGGGTATTGAGTTCCGCCGTTGCTTCCCAAGTTCTTGTCGGCGTAATTCTGCTTGGTGTTGCACCGTGCATTGCGATGGTGATGGTCTGGACCGACCTCTCCCACGGGAACCTCCCCCTTGGCATTTCTTTTGTAGCCTGGAATTCAGTAATTCAAATTATAACTACCCCGTTCCTGGTCTATCTGCTGGCCAGGACATCAGTTGTTGTAAGCCCCGGCCTGATTCTTGAAAGTGTGCTGCTTTACCTCGTACTTCCAATGCTCGCTGGAGCCCTAACAAGGTCCTTATTGCAGAAAAAGAGATACTTTTCGCGGGTTTTGAATTACCTGGGTTATGTTCAGACAATCGCCCTCCTCATGACGATAGTTGTGATTTTCTGGGGAGAGGGATACGGGATAGTAGACACCCCGTCCCTTGTCTGGATGATCGGGGTTGTGATGCTTACCTTCTATTTCGTTCTTTTTCATGTAGGTTATCTGTTTTCCAGGAAACTCGGCCACAGCTATTCAGATTCGACAGCCATAGGGTTCACAGTATCAGCAAGAGACTTTGAGGTAAGCATTGCGATAGCACTCGCGGCATTTTCTGCCTATCCGTATGTGGGAATAACTACCGCGATAGGTCCCTTACTTGAGATACCGCTGATGCTTCTCTTAGTATGGATACAGTTAAGAAGAGAAAAAGATATTAACGTCTCAGGGCACCTGAGCAATATGGAGGCGATAAAGTAATGAACGAACCTGAATACTGCAGCATCAGGAAGATAAACAGGGTAGATCCGGAAGAGTACGACAGGATATCAAGAATAATCAACGCCCTCGGAAATAAAACGAGAATTGCGATTCTTGATGTTATATCGAAATATAAGGAGGTTTGCACGTGTGAACTACAGCCGGCCCTGGGAATCCCCCAGCCAACTATCACATCTCATCTTCACAAGATGTACGATACCGGGCTTCTCAAGAGAAAGGAAGTGTGGAAGTTCAGCTATTATAGCATTAATCCCCAGTATACTGAGCTGGTGAACGGAATACTCAGGGCAGCGAATAGGGGCAAGGAAAAGGCCCAACAAGGATAATTTAGATAAGGCCCCAGTTCGGAAGCTTTGGAGGGAATTTAGCATTGTAGAGGAGCAAAATAGATCCGAATAGCCTGCCTCTCATTTGCTCACCCCCTAGACCCATACATCATCGTCCTCAAGATGGTATGATTTATTCATCAAAAAGTCGGGCAGGGTGTCAGATGGCGTTGACAAGAAAGCCAGCTATGAACCCTATGATAATTCCTGAGTAGATGTGCCTGTAAAGGGAACTGTTTTCAGCCTGCCTGAAAAGGGTTTTCATCATAGGAATCAGAACATACAATATCGCTCCGATAGCAAGACCGTCGAATGATACTTCAAATATCGGAGAAAAGTAATGCATTCCTATAAGCGTCCCTATTACAGTTGGAAACCCTCCTATGAAGTACAGTCCCGCAATAAATCCTGGTCTCCCTCCCTTACTTCCAAGAAATGGAGAAGCAATGGGGAATCCCTCGGTGAAATTCTGAAGAATGAAACCGGTGAGGATGACAAGAAATAACCCCATTATTCCAGTAGAAAAGACAGACCCAAAGACCAGGCCTTCCGTAAGATTCTGCAGTCCCATGCCCAGTGCCACTACCGTTGCAACTCTTCCCGGTAAAGCTTCATTACCCTTGTTCCCTTCTCTACCTCGGTTCTCCAGTAAGAAAATTCCCATAAAAATAAGGACTATGCAAACGGCAAAGACGAAGGAGAGAAGTGGATTGGCGACGTACCGACCTGGGGCGTAGATGACTGCAGACACATCTGAAAAAATATCACCGACGAGAAATATCAGGATTCCGACGGCCATTGACACAAGGAAGATGGAACGTGATGGTCTCATTTTCCCTGCCTGCGTCAGGGGAAATGAAAGAAATATAGAAAACCCCATAATGAGGGAAAGTGCTAAAGCGGTGCCTGTTGACCCTATGGTAAGCATTCGTTTCCTCCATTATCCGATGACATGATTAGGCAGACCTAATTTTATTAGCTGCAATAAGATTAAACATTTTTCTAGTCCCAACGGCTACAGTTCTCAGGGTCCTTCTCCATCTGCGAAAAAAAGGATTTTCAGGAAATTAATTATTCATAACCTTCATGTCTATCTATGAGAAGTAAGGCTGTGATAAGAGCTCCCCGTGGAAAGAAGCTCAACACCAAGGGCTGGGGGCAGGAAGCAGCATTGAGGCTACTCATGAACAATCTGGACCCTGATGTGGCCAAGGATCCAGAGAATCTCATCGTTTACGGTGGAAAGGGTAAGGCTGCAAGGAACTGGGATGCGTTTCACAGGATTGTTGATTCCCTCAAGGTTCTGGAGAATGATGAGACCCTCCTCATACAGTCGGGGAAGCCTGTGGGCATTTTCAAGACAAGCAGAGATGCGCCCAGAGTGCTGATAGTGAATGCCCAGGTCGTACCCAGGTGGGCTACAGATGAAGTTTTCTGGGATTTGGAGAGGAAGGGCCTGACGATGTTTGGGCAGATGACAGCTGGTTCTTGGATATACATAGGGACTCAAGGCATTCTTCAGGGCACGTTTGAAACCCTTGCAACCCTAGCGAAGAAAGAATTTGGGTCTGATTCATTGAACGGCAAGTGGGTCCTGTCCTCTGGCCTGGGGGAGATGGGAGGTGCCCAGCCCCTCGCCATCAAGATGAACGACGGGGTGGCGCTTGTGGTCGAGGTTGACAAATCGAAGATAGAAAGGAGGATCAAGGACAGGTATCTTGATACTTGGACAGCTTCCCTAAAAGAAGCTCTGAAAATGAAGGATGATGCAATAAAGAGCGGGAAAGCCTTATCGATAGGGCTTCTTGGCAATGCTGCTACTGTGTACGATGAACTGATGAGGATGGACGTGGTGCCCGACGTGGTCACTGATCAGACTGCCGCGCATGACCTAAACGTGGGATACATTCCTGAGGGGTTCACGGTTGAGGAAGCTTACAAATTCAGGGACAGGGATCACGATCAGTACAGGAATCTGGTTTACAGATCGATAGTGAAGGAGGTGAAGGCAATAGTGTGGTTCAAGGAGCACGGTTCAAGGGTTTTTGATTACGGAAACAATCTTAGGACCAGGGCCAAGGAGGGGGGATATGAGAGGGCCTTCGATATACCGGGTTATGTTCCAGCATATTTAAGGGACCTTTTCACGATTGGGTCAGGGCCATTCAGGTGGGTAGCACTGTCCGGGGATCCGGAGGACATTTATGCAATAGACAGGAAAATAATGAAGGAGTTGGCAGATGACAGGCACCTAGTCAAATGGATACAGCTGGCCAATAAGATGGTTCACTTTCAGGGTCTTCCGGCCAGAATATGCTATGCAAAGTACGGGCAGAGGGAAAAGATAGGTCTGCTCATCAATGAGATGGTTCGGAAAGGAGAAGTCTCTGCTCCGGTGGCAATCGGGAGGGACCACCATGATACGGGATCAGTTGCCTCGCCGTTCAGGGAAACAGAGGCGATGAGGGATGGAAGCGATGCAATAGCGGACTGGCCCATACTAAACGCTCTCCTGAACGCGATCTCCGGTGCGACCTGGGTTAGCGTCCATCATGGTGGCGGTGTCGGAATAGGAAACAGCATCCACGCGGGAATGGTGATTGTGGCTGATGGAACGGACGATGCGTCGGAAAGGATAAAGCGTGTTTTGAACGCAGATCCCGGAATAGGGGTAATAAGGCATGCTGATGCCGGATACGAATCGTCCATCAGTCTGATAAAGCAGGGTGTGAGGTTTAAAACCCCTTACTTCTGATATTGAATCGTTGGCTTGTCTAAAGGTTGGAGTGAACGAAAGCCGAAAGGGCATCAATGTATCCCTGCCTATCCTCCCACATGGTGAGGTGGGAACATCCAGGGAATACCTTGAGGATGGAGCCATTTATTCTATTGTGGATTTCGTTCGCTACGACCGGAGTGACCTCGTCGAATTCTCCAACGGTTATAAGGGTGGGAACATTTATGATGCCGATGCTTTCTGTGATATCCCAGTCCCTTATGGAACCTGTGATCGTGAACTCGTTCGGTCCGTTCATCTTCCTGTAGACGTTCCTTTTTTCACCGAAGTCAAGGGAGATCTTCACTTCCTCAGGTATGGGAGATATTCTTATCAGGTGTCTCCTATAAAATTCATCCACCGCCTTCAGATACTCAGGGTCCGAGTACTTCCCCTCGCTCCCTAGTCTCCTGATTGTGCTTGAAGCCCAGGCTGGCAGTTCGTCGATCAGCCTGTTCATCTCTTTTACAGTCAGTGGCACGCTCGCCAGACCACCGCTGACTACAAGGCCCTTCAGATTACTTTGGTACTTGACTGAATAGGCGAGAGCAAGGGCCCCTCCATATGAGGAACCCATCAGGAAAATCTTTCCCTCTCCGGCAAGGGATTTCCTGACTCCCTCCACCTCCTCGACACCATAATCAATGCTGAACTTCCACTCCTCTTCTGGTTCGTCAGATCTGCCGCAACCAAATTGATCGTAAAATATTATTTCTATGCCCTTCTCCGCAAGATCTGCAAGGGGAAGCAAATAATCATGGGACATCCCTGGGCCGCCGTGCAGGCAGAGCATCTTCGCCTTCGCATTACCCGGCACAAATTTTCTGTAAAAGAGATTGAGGCCGTTTACATTGATGTAACCCTCTTCCTTTGCAACGTGCATCATGTTGGAAGGCTTTCGGGTAAAAAGTACTTACGCATCCCCCATTCCTTATACATTCGTGGAGCGTTAAGATGCGCTGATCTGGTTTTCACCGGCGAAATCCAACAAAACTTTTATAGAAGGGGTATTTCACAATCAATGAATGTGGCGTTTTTCTATTCCAGTTGGGCTTCCAGCCGTACAGGCGGGAGAGCCCTTGATCTGAGGGGTGATGGCATCAGGGAGAGCCTTTCAAGGGTGTCCGGGCAATACGGGGAGAAGGTTGATTTCGATTCAATATTCACCCTTGTTAGAAAGGCAGTAAAATCGTACCTCGGCAAGGAAAGAGTTGGTATAGGACTAGCCCTTTCAAGTCTCCCGGCGGGCCTGGGGGCTTTCTGGGAGGTCGGGGGGAATTATATAGTGATGAACAGGAATCTTATAGGGGCGATGAAAAGTATGGGAAGGTCTTCGCTTGAGATAAATTCTCTGGTGTTTGTCATTCTCATGCACGAGTACCTGCATTCACTTGGTGTTCTGGATGAGGCCGGTGCCAGGGAGCTCACAAGAAGAATATGCAGCAACTTCTTCCCTGAGGATCATCCTGCCTATCTTCTAAGCGAGAAGGACCCGTGGCAGGTCTATCCATTCCTGATGACTGCGCCCGGAGGCCGGGGAGAAGAGATGGAGATCGTGAGACAGTTCGACACCAATTCAACCTCGTACATTATGTAAGCATTAACCCGCTTCGTTCTGGCAATTTCAGGAAGAGTT
Source organism: Thermoplasmata archaeon (assembly GCA_049966795.1). Taxonomy (GTDB): domain Archaea; phylum Thermoplasmatota; class Thermoplasmata; order Thermoplasmatales. The sequence goes on from JBMFTY010000012.1 coordinate 28,658, forward strand.
ATGCCCCTATTACCGCAAATACTGTGAGCTCCGATACATCAGCAATCACTACTGATCCTCCTGGGGATATGGATAACACGAGATTGTCTCCTGAGATACTGTGCTGCACAGATATTCCGCTGTAATGGGAAAGGCTGTCAGATATCGTTGAAAATAACTGCGAGCTGAATTGTGAGTCAATAGCTATTGACAGATTCCCCGTAAGTCGGTACTCGGATTCGGATACAGCTTCAAGTGTCACTGAGATCGGGCCAGGGGAGGAGATGCTTACCGGGCCTCCTTCAAGATTCACGAGATGTAACGAGATGATGACGGATCCATTTGATCCGTTCTGAACCGATAGAAGACCAAATTCCATCACACTTCCTACCAAGGAGCCGTTGACAATCTGAGAGCTTTCGACGGAGGACAGCTCGTAGTAATAGACCTGATCCACGTAATAACGGTCGTTCGTCTCCACGGAAAGGCTCCCCCCTGCGGAAACCTTCGTGGTGAGGTTTGACACGGAGATGAATCCTCCGAATCCGTTGTCTGCAGGCATCAGGGAAAGCGTTCCCACAGTAGGGGAGGAAAGAAGGGGCACGTTCCCGGATTCCATGGAGAAGGGGACTGAGACAACCTCTCCCTTGTTGAAAGTGACATAAAGGAGATTAATGGATGAATCGACCTCCATGACAGACTTCAGAAGATTGTTCGAATAGCTCTCCTCGTACGCGGACATCTCTGCCGGAAGATAGCTAGCGACAAACAGGCTGAGCAACAGAACAACGATGAGAATCGACAGGATCGCCCCAATCGCAGTGGCTACCCCTTCCTCCTTGGAACGCATCAAAGATTTCATGCTGGTCTCTCCCTGGGGGCATAGTACCTGTTTACCAAGCTAAGAAATTCGGAGGCTCCTGCTCTCTCCATCTTTAGTGCATTGAGTAGAAATTCCTTCTTTTCCTCGATTTCCGCGTCCACCTGCGACAGCCCCTGTTTGGATCTCGCCGCCATTTTCCTCAGAATGCGGGAACTGCCTGAATACCTCAACATACCGCGATCGTTGAGGAATACGCTGCGCAGAGCAACATCCTCGTTGCCCTGCTCGAATTCTCCCAACTCAACTACGTCAACTACTCGCCTGGATATTCCGCTTTCGCCGATCATTAGTCCCTGGAACACAATGATATCCAGCGATGAGATCATTGCCTTTGGTATTTCAATCGGAGGCCCCTCCAGGCGATGTATGAACTGGCTGACATCATTTGCATGAAACGTTGCCAAGGCAGGCTGCCCCGAAGACATCGCTTGGAATACAGTCTTCGTCTCTGAGCCTCTCACCTCCCCAATTACCACGTAATCCGCCCTCTGGCGGAGTGAGGCGACCAGAAGATCGAACATCCCTATCTCTCCGGCCTTCATCCCAGTGGCAGGGTTGATCCCCCCTCTTCCCTGTCTTGTGTACAGGGGAACCCAGTTGGCGTGAGGAATATCGATCTCCCTCGTGTCCTCAATGCTGATGATCTTCCTGTTTCCAGGAACGAAGAGCAATAGGGAATTGAGAGTGGTTGTCTTGCCCGTCGCGGTGCCTCCAACGATGAATGAGCTCATCCCGAATTCTATAGCCTCCCATAAGTAAGCGGCTACATCCACATCCATTGTACCGTTCCTGATAAGGTCCAAAGGAGTGAGGACATCCTTCAAAAATTTCCGGATCGCGAATGTTGAGCCAGCCTTTGTTATCTCCGTCCCATATGTTCCATGGAACCTAGAGCCATTTTGGAGAGAGCACTCAACTATCGGTCTAGCAATGGATATGTGCGATCCTGCTCGTTCGGCCAATCTCGAAACAAAGCCCCGTATCTCTCTCTCGTCCTGGAAAAATATGTTCGTTTGCATCGAACCGTATTTTTTGTGGTAAACGTATACCGGTTTCTCAGGACCACCGCAGGATACATCCTCGACGTTTGAATCTCTCATCAGCAAATCTATCTTACCGTAACCAAAGAGCGTGGAGGCTAAGTAATAGGTCATAGAATCTTCCTGCGAAGCTGGGCTCCCTGATTTCAACGCGCGATGCTTCACCCACTCTCTTAAGGAGGATTCCTTCTGAGCGAGTGGAAGCTCATGTTTTCCTATGTACGAGATGAAATCCCTTTCAAGTGTTTCCAGATCTCCAACCCAGGTAGGAAAGACTGGTAGCGCCTCATAGAGGTAGGAGTTTCTCTCCGGTACCAACCATATTCTAACCTCTCCACCGCCGCTTACCACGTAGCTATCCATTAGCGTCCTGCCCCCATCATTCCTGTCCTTCTTAGAACTTTCACTTTTATCTCCATTGTTTCCCATCTCATACCCCTCCTATTATTGAAAGAATTGCGTAACCCGCAGCTAAGAGAATGGAAGAGTAGATCAACCCCTTCCCAATCCTTCCCTCCCTCAGGATCCCCGCCATTATCCCTCCTCCAATACCGTTAACGATTGTCATTCCCGTGAATGCCAACTTTACGGTCGGAATAGCTGAGGGATTCAGGTAACCAACAGGGGTTGAGATCCCCCCGGATGCCTTCACAATAGCCGGAAAGAACTGTAGATCAAGAATGACGACCGCCAGCAGGAAGACTGCAAAGGCAATGAAGACGGCAGCAGCATAGGAAGATAACTGGGAATATTTCTCTTTCTGGAGAAGATATGCCTCCCTGGAGTTCCTTGCTATATCTACCATTACCTCGGATATGTTACCGCCTGTCCTGTTCAGTTCAACGAGTGTGGTTATGACCCTTTCAGCGAACAGGGAACCTATCCTTCCCCTCAGGTCCTCAAGTGCCTCCTCAAAGGTTGCACCCCATTCCATCTGTCTTTTCATACTTTCAATTTCTTCATTGAAGGGACCATAGTCCCCCTTGGGGGCTTCCAATACGCACCTTGCAAGATTCGGGGAATACTTTGCCGCTTCAGCAAGGTCGGCAAGATAGTCTATGAGGCCATGTTCCATGCTGGAAATTCTTCGCTCTTCCGACCAGGTCGTCAATCCAGGTATAAAGAGAGATATGAAGATCGCACCAACAATAAGGTCCAGGGAGAGTTGAATGGATCGATGGAGAGCAGCAAGGTATATTCCGATTGCCAGGAGGACTGAAGCAGAAGCAAATGAAATAAAAAGGGCTCTCTTCATCCTAGGTCGACCTCCCTGTTCAAGCTGGAAACGATTGCTATGAAGCTCACCATTATCACAGGTTCAATCAGGAACGAAAAAATGAGGAGGACAAACTGCGAGGAGCTGGAAACGGGAGCGGATACCACACTCATCACCCCGAGGATTATCGCAAGGAAGAGGGGAAAGGCAACGCCAATGGTCACGTAAACCTCCGCAAATAGTGAGAGAGTTTCGCTATTGCTCCGGGCGGAGAGACGCATCCTTTCGTGGAAATTTAATGCCTTCTCCACAAAGTATGGTTTGAGCCTTGATCCGGACGCCGCAGTGGCTATGGCTCCCTGTAGAAATACCCTCCATTCCTCAGATGGGCTGGTCCTTGATGCGATGTTCATCGCAGTGTAAATGTCCATTCCTCCCTCAGCAGTTAAGCGGACGATCTTCTCTGCCTCCCTAGAGACCTCACCGAATGCGCTCTCGCTCGAGAGTCTGGAGAAGATAATGTCAAGGGGTACATCCGCGTTCGCTAGTGCGGAGATGAATGTGTATGCCTGTTCCAGATCCCTGGATATTTCCCTCCTGCGCGAGGACGCCTTGTAATCTGGGAACGCGAGGAGAATATACAGGGTCAGCAGGAATGACACAGGGACAAGAATTATGAAGGTAATTTCCAATGGTCCTCTCACTCCTAAGACAAAGAAAGTGATGGCTATAATAGAGAATAGGACAGGTGGAATGACCGAGAGGATGAGTGATGCGGTAAGATACCCATCCGGTTCCAACCATATGTCTGCCTTCTCCATGGCGGATTTCAGATGCAAAAGGAGCGGGGAGGATTCGCGCAGCGTTACCCGCGGAAGAGATCTGGAAAATTTCTCTAAGAAATTACCCTCCTCCTTCTCGTAAGAAATGCCTGCATTTTGTCGGCTAAGTCGTTTCCCCAATCAGGCTCCCTCCCCATGTTTCACATCTACGAAACGGTGATACAGATCGAGCTCATAGGCCAGAGGGGCTTCGTCTTTCCCTTTTGCAGCAAGATCATCGATCAGTTTTGCCCTGCGCTTCACCTCGTCCAAAAATTGCTCCTCTTCAATGCTCCTCGATCTTGCAATGGTTCTCAAATAGGGTTCCGGGTACAGGAAATCAAACCTGTCCGACTCGCGATTCCATTCAAAGATATTCTGTGTCGATATCTCCCCACTTCCGGGATCTATCCCTTGAATTCCGGTGACTGTGGAGATCTTCCTTTCAATTCTCCCTTCACCTTTTATCAGGGAAATCTTCACTACTAAATCGATTGAAGATAACATCACAGCAGGAACGTCAAGGGGAGGATTCTCCAGCCTATCGAACATCGAGGCGATGGATCCAGCGTGCATAGTTGCAAGAGTCGTCTGCCCCGCGCTCATGGCCTGGAATAGGCTGTAGGCTTCTCTCCCCCTTATTTCCCCAACGATGAGGTATTCAGGTCTTTGTCGGAGGGCCATCCTCACTAAATCGAACATGTCAACAACATCCGCTCCTTCTTGAGAAGCTGTGACTCCACCAGCTCGAACTCCCCTGGTGACCGCCGGAATCCAGTTTTCGTGGGGAATGTTGATTTCCCTGGTATCTTCTATGCTGACCACCTTTGCCCAGGGCGGAATGAAGAAGGACAACGCGTTCAGGGTGGATGTCTTCCCAGCACCCGATTCGCCTATCACCATTACGTTCCTCCTCCATTCAGCCATTACCCACATGAATGCCAGAAGTTCCGAACTAGCCGTTCTGAATCGGACTAAGTCCAGCGGACTGAATGGCGACTTTCTGAACAACCTTATTGAAAACGTGGAACCCTTCGATGTAACTTCTCTGCCCAGCATTGCGCTTACCCTGTGGCCTTCTGGCGTGGCAGAATCGAGAATCGGGTCGGAAACGCTTACGATCTTCCCCCCCTTCTGTGCAAGAGAGATAACGAAGCTGTCCAACGCTCCCCTTTCCTCGAACATTCTATTGCTTCTAAGGTTGCCATAAGATCTGTGGTAGACGTAAATGGGGACTCCCGGGCCTGTGCAGGATATGTCCTCAAGCTTGGTGTCCCTGATCATTGGGTCTATAATCCCGTAGCCCACAAGGTCCCTTTCCAAGTAGTACTTAATGGCATCCAATTTATTTGGAAAACCTTCCTCTTTCCTTAAAGGGGACCTGAAGGATGAAAGGAGGGAGTCCACGTAATTCTCGTGTTTCGCGTTGCGTTTACGATCTCCCATCAGTATTGCCGGAACCGCTGCCCTTATGGAGCAGAGAAACGAACGCTCATCGTTGGTCAGATTTGGCTCCTGAATATAATAAATGGTGGATGAGTCGCTCGCCAGAATGTAGATCTTAACGCGACCGCCCTCCAAAGCGTATCTCTCCACCACGCTAAAATCGCTTCCGAGGTACTGAAACCTGCTATCAGGGGTTTTATCAAGGCCATCAAAATTGTACCGGCATGAAGACGTAGGAAATCCTGAAGATCCGGGAGACACAAAGTTTATTCCCAAATGGGATAAATAATGTTTCTACGTTCAAACAATCCCTGCGTCGCCTGTGAAACCCTCACAAAAAAGCAAACAACCTTCTTGAAAGAAAATTCCCTCGGATCAATGGGGAATCCTCCGTTCCCACGAGAGAAGCTCTCGGCTCAAAAGAAGTCCTCAAGCGTGCTCTTCTTCCTGACCTGGTTGCTCTTGAGGGAGGATTCGTCAACGTTGAAGACTTCAGTCACCCTGGAAAGAGTTTGTGCCACCCTGTCCGCGTAGTAATCGTAGTCAGGCTTGAAATTGAATGGGACGTTCGGATAGTATGGTTCCACTTCCTGAGGTCTTTTCTTGCTGTCGACAACTATCCACGATACCTTCATCCCAGGAACGAATTGACGCCCGCTGTTAATCATCTTCTTGGCCACCTGCACATTTGCCAGGGAATCCCCCTCCTTGTAGAAATCAAAATCCTTTACAGTTCTTGAAATAACAAGCTTCTCGTTGTCTACCCTTCCCTCTCTCACGTCAGCAATTATCTCCTTTGCCCTCCTTAGGGCAGTGTTCACATTTCTGTCGAGAATGAGGTTGAAGATCTCCATGAGCGCCTCTGACTGGAGATCGAAGGAATCAGTCCTCCTGATCTCGTAACCCCTGACTACGATATTTCCCTTCTCCTGCGGGGGATATGCAACCTTGCCTGCATATCTTTTCTTTGCGCCATGGGAGAACATCGGATCAAAGACCCTTTCCACCTCTATGTGGATTCCAAGCTCAGAAGATATTTGCTCTGCGATGGAGCTGGCAAACTTCACAGCCTCCTCGACCGTCCCCTTACCAGTCTTCAGAAATATGGAATCTGTATCTCCATACACAACCTGGATCCCCCTAGAGGAAAGGTTGGATATTATGCCCTTTATCGTTTCTCTTGCAAATGCAGTGATGCTTGATCCGATGTTCTGATCTGTGAACCTGTAGAAGCTTGATGCGAAAACGCCGTAAAAGGAATTCATGAGGATCTTCACCTGCCCCTGCATGCTGTCAAGATAGCGCTTCTTCATTGGATCCTTTTCGCCCTTCATCATTGCCTTGTAGCGGTCCCTCGTGTTCATCAATCTCTCAAGTATCTCCGGGATTAGACCCTTCTTGACCGCAGCAGAGAGGAAGCGCACACCCGTAGGGGCAACAATCTCCCCATCCGGGGAGATCGTGGTGAAGCATATGTTGTATTTTATCATGAGGCTTGGATACATGCTCTTGAAATCCATCACCGCAACCATGTCGTAAAGTCCCGGCTCGATTGAATGAACGTATCCCCCCTCTATCTTTTCCGCGTTCTGAGTGGTGAAGTTATTCATCGGCACAGCTATGTGCCTCCTGTCCGCTTCCCTGATGATTAATGAATCGATCAGGGTGGAGTTTCCAGAGTTCCAAACATCATCCAGGGGTATCATCGCCACCGTGCTCATGTTTTCGTATTTTTCTATCACATCTATCTTCATTAAGATAGCAAGGGCTAGGTATGAGTCCCTGATGCAGTACTCTATCACTCTCTCCCTGTCCTTCTCCCATTCGGAATCAATGTTCAGCCTGTCCACGTCTCCCTTCGACTCCCCGAGAAGCTCCTGGGAGACGTAGGCAAGTGTTTCCTGCTTTGGATGGATCTCGCGCTTCACGTTCCACCATGCATCCGCCACAACTCTTCCATGTATCCTCCAGAACTGGTTCTGTATCCTCTGCGGGACTGAGGTATCCCTCCCGATAATCATCTGGACTCCCCTGTTCCCCGCCAGCGTTTCCAGGAATGGAAGATCGTAGCCGTCAACGTTATAGCCCGTAATGATGTCAGGATCCTCCGTTCTGACGAGGGAGATGAATCGCCTCAGGATGTCTCCGGGCTCCCCAGTTATAGCTCCGTCTTTGGATTCCCCCTTGAAGGTGATTGTGTAACCTACCACATAGAGCTGCTGCGTCTTTATGCTGTTTTCTATGTCAAAGCTCATTATTTTCAGCGGCGGGAGAAAGTCCTCGGTTCTCTCTATTCTCTTGCAGCTGACGACGTGATCTGTGGTGAACCTGCTGTCCTTTATCTCATCACCTGAAAACTTAACGCAGCTCCCGAGGTCAAAGTCATAGTAGAAACGGAAGTGGAACGGTATGTCAGCAGCAAGAACCCTGCTCTGGTCCGAGATAATCCTCCTTAACTCTGGGACCTTCCAGGGGGACTTCACGATGAATTTAACCCCTTTGGCTTTCCTCCCCTTGTACCAGAGTTCTATCGGTTCCAGAGAGACCTTCTCTTCCGAGGAATTCATCTTCTGAATTTCATCTTCCGTTGGCTCAATAACATGAAAATAGGGAAGGAAATTCTTGTAAAGGAGGGTGAACGATTCACCTGCCCTGTTCCTCCCGAACAGTTCCACCGCTAAATTTCCGTTATCAGTGATGTAGGAGGAGCTTATTACCCTGATCTCGTCTTCCATTGTGTATCCATGGTATTATTTCAAATATACTTTTTGAACCTTTGTTTCCCAAGGTCGCGGAAATGCAATTGGAAAAAGATTAATATCCAACCGGAAATATGAGATATGCGCTTTATTGTAGTAACGGGAGGAGTGATTTCGGGTATTGGAAAAGGAACAATAACTTCATCCCTCGCCTACATTCTCAAGGAGAAAAAATATAGGGTAAACGTAGTCAAGATAGATCCCTACATAAACTACGATGCGGGTACGATGAATCCATATCAGCATGGGGAGGTATTCGTCTTAAGCGATGGGACGGAAACGGACCTCGATCTTGGGAACTATGAAAGATTCCTAGGGAGGGATCTTAAGGGGGACAATAACATCACCACAGGCAAGATTTACAAGGGAGTCATAGAAAAGGAAAGGAAGGGTGAATTCCTTGGCAGCACTGTCCAGATTATCCCCCATGTTACTGATGAGATAAAGAGGAGGATAAGGGCCGTCGGCCTTCAGGATGGTTCTGATATTGTGTTGGTTGAGGTGGGCGGTGTCGTGGGGGATATAGAGTCCATGCCCTTCCTTGAGGCTCTGAGGGAGATGAAGCTGGAAGAGAATGGGAAGATGTTCTTTATTCACGTTACATACGTTCCTACGCTCAGAAGCGTCGGCGAGCCAAAGACCAAGCCTACGCAGCACAGCGTGAGAGAATTGCGGTCTATAGGAATACAGCCTGACGCAATTATTGCGAGAAGTGAAGTAGAGCTTGGCAGCGATGTGAGGAAGAAGATAGCTCTTTTCACCCAGGTTGACGAAAAGGCCGTGGTTGGCATACCGGATGTTTCAGACATTTTTTCAATGCCAGTCATTCTGAACGAGAGTGTGCTACCAAACTACATGCTGGAAAAGCTTGGGCTTGAACCACGTGAAACTGACTTGACCTTCTGGAGAAGGGTCGTTGAAAACATAAGAAATCCAAAGGATCGCGTGACGATAGCAGTGGTAGGAAAATATGTTCACCTCAAGGATTCCTATATCTCGCATGAGCACACCTTCATGCATGTGACAGGGGAAACAGGCATAGGCGTCAAGATAAAATGGGTAAACTCAGAGGAAGAGGACAGCATCGAGCGGAACCTCGAGGGGGTTGATGGAATCCTCGTCCCTGGAGGATTCGGGTCAAGAGGGATAGAAGGTAAAATCAGGGCTATAAAGTATGCAAGGGAAAATAAGATCCCGCTACTTGGGATCTGCCTTGGATTCCAGCTGTCCGTTGTGGAATTCAGCAGGAACGTCCTCGGATTCCGGGGTGCGAATTCCACAGAATTCGATCCTCAGACTGAATACCCTGTGATAGATCTGCTGCCGGAGCAGATAGGCGTCAACGACCTTGGGGGAACCATGCGCCTCGGAGAACTCGATGTAATAATAAAGGAAGGGACAATGGCTCACCAGCTTTACAAGAGCAGCAACATCAGGGAGAGGCACAGGCACAGATACGAAGTCAATCCAAAATTCATAGAAAGTTTGGAGAACAGAGGAATGGTATTTTCTGCGACTGACAGTACAGGGACGAGAATGGAGATCCTTGAGCTTAAGGACCATCCCTTCTTCATGGGCTCCCAGTTCCACGCGGAGTTCAAGAGCAGACCGGAAGCGCCATCAGTACTTCACGAGGGGTTGGTCATTGCTGCGTTGAGATATAGGAATCTTATGCAAAAAAGATATATAGAACCTGAAAAAATTGCGTAAAGTTTAAATACTTTTGCTTAATCTCATTAGTCCATGCCGAATTCCCCCAGAAGGATAGGTAAAGTACTTGGCGTGAGGGAGAAGAAACTCATCGTGAAGTTGAACCGTGACGTGCCTTTATCCACGAAGGTGTATGACGAAGACGGTAGGTTAATAGGGAAGGTCGTCAGGCTTTTCGGACCGACCAAGGCACCTTTCGCAGCAATAGATTCAAAGGGGATTACGGCTGACGAGATATATGTGAGGTGATCATATGCCGGAAGAGGATAAGAAGAAGAATAAGAGGGAATTGCTGGAAGAGGTAACTAAGTGCCCTGAGTGCGGTTCCACTCATCTTGTGAGGGACTACGAGAGGGGAGAGCTTGTGTGTCAGGATTGCGGACTCGTGATTGATGACAGCTTCATAGACCAGGGACCCGACTGGAGGGCTTTCGATTCTGAACAGTCAGAGGCAAGGGCAAGGACCGGTGCGCCGATGACGTATACAATTCACGACAAAGGTCTTAGCACAGAAATTTCCTGGAAGAACAAGGATTCCTACGGTAAGAGTATACCCACGAGGAGCAGGGCACAGCTGTACAGGCTCAGAAAATGGCAGAGAAGAATAAAAGTTTCGAATGCAGCGGAAAGAAATCTCGCGCAGGCCCTTCAGGAACTTGAAAGGATGGCTTCAAACCTTAGCCTCCCCAAGGACGTCAGGGAGACCGCGGCAGTCATATACAGAAGGGCCGTGAAGGAGAATATGATTAGGGGGAGGTCGATTGAAGGCGTTGTTGCTGGATCCATTTACGGAGCCTGTAGACAGATGGGTGTCCCGAGAACGCTGGAGGAGATCGCTTCCGTCACAAGAATAAAGAAGAAGGAGATTGGAAGGACTTATAGGATGATGAGTCGCATTCTCCAGCTTGGCATCTTCCCGTCACGCCCCGAGGATTACATCAACAGGTTCTGCAACAGGCTGAGGCTTTCAAACGAAGCGAAGAAAAAGGCTATGGAAATTCTGAAGCTAGCTGAAAACAGGGATCTTACATCTGGCAGGGGGCCAACCGGTGTAGCTGCGGCCGCAATCTACATTGCTAGCATATCCCTCAATGAGAGAAGGACCCAGAGAGAGGTAGCTGAGGTAGCGGGTGTTACTGAGGTAACAATAAGGAACAGATACAAGGAGCTAACGGAGAAATTGGGAATCAACGTTGAAGTCTAGATAAGCAACATTATATATTTTTTGTACATTCCAGAACAGGGCCCGTAGCTCAGCCAGGTAGAGCATCTGGCTTTTAACCAGGTGGTCGTGGGTTCGAATCCCACTGGGCCCGTATATATTTTGTAATCATAAAAGGTTCAAAATTTTAAAAAGTATAACGTGACTTTACATGATTTCGTAGGATGTGGGACGCTATTCTAAGATCGACCAATATTGAACAGATTGTGCCATAAACGCGTGCAGAATATTGCACTGTCGTATGCATCCCTCTCAGACCTCATAGAAGAGCCAAAGGCAACGTACATCCTCGTCTTGAGGTCCATCATGAAGAAGGAGTATACAAACAGTCTCTTTC
>JBMFTY010000013.1:0-39947 GCA_049966795.1 Thermoplasmata archaeon
TCCATGCATACTACTAGCTGTGCACTTATATACTTTTCGCAATTCATCTCCTCCCTGAAGGTCGGAGCTTTCTTGCTCCTATTTCTGTAACCCCCAAGGCAAAGGAAAGGCAATCAGCATGAGATCATAGTCGTATAACAGTAAATGCGATAGCAGACGCACCGCCGGAAGTTTCAACCAATATCTCTTCTATATACGGGTATACCTCATCCTTCATAGGGTCGGATATCTTCATTTCCTCAAACGCTGACGAATTCACATATAGGGTTATTTCCACCGTCGTGTTCACATTCGGCCTTATGCTGGCAACCTCATAATTGTACGGATAGCTGCTCTTGTTCAAATACATCATATTTGGAACTGAGAGAAGCTGTAATCCATCCACAGAAACAGGAGAGGAAGGGGAAATGGGAAAGATGTAAACCTCAGAGGCACTCGTATTAACGCTCAGGTTCAATTTTATAGTATCGTTAGGGCTCGTTAGAGGCATCATCTTTCCGTTTGAAGGAGAATAGAGCGATATCTTGGAAGAGGCTGAGGATGGACTCGCTGCAAGGGTTGAAGAACTCTTCTCTATGGTACCTACTGCCAGGCCTGAGAAGATTATAAGAACCACGACCGTTATTACTATTCCGCTTCTTCTTGATAGCATTCTTACTCGTAGTCCAAATTTTTATTAAAACGTTGTCTTGTTTTTCCGCCCAATCAAGTACTTATATCGAAATTTGCTACCCTTGGAGATAAAATGGTCCAGTACAAGTGGATAGCCCTATCCAATACGACTCTCGGTGTCCTAATGGCTTCCATCAACGGAACGATAATGATGATCTCCCTTCCTGCGATATTCAGGGGTATCGGGATAAACCCATTCGAGGCAAGCTCCTTCGTTTATCTTCTCTGGATACTGATGGGCTACATGATCGTTACCGCCGTCCTGCTTGTGAGCGTTGGCAGGCTGTCCGATATCTACGGGAGGGTGAGGCTTTTCAACTTCGGCTTCCTGATATTCACTATAGGATCGATTCTTTTGTTTATCACCCCCGGTAAGGGGAATGTAGCAGGCATGGAACTGATACTGTTCAGGATATTACAGGCTGTCGGAGGCTCATTCCTCTTTGCCAATTCTGCGGCTATCATTACTGACAGCTTCGGACCGAACGAGAGGGGCAAGGCTATGGGAATAAACCAGATCGCCGGCCTTGCTGGATCCCTGATAGGCCTCATCCTTGGCGGAATACTTGCATCTATCAACTGGAGATTCGTATTCCTGGTAAGTGTACCCGTCGGCATCTTGGGAACAGCGTGGTCCTACCTCAGACTGAAGGATACATCAGTAAGGCACGAAGGCCAGAAGGTGGATCTCCCGGGCAATGTCACATTTGCGGGAGGACTGACTCTCATTCTCATTGGACTCACATATGGCCTGATGCCGTACGGCTCTTCATCAATGGGATGGTCCAATCCCTGGGTAATAGCATCCCTGCTGACTGGCCTCGGAATGTTGGTTGCGTTCACTTTCATAGAAAGAGTTGTAGACCATCCGATGTTCAACATGTCCCTCTTCAAGAATAGGGCATTTGCCACTGGCAGCATTGCAGGGATGATACAGTCCATGGGTATGGGCGGCATCATGTTCATGGTGATCATACTACTGCAGGGCATATGGCTTCCCCTCCACGGATATTCATACAGCAGTGTACCGTTCTGGGCAGGAATATATACGATACCCATGATGGCCGGTTTCGTTGTATTCGGCCCGCTCAGCGGTTGGATTTCCGACAAAACTGGCGCCAGGACAATCTCCACGCTTGGCATGCTTGTCGGTGCGGTGGCACTTGTACTCCTCACCACGCTCAGCTATGATTTCTATTACCCTATGTTTGCTGTTTTTCTCTTCGTGCTTGGATCCGGCATGGGGCTCTTCGCGGCACCTAATATCACAGCCATAATGAACTCAGTTCCTCCTCAGCTCAGGGGGACTGCCTCCGGTATGAGAGCAACGTTGCAGAATAGCGGCCAAACCGCCAGCATGGGCATCTTTTTCACGATTGTCCTTGTTTCAATAACCACAGGCCTCCCTTCTGCGATGACTACAGCCCTCGCTTCCGCTGGAGCCACTCCCCTGATACCGTTCCTATCGAATATACCGGCGACATCCGCCCTGTTTTCGGCCTTTTTGGGATACAATCCCATGCAGACGATACTGGGATTCTTCCCATCTTCCTACGTTAACTCAATAATCAGCCCATCCGTTCTTGGCATCCTTGAGGGAAAGACATGGTTCCCTCACGCACTTGCCGGGACATTTATGACTGCACTCCACGAGGCGTTTTACATAGCAGCAGCGCTGTTCATCGTTGCTGCAATTCTTTCCGCGCTAAGGGGGAAGAGATACGTGTTCGACGAGACCTTGGAGCAACCACCTGAGACCCAGCACGAGAAGGTGAAGGAAGGTATCGGACCACGAGGAGTCAGCAAATAATAACTCCTTCCATTTACTGAAAACGATAACAGCAAGCCTGTAGATTTAATCTATTCCTTTGATTTCCTGAGTTACCAAATGGCCTGAAATATGCGAAAATTGCAAACATACCTTCGTTCTTTGATCAGATAATCTCAAGGGTAGCTTTGTCCCCTCCTGCCTTTCGACAGTTGGGAGACCTCGTGGAAGCCATATCCGTCTCTAACACAGGGAAAGTTTCATATCTTGGCATCAAATATTTTTCCATGACCTACCGGAAGATAGGAGTATCCACGAGAATTTTTGAAAGGCAGAATCACTTTATCACCTGGATAAATCGCAGGCCAATCTTGGTCGCTAAACACGATGGGAAATACTACGCCATGGATGCAGTGTGTGGTCACATGGGATGTGCTCTGCTGGAGGTTGTTTCCGGCAAGTTCGCCGAGTGCCCAGCTCATGGCGCGAAATATGACATAACATCGGGACAAAGGGTTGCAGAAGCCAGGATAAGGCCTGAGGTTCCTTGCGAGTACGATTCAATAGCCCTGCCATTGAGGACATACCACCTCAGGGAATCTGAAGGTTTTCTAGAGATTGACCTTTAACCCTTCCGTCGATATACCTCGCTCGTTGGCTCAATGTACTTTCTCGTAATAACGAGGCTGTCAAGTTAAAGAAATATGGGAAAAGAACTTGGAAAATTCCCGGACTGAAATAATTTTTATAATGACTAAAGATAGACATGGCATGTCAGATGTAGAATACGACTACTGGTCTCTTGCGCTTAAAATACATGACCTCTCGGAGGTCGGAAGCAGGGAGTTCCAATCGTCTTCCATTCTAGCTAACGTTCTGAGGTCTCGGGGATTTGAGGTGGAGATCCCGTATTTGGGGATACCAACGGCCTTTCGTGCAGAGAAAACGATAGGTACTTCGGGTCCCACGATTGCATTTCTCGCGGAATATGACGCACTTCCTGGAATTGGCCATGCATGCGGGCATAATCTGATAGCTTCGGCAGCTGTTTTCTCGGCCATAGAGACATCGAGGAAGATAAGCAGCGGGAGGATAGTGGTGATCGGCACGCCTGACGAGGAGGGATCCGGCGAGTTTTCAGGATCAAAGATAATAATGACGGAAAGGGGAGCATTCAAGGACGTGGATATCGTGCTGGGTTCGCACCCGGGAGACAGCTGGAGTGTCGGAGACCAGTCTCTAGCAGTTCAGGATTTCGAGGTCACATTTTTCGGTTATTCGGCCCACGAGGCCGGCAACCCAGAAAAGGGAAAGAGTGCCCTCAATGGCTCGATACTTACCTATGAAGCTGTGAATATGATGAGGCAGCACGTGAGGAGGGATGCTAACGTCGTCATGCACGCAATAATTTCCGAGGGAGGCACCGCATCAAACGTAACTCCTGAGAGATCGGTGCTCAAAATAGGAATAAGATCCTCCGACCTCAGGTATCTCAGCGATCTGATCTCCAGGTTTAAGAAGATAGTTGAAGGCTGTGCAATTGCCACTGAAACGACATTCAAGATCGAAGAAGGGCCTCTGTTCTCAACCACCAAGATAAACAAGAATCTCTCGAACGCTGTAAGGGACATATTGATCTCGAGGGGGATAGACGTGCCTCCGCTTGAAAAGTCCATTTCCACAATCCCTACCGGATCAACGGACTTCGCAAATGTGTCTCAGGTTGTACCGGCCCTCGAGCTCTCATACCAGATAGCGGAGAAGGGAACCCCGTGGCATTCCAGGCTCTCGTTGGAGGCTGCGAAATCAGAATGGGCAAAGAATTCCTTGGCCATCGTAATTGACACGCTAAGCGAATTCGCAACGAGATACGCGGAGGATGAGGAATTGAGAAGGAAAATAAGGGAAGATTTTCTTGCTGATCGAGAGCAGGACCCTGGCCATTGACCTGGCGCGGGCGAAAGAAATGTTTCAGCAGGAACTGGGAAAATCCGTCTTTGATGCGATCCCATTTCGAATGAAAGGAAGGTGATTTCCCACTGGAGCTCATAAGAGAAAATCGCCGCGCAGAAGGAGTGTCTTGAAACTTCAGCCTCCAGCTCAGGGAGCTTCAAAATCCCCTTATCTCTACTGATATTTCTCTTTAGAGTTCACTCGCTTCTCCATGCTGGTCTTTTCCAGTTCGGTGCTTTCTGCCCGCCGCAAGGATTACCTACCGGGATTAGCATCCTTCAGGAAGGTCACTCGACTATGTTTTGCTTAACCTCAACGTACGGAAACTCTGAAGATATTGCAACCTTAGCGTTAAGTGGTATGAGCATCTGGTCCTCCCCGTGACCAAACGGAAGGCCATAGATGGATGTCTTTTCCAGCTCCATTATGTACATCTGTATTATGTCCTCCAGGGGGGGCATCGGTTCCTCTATCTCAGTTATCTGCCTGAATTCTCCAAATGCAAATCCGGAGAACTTCTGCAGCATGCCTGTGAGCTTCATTACTGAGAAGTACCTGTCGAGATCGCCTGACGTTATTCCAGCGTCCTCAGAAAAGAGTATCTTACCTTCTGGACTAGGGAAGTAGGGGGTACCGATTAGCGAGGATGCCACAGATATGTTTGTGCCAAGGGATACCCCCTCCACCTTCCCCTTGAATATGTACTTGACGAATACGTTTATGAAGGTGGAAAGGTCATCACTCTTTCCAGAGAGTATGTTGAGGAAGTTCTTGAATGAGGTGCCAGCATATTCGTCGGGATCAGATGCTGGCATCGGACCGTGAAACGTAACCAGGCCAGAGAGTTTGTTTATAGCAAAATGCAGAGCCGTTATGTCACTGTACCCCACGAATATCTTTGGATGCTCCCTAATTAGGTCGTAATCTATGTAGGGGAGTATGTGAATTGAACCGTATCCACCTCTCGCGCAAAGAATCATCTTTATGTTGTCGTCCCTGAAAGCATCGTTCAATTCCTTTGCCCTGTCCTCAGATGGAGCTGCGAGAGAATTCCTCTGCACGAGCTTTCTGATGTTAGGCCCCAGGGATATCTTGTAACCCATCTTGGCCAGTTTGTTAGCGGACATGGACAATTGCTTCATATCCGGGGCACTAGCCGGGGCAATAATGCCTATGGTATCCCCCTCTTTCAGCGCATTCGGGATCACCATTTCCTTAACTTCCTTGTAATCGTTCATCAATTCATTTCACCCCGCTTCCTTAGAAGCTTATACGATGGGTACTATTGACGTTTTTGTTTCCCAAAGTTAAATGTTTCATAGTTGTTGCTGCAAAGCCCTAATCAAATGATTAAATCTTTTGTTTCAATATAAGCGTTATGACCTTCGCGTTCGTGGGAAAGGGAGGGATTAAGAAGACCACGATATCCTGTGCCCGCACCCCCATTCTTTCTGATAGGGGAAAACCGTCCTCGTCTCAACAGATTTCATGTCCTCAATCCTCCACATCTTGCCAGAAAGGAGTGACAATCTTGACATCGTGGAGCTAAACGAAGATGAGGTCGGTGAAAGATGGAAGAAGAAATACGGAAAAGATGTGATGTCTTAAGTTAACGGGTTTTTTGAGGTTGATGATTCAATTCTGGATCATATTGCGAAAGCGCCAGGCGTTGCGAAAGAGTTTGTTGTTTCGGAAATTATGGAAATTGAGAGGTCAAGAAGATAAAAGTACGTTGTATGGGACACCGCGGCACCCTCCTCTACGATGCACCTTCCTCTCCTACAGCGGGAGTTCTACTCTCACCTCGATCGGGACCTAAAATTTGCCCTCAGCCTGAGGGATAGACTGAATCCACAGAAGATTTTGAAACTCAGCGGAAACTGGAAGCTCCTGGCAGATAACGTCTGGAACTGGCTGAAGAAGGTTAATTTCATCATAGTTGTTACTCCGGACGAACTCAGCAGACTTCAGGGAGAAAAAATAAATTCAGACCTGAGGTCAATGGGTCTGGACGTCAATGGGTATATCTACAATAGGACCAGGGATTCAGAGCCTTGCGGAATGCTCTGCATACCGGAGCTTGCGGGCCCTGCCTCAGATATAGTTCTGGAAGTTGAAAATCTTATGCGCGAAGAGCAATTTCCCCTGAGGACCGTAGGATAGATATCTCCAATGTGATTATCTAAGTGTAATGATAGACATAACGGAAAAGGACCTGGTGGCGAGAAGAGCCGTTGCAACAGGCAGAATCGCCCTGAAAAGGTCTACGATAAACAAGATAGCATCAGGGAGTGTCAAGAAGGGAAATGTTGAGGAGGCAGCGAAGCTTGCCGGGATTATGGCAGCTAAGAACACGTGGAACATAATCCCCCTGTGTCACCAGATTCCCCTGACGTCAGTCAGCCCGGTGATGAAACTGGGAGAGGAGCATGTGGAGGTTGAATGCGAGGTGAAGGCCATATACGGGACCGGCGTTGAAATGGAGGCGTTGTCCTGCGTAAGTGCAATGCTTCTCACCGTGTGGGACATGGTAAAATATCTGGAAAAAGACAGAAGCGGGAATTATCCTTCAACTTCCATCATGGATATCCGTGTGAGGGAGAAGAGGAAGGGATCAGATGGTCCATAAATCAGAAGTTAGGTATCCATTGAAGATTGGAGTTGTGGTTGTTTCCACAACCCGGACCTTGGAAAGCGACACATCTGGACTTTCCTTGATTGACAAAATAAGGGAGGATGGCTACGATGTCACAAGAACGCTGTGCAGAGATAATGAGGATGAGATCCTTGAGACCCTGTTAGGCTTCAAGGACAGGGATGCTATTATCTTTGTAGGGGGGACAGGGCCAAGCCGCAAGGACCTGACCTACCTCACCCTGGAGAAGGTGGGGGAAAAGGAGATTAGGGGTTTTGGGGAGGCTTTCAGGTCAAGATCTGGGGTACTGATGGCTTACCTTTCGAATGCGTCCCTTTTCATCAGAGGGAGGCAGCAGATATACTGTATCCCTGGCTCGCCTGAGGCTGTTGAAACCGCGTGGCAGATCATCAGAACATTCTTAAACCACGTGTATGAGGAACTTCATAAGGAGTAAGCCCTAACCGATTATCTCTCCACAGTCAGTGGGTATGTAATAGCCAGGAAATTCTTCTTTGTATTTTGCTGCGCTCCTGAGTGAACTCATTAACTTTTTCCCCGCATTTGTTGCAATGAACTTTCTGTCCACCAGAAGATCGTATTCCTCGTCCCTTATCTTGTAGAACTTCAGACCTAGCTTCTTGGCATAAAATTCAATTGAAACTCCTGCGTCCGCCCGGCGCTGCGCTACAGCGTTGGCAACAGCCGCATGGCTCTTTGCTTCCCAGAGATAGCCTCTGATGCTCTCCTTCTCAAATCCTTCCCCCAGCTCCCTCGTTATTTCCAGGTCTATCAAATCCCTTGTACCGGATCCCTTATTCCTGTTCACGAACAGCAGGTCCCTATGGACAATTTCACTGAATGAACTGACGCCCTCAAGAGAGACAATGCCCTGGGACCGAGAGAACCCCCGGACAAGGTAGTAGGTGCGGTTCTTTCTTTCATCAAGCACAAACCTGTTGTACTTGCCATCCTTCAGGATGTGTATCCCGGATACATCTGCTTCACCCAGATCCATGGCCTCCAATCCCCCCCATGAACCGGAATTTATTATCTTTGGAACCTTCGACACTTCATAGAGAATCCTCTCTGTCAGAGGGTCATTTGACCCGATGAACAGAACATCCCTCTTTTCCTTCCTGAGCTCAAAGAATTTAACCCTTTCCCCGTAGTCGTAGAAAGTTTTTCTCGTTCCAAGAACGATGAATCCGTCCGCATAATATAGCCGGCTTATCGATCCCGATTCCCCATACACAGGATAGGCCGTGCCATTCCTTCCTATTATTGCCGGAATCACCGTCACCTTCCCCCTTTCCGTGTTCATCCTGAACGGTATCTTGACATACCTCTCGCTGCTGTCCTTCAATCCGTATGCGCCCATAAGTGCGGGGATCACAATATACCTTAGAACGGAGGCGGAAGACAGCGGGAATCCTGGCATTCCAAGAAAGATTGCCTTGCTGAAGGATGCCAGGAATGTGGGCTTCCCAGGTTTCATCGCAATACCGTGGAACCTCAATTCCCCCCCAAGTTTTTCAACGACCCTGTAGAGAAGGTCATGGAACCCGGCAGATGTTGAGCCGGATGAGATCACCATATCATAATTCCCTATGTAAGTGGAGATTCTTCTTGTCATCTCTTCCTCGTCGTCAGGAAGGATGCCTAGAAGGGTAGAATTCGTCAAACCGGTGCTGTCCAAGGATGCTTTGAAGAGGTACGAGTTGCTGTCGTAGACCATTCCCTCTTTTAGCTCTGAACCCGGTTCAACCACTTCATTTCCCGTGGAAAAAATGCCAACCTTCAGCTTCGCTGCAACTGAAATTTGCTGTATTCCGGAAGACGCAAGGAGTGAAATAGATTCAGGCGAAATCATGGAGCCCCTCGCACATAGAACCTCCCCTGTGAAGAAGTCTGAACCTGAATGTGCGATGTTCTCCCCGGGTCTGACTGACCTGTAGACATAAACCCTTTTCCCCTCTCTCCTCGTGTCCTCAACCATCACGACTGAATCCGCACCCCTCGGTATCATTGCGCCAGTTGATATGTACGCTGCCTTTCCTTCTTTAATCTCCAGCTCCGGCTTGACGCCGACCCTGACCTCCCCGATGATTTCAAGCTCTACTGGGCAATCCTCTTCAGCGCCCTCCAAGGAACGGTGATAGACCGCGTAGCCATCAACCTCGGATCTGTCAAATGGTGGAACATCCCTCTTTGAGAAGACACTCTCGTTAGATATGAATCCGCAGGATTCACTTATCGGCCTTGCCTCTGACCTGATAAGCCTGGAAATTTCCTCCTTAATCATCTTCCTGGCGACTGCCGGATCAACAAGCTGATGGAATACCTTCATCACCACCACCTCAGCAGCCTGACAGCTACCTCCGCCCCTGCTTCGATTCCCTCAGAATTTTCCTCTATTTCCAGTATCCCCTGAGAATCAAGGATTGAATATATCACACCAGATCCCGTCGTCCTGGTAGGCACTATGACCGTGGTTCCCCCCTCTTCCACTACCTTCACCCTGACGTAGCTCCTCACTCCAACGGGGTTCACAATGGACCTTTCAAGCCTCCCCGTGACCAATACGCTCTTCTCAAGCGATAGATTGTACCAGAGTGCGATAAGCTTTGTTATGATGTTTTCCACCGCTATCAAAGCCGCAACGGGAAGTCCGGAAATCATGAATAGAGGTCTTCCGTCCACCACGCCAAGACCTGTGGTTCTTCCCGGCCTGATCCTAAGACCCCTGAACAACAGCCTTCCCTTCGCTGCCACCAGCTCCGGCACTAGATCCATTTTCCCCGGCCCGCTTCCTCCAGTGACGATCATAATATCCTCTTTCATCTCCCGTATTGCTTCAGAGATCAGCGAGGGTTCATCCCTGACAGTTCCGTGGCTGGTCACTTCAAACCCCTTGGATTCCAGAAGAGACTTGATGAACGGCTGGGTAGAATTTGCGACGAGTCCGGAAACGAGTTCATCGCCGGTGGAGAGAATACCAATTGATATGTCGTACACCTTCACTTCCCTGATGCCGCACTCGATCAAAGCTGCAATGTGTGCAGGATTTATCCTCGTGCCCTGCTTAAGTATGATCATTCCCTTCTTCAGGTCTTCACCCCGCCGGCTGACATTCTGAAATCTTCTCACCGGAGAGAAGACACGAACCTGATCTCCATCCTCCTCGGCCTCCTCCTTCATAACAACGGAATCAGCCCCCTTCGGGATCGGACCGCCGGTAGAGATCCTTACCGCTTCGCCCTTTTTCACGATGAGAGAGGGAACGGAGGAGGCGGTAATTTCACCTATTATCTTGAAGGCAGCTGGATTGATCCTGGATGAGGATATCGTCTCATTAGCCCTCACGGCGAAACCGTCTACGGCGCTTCTCTCATAGGGCGGAAAGTCCTGCGGGGCTAAAATGTCTTCCGCAGCGTAGAGGCCGACCGAGATTTCAACCGGAACTGTCCTGGTCTTCACGATCGGCTTGACCTCCTTCCCCTTTTCTATGGCCTCGCTAAGGTAAGCCAGGCTGCTGAGTTCCATGCTATGTGATTATCATTTGACGTAAATCCTTTCTCTTGAAAGTGTTAGAGAAGCCTTGTGCACCTTTCTTTCCTGAATGAAACCTCGTGGTGATCCGAGGATGATGTGAAGAAATAGATCTCTCCATCGATATCCACAGAACAGAAATACGAAATACCGTTGAACGAGCACGAGCAGTGATACCCTCCTGGATTCTCAATGACGGCTTCATCATTCACCTTGAAGAACTCGCCATCAATCTTGACTATGTTCCTGTAATCGAGAAGAGAGAGACTGCGATATGTTTTCAGCTCATCCAGAGAGGAAACAGTCTCCGCTATCCTGCCTGCCTCAAGGGTCGCGAGGGAATCGAACCCCAGTTCAAGGTCCCTGAGGTTATGCGTGACGTAAATATACGAGATGTCGTAAGCCTCCACAAGCTTCAGGAGATTCGATATCAGGGACATCCTTGACCTTTCGTCCTGCATGGAGAACGGTTCATCCATCAGCAATATTTTTGGCTTCGATATTATTGCCCTTGCAACCGCAACTCTCTGGGATTCACCTCCCGATATGCGAAAAATGCTTCTGTCGAGAATGTTCTCCAGCTTCATTGCCTTAACAAGGTCCCTGTAGATTTCAAAATCACCTGAACCGTACCTAACGGAGAGGAGAAGGTTGTCCTTGACGGTATAGTGAGGAAACAGCAGAAGGTTCTGAGGAATGTATGATACCTTCCTCTTCCATATTGGTAGATCATCAACCCTTTCTCCATCGACCGTTATCTCTCCAGAGTCTATCTGAATTATCCCTGAAATTGCCTTTAGGAAAGTGGATTTCCCGGAACCGTTCTCCCCTATTATGAAATTCCTTCTCCCCCTCGTCTCGTATCTCTCGACTTTCAGGATGAAACCTCCCTGCTTTACGCTAATATTGTACGCTTTTAACATGATAGTTCTCCACTATCTTAAAAATCGCTGTGATCAGTATGCCCGTGAGAACAAGTATTGCGGATGAAGCTGCTGCCGGCCCCAAACCTTCGGATATCCACTGCGAGTAGATGAAAACACCCGCAAGCTTGTTGAAACTCGGGAACACATAGTATGCCACAATCAATATCGCCCCGACCTCAGATACAGACCTAGCCCATGTCAGGAGAAACCCCTTCAAAATGGGACGGAGAAGCATTCTTACCGAGACTATGGCGAAACTGGTGAATTCCCCTATTCCAAGGGTCTTAGCAACGTCCTCATAATCCATAATCTCCTTCCTGTAGCTTGTCCCGATCTCTCTTATTGAATATGCTGACGAGAGGAAAAAGAGCGTTATGAACACTGCGAAGATAGTGTCGTCAAATGAATATCCGGGAAAAATAGACCCAAGGAATCTTCCAATTGGCATTCCAGGTTCAAATGTAATAAGCATCATCACGCCCACGACGGTATGAGGTACCATAATGGGGAGTTCAACCAGGCTGTCAGCGGCTTTATATGCGTTCGTTTTACCCCTTGCCATGACGAAGGAATACGGAAGAGAGAACATAACGGCGGAAATGGCAACTATCCCGCAGATCTCGTATGTCAGGATTATGCTCTGAAGGACGCCTGAGGAGATGTCATTTTCCAGGGCGGAAATAGGCTGGAATGTGAGAATTCTTGCTATGGGAATTACTATTATCACGAAATAAAGAAGAAGAAAGGGGAAGAAGATCCAGCGCAGTGGCGATTTCATCTCACTCGTAGGAGGAGGCGGGAAGGTACGACGGTGGGCTGGAAACGAGGGACTGAAGTTCCTCTGGCATGCTGCTTATGCCTATTGCAAATGGCCTTTCGAGAGGACTGAACATGTTCTTTTCGAGGTACGTGGTCCCCAAGCCTGTTAAGAGATAATAAACGTACTGGATTGCCTGCTGGGACGTGAAATTGGAGATTATTGTGACTGAATAGAATATCGGAGACCCTGGGAGATTGCCGACATTGTCGTACGAGGGACCCGAAGCGTTGATCTCCTGATAAAATTCATCGATGGACTCATTCAGGCTGGCCAGGTTAATCCAGGGCGAAAGTCCGTTTCCGCCTGTCGAGTTCTCGTAGTAATGAAGATTCTGATTGAATGCCTGGGAAATATAGGTCAAGGCATAGTCCACGGCTCCGGACTCGAGATACGCATCTAGCCCGTACTCCTCAGTGGTAAGCTTCATCGTCCCATCCTTGTACTTCGTCACGAATATCTGGTGATAAAGAGCCATAGAGTCATTCTCCGGGTACCCGAGCTTCCCGAACCACGAATTCCAGGCTCTATTGTACTTCATAAAGAGGCTTTCATTATTGCCAAATGCTTCCTTCACGAAGGGATTAGACCAGTCGGTGTAAAGGATCCCGGCAAGCTTGATCGTCTCTATAGCCTGAAAACCGCTTGGATCGAGGGACGAGTTTGAAATCCCTATGGTCGTGCTGTTCTTTGTAAGATTCTCAAACCAGAACGGGAAATCGGAGGGAATTGCATAAGATTCGTTTAGCCACGTGATTGCCATAGCATTTGTCGCAAAGACTATCTGCCAGTCTGCGTAGTGAGTCTTGTTCATGAGATTCTCGTAAAGTATCGGGGCAGAGGCGGAGATGAAGACGGAGAATGGTTCTCCCGACTGAACCTCTCTCGTCCCAGCTATGGAACCTGCAAACGTCATCCCTACCTTGATTCCCGTGAGATTCTGAAATTCAGGATTAAACTGTTTCCCTAGAACGGCGGTCAGAGAGCCTGCTGCAAAGGTGTTTATCGACGGTTTTTCTGGCGTATGAACTGGCAGGTAGTACCCAGCTGAAACGCCCGCAAGGAAGAATACGATCAGAAGTGCAATTACGATTCCGGTCCTTCTGTTAAAACCACTCTTCTCCACCATAAATGCTTAATGCGACGCTGGATATATATCTGCATGTTCCCCCTTTAAGCGGGATAACGGTAATAAGCTCATTATTCATAGCGTACCGTGGCCCTTAACCTTGAAAGAATCGGACCGTGCAAATACGAAATACCTAGGTCATACAACAGCCAAATGAACGTCCCTGGTATCATATACTCCAATGAGAAGCTGCTTGAAGGACTCCTAAATGACGAATCCGTTAACCAGGTCATCAACGTTTCTACCCTTCCGGGCATAGTCAAGGCATCTATGGCAATGCCCGACATGCACCTGGGCTACGGTTTTCCCATAGGCGGCGTGGCTGCCTTCAGGATGGATGGAGGAGTAATAAGTCCGGGAGGTGTTGGTTATGACATTAATTGCGGGGTCAGGCTCATAAGAACGAATCTTAACGCAAGCACGGTTAAGCCAAGGATAAGGGAGCTCATAGACACGATTTTCGAAAAGATTCCTTCTGGGGTCGGCAGGTCTGGGAAATCGCAGATAAGCAACCAGAAGATTGAGAACGTTCTCTCCGAGGGTATAAGTTACATGATTGACGAGGGTTACGGCTGGGACAGGGATAGGGAAAGGGTAGAGGAGGAGGGCAGGGTAAGGTTTGCCGACAGAACGAAGGCCTCAAGAAAGGCGAGGGAAAGGGGATTCCAGCAGCTTGGGTCCCTTGGGGCTGGAAACCACTTCCTCGAAGTTCAGGTCGTTGACGAAATATTCGACGTGGATATTGCGAAGAAATTTGGATTGATGGAAAAGGGCCAGGTCACCGTGATGGTTCACACAGGATCGAGAGGCTTCGGCCACCAGGTAGCAACCGACTATCTGGAAATAATGGAAGACGCGATGAAAAAATACAACATCTACGTCCCGGATAAGCAGCTTGCCTCGACACCTCTTGGCAGCAAGGAGGCTGAAGACTATATTGGGGCAATGGGGGCCGCAGCAAATTTTGGATTCTCAAACAGGCAGATGATAACACACTGGATAAGGGAGAGCTTCAGGACCGTGTTCCGGGAAGATCCTGAAAGCTTGGGAATGGACATAGTGTACGACGTCGCACACAACATTGCGAAACCTGAGGTTCACAGGATTGAGGGAGGGGATCAGATGCTGATGGTTCACAGAAAGGGTGCAACAAGGGCCTTCCCGGGGGAGAGGGAGGAGGTGAAGGGTGTTTATAAGGGCCTGGGGCATCCTGTGATCATACCGGGCACCATGGGAACTTCCTCCTACGTGCTTATCGGAACAAGCAAAGCCCTTGAGGAAACGTTTGGTTCTACCTGTCACGGTTCTGGAAGAGTGATGAGCAGGAGCAAGGCCGTGAAGAGCTACTCAGAAGGGTACATAAGGGGGGAACTGGAAAGGGAGGGGATATACGTGAGGGCGGCAACAAGGTATGTTCTCCAGGAGGAGGCCCCATGGGCCTACAAGGACGTAAGTGAGGTCGTGAAATCCGTCGAATGTGCAGGACTATCGCGCATCGTTGCGAGGCTCAAGCCACTCGGAGTAATGAAAGGATGAGCAAAACAACATACCCTCCAGAAATAAATGCTACGAAGGGTATCTTGTACCTCCTCTTTCCGCGGACCATCCAGTACCTCGTCTGATCCACTTCCCCGAAAGTCCTTCTTTTGGAATTTATTGTGCCTGCGATTGCGCCTGAAATGCTCGCTATTAGCATAACCGCAAGCACGGGGGGGAAGAGTGAGTCGAGGGCTGGAAGGTTCAGATAGAGAGGAAAGGAGATCGCAATGGCTTGAAGTACCTTCAAGTCCCCTGTTCCGAAGTTTCTGACCAGGAGGCTGAAAACCTTTATGAGAGAGATGCTGTATGCAATGGAAACCGTCAGTATGGAAGGGGATACTGACACGGGGACAATCAGGAGGAAATAGGTGACATAGGAATACCTTTTCAAAAAATATTCAAGAATTAAGGGAATTGCAAAGAGGGAGAGAATTGGATTGTAATAGAGAAATATGCCAAGAATAGCGAGGTCCAGAGCAAGATAAGGAAGGGTGTTTATCATCCTTTTTTTCACGTCCTCGTATCCGGAAAACAGAAGCAGAGGAAGGAGGATAATCTCTATTATCCTCAAGGCTAGGTACAGAGGATCACCTTTCTGGCGATGACAGGAATTGGAGTTTCCCAGATTCCGATCTTCTCGTTCTTCCGAACTCGTCCAACTTCCGGAGATCGTTTAGCTCAACGATTGGACCGTCCCTGCATACTCTGAACCCATTGATTGAGCAGCTGTCACATATCCCTATCCCGCATTTCATCAGCCTCTCTAGGGAGAAATACACCTTGCCCCTCACGTTGTGAAGCCTGTCTATCAGCGCCTTCTCCATCTGCTCGGGGCCGCATACGTAGACGTAGTCATAATCACCCGCATGCTTGTAGAAAAGGTCCACCACACTCCCCCTTGTACCCTGTGAACCATCGTCTGTCGCAACGTGGAAATCATCCCTTATAAGGAATAAGTCCGCTTTTGTCCTGGCACCTACAAACGTGTCGCCCTCGAAACGGTCCATCATGGACATGAGGGATGCAAGCCCAGTTCCTCCGGCGACGTACGCAACCCTCCCCTTTGGCTCGGGATAGGAGTTGCCGTACGGCCCCCTGAAATATATCCTGTCCCCCTTTTTCAAGGAAGCTAGGGACCTCGTTGTCTCCCCGAAGACCTTAAATGTAATCGAGAAAGGATTTGAAACGCTGGAAAGGGACATAGGTACTTCCTTGCCCCCTGGGACCCATACCATGAGGAACTGCCCGGGTCTGGCGACAAGATCCGAGGTGAACCTTATCGTAAACACCTCTTCCCCAACCCTTCTCACGTCAACGATTCTCTCGTTTCTCATCATTTCAAAGCAACCCCCACGATGTCCTCTATCTTTGAAAACCCTTCCTCCTCAAGGTATTTCTCTATTCCCCGGGACACCTCCCTGAAGATCTTAAGGTCTCTGTACATTATGCCAGTTCCAATCTCCACGGCTCTAGCGCCCAGAAGCAGAAACTCCACGGCATCCTGCCACTTCGTTACTCCGCCAACACCAACAATATCCTTTCCCGTTTCCCTGTAAACGTCATAAACTGCCCTTAGAGCAATGGGCCGTATTCCGGGACCCGAATACCCTCCTACGATATTTGAGAGCGTGAACTTTCTTGAGGCTACGTCAACCCCGATTGCCCTGACAGTGTTGATAAGCACATAGGCATCACACTTCTCCGCCGCCTTGGCAATGGAGATGAGATCCGTCACATTGGGAGTCAATTTTGCCCATATCTGTAAATTGGTCTTCCCCCTTATCTCCGATATTATATCTTCCACAGCATCCGGATCCTGCCCGACTTCGGAGCCCACACCCTTCACATGTGGACAGGACAGATTGAGCTCCACCTTGTCGAAACCTATTCCCTCAACCATTTCTGCAAGCTTCGTAAACTCCTCTGCATCCCTTCCGAAGATTGATACAATGGTTCTCTTCTTCTCTGCAAAATCCCTGAATTCGCTCACAAAATTGTCTATCCCGGGATTTGACAGGCCCACGGCATTCAAAAGGCCCGTCTCTATAATGGAGATCACCGGTGTCTGATACCCCGGCCTCTCCTCAGTTCCTATGGATTTGGTGACAGCCGCTCCAGCACCCTCCCTGATGGCCCTCTCTATGGAACCGGGAGTTTCATCCAGAATGCCGCTGGCAAGAATGGTTGGATTGTCGAGCAAAAATTTCCCTACTCTGGTTGAGATTGAAACCATCAGGGCCACAATTAGGCCTGAGATAAAAATTTAGGGATTGTCCTCTATGACTTTCTTCTTCTGGGAATGGTACATCTCCAGTATCTCCTGTTCCGTGGTCGCCTCCTCGGGGTCCTTGTCCTTCCTCCACCTACCCGTGAAACGGGGGAATCTTATAGCCAACCCTGCATTCTTCTTCACGACGTCCTTGCAACATGTATGCATAGGCGAAAGCGTTATCTCCGCCCCCTTGACCTCAAGAACGAGGGAGGGAGAGAACCAGAAATCCGCTTCTATATCGCTGTCGACTCTTCTGTCTTTGCTTGGTATCCGGTAATCCATAAGCATCCTGGGCAAATTTTCAAGCTGGTCATCGGTGAATCCTGATCCAAGCTTGCAAATTGTCTTGAACTTATCGTCCTCCTTAGAATATGCGGCCATCAGAAGCGCCCCGTAACCTCCGCTTCTCTTCCCCTGCCCGGCAAATGCACCGACCACCACAAGGTCCACTGTATCTTCCATTTCAAGCTGGTATTCCCTCTTGTACTTTATCCACAGGAACTCCCTTGCCCCCGCCTTGTATATAGATTTATCCTCAACACTCTTCGCCACAATACCCTCGCACCCAGCTTCAAGTGCTTCGTTGAAAAACAATTCTGCCGATTCAACGTCCGTAACTATCTTGCTCTTTGCGATCCTGACACGCTCCCCCTCTGCAACATTGTTAACCAGATTCGTCCTTCTCTCGGGATACGGTAGGTCCATGAGGCTCTTTCCGTTCACCATCATCACGTCGAAAAGGAAGACGACAACGGGGATCCTCTCCATCGTCTCGTCCAGATCGTATTTTCTGCCCCTCCTCCTTGAGATCTCCTGAAAGGGAAGCATCTCATTCGTCTCAAGGTTGTAAGGCACCGCTTCCCCATCCATTATAGCAAACTCAGGCTTCAGCCTCTCCTTCATCTCCCTGACGATGTCTGGGAACTGTGACGTGATCCTTTCAAGCCTTCTCGAAAAGAGTTCAACGTTCTTCCCCATCTTGTGGACCTGCACCCGAAGGCCATCATATTTGTATTCTATGGCGAACTTTCCGCCCATCCTGTCGAGAATGTCCTTCAGAGACGGTAGGCGTTCCGCAAGCATTGCTCTTATAGGGATGCCCGGGACGAGCCTGATCGATGCAAGCGATTCCACACCGTACGTCATTGCCCTGTACGCAAGTTCCGCGAGGTTGGGCATGACATTGAAGGCGGCTTCCACAATGTCGCTTTGTTCCCTGGAACCGAAGGCGGAAGCTATCGCGTCAACAATTGTCATATCTGCGACACCAACCCTCAATTTACCGGTCACAATTCTTATGATGTAACGCACCTCCACCGGTTCTGCGTTCTGCAGCAAATCTTGAAGATACTGAAGTTTCCTTGTCTGCGACCCTCCCCCGGTTTCCTTTGCGAGCTTCAAGAGGGTTTCGAAGACTCGCTTCACAGTGAGCTCTTCGAAGAAGAGGGCGGATTGCCTCCTAGTCTTCAGGTACTCCTCCGCTATACGCCCCAGGTCCCCTTTCTTCACAAGCTCATCCTCTATTTCCTTCTCCCTCTTGCCACTCTGCGATGAGATTGCCTTGATTGCTATTTTCTCCGCGATGCCAAGCTCTATACCCTCATAGTCAGGCGCAACCTTACCCTGGAGCAGGAAAACCGTTTCCCTGATATCCTCGTCGGCCCTTTTAAGGAGATTAGAAATAAGCTCCACCATCTCTAGTCTCTTCGTCGTGTTCTCTATCCTGTCCAGGGTAGTGGCAAGCTCAATGAATTTCACGACTATATATCAGTTCTTGATTTATAAATAGCACGGATTCCTTTCCCGGTCTAAAGGCAGGAAATTGGCTCCTATAAATCCTTTTATGCGAGTAACTAATATAGTTTTTGATCTAATTTGACCGACACAGCTAATTCTTGGAAAATTATTCGTTTTGTTGTCAAAATGGTGGTTTGAATGGTTGATGTGTATATAATTGGAGGTAAAAGGACCCCCATCGGCAAATATGGTAGATCGCTAGTTCCTTATAGCGCGATTGACCTAGGCGCAGTAGCTATAAGGGCCGCAATTCAGGATGCAGACATTGAGCCAAAGGACGTTGAGGAGGTCGTGATGGGAAACGTAATTCAGGCTGGCCTCGGTCAGGATCCGGCCAGACAGGCTTCCATCGCTGCTGGCGTACCTGCAGAAGTTTCCGCATCCACGGTGAACATGGTCTGTGCCTCCGGAATGCTTGCGATAGCCAACGCCTATTTTCAGATAAAAACGGGACAGAGGAAGGTGATGGTTGCAGGTGGAATGGAGAGCATGAGCAATTCACCTTTCATACTTGATTCAAGCTTCAGAAGAGAGACGAAAGGAATTCTTCCGTCCAGGCCCGTTATGGATGCGATGGTCAAGGATGGCCTCTGGGATTTCAAGTACAACAAACACATGGGTGCGATTGCTGACGAATGGGCGAGGAGGAACAACATTACGAGGGAAATGGCAGACAGGTTCTCCCTGGAGAGCTATAAAAGGGCCTCAGAAGCCACTAGGAATGGCTTCTTCAAGAAGGAGATGGCGCCAGTCAAGGGTCTGGACGTGGATGAAGGTCTCAGGGAAACTAGCATGGAGATGCTTTCATCCCTTAAGCCTGCGTTCGTTGAGAACGGTATTCTGACCGCAGGAAATTCATCCCAGCTGAGCGACGGTGCCGCAGCACTTGTCCTCGCGAACGAGGATTTCATTGCTGAACGCTCGCTCAGAGCCAGGGCAAGGCTCATCGGATTCGATACCACGTCATCAGATCCCGCTGATTTCCCTTATGTACCTGTGCCATCAGTTAAAAACATGCTGAGAAGAATTGGAATGAAGATCGGTGAATTTGACCTTGTGGAGCACAATGAAGCATTTTCAGTTGCATCCATAGGGGTGAGGGACGGGCTCGGCATTGATCCAAACAAATTCAATGTGCGTGGCGGTGCGGTAGCTCTCGGGCATCCCCTCGGTGCTTCCGGCGCGATAATAACGCTCAGGCTGCTCAGGGAGCTCGAGGACATGAAGCTCCGAAGGGGGATAGCTACGATCTGCCACGGAGGGGGAGGGGCGTATTCCCTAGCGATGGAGGTGGTTTAAATGAAGATAGGAGTAGCTGGAATGGGAATAATGGGTGCGGGAATCGCACAGGTTTGCGCGACAAACGGCCACACCGTAGTTGCAACTGATGTCAGCAGGGCTTATTTTGACAGAGGCATGTCGTCCATTGCAAAGAGCCTGGACAAGCTCGTGGAGAAGAAGGTCATCACTGAACCTAAGGAAAGGATAATGGCGCGCATATCATTCGCTGAAAGCGTTGAAGCGTTCTCTGACTGCGATATCGTGATAGAAGCGATAATCGAGAACTACAAGGAAAAAACGGAGCTGCTGAAAAAGGTGGAAAAAGTCGCGAAGAAGGAAGCGATCATAGCTTCCAACACATCCTCCATAAGCATAACATCCCTTGGCTCTGTTCTCAGCGGGCCGGAGAGATTCCTTGGCATTCATTTTTTCAACCCCGTGCCGCTGATGAATCTCATAGAGCTGATAAAGGGAGTCAGGACCTCGGAGGAAGCTGTGAATCGAGGAATTGAATTCTCAAAGAGCCTGAAGAAGGAGTTCGTGGTAGTGAACGACTCTCCTGGCTTCGTCACAACTAGAATAATTGTGATGTTGGTGAATGAGGGCGCTTTCGAATACGCTGAGGGGCTTGCTTCCAAGGAGGACATAGACAAGGCACTGAAGCTAGGGGGGAACTTCCCAATGGGACCATTAACGCTTGGGGACCTGATAGGTCTGGATACCGTGGTCAACATAATGGACACGATGTACGAATCGTTCAAAGATCCGAAATACAGGGCTGCGCCTATACTCAGGAAGATGGTTGAAGCTGGAAAGCTAGGTAGAAAGAGCGGCGAGGGATTCTACAAGTACTGATCGTTCCTTCTATTCGTCGGGTTCGGCCCAGACGTCAGATGCCCTCCACTCCAGATCCCTGGCTACCTTCATCCTTATCTTCATTCCAACCTTTACCTTCTTCATGTCCTTGGTCCTGAGCCTTGTGAGGAAGAGCGTGTCGACGCCTTCGAGTTCCACATATACAAGCTGGAATGGAAGGTCCTTAAGGAACTTCTCACCTGAGAAGTAGAGGGTGGTCACAGTGTGGATCTTCCCCTTCCCTGATATCTCTACCCACTTTGTCTCAGAAAGGCAGTACGGACAGTCTGCCCTCGGGGGAAGGAATGTAACCTTGCACTTTTCGCACCTCGTTGCCATCAGCTTTCCTGAGGACAGCGACGTGAAGAACTTACTTGTCTTGCCGTACGAGTGCTTGTAAACAATCTCATAAGGATTCCTTATTATCAGTGGGTCTATCGAGTAAACTTCTGTCATCTCTATCACCTCTCCATTATGGAAACGGTCACATAGGTACCGGTACCTGCGTGCGAATGAATCAGTCCCCTTTCCGCATTCTTAACCTGAATCTTGTCGGACCCGTGGTGCTTTCCGGAGACACCCTGAAGCTGCCAGAAAACCTCTACCGCCTGCATGACTCCTGTTGCACCGACTGCATGCATTGAGCCTATCAACCCGCCGGAGGGGTTGACTGGAAGGTCTCCTTCCATAGTTGTGACCCCCTCCTCTATGAGTTTTCCTCCTTGACCATAGCGGGTCAGACCAAGGTCCTCGTAAGTCTGAATTTCACTGCTGGTATATGCATCATGAAGCTCTATCACATCCAGCTGCTTCAACGGATTCGTTATATTTGCCATCTTGTAAGCCTGCCGGGCAGCCTCCCTTCCCGCGCGGAATGAATGAACGCCAGGATATTCCAGATTTTCATACCAGCTCTTTTTCTCATGAGGAAGAACAGGAACCCCGCCCAGGGTCCTAGGCCTGTCCCCTGCTCTCATCGCATCCGTTCCGGCACCTGTTCCCGTTATCCATATTGGCGTATCTGTTATCTTCCTCGCCTTTTCCTCGGATGCAAGAATAGCCACCGCGGCACCGTCGCTCATGAGGCATATATCAAGCCTCTTCAGGGGATAGGCAACGTACGGAGATTTCAGCACGTCATCAACCGTTATCTTTCCTCCATCCTTCATCCCGAAGGGATTCATCTTCGGATTCGTCTGGGCAAATCTGTTATGCTGGGCATTGTTCCTGTTTTTCACCGCCACCAGTGCCATCTGTTCCTCGGTGGTACCAAATTCTTCCATGTGCCTTCTTGCCATTAGAGCATAGTAGCCGCTGTAGAACCCTCCTATCGGGAAGTCCCAGTCAGTATCTGAGGCCAGAGCGATGAATTCGTTTCCCTTTGCGGTGCTGACTTCGGACATCTTTTCAAATCCTATGACCATCACCGTGTCAAGAAGACCTGACGCGACGTGCGCGTAGGCTTCCCTGAAAGCGAGCCCACCTGTGGCTCCCCCTCCCTCTATTCTCACAGATGGCTTTGGATTGAACCCCAGGTAGTCCTGGATAATTGAGCCGAAGAGCAACTGATTCTCGAAGTGATCCGAGAAATACGAAACCACGGTTCCATCTATATCATCTTTCGAAAGATTTACGTCGTTTTCATACAACGCCATCCGTGCAGCTTCCGCAGCAAGTTCTTCCTGTGTTTTGTCCTTTCTTGCCTTAGAAAAGTACGTCAACCCACCTGCAACCATGGCTACTTTCCTTGTCAAGCGATCACCATTTGTCAAAAGGCCTGATCGTTATTAAATCTTCTTTATCCTTCCTTTAATAATAGTAATATTCCCCTGCCTTCTTTTGTTCCTTGTCCAGCTTTGAATCAGGCTTGTTTATCCTAGGCCTTTGGGTATTCTCATCCCTTCTGAAAGTTATGTCCAAATTCTTCAGGAAGTGATTCATTCCCTCACGGAGGCTCAAGGGACCTATGGCTTCACCATATACTCCCGTCCTACCAGTGAAGACCATAAGAGAAGTGGATATCAGGTCTATGAAATATATATCGTGATCCACCACCATCACGCTGCTCTTGTTGTTCTCCGCAAACCTCTTTATCATTCTGGCAACGATCATCCTCTGATCCGCGTCCAGATAGGCAGACGGTTCGTCCAGGATGTAAACATCGGCTTCCGCTCCAAGTGTTTTAGCTATGTAGACCTTCTGCAAATCCCCACCTGAAAGATCGGATACATACGAGTCTCCGATTCCCTCTATGGAGAGAGGCTTCATGATTTCATTTCTGAACTGAACATCCGACGCCCTGTCCCCAAGGGATTTCTGGAGAAATTCATATACGGTTACCTGGAAATCAGATTCCGGGCTCTGCGGCTTGAAGGACGTTTTCACTGTTCTCGAAATCTGGCCGGATTCCGGCGATATTTCGCCTGCTATCATCCTGACAAATGTCGATTTTCCCGTTGAGTTCGGCCCTATGACACCGACAACCTGGCCCTTTCTAAGCGTTCCCTCATGCACCCTGAGACTGAAGTTTTGATACCCCTTTTCCAGCTCCGACCATGTAATAACCGGAACGAGACTTTTGTCCATTTCCGGAGGTTTTCTGGTGAACTTTATCTCGTAATCTCTGAACTTCATGTTTTCCTGTCTAATGTATCCGGTAAGATACGAGTTTATGGCCTGTCTGGTGGAGTAAGAATTGCTCACTATACCATATCCCCTCGGCTCTCCGTACGTGAGATGTATATAGTCAGTCATGAAGTCAAGGATCGCAAGATCGTGCTCAACAACCACGACCTTCCTACTCTCGGAAAGGGACCTGATTACCTTTGAAATCTTCAACCTCTGCGATATGTCCAAATAGGAGGAGGGTTCATCGAAAAAGTAAACATCTGCCGGCTTCAGGATGGCGGCCACTATTGCCAGAAGCTGGAGCTCTCCGCCGGAGAGTGTCTTGATATCCTTATCGTAGATTTCCCCATATCCGAGCTCCTCAAGCTTGCTTCTCCCTGCCTCACCGTACTGAGATAATAGGCTACTGACTTTGCCACTGTAAACCCTTGATATTGTGTCCACGTACTGCGGTTTCAGTGAAACCCTCAACCTACCTGAATACAGGGATTCAAAGTATGACCCTAGATACGTTCCATTGTACCTCTCTATCACGTCCCCCTTTCCCTTGCCTGAGCCCCCAAAATTTGGGACTATGTTCCCAGTAAGAACGTTTAGTATTGTACTTTTCCCAGTTCCATTTTGGCCAAGGATTCCTATTACTCCCTTCACCTCGAGGGAAGGGAGACCATACAAAACAAATCCATTTGTTCCGTATCTGTGAACCTCGTGTCCCCTTTCCATCTCGGGGACTCCGATTATCTTTATGGCTTCAAAGGGGCACCTGTGGGCACATATACCGCACCCAATACACAAGTCTTCATGGATCTGCGGGTAACCGGTATCCGTGAAGTCAACAGCCATTATATTATTCCTTACGGGCGGGCAGTAAAACTGGCATTCCTGCCGGCATTTCTTGAAATGACATTTGTCGAAATCTATTACGGCAACGTGCATGGCCTTACTCTTTCATCTTCCAAATGTCGTCAGGAAGGCCCTCATAGAGCATCGATTCACCCGTTCTTGTTTCTTCAGCCTTGGTACCATTGCTCATCGCAAGCTTCCTTACATTCTCCGGCTTTATCAGCCAGTAATGAATCCTCCACTCCCTGCCGTCAAAAAGCGTGGTTTCCTCCCTCTCCGTGTCAAGTATCCCGAGGTCTTCGAGCATGTAGAATGCATCCCTATCCTCAGGCTCGAGCATGTTGTCTATCACGTACCTGCTGTACCCAAAGAAGTTCAGAACATGGAAAGCTATATCATACGCCTCCTGTTCGCTCATCTTCTTGCTTTGCCTGCTCATGCCGTTGGAAATGGCTCTCGCCATTAGATCCACTGTAATAGGTCCTTCAGAGTATGATTGTTCTACTAGCGTCATTTTGAGGTCACTTGACCTTTACCTTAGTGCAAAAAAGTTTATAAACTTAGTCATACGAGTTGCACCAGACCTGCTAAAATTTTAGAATGGAAGCAGGAGATACTGAGCGGGGAATTGTTGGGAGATTCTGCCACCAGAGGGTGCCATTGTGAGAGCAGCCGGAGCCTGAGATGGGGCTTCGATGGGAGGAAGATCCCCATCGCTCTAAGCGGATTTCTTCTGAATTAATTACTTGTGGATTATTTCAAATGCGTTATCTCGAAGAAACGCGGAACATGTCTTTCCTGACGGCGAAAGATGGGCCTCTATCCGATCTGGGAAACGACAGGAAATTATAAAATTTAGAAAATACTAAGGGCAAATATGACTGCACTGGACAGCGAAATGGTAATCAGATTTCAGGACATGAGGTCACCTGTCAGCTACTTCTCGAAGGTATACGGATTCAATGGCTACCTCAATTTTTATAAAAGGGGAGACAGCACGGAGGCGGTGGTAACTTATCTTCGAGAGGGCAAGACGATGGATGAATTAAGAAAGGCTATGAGGAACCGTGGCTACAACATCATGGAGAGAAAGGCCGGGGTAACGATAAATGTCAAAGAGGAATGCTATGTCTGTGAGCTTATAAATTCCATACTGGGGGTGAAGAACGCGCTCATAGACGTCCCTATTTTCGTTTCGGAGGGTGAAGTCATATTGAGGATAAAATTCTTCAAATCCTCATCTGAACTGCAGAGAATAGTCTTCAAGGACTCGGAGAGGAGGGATTTCTTCAGCATAGATTATCTCGGACCCGTGAGGAGTGACAGGGACTGGATACTGGAGAATGAGAAGGGATGGGAAATGAAGAAAATGACGTTCTACGTTGTTCCCACAAACTCATTCACACTCAGATATGCCAGATCAAATGAAAAGTTCAGGGCCGTAATCATGGTAAGAAGCGTGGACAGAAATGGGTTCCTTGACGTATTTTACGACATCGATGGTGAATTCCCCGACTGGGAGAAGGAACTGAAGAAAGAGGCGAAGGAATTTCAACTGGTGCATAAGAGTGAAACAGGCGGCAAGGTATTCCATGCAATTGTTCCAGAGCAGGGGATTCTGATTGACCCATACAAGCTATCTGACATAGACCTCCCGTTCAACTACCTTCTTGAGGTGGAGGGGGAGAGATCGAAAGTAACGATGATATTCGAGAAGAGCAGCCTGGATTCCTTCTTCAAGTCGATAGGTCAGCTCAGCGAACAGGAATTCTTGGAATCGCAACTTGAAATTAAGTCTGTCGAGAGGTATCCGTGATTTCAATATTGTACCATTTTTTGATAGTTGTACCAGCAACTAATTAATATCATCCAGAATCAGAAGCTATGAAGGCTTTAGCGGTCTTAGCAGTGGTTTTGGCATTGGCTATCGTGATTGTACCAACGAGCTCGGCAACCGTGTTGCGTGCCACAATAAACACTGCTACGAACATTGCCACTGTCAATGCTTCTAGCGATTACAGGCTCTTCTACACTTACCCGAACAACTCAGAACAATCCCATATGCTTAACGGTACGACAATCTGGCTCAACGCAACTGCATCCCTGAATTCGTCCGGAATATTTTCCCTACAGAACGATATGAGGGAACACGCGAATAACAACGGTGGCGATAATCTGCCATTTGACAATACGAACAACAGCACAAACACCTCGCAGATTCCCCAAGCGCATATTGTAAATGCAACCATCTTCTATCAGGTTCACGTTCACGCAAATGAAACGAACCTGACCATTTACAGAAACCTAACTCTCGAGCTTGAGATAACGAACATAACGAAGAAGGTGGGGAACAGAACCATAGTGGACATGTCCTGGAGGGCATTCAAAGTGCAGGGCGAGCTAATGAGCACGTTCAACGGAATCCTTCAGGTGAGTTCACATAACGGAAGTTTCCGCCATGACGTCAGGGAGAACATGGACGTGAACATTCTCGGCGACCTGTCACTGGGAGAAGGAAACAATTTCTTTGACCTTTCCAAGATACTCGGAAACTCACAGGAAATGAACAAGGATACTATTGACTTCAACGTCTTCTCTGTGCCCCTGTCACAATGGCAATCCCACTACAGCCCAGCAGCAAACGTCACTTACCTCTACTACAACGAGAGCAACAATATGATGTACAGTTCAACAGAAAATATCAATGGGAACAATTACACGCTGAAGATAGTTCAGGATCCGTCCGCGACGTTGGCCGTCACGGGCAAGGCGCAACCTATATCCGGCAATGAGCTGGCGGTTGTCTCTTCTCCATCCCAGAGTACCTCGTGGGAAGGATACCTGGTTGTCGGCGTGGTGGCAATTGTTCTAATCTCCATCCTTGCTGCCCTGCTCGTGAGGAGAAGAAATTAGCGCGTATTTTTGTTTTTATTTATAAAAATTTTTAAGCACTAGTACCTATTTTGTGAGCATGAGAGTGGAGTCATACGAACTCAGATTTGATTTCAAGTTTAATGATTTGAAGTACCGCGGCATTGAAATTATAAGAGGCAAGTTTGAGGACACGGCGGAACTTGACTGTGACGGGCTTTCAATTGAGTCCGTGAAGGCCGACGGAAGGGATGTGGAATTTGAAATCGGAGGAGGTAAACTGAAAATCAAAGGCGCCGATTCTGATTCATTGACCGTAACGTTTTCAGGGAATGTGTCAAGCCTATCGCTCATGGGAATCCACGAAAGCAGGTATGAGAGCGGGAGGATAATAACAACCCAGATGGAACCTACCGGTGCAAGATCGGTATTCCCGTGTGTGGATAGGCCCGATGCCAAGGCCAGGTTCAAGATCGAGGTGAATGTTGATGCCAGAACAGAAGTAATTTCTAACATGTCCCCGGTTGTAAGAGAGATCAGCGATTATTCGTCCCACTTCGTATTTGGGGAGACGCCTCCGATGTCCACTTATCTTCTTTACCTGGGGATAGGTGATTTCGACACCCTCTCCAGAAGCAGGGGAGGGAGAACAGTTATCGTGGCAACATCTCCAGGGAAGGCATCAGAGGGGTTGTTTTCACTGAAACTTCTTCAGAGGCTGCTTCCAAGATATGAGAGGTATTACAAAATAGGGTATCCATTTAAAAAGGTTCACCTGGTCGCTCTCCCGCAATTCGGAGCGGGGGCGATGGAAAACTGGGGAGCGATAACGTTCCGCGAATCTGCTCTTCTCGTGAATAAATCCGTGAGCTTCTCCCAGAAGAAGGGGATTGCTTACACTGTGTCCCACGAGTTTGCTCACCAGTGGTTCGGGGATCTGGTCACCATGAAGTGGTGGGATGACCTGTGGCTCAATGAATCCTTCGCAACATTTGTCGGCTACAAGATTCTCGCCAAACTCCATCCCGACTGGAATCTCTGGGAGGACTTCCTGAGGGAGGAAACACTGCAATCCATGTCAAAGGACAGCCTGTTGGGAACGCACCCTGTCAGGGTTCCGGTCAGCAACCCCGATGAGATTGCCGAGATATTCGACGAGATAAGTTACGGGAAGGGAGCATCCATACTCCGGATGACAGAGGAGTTCCTCGGAGAGACAAAGTTCAGGGATGGGGTGTATAGGTATCTGAAGAAATTCGAGTATTCAAACGCAACATCTCACGATCTCTGGCAGGCCCTGTCTGAAGTGAGCGGAAAGGACGTGGCTTCATTGATGAGATCGTGGCTTGACAAGGCTGGGATGCCGGTCGTAGCTGTCACGAGGGAAGGCGATGCTATCCAGGTCTCGCAGAGGAGATTCACTTACAAGAATAATGAGGATGATTATATTTGGGAAGTACCTCTCTTCATAGATAGGGGAAAGAGAACAAGCAAAATTCTTCTTAAGGAGAGAAACAGGAAGCTGAAAATCAACGGGCGCGTATTAATTGACCCGAAGGGCGTGGGTTACTACAGGCTTCTTCTCAGGGGGGAATTGTTGAGAGATGCGCTGCAATCTGACCCCTCTCCGGGCTTCCTTGCGAAGCTGGTGGACGACTATTATTCCTTCCTTCTCTCTGGAGACATATCATTTCAGGAGTTCTCGGACCTTGTACAGATGATAAAGCAAAGGAATGATTATACCCTCGTTCTCAGAACAGGAGATGTCCTCCAGCAACTATCAAACGTGGTTGATTCAAATGAGGTTGTTTCCATTGCAAAGGAATATTTTGCGGAGAAGCTGAAATTGTTCGAAGCGGAAAGAGAGGAGAATTCCAAGGTGATAGTTGACAACTTCTCGACAGCACTAGCAGTCATAGACCCTGAATTCAGGGAGAAGCAGAAGGAAAGGATCAAGGAGTTTGGCAACGTCCCTGCAGAGCAGAGACTATCAGTCCTTCTGTCATCGGCAATGGACAATTATGAAAAGGCCATGCTCTGGGACATGCTACGTTCACCTGAAAACGATGTTGAGTCTGTAAGGACAGTGTTAGCAATGGGCATGATGCCAGAGACGAGGGATGTACTGGAGTTTCTCAACTTTTCAATTTCCCGGACGGAGCTGAGGGGAAACCTCATCTACGCAATCTATGGGGCCTTGAGGAATAGGAACTTCAGAGCAGAGATCTGGGACTGGCTTACCACCAATCTCGGAACCATAAGGGAGATATACAAAGGCAGCAGTTCCATATCAAGGCTGATCGAACAGATTATCGCGCTGGATGGGATTGGCCACAGGGATAAAGTTGAGGCCTTCCTCAGATCAAATTCAATTCCGGAGGCCTCAATAGGCATAAAGAACGGACTAGAGAGACTGGATGTCAATGAAGCCCTCATTGCAAGGATTGCAAGAAAATGAATTTATAATCTCCATTGATAGGAGGTGGATAGACGATGAACTTGTACGAATATCAGGCTAAGGATCTGTTCAGGAAGTTTGGCATCCCTGTGCCAAACGGTCTGTACTGCGAAGATGCAGAACACTTGTCTTGGAATGAGTTTCCGGCTGTAGTGAAGGCTCAGGTGCTCACGGGCGGCAGGGGCAAGGCCGGCGGAATAAAATTTGCCAAGGACGAGAAGGAGCTGAAGGAGAAAGCCTCTGAAGTTCTTGGAATGACTATAAAGGGCCTTAAGGTCAAGGGGATCCTTCTTGAGGAGAAGTTAAACATCTCACGCGAACTATACCTGTCAGTCACCCTTGACAGAAGCAGGAGGAAGCCTCTCATAATGGCTTCATCTTCAGGAGGGATGGAGATCGAGGAAGTACCAGACTCAGAAATAGAGAAGTACTGGGTGGATCCAGTGATAGGATATTCGGGGTTCATCGGAAGACAGATTTCGATGAAGCTTAAACTGAATCAGAGCGAGGCGAGACAGTTCCAGGATATCCTTCAGAGGATGTATGCACTTTACGAGTCTTACGACTGCGAGCTTGTTGAGATCAATCCTCTCACCGTTCTCTTCGATGGCAGAATTGTTGCAGGGGATGCAAAGGTCATAATTGATTCTGATTCGCTGTACAGGCACAGGGATATACCAGACAACCCTGCAGATAGATCCCAGTTGGAACAGCTTGCATACACCAAAGGGTATTCCTTGGTGGAGCTTGAAGGAAACATAGGGGTGATAGCCAATGGAGCTGGTCTCACAATGGCAACCCTAGACGGTCTCACCCTGAAGGGCCTCAGACCAAGGAATTTCCTTGACCTTGGAGGGACCGACGACGTTGAGAAGGTCGTCGGTGCGTTTGAGATACTCAAGGAAGCGAAGATAGATGCACTCTTCATCAACATTTTCGGTGGAGTTACGAGATGCGACACCGTTGCCAAGGGGATAGTTGAGGCCAAAAAGAGGGTCGGCTTTTCGACTCCGATAGTTGTGAGGCTTTCGGGAGTCAATGAGGATGCTGGCCGCCAGATTCTGAGGGAAAACGGCATAGGGGCATATTCAAATATGATGGAAGCGATAGACGAGGTAAGAAAGGTGGTGAGCTGAATGGGAATTCTTGTCGGCGAGGATACGAGGATACTTGTACAGGGAATAACGGGCCATCAGGGATCCTTCAACGCGCTGCAAATGATGAAGTTCGGTTCTAAGGTTGTTGCGGGTACCTCACCGGGAAAAGGGGGGACAGACGTTGGAGGTATCAGGGTCTACAACACTGTCGAGGAAGCGATGAGGGAGAGTCCCAATGCAACGTTCATATCTGTGGCTGCACCTTATGTGTTAGATGCTGCGAAGGAAGCTCTCTACAACGGTATCGACCTCATATATATCCTCACGGAGAAGGTCCCCTATCAGGACACAATGAAGATAGTGAATCTTGCGAGGAAAATGGGAAAGATTGTGCTGGGACCCAATGGCCCCGGGGCTACGACGCC
Organism: Thermoplasmata archaeon; assembly: GCA_049966795.1. Lineage (GTDB taxonomy): Archaea > Thermoplasmatota > Thermoplasmata > Thermoplasmatales. The sequence continues at coordinate 31,519 of JBMFTY010000013.1, forward strand.
CTTTTCCTGCAAACTGGGCATCATGCCAAACCAGATATTCCGGAAGGGAAATATTGGGGTGATATCAAGAAGTGGAACCCTGACGTATGAGATAGTGAATCTCATTACAGAAAGCGGGCTCGGCGAAAGCACTGTGGTAGGCCTTGGAGGAGACCCGGTGACAGGGATGAACTTCATTGATGCATTGGAGATGTTCAGGAATGACGAGCAGACGGAGGCTGTTGCCATTGTGGGGGAGATAGGAGGAACAGCGGAGGAAGAGGCGGCTGATTACATAAAGAATCATTTCAATAAGCCCGTGGTGGCCTACATAACGGGGAGGAGTGCCCCGCCGGGAAAGAGGATGGGGCATGCAGGTGCCATAATAACCCGGGGCAAGGGAACTGCGGAATCGAAGGTTAAAGCCCTTGAGGAAGCAGGCGTAAGGGTGGGTTCCTACCCTTATGAGGTTCCGAAGCTTTTGAAGGAGGTATTGGGATGAAGAGGGATATAATTTCCGTAATGGATATGAAGGATGACTTCGAAAAGTTTGTGGACGACGGGATAAGACTCAAGGAATCCTTTAAATCAGGAAGGAAGGATTCGTCCCTTGACAGGAAGACGCTTGCGATGATCTTCGAAAAGGCGTCCACAAGAACAAGGGTTAGTTTTGAGACTGCCATGACGCAGCTTGGAGGCCATGCAATCTACCTTTCTCCCCGCGACATGCAGATGGGTCGTGGCGAGACGATAGCTGACACAGCGAAAGTTCTCTCTGGTATGGTGGACTGCATACTTTACAGGGCGTACAAACATGAGAATGTTGTGGAACTTGCGAAGAACGCTACAGTTTCCGTGATAAATGGCCTTGATGATATAGAACATCCAACGCAGATAGTCGCGGACTTCATGACGATAAAGGAGAAGAAGGGGACACTCAAGGGTCTCAAGATAGCCTTCGTCGGCGACGGCAACAATACTGCAAACTCGCTTATGCTCGCCTCCGCTCTGGTCGGGGCGGATTTCTGGATTGCCACCCCGAAGGGTTATGAGCCTGACGAGAGGTTCGTGAGCCAGGCCCTGACACTTTCCAAGAGGCACAGATCGGAGGTTGTAGTAACCAACGATTTCAAGGAGGCCGTGGCGGGCGCCGATGTTGTGTACACTGATGTCTGGGTTTCTATGGGAGAGGAAGAGGAGGAGAAACAGAGGTTGAAGGCGTTCAGGCAGTACCAGGTAAACGAGAAGATGGTGTCACTTGCGAAAAATGACTACATCTTCATGCACTGCCTTCCGGCTCACAGGGGACAGGAGGTCACCAATTGGGTTGCAGATTCCAAGAACAGCGTGATATTTGACCAAGCCGAAAACAGGCTGCATGCGGAGAAAATAATACTGAAAAAGGTGATCGCTGGTCATTGAACTTTGTTCCACAATGTATTTAAGCTAAGACTCACTTAAAATTCAATGACAAATAGCATATACCAGAGGTTGAGGAAGGAGGGAGACTACGTTCCCAGATTCCTCATAAAGCTCTGGCAGATTAGGATAAAGGAGAAATTTGGTCTGGAGGTAGATAGCGATATTGCCGAGGTCATAGTGAAGATAGTGCATGAGAGGAGCACGTGGAAGGTCACAAGGGCACAGAAGTATATAGCAGCACTTCTCAAGATGAAGGGTGAGCCGAGGGAAGAAGCTGAAAAGGAAGCCAGGGAACTGGTCAGGACAGTCCTTGAGTGAACATTTTGATAAGATTGTATGCCTTCAGTGAACACAATTAAGCAGGCGGCGCTTGAGAAAGTGCTTTCAAGGCTATCTAAGGCAACCAATTACAATCTCTCTCTTGAGCAATACGACACTCCCCCCCGCTTGGCTGCGGCTCTGTTGTACAGGGCAGCGCAGGAGGGCAACGTGATTGGCAAAAGCGTTGCTGACCTAGGATGCGGCAACGGCATATTCGCCATAGGCTCCGCGGTTCTCGGCGCATCGAAGGTGTATGGTGTTGAGAAGGATAGGGAAATGATCACTATTGCCAGGAAAAACTGCGAAGAAATAGGGGTGGATGTTGAGCTTTTGCAGACAGATGTCTCAGATTTCAGCATCGAGGTTGACACAATGTTCATGAACCCTCCATTCGGGATTCATAAAAGAGGAATTGACGTACCATTCGTGGACATAGCACTGAAATTGTCTAAACATTTTTATATCATCCTCGATTACAATGCAGGTGATTTTTTGAGGAATCACGTAAAGCAGAAGGCTACACTTTCATGGGAAGAAATGAGCTTCATAGAGATCCCACATTCCTATGATTTTCACAGGAAGGAAGAGGTCAAGGTACCGGTCAGGATTGCGAGGGTTGACGTATGGTGAGCAAATTCGTCCTTCCCGGAGAATACATAGGTACCGAGGAGGAATTCATACCAGGAACAGGGACGTACGAAGAGGACGGGAGGATATTTGCATCCTGGGTCGGGGAGGTGATTATCGGGCCTGATTACAAGGTAAGGGTCAAGGGAAACAGGAATGAGGTGACAATTCAGCCCGGGGATGAGATAATCGGGGTCGTGACGGAAATAAATGAGCCGCTGGTCGTGGTTTCCGGGGAATACCTAATAAAGGGCCAGAAGGTCGTTGAGATGAAAACAAGGGCTCTTGTCCACGCGAGCAGGATAACAGGCCAGTACCTTGACGTGTGCTCAAAGGTCATAAAGGTCAGGGACGTCGTATGGGGGAAAGTGGTCTCAACAAGGGGGAAGATTGACCTCACTCTTGAACCTCCCGACTATGGGGTGGTGTATGCATACTGCTCCCGATGCAGGAAACCTCTAGAAAGAATTAATAACGAACTTTACTGTACCTATTGTCAAAGGGGCGAGATCAGGAAAATCTCCCGGAAATACGGGGAAATTCCAAAGGGGTGTGTAGTGGATGAAGATAGATGAAAACGATGACAGGATCAAGGTCGAGAAGCTGGATCTGGAGGTAAGGAATCTCAGGAAGGAAGTTGAAAACATGAAGGCCCTCCTCAGAGGTCTCCTTCAGGTCGTGATGGAGAACGAGGAAGAGGACGATTTTTATGAGTACACGTAGGTGATCAGATGGCTGTCCCGATGGCTGTTATGCAAACGATGGTTCAGAAACAGGTGTCCCTTCTCCTTAAGGACAACACTGTCCTTGAAGGAATACTGGAAAGTTATGACGATTACATGAATATAGTTATATCGAGCACCGAGGAAATTACCGAGGGAAACAAGAGGAAACTTGGCACCGTTATCCTGAGGGGAAGCAACGTAGTGAGGATATCGCAGAAGTAGAAGACGTACTGAATGATAGTTTTAGGCATCGAAAGCACTGCTCATACTGCGTCGTTGGGCATCGTTGAGGACGGGAGGATACTGGATTTCATCTCCGATTCTTACCGCCCCGCTTCAGGGGGAATAAACCCTAGGGAGGCAGCAACTCACCACATGAATGCATTCCCAGATATTTTGAGCCAGCTTTTCGAGAGGAACAAATTGGGTCCTGAAGATTTGGACAGAATATCCGTGGCCACTGGACCAGGTCTTGGACCTGCCCTAAAGACCGGCGTGGAGATGGCGAGATACCTCTCAATTAGATACAAAAAGGAACTTGTCCCAATGAACCACGGCGTTGCTCACCTCGAGATCGCAAGAGCTATGTCGAATTTCAAGTCCCCCCTATTTCTTTACGTTTCCGGGGGAAACACGCAGGTTGAAATAATAGGCAATGGAAGGTATTCAATTTTAGGCGAAACTCTGGATATTGGTGTCGGCAACTTTCTGGATAAGATAGCCAGGGACCTTGGAGTACCCTTCCCCGGAGCCCCAAGATTGGAGGAGATGGCGCTCAAGGGTGGGGAAATCCTCGATTGCCCCTATACCATAAGGGGCATGGACGTGGCTTTCTCCGGTCTATACACTCACCTGAAGAATATGATCGGGAGTCGCGATGACTGTGACATAGCATTCAACGCCCAGGAATACGCTTTCACTGCTCTGGCTGAGATAGTGGAAAGGGGCATGGCTCATTTTGGGCTGAAAGAGCTTACGATTACGGGGGGTGTTGCGAGAAACAAGAGGCTGAAGGAGATCCTCAGGGAAATGGCTGAGCTCAGGGGCTACTCCTACTTTTTCCCGGAGGATAGACTCCTCTCAGACAATGGGGCAATGATAGCGCTTGCCGGGTATTCTGCAACCAGGGCAAAGAAACCAGAAAGGGTAAGGATCAACCAGTACGAAAGGGTCGACTCTTTCCAGGCTGACTGGATCGGCTCCAGAAAGGTTACCCCCAGATCCATGGTGGGGGGAGAAAGTGTCGTTGAAGAGGTAAATTTCCAAGGGCTGAACTGCATAAAGAAGATTAGAAGGGGTAGGGAATATAGAAACCGCGACCTCGACAAAAAGATAAATTCAATAAGAATCAAGAGAGAGGTGAGGCTTCTCAGTGCTCTCAAGGAGGCTGGGATAAATGCCCCGACCGTCCTTTACGTGGATGTTGACGAGGCTTCAATCATCATGACAAGAGTAAAAGGAAAGCCCTTAAGCCTCCTTTTAAACGAGGGCAATTTCAACTCGCTCGTCAGGGATTCAGGAAGGGTTGCGGCCTCTATGCATGAATCTAATATAAGCCACGGAGACCTGAACGCGGGAAATATAATCTTCGACGGGGAGATATGGATCATAGATCCATCCATGGGCAGCCTTTCTCCCACCGTGGAGGATTTTGGCATTGACGTCCACCTCATGAAGGAGTCCCTTTCCTCCCTTGGGAAGGCGGAATCGTTCAACGAATTCCTGAAGGGGTACGAAAACTTCACTAGGTACGAAGAGGTTGTGGACAAGGTGAAGGAGATAGAGGGAAGGAGGAGGTATCTTTGATCTTAGTTACTTCAAATGAGGGTAAGTACAGGGAGTACGAGCGCATCTTTAAGGAGGCCGGAATTGACCTTGGATTGATGAAGATGAGCTATCCGGAAGAGCAGCTGAGCTCGCTCAAAGAGGTCGCGGAGAGGTCCGTATGTTACCTCACCGGAATCATTAAGGAAGACTTTTTCATCGATGATTCTGGCATATTCATCGATGTGCTGAACGGGTTTCCAGGCGTGTATTCATCGTACGTTTCCAAAACGATCGGGAACAACGGAATATTGAAGCTGATGGAAGGGGAGAGAAACAGGGATGCTCAATTTATGACCTGCATAGCCTACTATAACGGGAAGGTGAACACCTTCCTTGGGATCAAAAAGGGGATCATCTCCGACTGCCCCCGTGGGAACAACGGATTTGGCTTTGACCCGATCTTCATCCCAGAGGGTTCAAATAGAACATATGCGGAAATGACGCTCGAGGAGAAGAATTCCCTATCGCACAGATATCTCGCACTTTCCGCGTTCCTCGATTTCCTCAAGCAAAAGGACAAATAGGAATTCAAAATCCCGGTGGTGTGGAAAAAGGTAGGTACAAGGAGTTCAAGATTCCAATTTCTCTCGCTATGGTAGCGGTCTCTCTTTTCTTTTTCGTGCTTACTACCGTATACTTCTTTGACCTTGCCATCCTGCCATACAGATTCCAGAATTTTATAGAGTCGACTGGGGGGTGGTCTTATTATATTTTCGCCGTTTCTCTTGTAGCCCTATTTTATTTCCTCTACCTTTTTCTCTCAACGGTTAGCAAGAGGAGAAAGTTCGAGGAGTTGATAGCTTCAGACAGCAAATCCGTGATAGTGAAAAATTCTAGGGATCTGGAGATCATAGCATCGAAGCTCGGTCCGTCGTTCGTGAGAAGGCTTCAGGAGAAGAAGGAGCAGCTAAGGATCAAATGAAAATCATTTAGAGAGTATCTCCTTCACGAACTCAGGGAGATTAAAAATAGATTCGTAAATCCCACTGTTTATGTACCTTCCCTTAAACTCCCTATGCATTCTTATCTCCGAATTCGACGCCATCACGTAGGACCACATCCCAGACGGGTAAGATGGAACGAAGGAGAGATAAGGTTTCACGTGCTTGAAATTCTCCGAGAGCCCTCTATATGCCTTTTGGATGTGGCCAGGATTCATGAACGGAGAACCGCTCTGAGTGACTATTATGCCATCATCATTCAGTATGTTCCTCGCTTTCATGTAGAACACGGTTGAGAAAAGGGAGGCAGCGAAACCGATCGGGTCAGTTGAATCTACGATGACCACATCGTATTTGCTTGCGGAATCTACAAACTCGAATGCGTCCTGATTGAAAACATTCACCCTTTCGTCGTTCAGGGAGGATGCTATCGCTTGAAGGTAGGTCTTCGATGCGGATATCACATCCTCGTCAATTTCCACAAGATGAACGCTTCTTACGGGATACTTCAGTACCTCCCTTGCAACACCACCATCTCCGCCACCGATGATTAGAATATCCCTGGGATCACGGTGGGACATCATCGCGGGATGGGTGATCATCTCCTGATACATGAACTCGTCTTTCTCTGTAATCATGAAGCAGCCATCTAACGCAAGAACCCTTCCGAAGAATTCCGTGTCAAAGATGTCAATCCTCTGATATTTCGATTCCTTCGAGAAGAGATGAGATTTGATACGGACTCCGAACTTCGTATCTTCGTTCTGCAACTCCGAGAACCATAGCTCAGGCTTCATGATTCATTATGTGGAAGTATAAAATAACCTTTGTGAATCTCTTGGAAGAGCAAGGGAAATCTGCTCCAATAGACAATCTTTATGAATTATGAGGCGATACGGATATGCATTCTGGGTGAAATCATGATGCAACAACCTAAGGATGAAAAAAGGATTGAAGAACTCGACCCATTTAAAATTGCGCAAAAACAGCTGGACGAAGCTGCCAAAATTATGAACCTAGACCCTCAGGCTCATGCTATTCTTAGAGAGCCGCAAAGCATGATTCAGGTTCAGATTCCGGTGAGAATGGACAATGGAACCACGAAGGTGTTCACTGGATTCAGGGTACACTACAACTGGGCAAGAGGGCCAACGAAGGGTGGCATAAGGTTCCATCCCCAGGAAAGCCTGTCTACCGTGAAGGCACTGGCCGCGTGGATGACCTGGAAGACATCCCTGGCAGACATACCGTACGGCGGCGCGAAGGGAGGAATCATATGCGATCCGAAGTCAATGAGCCTCGGTGAACTGGAAAGACTATCCAGGGGATACGTCAGGGCAATAGGAGAATACATTGGACCTGAAATTGACATTCCGGCTCCAGATGTGTACACAACACCACAGATAATGGCCTGGATGATGGATGAGTACTCCGCTATGAAGGGGTACAATGTTCCCGGGGTCATAACCGGAAAACCACTCGAGATTGGAGGGTCCCTGGGAAGGGGGGATGCCACGGCAAGGGGCGGAATGTACGTGCTGAGAGAGGCTGCAAAGCACCTGAAGATCGATCTTTCCAAGGCCACCGTCGCAATCCAGGGCTTCGGGAATGCTGGAGAGTTTGCCCACAAGCTTGTGACGGAGATGTTCCATGCGAAGGTGGTGGCTGTTTCTGACAGCAGGGGAGGTATATACAAGAAGGACGGTCTCAACTTCGACGAGGTCAAGCAGCACAAGGCAAAGACAGGAAGTGTTATAGGTCTCAAGGGAGCGAAGGACATAACGAATGAAGACCTACTAAAGCTGGATGTGGACGTCCTGATACCTGCAGCGCTTGAGAACCAGATAACCGGTAAGAACGCAGCAAGCGTCAAAGCCAAGATTGTTCTTGAACTTGCGAACGGCCCTACCACGCCGGATGCTGACGAGATACTGGCAAAGAACAAGGTTTTCGACATACCGGACTTCCTGGCGAATTCAGGAGGAGTTATAGTTTCCTACTTCGAATGGGTGCAGAACATTGGCGGCTTCTACTGGGACATTGACGAAGTCTACCAGAGACTTGACAAGAAGATCTCAAAGAGCTTCTGGGACACAGTAGAAACAATGGGCAAGTACAATACGAATCCAAGGATGGCTGCCTACATTCTTGCTGTGGACAGAATAGCTAAGGCAATGAAGGTAAGGGGCTGGTATTAAGCAGCCTCTTTTTCCATTTTTTACAATCGAGTTTCGAATATTTAAATCTGTCTGACATGTGTCATATTTATTCTATGATTCCTTATATGTCATGTGAGCAATGAATTAAGGAAAGTGCTAAAGAAACCCTGTAACACCATATCGGCAGTCACAGGGATCGATGAGTATTCTAAGCGGATAGACCTGCTGGAGCATGCAGTCCTCCTTGCGGAATGCGCCATCGGCCATTATGATCTCACAGATACGGCTACGATCGGCGGTGTGAGTAGGTCACAGCTCTCCAAGCTCGACAACACACGATCCTACCAGGTATTGGTGGGGATATTCTACGAACTCCTCCTTCCATTCATCAGAGAACACAATCTCCATCTTTACGGAAGATTCCTCCG
>JBMFTY010000014.1:0-35584 GCA_049966795.1 Thermoplasmata archaeon
CTAGCTCTGCACTTATATACTTTTCGCAATTCATCTCCTCCATAAATGTCGGAGCTTTCTTGCTTCTGTTTATGTAAGGATGCAGTGATTACTTCTCCTTCTCCTTGAGGAATATGTACAGACCGAGGGAAGTGACCAGGGACGCGATCACGAAGTCCACGTAGTATCCAGCATCCGAGACTATTATTCCTGTAAGGGCCGACCCGATTACAGCTCCGAAGCTCTGAATAGCGTTGTACGTGCCGCTCACCCTCCCCCTTTCCTCGGGCTTCGAGAGATTCGAGGCCAAGGTTCCAGTTCCCACGGAGATAAATGCCCAGAGGGCCCCGAGGACGGAATACACAACGAGCAGCGCGACGAAGAGTATAGGCCTTGAGGTTATGAACGCAACGATCCCAATGACTGACGGGAATATCAGTATCCTTGAGATAACGGCGACCGTGGTGATCTTCCTGTTACCGTATCTCACGCATGTCTGACCGGAGAATCCGAACGTCAGGGCGCTGAAGAGGTAGTTACCCAGGTAGATTATGAAGAATACAGTTGAAGAAACGTCAAGAGATTTCAGGAGAATTGGGAAGGCCACAAAGAAGAGCTGGAAGCCCGTCATCATTATCAGGAACCCTATGAGGATGTACTTGAGATCCTTGTGGAGTTCCCTGAAATGGAAGTTGAAATGAATGATCTGCGATGGAAGGTATCTAACCCTCTCAATCACGCGGAACGCCCTTATGGGAATCTCGTCCCTGTTTATCTTCTGCTTGCTCTCCGGTACCCAGAGATAGCCCACTATCGCAGAAGCAACGTAAAAAGCGAAGGCCATGAGGTAGAGATACCTGAGAAGGTGAGGGGAGGGGAACCTTCCAGTATAGACAGCCGCTATTATCACGCCCGCGATGTTTGCGTAGCTGTTGTACTGGGAGAACTTTGATATCTTCATCGACCAGTCCTTCCTCTCCGTGAGCTCCATGATGAGTATAGAGGAAACTGGAGTGACTGCGCTTCCCAGGAATCCGGAGAGGAAGGAGACGATTATGAAGTACGTCACGTTAAATGAAATGGAGAAGAGGATTGCCGTCACGGCGAGGGAAATGAAGCCTATGAGCACAAACTCCCTCCTGCGGCCCAACCTGTCGCTGAGGTTCCCCCAGAACATCAGGCCGGCTATGGCTGCGAGCGAAGAGACTACCACGTAGATAGAGTAATCAACTATCCCACCTCCGAGTAGCTCTGTTATGAACAACGGTGCAAGCGGGCTGACGATGCCCGAGGAAGTGTTCATAGGGAAGTAGGACAGGAACCACCTATCTCCCCCCCTCTTCTCGCTCATTCTGGGGTAATTGCGGCCGATTATAAGATTATTGGGAACACGCTACTGCAGAAGGGATCACCCTTCCCCCCAATCATACTTCGTCGCGATGTTCATACCGTTCCTCAGGTAGAATGAGGTTATCCTGTTTGCAACCCTTATGGATTCCCTGAGGTCATTTCCACGGTACAGGGAAGAGTAGAGAGCCGCCCTGAACATGTCACCCGCTCCAACTGTAGAAACATTCGGGATGTACTCAGTCCCGAACACCTCGCCTCCATAAGCGGCCCCCCTCCCTCCTAGGGTCACTATTGCCTTCTGAGGGTCAATCTCCATGAAGGATGAGATGTAGTGGAATTCGTCCTCGTTCACAATTAGAAGGTCGGCCTTCTGAACTGCTTCCTTCAGCTTCCCCTGGTCCCATCTGTACCTTGCTTCCTGCCCCGGGTCAAGGACTTTGGTTCCCGCGCACCTGTTCATGAGACTCAGGATCCAGTCTGGATTTGAGGTTGCAAAGTGGCAGTACTCACTTTCCACGTTGAAAATCTTCCCCGGTTTCTTCATCGGCCCCTGGTACATGAAGGCCGTTTGCCTCTCCTTCGAGTCTATTATATAGCATATGGGCCCTTCATCATCGTCAAGCTCGAGCGTGAGCTCTATCCTCTCCTGTCTCAGCGCTGAAAGAAGATCTTCCGGGAATCTTTTCGATACACGGGAAACGAGCTGCACAGGCGTACCCAGGGCTGCGGCAAATCGTGCGATGTTGGCGCCTGTCCCTCCTAAAACCCTTCTGATCCCCCTTATCTCCTCGCTTCCGAATGCCGGTATCCCAGGAACGTCAAGTATTATGTCAACGTTCACGTGTCCAACTACTGTCAGGAAACGCATCCAGCTGCTTTACCATCCCCTTCCCTGGATTTTTTCCCCCTCGGCCATCTTCTCCACGTCCCTCCCCTTCATCCCGGAGAGACCCTTGCTCATCTCCACGAGGATTGATGGGTCGTCCCAGGCGGCGGTAGCCTGCACAATGGAGGAAGCCATCTTCTCAGGATTAGGACTCTTGAATATCCCGCTCCCGACGAAGACTCCGTCAACACCGTGCATCATCATGAGAACTGCATCTGCTGGTGTTGCGATGCCGCCGGCGGCGAAGTTCACCACGGGAAGCCTCTTTGCTTTCTTTATCTCCTTAAGCACCTCTAGAATTCCGTTCTTTATTTCGCCGTATGTTATCTCGCCAAAGATCACGTCGCTGTCAAGAACCGCTTCCCTCCCGTAAAGCTGCCCACGTACCTCTTTGATGAGATTCTCGTAGCTTTTTGATATGCTCACCGCCATTTCCCAAAGTTCATTCTCGTCAGCGTGAACAACCTCCATTATCCCCTGGTTCACCAGCCTGACGTGCCTTACCGCTTCTATTATATCTCCCGTTCCAGCTTCTCCTTTGGTTCTTATCATCGCTGCGCCTTCCCATATCCTTCTCACTGCCTCGCCAAGATTCCTGGCCCCACACACGAAAGGTATAGAGATCTTCCTCTTGTCAACGTGGAAGAAGGGATCTGCAGGCGTGAGGACCTCAGATTCGTCTATCATATCGATGCCAAGACTCTCCAGTGCCTTTGCTTCGGCCAGGTGACCTATCCTTACTTTGGCCATAACAGGTATGGTTACAGAGTCCACTATTTCCTTTATCTTTAGAGGGTCTGCCATTCTTGCAACCCCGCCCTCTGCTCTGATGTCCGCGGGAACTCTCTCTAGGGCCATAACTGAAATCGCACCTGCCTCCTCCGCTATCCTTGCCTGGGTTGCGTTCGTGACGTCCATTATAACACCGCCCTTTGTCATCTTCGCGAACCCTTTCTTGAGGAGATCAGTTCCGTACTTCACATTCACTTCAGTTGTCATGTTGAATAGATTGCAAACAGGAAAATATAGGTTTCCAAAAGAGGGACAAAAGGTTAAGCAACACTCTTGCATTTAGAAACGTGAAGCTCTTAAGGAAGGGAAAGGTCAAAGAGGTCTACGATCTTGGGGAAACCCTGCTTTTCGTCTTCACGGATCAGATATCGGTGTTCGACAAAATCATCCCTTCCCTCGTCCCTTACAAGGGAGAATCACTGGCAAGAACGTCGGAGTTCTGGTTCAGGAAGGCGGGAGAGATGGGGATAGAGAATCACTTTCTCTCGCTCAGAAACGGAAGGGAGATGGAGGTAAGGAAATTCAGGATTTTAGAGGGAAGGGTGCATTCCGGGGAGAGGAACTACCTCATCCCCCTGGAATTCGTTATGCGGTATTACGTAGCCGGTTCCCTGTTTGACAGAATAGAAAAGGGAAAAACGGATTTCAGAGACCTTGGGTTTAAAAGCAAGCCAAAACGAGGCGAAAAGCTTCCGGAGCCACTTTTCGAGATAACAACGAAGTTCGAGAAGACGGATAGGCTCCTCGATATCAGCGAAGCAAAGGAGATTGGAGGTCTTGGGGGCGAGGACATTGAAAAAATCAGGGAAATCATATTGAAAATGGACGGTGAGATAAACCGCACTGTGGAGAAGAGAGGTCTCATTCACGCAGATGGGAAGAAGGAGTTTGCTATGGATTCATGGCGGAATCCAGTCCTCGTTGACACATTCGGAACCGCGGATGAAGACAGGTTCTGGGAAAAGGAGGATTACGATAGAAGCGGGCTATTGGTCGAGAGAAGCAAGGAGTTCGTGCGGCAGTACTACAGAGGTATAGGGTATTACGATAAGCTTATTGCAGCAAGGTCAACCGGCTCCGCGGAACCACCAATACCACCTCTTCCCGATGATATGATAGAGGAAACTTCAAAGCTCTATGTTTCACTATACGAAAGGATAACTGGACAAAAGTGGCCAGGCGCATAGCCAAAGAATAAATAAAATGAACTCTTTTTGTGGTGGGCGGAGGTTGCCGAGCCAGGTCAAAGGTGCCAGATTGAGGGTCTGGTTCCGTAGGGATCCGAGGGTTCAAATCCCTCCCTCCGCATTCAGATATTTCAAGGCATTTTGAATTATGATTTTAAATGGGGGCTCTGAAGATGCAGGAAATGCTTTCGATGATATCACCTCTGGTGTTCTCTATCGCTCCAGATGAAGCATCGTGTTGCTAGAAATAATGAATATTGAAACTTCAAAAATGATATAAAATAATAAAAAAGATTAGATCACTCTTTCTTTATGCCGAATCTGCTTCTAAGGTCCCTTATGGACACAAATGCTAGTAGGGAAATCACGACTGCTATCAGCACAAGAACCAGGGTGATTATCTCTATCAGGAAGTTCGTTCCCGTGGGCGGAACCGACTGCTCTGTGTTCGCCTGAATCTTCCCCAGGCTAGTTTGTATGGTTGCAATTCCATTGGCCACAGAAGTCACGTTACCCGTAAATGTTCCAATTGCCGTGTCTATTTTTGCGGTTTTCCCATTTATTATGTTAACCGTGGCATTTATCGCGCTGAGAGAAACCTGTTCCTGTCCTACCGTTGTGTTTATGATCGCCACATCACCCTTGAACTCCGTGACTGTTGCATTCAGCGCCTTCAGTGATGTCCTGAACTGGCCGAAGGATGAATTAAGAAGTGCAACTCCCGCCTGAATGCTCACAATTGTCGCGTTCATCGCTTTGAGTGTTGACGCCATAGTTCCGAACTCGGTTGTTATCGTTGCCACATTGCCGTTTATGTTCGACACTGCAGCATCAAGCTGTGATAGAGGCACTGAGAGCGTTGCATTGATGGAGGAATCTATCTGCGCGATCTGGGACTGAGAGATTCCAAGGATATAGGCTCCATTTCCAGAAACGAGCTCAATGAACCCGCTCTGTGTTCCGGTCATAGGGAAGGTGATAGTAGTGTAGACTGTGCTACTAGAAGCACCAGCATAAGAAACCAGAGCCGTTTCATTTGCAGAGAACGTGATCATATAATATGAATCAGGGTTGCCATTCGGCATCTTGAACGAACCGGTGAGAGTTCCCGAAGAAAACTGCGCTGGAACAGTTGCGAGTGCGGTCCCATTAAGCGAGACTGTTACGGAATACGATGGGCTACCCACAATAGTCCCGCTGATTGGGTTGCTTCCCGACGTGATGCCAGAGACTGAGAATTGGACAAGCTGCCCAGGGAATGCATACGGAGATGCGGTGCTCAGGACTATGTTCTTGTTAAGGATCACTTGGAATACCGTGCTCACGGAGGTAGTGCTGGTGCCGTAGAGGTCAACCGACAGCGTGTAATTTCCTGCTGAAACTACTGGAACAGTCAGCTGGGCGGATGATATCTTTCCCGTGGAATCCGTCTGAAGTGGGGATGTCTTTGTGAGATTAACGCTCCCGAGATATACTGTATAATAAGTGCTGGGTAGAAGGCCTGTTGTTGTCAAAGTGAACGAAGATCCAACATATCCGGAATTCGTGGAAAGTTGGATGGCGATGGAAACTGTGTATGAAGAGTAGACGAAGTAGTTCACGGAAGAGGAAGTTACCTCGGTAAACACGGAGTAGGTGCCAGCAGGCTCGCTGCCGGGGGAGAATGAGGAAGCGAAAGCTCCGTTGGACATTGAAACGCTCTGGGAGTGGGTTCCGGAATATGTGGTGTAGTACAGCGTTGGTGCAGGCGTTCCTGTGTAACCGTATCCCACCGCCTCATAGCCCGTGCTCGTGGATACAACAACCAGGTTCCCGGAGCTCGGAGATGTTCCTGCGGTTGATATGACTATGTACGACGAGCCAATGGAGGACGAAAAGCTGCTGCCGTAATATGTTATATTCAGATAATACAATCCCAATCCAGATGGAATTGTGAAGTACCCGGTAAGAGAACCGCTCGAGGTGTTGAGCCTGGTGGACGTTATCTTAGAGAACGTCAGCGATATCAGGCTGCTGCCGATGTAAGCACTGTAGTAGTAAGAAACTCCAGGGTACACCCTTGAGCCGGATGGTATCAGGCCCGAGACCGCGAGAGACTGGTTTGCTCCCGGAGATGTTATGGAGAAAGAGGAGGGCGTGGAGATCACTGCCGGCCCAATAGTCTTGTAGGCGAACGTCTGTCCCTTGTAACCGGAGACAGCGCCCATCGAGATCGTGGATATCGTGGACGTGGCCTGAGACTTGTAGTAAGCTTTGTACGTCAGAATCAGGGTGCCGTTTGCGGCAGAGTAAATTCCCGATGTCGATAAAGAACCCACATTGATTGAAGTTATCAGATCTGCACCAAGAATGCCGCTTGGAGCAGCGAGCTGGTCCGTTATGCTGTAGGCGGTCCCTGGTGTAAGACCGAAGGCCTTCACAGTCAGGCTTGCGTTGTTAGGAACGAATTCATAGCTGCTTGCAGAAACATTCAGCATCTGTCCTGCTGGGTCCGTGACCTCAAAGAACGGAGATATCGTTATCTGGGTTGACGAAGCATAGAGATTCTGTGATGGAACCACAGCAGTAGGGTAATAGCTCCCTCCCGCAATCGCAGGTATGGTGGAATTTAAAATTCCGTAGCCAGTGGCATTAGTTTGCAAAGTTCCGATTCTATCTGGGCCAAGATATATGTTGACTTGCTGGTACGCTGGAAAATTCGTGACCTTCGCGGAGTAGTTATCGCCTACGTGATATGCTGCGCCCCAGCTGGACGTGACAGTAAACGTGAACACTAGGTTCGCCGGATTTGGGGAAGACACGGTTGGAGGGGCTGGTCCACCAGACCCCAGGACAGATGCTGGAAACAGCATCCCAACAGCTATCACAGAGACCAAGACCAGAGCTACTGCAACATACGTCATATGTTTGGAATACATTGAGTCACCAATTGACTATACCCTTCCAACTAATAATCATTTCTAATCTGTCTGACAAAAAGATGCTCAATGATTTGAAACGGAATTTAGGAAGGACCGGAGGATATTCCAGCAGCACCAAATAGGGGCCGAGATTTTTGGAATGAAAGCCCCAATTAATAGGGCAGAATTGAAAGGTAAAGCGAATGGAAAGGACAGGAACTTTTATGTCCTGCAAATCACATCCGAGGAAGAATTGAATTATATTCAACACGGCAATTTATCCCATTAAACAGGGATGTCCATGAGGTCAAAGGCGGGAATCCACCCAAGCTGAAGAGCAATTTGGTATTGAGCAATATTAATCCCGTTGACTGACAAATTTGTATCGAGCTGTACGAAAATTTTTAGCACATAGTTAGTTTACGGTTTCCAATGATAAAAATAGGAGGCTGTGTTCTTGCCGTAATCTTTTCTCTTCTCATAATCGCCAGCTCCATTCCAGCGGGAACACTCTCTGAGGGCGGTGTCTTGCACTCCCTTGGGCAAACCAGTGAGAATGCCAATTCAAATCGCTTCATATTTGGGAACGGAAATCCAAGCAGTCAGGTTGTAATTCCTCACTTTGCGTATCAGTTTGAGCCGGCACCCATGGGCATCGTGGACTACGGCCTTGGCCAGCCTGCCGGTCTTGGAGCATATTACACCTATCAGTACAACACAACGAAGTTTCTGGGCGTCGTTAACGTGACCTCTTTGAGCACTTACTACTCATCCGCCAATATCACATACAATCTGAGCATTCAGCTCAATCTCAATCTTGTGTTCTGGAACAACAACAGCCTCTTCGTTTATTGGGTTCAGGATGTGGCCTTTCTCAATTCTTACAACAACTCGGTGCAATTCATTGACAACATCTGGAATTTCTCTTCTCCCGGTTCCAACATGTCCAATTCCACCATTGTTGGAAACGGAACCATAGGCAAGGCCGGAAGCAATTATTTCTACTATGACCTTGCCAATGCATCCCTACCTGGGAATAATATTAGGCTGAAGGAACCGTACACGATTCAACTGCTTGCACTCTCCACTCTCAGGAACGGGGTTCCAACGGTTCTCTTTGAATACAACGACGGTTTCAGCTGGGTGGTCTATGACGTTGCAAAATTCAAATTTGCAACCCATCCGGATCCGGATGTCAATTTCTACGTCGACGGCTCCGTAACGAATCCGATTGGAACTTATTACGATGCAGAATTGATTCTAGGTGGTCCTGGAAACGGTTCCAGCACGGCTGACATAAAATCCTCCGTTCAAATGTCCCTGGAATACTGGAACGGTCACAATTTCCAGACGATACCCGGGGCTTTCAATTTCGGTTCCGATACCGCTGAAACTATATGGAACGTGGTGTCGCGGGCTTACTACGATGACAGCACAGGTTACATCTTCACAAATGTGACGAATGGATCCGGCTCTCTGGCACAACTCTACTATCCCGGGGAGCTCTCATTTCTGAATATAACCACGGGTCTCAAATCAGGAAACCTTTCGATAGGGGGCCTCATGATTCCATTCGTAAACAGTATCGTGAATGTCACTATTGGCCCAGGAAATTACAGTCTGAGGATCTACGATTCAAACGGCCTTCTCGTTTGGTCTAAAAATGTTTCCCTTGCTGCAGGGAAAGTCTATTCGCTGATAGCAAAGACCGTTTACAACGTCACATTCATTGCCCAAAACCTTCCGTTAGGGGTTCAATGGAGCATTAATGTCAGCGGCATCGGTTCATTTGGTCCCTTCGTCGCTAACAGAACATCCATCCAGCTTCCAAACGGCACATACAACTACTCAGCCTTCACACAGGATAAGAATTACAGAAGCCCTCTGGTAGGCTCCCTGGTCGTGAAAGGGAGTAGCGTCACCGTTCTCCTCAACTTCACCCTGGTCACATACCAGGTAGCCTTCATGGAAACCGGGCTTCCGCCAGGCATCGAATGGTCCGTGGCTGTAAAAGGCATCACCCAGGCCTCAAACGGAAGCACCGTAATTTTCCTCGAGCCGAATGGCTCGTACCTCTTCCAGGTCCACAACACCTCTGGTTATTCCCCCAATGTGACGAACGGTCCGTTCACGGTACGCGGAAGCAACGTGGTGATTAAGATATTGTTTATTTACTACGTGTACCTCATTGGCAACGTCACTCCCCTGAAGGCAACACTCGTTGTGGACGGAAAGACGATACCCGTCAACTCAGGCCACTTCAACGTCACATTGATACCCGGGGCACACAAAATAAAGATATCTTCCCCAGGATACCAGACTTACTCAGAGAACATAATTGTCAACAACACAAGCAAGGTCGTCGTCCTGAATGTCAGCCTTCAGAAAAGCAACCAGGATGTTTATTATGCGATAGGGGCAATCGTGCTCATAGTACTGGCCCTGATAGTGATGATTGCAAGGAGAAGGAGATAGTTCCGCATTCCTATTTATAGTCCGATGGCATTGGAGATGCGTGATGACAGCGGAAACTGAAGGGAGTGATCCAAGGGAATTAGCTGCTCTCAGGAGTGTGAGGCTATTTTCCATAATGGCCATAATAGGTTACGTCTTCTCCACAATCTCCTTCGTGATATCTGTCAGCTACATATGGACGGTAATACCTGAGATTGGCAGGGGCAACATTTCCCATATAGGTCCTGCGCTCATGTTTTCCGTTGTATTATCGATCGTAGGGTTCATAATCCTCATCCTTTCTATTCTGTTCATGAGGGAAGGTTACGGTCTGCTCAAGGGGAATTATCCCGAATTCCGGAGCCCGTATGAGGGAACGACGCTTTACTTCTCCGGACTTGTTGTAATACTCGTTGGCATCGTAATCGTAGTTTCATCGTCAATACTAGGTTTCCCAGTCGTAGTACTGGCCGGGGGAATTTTCATCCTCGCCGGGGGAGTTGTAGGTTTCGTTGGAATCATACTTTCCTTGATCGTTGGTATTTTCCGCCTTGACGCGAAATACGGCGGATTTGCCACAGCTGCGGTTCTCTTCATATTCGGACTGTTTTTCCCCGTGTTCAGTTTTGTTGCCGCTGCACTTGTCTACCACAGGACAACAAAGAAGATAACTGAGCTGTCCGGTCAGCAGGCTCAGGGGATTAACAGCTGAAGTTGTTCACGTGGCAGAAAAATGAGAAGGCCTGTTGAACATGGGAATGTTGTTACGTCAGTTCTCCTTGGGGGTTCATCAATTCTATACGCATTGTCTACGAAGGGAAACCCGGAGGTAGTAATTTTCTGGCTTCCCATTTTCATCGGCCTATTCGAATATGATGTGCCGCTGAAGCTTGCAATTAGGAAGAGAAGTGACGTATTTCTTCTCTCAACGATTTCCTTGATAGCCTTAATATCCCTTCTTATTGACCTCTATGTCATACTTCCCTACATTCTCTTCCTGGCTGCATATGCGCTACGCATTCCCCTGGCCAGAAGAAAGCTGAACAGATACGGGAATGCTGTTGGTCTACTGGCATACTCCCTCCTCTTCACGCTGACACTGGAGATTGCCATACCGCTCTCACTTCTTCTTGCGGCCACGCTCTTCTTGTATCTTCTTGGGTCGGAGTTCGCCGTTCTTGCCATGCTGAAGAGGGACAGAAGGCTGCTTCTCTATAACTTGCTCCCGCCATTTCTCGGACTCTTGAGCATTCCCTTCTTCATATATTCGCTCTCCCTGGTACGCATCACGGTCTCGCTATTTGGGACGGATATCAGGAAAGTGGGTCTTGCAGAAACCTTCCTTCTCCCAGCCGTCTCCTTCTCCCTCTTGATCTCTCTGCATTATGGAGCACTTTCACCTCTGATATCATGGGGATGATCAATCCGTCATCTTGGAATAGGTATCTAGGACGAATTCCGCAATCGCCGGTGCAGCGGTAAGGCCAGGGGACTCAATGCCGAGAAGGTTTATGAACCCTTCAAATCCGATGTCGCTTTCTTCCTTTATCACGAAATCCCTGAAACCCTTTCCCCTAAGTTTCGGTCTTATGCCTGAGAAGTCAGGGGAGAGGGCGTAGTTCCTAATGGAAGGAATGTACTTCCCCGCCTCCTTTTTGAAGACATCTGCGCTCGTTTCAACTGTGAAGTTTATATCATTCACGTGATAGGAATTCGGGCCTAGCCTAAATGTCCCCCAGGGGTCTGGGGTCAGATGGATTCCAAGCCCTTCATTCTCCGGGATTGGGTAAATTAAGGTTGATATTGGCATAGCACCATCGATCCTGTAGTAGTCCCCCTTCCAATATTCCATCCTGTATCCCTGCGCGTCAATATCTATGCCAGCAGACATCGCAACCGCATCCGCGTATAAACCCGCGCTGTTCACAACAGTTCTGGCAAGAAACGAGAACTTTCCTCCCCTGCTCAGGCCTGAAATCTCGTAACCCCCTTCCCTCCTTTCAATACGGTCAACCTTGCTCTCCGTAATCAGAACTCCGCCATTCCAGATGAACCTTGAATAAAAGTAGCTGAGGAGTGCATCCTGGTCAACTATCCCGCTTGACGGGGTGAATAGTGCGACATCTGCCCTAACCATCGGTTCCATCCTGGAGATTTCTTCAGACTGAAGAATCCTCATTCCGACCACGCCATTCTCCTCCCCCTGTTTCCTTAGCTTCTCTAGAACTTCCCTCTCCTCCCAGGAGGAAACGGTGAGCTTTCCTGTCCTGCGGAACTTTATTCCGTTTTTGGAACAGATATCGTACAACATCCTGTTCCCCCTCACGCAGAGCCTCGCCTTCAGGCTGCCAGGAGGGTAGTGAATGCCTGAGTGAATCACACCGCTGTTGTGCGTGCTTCCTTCAAGCCCGAACTTCCAGTTCTTCTCTAGAATGTATATCCCGTCGTACTTCTCGGCGAGGGCAGCTCCGATGGCCAGGCCAACAATCCCCGCCCCGATTATCGTTACCCTTACCCTGTCCACAGTCCTTTATAGCCACGTGGTTAATTGCTTTGTTGTGAGAGACTCCTGCTGTACAGTTCAGAGAACACTCCCCTTTCTCGGGAGAGAGATTCAAGAGACCCGTCCTGAACGACCCTTCCCTTGTCCAGGACAATGATCCTGTCTGCAAGTGTAATTAGAGAGAATCTGTGGGAAATGAGGATAAGGGTGCCCTCGCTTGAGTAACGTCTCATCGCATCCATTATCTCCCTTTCAGAAGGAGGATCAATCTGCGCAGTGGCCTCGTCCATTATTATTATCTCCGGGTTCCTCACGAAGGCCCTGAGAATAGAGACGGCCTGCCTCTGCCCTTCTGACATGTTTCTCCCCATCTCGCCCACCTGCGAATCCAGACCGTTGGGAAGGGAGCTGAAAATATATCCCATCCCGTACCTTCTTATCAATCCCTCGACTTCTTCCTTCGTGACATCATCCCTCGCATACCTTATGTTATC
The DNA here is from genome assembly GCA_049966795.1 of Thermoplasmata archaeon. GTDB lineage: Archaea > Thermoplasmatota > Thermoplasmata > Thermoplasmatales. The sequence continues at coordinate 12,546 of JBMFTY010000014.1, forward strand.
GAACACCGTTCCGTTGAACAGGAAAGGTTCCTGAAGAACGGGGGCTATGATCCCCCTGTATTTCTTCGTGTCCAAATCCCTCAGATCCCTGAAGTCCACAGTTATCTCTCCTGCATCGGGGATCTTGAATTTCAGGATCACATTGGTAAGGGTAGTTTTACCGGCACCTGTTCTTCCCACTATCGCAACCCTCTCCCCTTTCCTGATTTCAACGGTAACATCCCGAAGTGCAACTGATTCATCGTAACTTACCTTAATATTCCTCGCAAGGATGGAATGAGAGAAATGATCTATGCTCTCTTTTCCGGTATCTTTCTCTTGTTCAGAATCCATTATTGCGTATATTCTTGATGCGCCTACAAGGGAGTTCTGATAGGTGTTGTAGAGCTGTGAAAGCTGAACTATAGGGTTGAAGAACTGCTGTATGTACGCAATAAATGCAACCAATATGCCGAGGCTTATCTGACCGGATGCCAGGGAGAGTGAGCCTTCGTAAATCACGAGAATGATCCCGAAGGCCTCGATGACCCTTATCACTGAGCTGTAGGACGAGGAGAGCCTTGAAGCCTTTAGGTTGGCATCGAAGTTGTCCATATTGAGATGGTGAAATCTCTTGGCAGCCTCATTCTCCGCATTGAAGGCCTTCACTGTTCTTATCGCAGCGATCGTCTCCGCAAGATTTCCCGTTATTGCCGCAATCGTCCTCCTCGTCCTCAGGTAGTTCCTTCTCACCCTCCCTTGGAGGGAAAGGGTGAATAGCCCGAGAACTGGAAGAACTGCAAGGCTGAATGCTGCAAGCCTTACGTTGAGATAGAACATGATACCAGCGGATATGAGGATCGTGGTGACCCCGGAAATCACCTGTGGCAGCTGATAGGTCAAAAAGTCAGATATGGACTCGGAGTCGTTAGCGATTCTGCTTATCAGATAGCCCGTTCTCACCTTTGAAAAAAATTCAAGGGGTACTCTCTGAAGTTTGGAGAAGGAGGATTCTCTCATCCCCTTGATCACGCCCTGGGCAACGCTCGTGGAACTGATGGTCATGAACCTTGAGCTGAAGAACTGCAACAGGTACAGAAGGAAGAAGGATATGGAATAGAGAGTGAGAAGGGGCAAATTCCTTTTGAGAACCTCGTTTATTGCAAACCCTAGTGCCAGCGGGTATAGGACGCCAGTTATTGCTGTGACAACTACAGATATTATGAAAATTGAGGACTGCCTTCTCCAGAAGAGGATATCCCTGACCATCCTGAGCATTGTCCTGAGACCCTTCTGCGGCTTCAGGTACCTGTCCTCAATAGCGTCATACCCGCTCGTCAATTTTTTCCCTCCTGCATTTCCCCTCCTTCGAGTATGAGAATCTTATCGGCGAATGAAAGTGCGGAATCCCTGAGGCTTATCATAAGAATTATAGAATCCCTGAGAGATTCCTTCAGGTTCCTGAATATTGCAACCTCCGTGTCAGGGTCAATGCTGGATGTTGCATCATCCAGTATGAGTATCGCAGGCTTCCTGAGTATCGCCCTCGCTATCGCTATCCTCTGCCTCTGCCCTCCTGAAAGGGTTATTCCTCTCTCCCCGACGAGGGTATCATAGCGCATGGGGAGCGAATCTATGAAATCTGAGATTGCAGCTACCGCTGCTGCTTTTTCCACTTCGATCTCGCTTGCGTCTATGCCAAAGAGTATGTTCTCCCTTATGGTTCCCGAGAGCAGATTTATCTCCTGCGGAACAATTGCAACCCTTCTCCTTAATACGCCCAGAGGAATCTCGTGAATATCCCTCCCGCCGATTGTTACCTTACCTGTATCGGGATCGTAATACCTCATTATCAAATTCACAAGGGAACTTTTTCCAGAACCGGTTCTTCCTGTTATACCAATGAAATCTCCAGGCGATGCCCTGAAGGAAATATCCTTGAATATCGTCCTTCCTTCCCGCGAGAATGTGACCTTCGAGAATTCCAACGGGCCTGATGGGAGATGGAAGTCTTTGGAATCCACATCCTCCTCGTTCCCGGTGGAGATCACCTCGTTGATCCTCTGTATAGCAGCCCTTGAATTCTCGGAAAATACGACCATTCGGCCCAGGAAAGATACGGGGTTCGTGAGCATCGAGAATATCGTTACCGCGGATACGAGACCTCCAACGCTGCTTCCCTTGATCATATCCATGTATCCTCCTATTCCAATCGCAATGCTGGAAACAGCAGCAACCGTCAGAGGCATCAGATTGTTGTATAATCCCCTCACTCTGCCCACGGAATAGTTCTCCTCAAAGTATTGCTCCGTTTCTGACGAATATTTACTGATCTCCTTCTCTTCAGCAGATAGCCCCCTTATGACCCTCTGTCCCACTATGTTCTCCTGTAGCATCTCCCCTAGCCTTCCATATGTCTTTCTGATCGCCCTCCAGAGTGGTCTCTGTTTCCTAGACGAGCGCATTCCAAGCATAATTAGAACTGGGGTTGCAAGGGCAAGCAGCAGAGAGAAGAACGGTGAGACAAGATAGAGGAGGACGAGGCCTTCACCTATCAGAAATATTGTCGGTATCAGGCTGGAGAAGGTGTTCATAATGAAATTCCTGGTTGCCTCTATGTCCATGGTTCCCCTTGACAGGAGGTCCCCGGACGTCTGCGATTCAAAAAAGAGGAATCTCTTCCTGAGGAGGTGGGAAATGAACTCCCTCCTCAGGTTCATCGCATAAAACTGGGATACATACTGCGAACCGTAGTTGAGGGCGAAGCTGACCAGAGCAGAAAGGGTATAAGCAAGAAGGATGAGAAGGGAATAGCTAACGATATCGTGGTATTGGCCACGCTGAAGTGCAGATACGGAATCCCCTATGAATATAGGGACGAAAAGGAGGGAGAGATTCGATATAAGACCCGCGACTACAATCAGAGCCGCGATTCTCCGCTTCTCCCTGATGAAACGAAGGGAGAATGTCAGAGGCTCAAACACTCCAAGGAGAGGAATTTTCGATTTCTCATGAGATGTCCGCTCTTGCATGCGATAGGTCCCCAGTCTCTCCCTTATCCTCCATCTAATTTTAATTTTTGTTACGAAACCAAGGGAGAAACACAATATATTCCATCTGGATACGTAAAAGGGATGTGGGTTCAGGCGGAGAGCCTCAGGGGAAGGGACAGGCGGGTCAACGAAGACGCCTTCATGATAACACTGGAATCTGGGAAGGATCTGTCAGAGCAGCAGGGGCTGCTTGCGGTTGCTGATGGAATGGGGGGAGGTGCCTTCGGAGAGGTCGCATCATCCCTCTCGGTGACGCGTCTGAACACCGTCTTTCTCGAGGAGATAAGGAGCAATCATAACTTTCCAGAGATTTACGATTCAATCTTCACTGTTCTACGAGAGGTCAATAATAGCATAATCAATATGGCAGGAGAGAAGGGGGTGCCGTGGATAGGCACAACCCTTGCTTCCCTCCTCTTCATTGGGCGAAAGGGTCTGGCACTGAACATAGGAGATTCCAGAGTATACATTGTTGACGAGGGTGGCAACATTATTCTCAGGACAAGGGATCATTCGGTAGCACAGGAACTGGTTGACTCTGGCGATTTGAGCTATGAAGAACTGAGAGGGGACTGGAGAAGGAATCAGCTGACCAGAGCCCTGGGGATAGATGCTGAGTTGGAACCTGATTCATATGAGATGGACATTCTCCCGGGATATTCCGCATTTATTTGCACGGACGGCCTATGGGAGAACGTTCTCGACGAAGAGATCGCATTGATCCTCCCGGAAGGTTCTGATCCGATTATTGAACTTATGAAATTGGCTCTGCAGAGGGGTTCTGGTGATGATATGACCGCGATCGCTGTGCGCTTTCATTGAAATGTTTCATCCCTCTAAGAAAGATTTAATAGACCTAACTTCATTAACAACCCAATGAACCTGGACGGCAGGATCAGGGCTATCCTAATCATTTTTCTCGAGGGCGTCATTGTCTATTTCATCACATCCTTCTTGATCATAGGTCCGTTGTTCAGGGGGTATTTCGCCGGAGAACCTGCGGTCGGTGAACTTCCATTCCTAACATCCTATATTTCCCTGGGCATAGCAGTCGGCTTTACCACCATAGCCCTGGCGGTCTATCCCGTATTCAAATTCAGGCAGGAGGGTGAACAGAATGAACAATAAGACCAAGGCTGAAGTCGTCTGGATTGTTGTCGTCATAGCAATTCTCACGTGGGCTGCTGTGTCCAACGCCAGTTATCTCACAGCCCACTCGCAGAACATTGCGAATCCAGCCGGTGGAGATACGGAGGGGATAGTGATAAACGTAACTGGATACCAGTGGGCCTGGCAGTTCAGTTATCCAAACGGAACCGTAACCACAGACAAGCTCTTCCTGACCGTGAACACCACTTACACTCTCGTGGTAACGAGCAAAGACGTTATCCATGACCTCTACATCCCGCAATTCGGAGTGCAGGTTTACGCTGTTTACGGCCATCCAAATCAGGTAACCATAGAGCCCACTCAGGTAGGCACGTTTATCATGGAATGCGTGGAGTACTGCGGAGAATATCACTATGAGATGAGGGGAACGGTGGTGGTCACTTAATGGGCTTCTCCTTTGAACTGGCCGTATTCGGATCCACCATCGCAGTCTTCTTAATTATGGGCTTCCTCCTCTACTATTTTGCCCAGAGCTATAGGAAAGACATTTTGGGTGAGCGGGGGGAGAACCTTGACAAGGGGGAATACAACACAATCCTGTCGAGAATGAGGAGGGAGCTAAGCTTCTCAGTTTTCTTCATGGATGACAGCAAGTCCATTGGAATAAGGTATCTGATCGTAAGCCTTGCACTTTTCTTCATCGGCGGACTTGCTGGAATTGGGATGAGGATATCCCTTTGGTTCCCAAACCCATCGTTCCTCACCCCGATACAATACAACATCCTTCTTACCGCGCATGGGACAATTATGCTGTATGGATGGGCTCTGGGGAGCATACTAGGAATTACCTATTATCTTCTCCCATCGTTGATGAAGATAAGGAAGGACAGCCTTGGGGTGGTAAATTCAGCCCTATTCTGGATGTTCCTGGTGGGATCGATATTCATAATACTTTCGAAAAGCACAGCTTCATGGTATTTTTACTACCCCCTTGTTGATCAGCTTTCCGAAATCGGAGGAGGGACGTTTTCTTATGCAACCCTAATAGGCGTTCTTTTGGTAATGACGGCGGCAGTTGGGGCCAGCGTGGTATTCCTAAAGATGATATTCTTGGACAGGGACAGCGGCATGAAGCTCTCATCCATTCCGCTGTTTGCCTGGTCCGTGGTATCAACGGCAGTCCTAATAATATCTTCCGCGCCTGTTTCAATGGTAGCAGACGGAATGCTGATCTATGACCTCGTTAACCCACTGTTCTTCCAGGGTGCCAACAGCACTGCCCTAGGATATGCAATTCTGTTCTGGTTCTGGGGGCATCCGATTGTCTATGTTGCAGTGATACCTGCCTTTGGTATCATATATGAACTCCTTCCCAAATATACGGGGACCAAGATCTACAGTTACAGGGCTGGCGTACTCTCCCTTCTCCTTCTCATGGTTTTGAGCGCGACGGTGTGGGGTCACCATCTGTTCAACAGCGGTCTGGGAACAGTGTGGGACATCATATTCTCCACAACATCGTTCATCGTAGCGATACCGTCTGCGATGTCCGTGTTCAATTGGATAGCAACAATGTGGGTTGGAAGGGTGAAGCTGACGGTTCCCATGCTATTCATAATAAACGGGATTGTTGATTTCATAGTTGGAGGCATAAGCGGAGTTTACGTCGCAGATCCTGCTGTGGACGAGATTCTCCATGGAACATACGCTGTGACATCTCACTTCCATTTCATCCTTCTGGGCCTGATGACGGGGGTCGCATTCGCGGCAATATATGTTCTCTTTCCCACGCTCACTGCGGGAAGGAGCTACAATATCCCTCTTGCCAAGGTCCATTTCTACCTCACCTCTATAGGCACCTGGGTGATGTCGGGCTTCTGGCTTGTTGGAGGTTTTGAAGGAATGCCTAGGAGAGTTGCGGGATACTTCGGCATATTTCAGACGTACCAGGATGCGGCGGCGATAGGGGGAGTGATTCTTGGGGTAGGCTATCTGGTGTTCCTTGTGAATTTCCTCTATTCTGCCTACAAACCGGCCGAACTGGGAACGGGAAACATACTGGAGGAGGAAGTGGCAGCATGAGAAAGGCGACCGCTGTTGCTATTTTCATCATAGTCCTAGGTGCAGCCGGCGGGTCGTTCGTGTGGTTCATGGAGGGAACGAATACAGTGGGCACCGGGCTATCTGCAAGCTATAATTCCACCGTGCTCATAGTGCTATACGCCAACGCTCTAGGCTGGAACTACAATAGTTCCCACCCAGATCCAACGATATACGAGAAGACGCACGTCCTCTTGGAATTCAAGGTCATAGAGCAGGACGGGTTACCCCACACCCTCACAATAAATCCGGGTCCAAATGAGAGCGCCTCGAGCGCGATAGTGAACGTCGTGATTCCGACGACCATCGGTTCAGTTACCTGGGTCAATTGGTCATTTGCGAATCCAGGAATCTACACTTATTGGTGCGAGGTTCATCCAGAGACGATGGTCGGCCAGCTTGTCATCAATGCAACCACATCCAATGCTACATCCTCCCTGCCTCATTTCACGGGAGCTATACCTCTCAATGGAATAGGCCAAAATGCATTTGCGGAGATATTTGAGATGAGTGAGCCTAATGAAGATAGCTAGAGCAATAAAACTCGCCAAGCCGGGAATAGCTCTCCTCCTTGATCTTGTGGCAGCAACAACGTTCCTTCTCGGTCTCAGGAACTTTTCGGTTGCGTGGAAGATAGTGCCCCTCATTGCAGCGGGTACCCTTGCCTCCTTCTCCTCCTCCCTTGCTAACAACCTCTTTGACCGTGACATAGACGGGAAGATGGAAAGGACAAGATGGAGAACATCGTTCAGCAATGCCGCTTACTACGTTGTGGCGATAGCTTCTCTCCTCCTCGTCTCGCTTTACATTTCTCTGGAATTTCTTAACGTTGCGACCGCGGTATGGATAATGGCGGGCTTTTTGAGCTATTCCATCCTTTACACCGTGGCCCTGAAGAGGAGGACTAGCTGGAACATAGTCATAGGAGGCATAGCAGGATCATTCCCAGCGCTCGCGGGATGGTCTTCAGTGAACACGCCCTTTTCCCCCGTGTCCATATTCGTAGCGGCAATAGTGTTCATCTGGACCCCAACTCACTTCTGGACACTCGCCATAAAATACAAGGAGGACTACAAGAAGGCGGGAATTCCGATGCTCCCTTCCGTAAAGGATGAGAGATTCACGGTTAACGCTGTACTCATCAACACGTCAATCCTTGTTGCCTTTTCCTTTTCCCCGATGTTTCTGAAGATACAGTTCCCAATGCTCTATTACATTCTCCTTGTACCCGTGAGCGTGTACCTCCTCGCAAGGGTGGTATTGCTCGAGTACGCCAGGGGGAACGTAAGATTTCTATCAATGAAGGCATTTCTTGCGAGCAATTACTACCTGACTGCGCTCCTCATTGTCTTGATGCTGACTGTTGTAAGGGTTTAGATGAAAACGAAGGATTTTCTTCCGCTATTTGTGATCGTCGTCCTCTGGAATGTCCCGCTGATGTTCCCTGGCGTGGTATTGCAGAAAAGTTCACTGATTGAGTTGCTCGCGCTTGAGTCCGTCTTTTTTTCCTTCATTTACATGGTTTCATCCAGACTGAGAATATTCCATAGGTTCCTCTACATCCTCTTCCTGCTGTCCTGCGCTGCTGCGGTGCTTCTCATTTTTTCAGGCGAGATAAACGAAGCTACGTTCTACTTCCTCGCTGCCATCATAGCCATCAGGTATTCCCTTGCTGAAAGCAGTAAAGAGGACTTTGCAATTAGTTCGACAGCCTTCTCCATTCTCATGCTTCTTCTTTTTCTGTCGACAAGCCTTCGTATCCTCCCGACAGGCAGGGAGGTTCTTTACATTTTCTCAATCTACGACAACATCCCTCCTGCCGGGGTTCCCATCACTTACGCAATGGGTATCGTGATCTCCATTGGACGGGTAACCCTGACAATTTCCCCCATTACATCCATTCTTTTCTCGCTGGTTGCGTACCTGGCTGCGGCGAACACCTTCCTCGTGATCAGGACAGCTCCACACAATTCTTCAATGGTTTCCGCGGCGGTAACCGCTCTGGCATGCCAGTGCGAGAACACAATTGGTATACTATCTGCAACCGCATCGTATCTGGTACTGGCGGTGCTCCCATACATCTCCCTGTTCTCCGTGGCCATGCTAATCGCAACAAACAGGTTCCTCCACAACCCCAGACACATGCGTGGTTTCAGATTCACCCCTGGTTCCTCTCTGTTTCTCTTCCTTGCACTGATGGCTGTCGAGTCCTTCCTCACATTCTCTGGTTTGATCCTCAACCTATGGGTCTTCGGCCTCAGCTCTCTAGTCACAATATTCTCTGGCTTCTTTTTGGGGCAAATAATCCCGTTTAGGAGGAAAGCCCCTTTGGCTTCTCTAGTGGCCGCATTCGCAATACAGATCCTCCTTCTTTTTCCCCAACCGATCGTGATGGCCCTATCCTCCCCCATTTTCTTTGAAATGTATGCAACTCTTGGCATAATATCAGGGCTACTGATATCGATGGCGATGAGGAACAGGATTCAAGTTGCGAGAACGGGCATCATAGAACTCGTGTTCTCAATGGAGGCTATGATTTCCGTGGCATTTCTCTATCTCAGCCTTAACTCCATCCCCCTTTTCCCCGGCTTTACAGATCTCGCCGTTCTCTTCTTCTCCCTCTTCCTCCTGCTGATTAGCGTGCCTGTGATGTGGTTTTCAAACATATTCCTACTGAGTGCCCGGGCTTTTGGAGCCTAGTCTCCCCCTGATCGCGTTCCTCACATCGTAGAAATAGATGTTGTGATAGGGGCAGGCCATTATGCAGGAACCAGAACCGACACACTTCTGGCTTTTGAAGTAACCTTTCTTCATGATCTGGGCTGGGATATCACCAAGTCCGACTTCGCAGGCAGTCACGCATGCCTTGCTATCGCACCTGTAGCAGACTTCCGGGTCCACCCCCTTAATCTTGAAGAAACCGAGATTGCTGAAGAAGCCAACGAATGTTCCCGTGGTGCACCAGCCGTACCGCCTGCACGGGCTCATCCCAAGGAATGGTATTGAGATGAAAAAGAGGTACCAGAGAAGATTCCAAACGAGGAAGGAATAGAGGACGGCAGCATCGAACTTCACCCTCAGAAGGCCCTCGTAGGCAGCGAAGCTCGCCACAGAGGAAGCTACCAAGAATATCCAGCTTATCGAAGCAAGGCGCATTGCTAGGGATGAATATCTGCTTCCTATGTTCTTTTTGCTGATCTTTGAGGAATAATTGAGTTTGACCATCTCCTCCCCCAGGGTTCCTCCGTACATCACCGCAGAAGGGCAGAGAGTGCTGCAGTATGACCTCCTGCCAAAGAGTACGGCTAGAACGGCATATAGAGCGTAGGAGAGGATTAAAGGAAGTATAAGTACTCCGCCCACAGGGCCAAGGGCGCCGACGTTAGCCCATAGCGGCAGCCTGTCCCAGCCGCTGACATAATTGGGGCCCAGGAGGGTGTAGGTGAAATAGGCGAGAAGGGCGAGTGCGAGGTTCAGTCTCTTCTCAGCCCATTTTATCCTCCTCATCCTGAACACCACAAGGGAACCCATTTCCACACCCATTAGCAGCAGAAACATGGGAGCATTCGCTACCGCAGCAATGAAAGGTATTACGGACGCCAGGGTACTTCCAACGAAGAAGTCGGAAACGCTCGATCTTACAAGGAACGATATCGCTGAGGCTCCGGAACCACTCACGGTGAATATTCCGACTGCGATGTCAAGGGGAATGCTCATCAGCATTTCCGCAATGAATGCTATGGAAAGAGTGTAAAAAAGCCAGATTTTTCTTGTTCCCCATCCTTTCGTCACCTCAGAACTTCTGCCTGAAATGACAAGGAAGAAGTAGACGGCCATACCAAAGGCAACAGAGAGGGAATAGGGCAGCCAGTAATCCGTGCTCCTTATCCCCTGGGAGTAGTAAATGAAGAAACCCAGGGAATTCAGAAAGTAGATAAGGAGGGAGAGGTCAATTATCCTCCTTGTTTCCCTTATGACCCCCGTCCGGGATTTTGCCAGTACTTCAAACGAAATCACCATCCCTGCTACCATTATGAATGCATTCGCGAAAAGAAGGATCCTTCCTCCAGCTGGAAACACGGCCGGAGAAACGATGTCCATCATCGCCAGAATGATCAGAAGCGACCTTGAGGAACCCTTGAACTTGAATAGGGCTATGGAAAAAAGCATCTCGATCTCCATAGGGAGAACGAAGTAGACGGAGTTAACAATGTTAGGAATCCCAGAAGGTCCAGGGGGAATACTGCCTCCAGTGAGAAGAACAACGAATATCGTCATAAGGAACTCGTTAATCACAAAGATCGCTGGTATCACAGCCCTGTCCAAGTGGAGGTTCGTTCTAAATTCCATGGAATACAGGTACACGAGGAGAACAATCGCGGATATCATTGGCACCATTACGATATTTATTGCGATGACCGTGTTTAGAAAGTTCCTGGTGTTGAGGAGGTAAAAAATGAGCCCCAGGAACATGGATGCCATCATCGTCAGAACAAAATAGATGATGTACCTCCCCTTCCTGGATGCCCTTCCGGGAACCAGGTGATATTCGGAAAGGACGATCACAGCTACCATGAGGGCGACCGTAAGCAAGGCTGCGAGAGAGTTAAATGGCATTCAGACCTTTAATGCTCCCATAATACTTACATTTAGCGTCGCCTCATGTGGGCAAGAGCGAGGACGCTAGTCCGGGAACGAGAGCAAGGATGGGGAACATGGCCCAGATAATGAAATGAAGCGTTGTGGAAGCGATAAAGTTCCTGGTTCTCATCGCCAGGAGACCGTAGACGAGGGACATGCCGAAAACGGAGGAAAGCATCAAAATATTGTACGGAAACGGAAACCCCGAGCCATGATTTGCTACAACGAATCTTGAATAATATGACACGTAGGCCAAAGCCTGAAGGAGAAGGGCATTGTAGCTCCTCATTTCTCTGAGGAGGATGCGCTGAAGTACATACCTAAAATTGAACTCCTCAAGCAACACGGGAACGAAGAAGAGCTCAGGAAGGGTCACTGCCCAGCTCCTCTCGTACACAACGAAAAAGGAAACGAGAGAAGCGAAAGCCGTCGCAAGCACGGAGAACTGAATTGCCGGGGACCCGAGGTCATCACCAATCTCCTTCCTAGCAAGAAGAAGGGAAAGGGGGACAGCAGCGAACCCAAATGAGACACCGAGATAGTAGAGGGGAAGAAAGTTTGTAAGGGTAAAGGCATATTCCATTAAGAAGAAAGTGGAGAAGGTGATAAGTAGCAGATTTCTTCCCTTCATCAATGTCTTAATTCGTCCTAAACAATATAGGTTTGCTAAAAAAATTAAAATAGTTCCTTCTATTCTTTTCCCAATGAACGGTGGGATAGACGAGAGCAGGCGGAATTTTCTGAAAGTTTTGGTTGCTGCATCTATAGTTGCCGGCGCTGGTCTCTCCCTTGGGGTCGTCGTCAGGTCGCTCTCCCCCCCGCAGCTTGGCATCTCCAGCTTTCCAACTTTGCAGATAGTGGATTCCTCAGGCAACCCAGTGAAGGCATCGAGTCTTGCCGTAAACAATCCAGCCGCCCTGCAGTTCAATTACCCGTTGCAGAACACCCCAAATTTCCTTCTCAACATCGGGGATTCTAACGGGAATCCGATCCAAATCCCGTCTGTGCAGGTAACCATACCCGCTACTGGGCAGACATACACGTCCTACCCAGGTGTTGGTAAGAACGGATCCATAGTTGCGTACAGCGCGATCTGCCAGCATCTGGGCTGCATCTTTCCGGAGCTCCGGTTTTACCCCGCGGGTGTTGAATCCGTGACGATAAAGGGCCAAGCATACACTGGCGTGCTGCACTGCCTGTGTCATGGAAGCACCTACGATCCTTCGAGAGGCGCTGCCGTCCTTACTGGTCCGACCACCCATCCTTTACCCATGGTCAAGCTCGTCTGGGACGCAGCAACGGACGAGCTTTACGTCTCGAACATGGTTGGACCGACAATCTACGGAAGACCATCCGACCTTTCGGGAGAATCGCCGATATCAGGAACTACGACGGTTCTGACGAATGTTGGGAATCCATTCACATCGTGAGGTATGAAGATGACATCGATCAGAGAGAGATTGACAAGAATCCGTGGGAAAAGGAAAAGTCTTGCAAAATGGTTTTCATCCCGCGCTCATCTGGACAGCATTCCGATGAGGAAGACCCCGGACTACATGAGGAAATGGGGAGGTAAATGGTACTGGACGGGTGCGCTGATAACCATTGCTTTCCTGTATGAGGCAATAACGGGCCTGATCCTTCTGTTGTACTACAATCCGTCGGATCCGTACAATGCCACTCAATACGTCCTCAACTCAGTCCCGTATGGGAAGCTCCTCCTAGCAACGCACCTTTACGGTGCATATGCGATGATCGTTCTTGTCTACGTTCATCTCTTTCGCAATTATTTCGTAGGCGCATACAAAAAACCCAGGGAGCTTCAATGGGTTATAGGGGTCGTGTTGCTCGCGCTCACGCTCGGAGTTGGTTACTTTGGCTATTCACTTACGGGAGATGTACTTTCATACGATGCACAGGATGTCGGTAGAGGGATTGCAGCCCTTGTCCCCGTAATAGGGAAATGGCTTGTCAGCGTTGGGTTCGGAAATGGCACACCTACGAGCCTCTTCTCGAAATTCCTGGGGTTCCATATCATATTTGCAGCGCTTATCGCCCTCCTCTTCGGCTATCATTTTTACCTCGCGGAGGCGAATACCATGCTCCCCTCGTCCAAGGTGAGCAACTACAGGGCTCCAGCCCTGACCCCGGAAACTGAGGATATGAGGCCGTGGTACCCGTCAAATCTGCTATACATCATTGAACTCGGTCTCTTCACGATAGGTTTCATAATCTTCATACCAAGTTTCGTGGGTCTCTTTCCTTCTGTCCCGGTGCTTCTATCCCCCTTTCCCGGGCCATCGCCCACAAGTGCTGCGGCATCACTCGTCCCACCTTACCCGCCCTGGTTCCTGTTGTTCGCTTACAAGGCGGTAGATTTCAAGATGTTCTCAGGTTTCTACGGCCCTCTCGAGGCGATGGTGGTGTTCGCCCTTATACCTTTGATCTATTTCCTCCTGGTTCCCTTCCTCGATAGGGGGGAATCCCTGCACCCTCTAGATAGACCGTTGACCACATCCATAGGAATACTCAGCATCGTCTACCTTGTGGTTCTGAGCCTCTGGGGTGCGCTAACCCCAGGCCTGGCTGTTTCTACGGAGGATGTGCTTCTCGTCATGCTTCCTCCTGCCGTGATAACGTTTGGGAGCGTGTTAACAATTTCGCGCTTATGGAAGGACGGGAAGCTGAAAACTGGAACAAGGACAATAGCATCCTCGTTCTTCATATTCATAGCGGGCCTCATAGCGGCGATCATTCTTACCGGTTACAGCTTCTCTTCTCTCCTGACTCACGTTTCACCCCTCATGGCGGGAAGATTTTCCCTTTCCCTGCTTTCAGTAGCTTTTCTGGCTATAGGAACTGCCAGGACTTCCAGCCAATTGCCTGACAGGAGTATGGGCAAAAGCCCAATGGGGGCATATGCGGCGTTGGGAATTATCACCATACTTTGTTGGCTTCTTCTCGCAGTCAGCTTTAGGCTCAGTCCTGTGGGACAGGCTATGATCGTTGGACTTGTCCTCGGGACCGTCTTCATATTCTCCGGGATATCAGTTGCCATTTACAGAAGGATTGTATACGGAGAGTGAGTTGGCAAATTTTATCCCCTTTCTTGCCATATAAAAACATGGATTACTTCAGGCAAGCCCTTGAGGGCAGGGTGGGAGTTATTTCTGGAGCAGGGAGTGGACAGGGAAGAGCTGTGGTGAAGCTCCTCCTCGAGAATGGAGCCAAGGTTGTGGCATTCAGCAGATCAGGATCAAAACTTGGGATCACGCACGAAAACCTCCTTGTGGAGAAGGCAGATTCCACAGACCTGTCTTCCCTCAGAAGGGTGGCAGAGATTGTGAAGCAGAAACATGGGAAGATAGATTTCCTTTACAACAATCACGGCATCTTCTCTCCTAGCAGGGGTGATTTTGATGCAGTTAAGGCCGCGGAGTTCTTTCAGAGGAATGTTGTGGCATCTATAAATACGGTGGCAGCCTTCCTTCCCCTGATCAGGGATGGAGGGTCCATAGTGAACGTCGGTGCTTCTCCCTCCATTTTCAAGTATTCTTCTCTGGAATACGCGGTCTCGAAGAGCGCCGTCGAGGAGCTTACGAGGAAAATGGCATCGATCATGAGGGAGAGGAACATAAGAGTGAACGCTATATTGCCGGGAAGCGTCGATTCATCCAAGGACATCGACGAACTGAAGCCACTTGCCTTTCCTCCGCTTTCAGGCAGGGGAACAGTAAACACGCTAGAAGTGGCTTACGTTTCTGTTTTCCTTCTAAGTGGCCTTTCAAACGGAATAGATGGCCAGTCAATAAGAGTTGATGGGGGTCTTTAGGGGATAGAAAAGGTTTAAATTTAGTCTTACCATAAGTATTTCATGGCACTTAATGAATCCGAAAGCTCCTTTTACAGGGAGATATATTCAATGGTTAAGGACCACCCTGCCACGAACAACAGCTTCATTAACAGATTTGCAAAGGGAGAAATATCAAGGGAGGAATTTCTAAATTTCTCCATTGAATTCTACCACTTCACCCGGGAGTGGGTGTCGATCCTTTCCTTGCTGCTTGTGAACACGCCGAATGAGAAGGACGCGGAATCTTTGACCAGGATACTTGTTTCAGAACTGGGAGACAACGATCCTCAGAAAAGGCATGAGCTCCTTTACAGGAAATACCTGAGGAGCATTGGCATCAAGCCAGAAGAACTGATATTCAGAGAGCAACTTCCCACCACGAAGCAGTGGCTTGACAAGATGAGGGAGTATTTTTCCAGCGATCATTTTACTGCTCTGGGTGCTGAATACGGGCTTGAAAATATGGCGATACCTATGTGGGACAAGCTTATTCCAGGGCTCCAGAAGGCTAGAGAGAAATTCCCCGATCTACGTAACATGGAAATAGAATACTTTACATTCCACAGGGAACTGGAAGAGCATCACGAGGAGGAGATGGCAAACGTGCTGGGCGTTCATATCAACGACCCTGTTGCTAGGAAGAAATTTTTTCTAGGAGCAAAGGGGATGCTTGATTCTGAGCGCATATTTTGGGAGGGTCTTTCGCTACGCAGTGAATGAAAGGTTTTCGTTAAATACGTTTTTTCACTCAGGTTTCAATGCAAGAGAAAGTAATTGAGGTGGAGAACCTAGTCAAAGAATACGGAAACTTCAGGGCCGTCAACGGCATTAGTTTCCACATAAACAGGGGGGAGGTGTTCAGTCTTCTTGGCCCTAACGGGGCTGGTAAAACGACGACTGTGGAGATTCTCGAGGGGGTCAGGAACAGAACTTCGGGAAGGATAAGCGTTCTAGGTGAGGACCCGGAGAGAAGCGGCTCCCTCATTTACAGGCTCGGCATCCTTCCACAGGATTTCTCCTTCATATACAACAGCACCCCCGCGGAAGCGCTTTCTTTCTACAAGAAGACTCTTGGATCATCGGAGGACATAGACGATGTCCTCAAACTGGTGGAACTATCCGATAAGGCAGAGACGCCATTCCAGAAGCTTTCAGGCGGCCAGAAGCAGAAACTCGGACTTGCGATTTCCCTGATAAATGATCCGGAGGTACTCTTTCTGGATGAGCCTACGGCAGGTCTTGACCCACAGGCTCGGAGGAACATATGGAGCGTTATTAAATCCCTGAAGGACAGGGGAAAGAGCATCCTGCTGACCACGCATTACCTGGAGGAGGCAGAACTGCTTGCCGACAGGGTTGCAATAATGAACCTAGGCAAAATAGTGGACATAGGATCCCCGATGGAGATAGTGGAAAGACATCACGAGAAGGACAGGTTGATAATAAGGGGAGGGGATCAAATAGAGAACATAATAAGGGAAGCAGGCTACACCTGCGAAAAGGAGGGCTCCTATGTGAGCGTTGTGCTCAACAATGCTAAGGAGGCCACGATGATAATAAATACACTTTTCGAGAAAAAGGCGAAGTTTGAGGATTTCACGCTCAGGAGGGACAGTCTGGAGGACGTTTTCATCAGGATTGTCGGGGAGGAGGGTGAAGATGAAGCTTAGAAGGGTTGCCGCATACTTCTCCCTGCACTCCAGGTCTTATTTAAGATCAAGATCGGCAATATTCTTCCAGATCGCATTTCCCGTTATCCTAATTCTGCTTTTCGGTGCGATATTCTCAGGGAGCACATACACGCCGACCAGTCTGGTGATACAAAATGACAGCCCTTCTGTTGCTTCTTGGGAGGTGGTAAATGCGATAAACCAGTCGGGGTTGTTCAAGGTCCACATCCTCCCTGAGAATCAGAATCTGAGCAACTACATTCAGAGCAACTCCGTTTCCACTGCCCTTCTCATACCTGGCAACTTCACATCCAACCTGTATGACGGGAGATCTCAGGTGATCCTGGAAGGGCATGCGGATCCGACAACTGCAAGCGAGGTTTATCAGACGCTGAGCGGAGTTCTGACGCAGGTGAACTTCGCCATGGACAACTCAACAGAACATGTGGTGCTTGAATCCAAGATTGCCATAGGAAACACGGGAAAGGCCATAGATTACTACGTCCCCGGCCTTATGGGTTTCACCGTCCTTAGCACGATGTTCAACATGGTTTACACCGTTCCGAACTACAGGAAGGAAAGGATATTCAGGCAGCTATCATTCAGCGGGCTCACAAAATCCGAGTGGATCATGGCGAACATGCTCTTCTCGTTCCTCTTGCTGGTCGTCTCGGACGCGGTGCTCGTTGCAATAGGAATATACGTATTCAAGGCGACCCTTATCCTCGATTCAGGAACCCTGCTCACCACGGCGCTGATCCTTTTCGGGGGTCTCGTGTTCTTCACAAGCCTGGGAATTCTCGCGGGGTTGGTTTCCGACAACGAGGAAACTGTGTCAGTAGTAGGAAACCTGATAATGTTCCCAATGATGTTCCTCTCGGGCGTTTTCTTCCCTTTGACCTTCGCTCCCTCATATCTTACCACAATATCAAAATTCCTTCCCCTCACCTACTTCATAAATTCCCTGATATCCGTGCTGGATTACGGACAGATAGGTTCCTCTTTGCTGCAGATATTGTTTCTCCTAGTCGGTTCATTCATCCTTTTCGCCGTCTCCGTTCTGCTCTTCACGTGGAAGCAGAAATAGAATCTACCTTGAGATCATATCGGCGCTCTCTGCCTTCGGGGGTTCGGGAATGCCGCTCGTTGAATACCTCCGGGATGTGGCGGAGAAGAAGAGCGATCCTATTAGTATCGTGAGGATGACCACGTAGAACACAATGTTGCCATAGGAGCTGAACAGTGCGGGGTCATCGGAAAGAACGATACCTATTAGCACTATTACAGTTGGGCCCCTGTGTATGAATGAAGCGACGAGCGACGTATCCGAACCAAACCACTTTGTCGCTCCGCCGAGAGCGTATATCTCCGCGAACCTTGCTGCGGATAAAACGAGGGTTATGAGCAGCGCTATTTCCAGAGCCCTGAAGTCGAGAACGTTCACCAGGATGCCTATGTAGACGTAGAAAAACGTGAGGACTATGAACGTTATCTCCTGATTGAAGGCCTCAAGCTGCTGAGTATCCACCTGTCCTGAGACTTTGATTATCCTTGAGAGGGGGACAGAATTGGCGATGATCACGGAGAAGATGAATACTGAGAGAATTGCGGAGGCATTAAGATAGTTGGAGACCCCCCAGAGGCCGATGAGCACGGCTATCGTCGCTACGTAATAGTGAGGGGTTGAAGCCTGCTTCAGGACAATGAGCCAGACGATTCCCACTACCCCTCCTAGAATTATTGCCTCAGATATGCTTGCGAACAGGTAGCCGGTGATAGCAAGGAAGTTCTGCTGCTGATTCAGAATGTTGAGGATTAGAAGGGTGACGATGACGTTGAGCACGGAATTGAATATTGTTTCCACCTCAACGGTGTGCTTCACATTCTCGTCCGCCTTAACCCTGGCCATCAGGGGAATTACGAAGGTGGCAGATGTTTCGCTAAGCATCGCGGAGAGGAAGAGTGCAATCATGATAGGTACCTTCATCACAAGATAGAAGAAGGCAGTGCCAACGGACATCACGAATATTATATCCATCGCGGCCACGAGAATCCCTCTTGGCACCGCCCCCCCGAACTTCTGAATGTTGAGCCTGAGAACACCTCCAAAAACTATCAAAGTCAGAGCTATCGCACCAACAAACGAAAGGAGATTCCTCAGGGTGGTCATGAATGAAGGCGGGATGATACCCGCATAATGGATCAGTATTCCAATAAGCAGCAGAAGGAGCATATCGGGTATCCTCTTCTTCCTGAATCCAATCTCCCCGATGAAACCAAGCATCATTATTGCAGCTAGGATGATTAGGAGCTCGTTTGTAGAGATCAACGAAGTCAGAGCGCTATTGTAAATATAATATTTTCTTGCGATGGCTTAAATGACGTGAAAAATTTTCCCACTGTTCCGGAGGAGGAAGAAGAGGTTGAGGATCACCACAACAGCCCCAATTATGATGAGCACCTGAAATGACGGTATCAATGAAGAAAGCTTCTGCATAGAGGGCAAATATATCCCTAACACCGAAAAGAGAAGGAGGAAGAAAAGAATGACGCTGAGCACTCCAGTCTGATCCTCTTCCTTGTACATCCTCCTACCGAGGAACCTTCCTGCAAACAGTATCGTCGTGGGGAGGTAAAGCAGAAAGCAAAGTATCAGTGCAGACTGGAATACGGCCAGATTGGCTATGCTCCTCAGGTTGTATGCCAGAAAGATGGAAACAGCCGGAATAATGAGTCCAAGATCTACGGATGTGACAAGATTTATCAGGCTTAGGGATTGAGTAGATTCCCTTCCCGTCCGTAAATCATCTCTTACATTGTCAGACAATATATTGCCCATGACATGTGAATATAGAGTGGTTGTATATTAATTTGTCTGATATTTGTCCTATAAGTGTCATATTCAAGGTCAAGGGCAAATTTTATTTTACCTGGATAATTAGTTGAATATGAGAATAGAGAAGCTAAAGGCCGCAAGGAGAGGAAAGATTGATGCATATGTTCTTCCGATGTTCCAGGATAAGGTTCCAGAAGAGACAAAGAGACTCGTCAAGGGCAACGTTCTTCACACAGCGAAGGCTCACGGGTTCACAGGGAAGAAGGGGGAAACGTTTGATCTCTTCGATAAGGAACTAGGTGCAAGGGTCATAATTCTCGGTCTTGGAAAGGAAAAGGAGGCAGACAATGAAACGTTCAGGAGGGCATATTCCTCCTCATTTTCCATTTTCAAGGGGATAGAGAATGGTGTGGTTCAGGTGGTTCTTCCCGATGCTTCCTCAGAGGAGGAGGCGAAGGAAGTCGCGTTCTCCCTTGCCCTAGCGGCCTACGATTTCGACCGTTTCCGCGGGGAAAAAGGGAAGATGAAGGTTGACAGAATCCTTATAAGAACTAAGGCTGACGAATCCGTGATAAGCGAAGCTATATCCATAGCATCGGCGGTCAACTTTACCAGGGACGTTGCCAACCTCCCTCCATCCGTGGGAACGCCATCGTACTTTGAGCAGGAGGCAAAGAAGCTCAAGGGTGTGGAAGTGAAAGTTCTGGACAGGGAAGATTTCGTGAAGCTAGGGATGGGCGGCCTGGAGGGCGTTTCAAGGGCAGCAAGGGAGCAGGGGAAGCTCGTGATCATGGAATACGGCCCGAAGGATGAGGAGCCAGTACTTTTGGTGGGCAAGGGAATCACTTTTGACAGCGGTGGCATATCGCTGAAGCCTGCGGACGGGATGGATGAGATGAAGTTCGATAAGTGTGGTGCATCTGCCGTCCTGGGAGTGATGAAGCTGATATCCGAGAGGAAGCTGAATAGGCACGTGGTAGGAATGATGCCTCTAACTGAGAATCTTCCCGGAGGGAATGCGTACAAGCCGGGAGACATTCTGAAGCATTACAACGGTGTTACGTCCGAGGTCCTTTCGACGGATGCGGAGGGCAGACTGGTATTGGCCGACGCGATAGCCTACGGAGTCAAAAATTATCACCCTTCTGCTGTTGTGGATCTTGCAACGCTGACAGGTGCCTGCATAGTAGCACTGGGGAATAATTACGCAGGCATGATGGGCAACAATGAGAAACTGAAAGAGAGGATAAGAGAGGCTTCTTCAAGGACGTGGGAGAAAGTATGGGAGCTCCCCCTAGACGAAGATTTCCAGGAGCAGATAAAGAGCAAGGTTGCTGATGTCAAGAACACAGGAGGAAGAGAGGGAGGTGCGGAAACTGCTGCAGCTTTCCTGAGCAGATTCGTAGGTGATACGCCATGGGTCCATCTTGACATAGCGGGAACCGCGTGGACGCAGAAAAACACAGCAAGGAGAGGGTACCTGCCAAATGGTGCCACGGGCTACGGCGTCAGACTTATCTACGAATACCTTAAGTAAATAATTCAGGGAGAGGAAGGCCTTGAAAAGCGCTTTTAGCCCTTCGTACATGAGGGAAATAAGGAAGAGATTCCCTAGGGTCGAGAAGGATTTCTCCGGAGCAAAGCGAATATTCGTGGACAACGGAGCCGGAAGCCTTGTGTTAAGGGAGGCTGCTGAGGAGGAGATGAAGGCAAGGCTCGACTTCAGTGCAAACACGAGTGCCATCTACCCGGAATCGAAGGAAAACGAAAGGATAATAGAGGAGGGAAGAAAGGCCGTCGCAGACCTCCTTAATGCGCCCTCGCACACCATGATATACCAGGGAGAATCAGCCTCCGAATTGTTCTTCAGGATATCCTACTCCCTCAGGGATATATTCGTTGGTGATGGGAACGTTGTGTCTACCTACGGAGAGCACTTCGCGAACGTTTCACCATACCTTGAGATGAAAAAGAATGGACTTCTCTCAGATTTGAGGCTTGCGAAGATCTCAAGGGAGGACGGGTCGTTGGACATGAATGACCTTGGATCCCTTGTCAATACAAAGACAAAGTTGATCGCGGTCACCGCGGAAAGCAATCTTCTCGGAAATAAGACCGACCTCAAGGAAATTTCAAGAATTGCCAGGGAGAACGGTTCTATTCTTATCGTGGATGCGGTGCATTTTGTCCCACAGGCGTATTCGGACGTGGGAAGATACTGCTGCGATTTCTTCGTTTTCTCATCATACAAGGTTTTTGGCCCGAGGGGGAGCTTCATGTATGTCAGCGATACCGCGATCGAAAGGATGAAACCATATTTCGTGGATAGGGAGGCAGCCCCCGGGACGGGCTCATTCATGGAACCGGGGACAAGGGACCAGAGCATCTTTGCATCGATCAACGCTGTCGTAAACTACATATCCAGCCTTTCCCTCGATCTCGGCAAGTTCAGATTGAAAAGGGTTCCCAGAGACAGAAGGATGGGCGTAAGGAAGGGGATGAGGAGGGTTGAGGCCTATCAAAGGGAGATAAACAAGGCAGTCCTCGATGGCATTGGGGAAGCGGAAGGGTTAAATCACATAAAGAACGTGAACCTCTGGGGTATAAAAGAACCATCAGTGGACAGAGGAAGCACCTTTTCCTTTAACTTCAGGAATGTGGATGACAGGACAGCGGAAGAGTACTATTGGAAGAGGTTCGGAATAACAGTCGTAGGGGGAAACCACTGGAACCTAGCACACGATTTTCTCTCAGTCCCGTCTATGTTAAGGGCAACGTTCCTCCACTACAACTCGCTCGAAGAAGTCAAGAAATTTCTAGAGGCTACAAGGTGGATAGCATCCAGGTGAATGTCGCCTGAAATTTTCCCACGGAAGTGAGGAATCGTTATAACCAAGGTTTGATTCAATTTAATAATGACAATAACAAGCGGAAACTTTGCAAAATCCAGAGAATCAATGAAAATATCGTTCACATCGGGAGTTGACAGCATATCCACCGATATAGCTTGCGGGTGGCGGTGGTACAATGAAACCAGGGGCGTGGTTACGTGGAACTTCAGGAACGATTCTAGTTATCCGGAAACGGCGGTTCTACACAGGAACGGCTACTACTTCGGCAACGCTTATTGGCCGGTATATTTGCAGAACGGCCTGACCTCCTGGGCAGATAGACTGTCCCCCCTCCCTCAAAAGGCAATAGAGAGAAACACAGCTCCCGTGGGAATTCTGGATTTCGGCAGCGACAGAAGAATGGTTGCCTTTCTCTTCACGCTTGCCCCGGGCCAGGAGTGGAGCATCCTAGAAGGAGGATTCTCGAGATCGTCCCCTCCGATGAATGCCGTAGTATATGGTGCAAAACTCGAGAAGACAGGAAGGTTCTGCGTTGGATACGATGAGAAGCAGGTAGAGGACTGGGACTTGCAAACGGGTTCATCGGAAAAAGGGTATTCACCCAATCCGGGAGAGGTTGAGACGGTAGAGGTGGAAGTATCAGCTTACGCTCCCTATGTGCAGCTCTTCAGCGATACCATATCAGAGGAGCCATGCTCCTCAGTCCCAAAGAAAGTTGCACAGGGAAAGGGGGACGATCTGGAGGACATCTTCAGGGCTCTTCTGAAAAGAATGGGTTCCATCTGATGCATCATGGATGTTCAGCCGACCTTAGAGAAACATGAGCAAGAAAGCTCCGACCTTCAGGGAGGAGGGGAGTTGTGAAAGATATATGAATGCACAGCTAGTAGTATGCATGGAAAGTCCTGTGAATAAGTCCTTAGCAGAAGGCATGCAGGATACCCC
>JBMFTY010000015.1:0-34908 GCA_049966795.1 Thermoplasmata archaeon
GGTGTCGATACCTATTACTTTGGGTTTGTGCTCAATGAAGAAATCAACGGTGTCTTCAGAAAGCCCTGGAAAATCGAATTGAAACTCCCTAGTGTAGCTTCTCTTTTTATACCAACCTGTGTTGAGAAGGATTATCTTTCCGTCGTATTCCTTTTTCCATTTTTTCTGAATGTCCTTGAGCTTTATTTCTTCACTCTTGGGATTCAGCTTTATGCAGTATCCGTCTCCCACTAGCTGTGAAAGGCTAATGTTATCCACTGTAGTTCCTTTTTCAAGCATATGGTAGGGGGCGTCAATGTGTGTTCCAGAGTGAGTGGTAGAAGAATAGGATTCTACATTATACCCATCCCTCGCAGCAGTCCCTACTGGTACGATGTTGATTAAAGGGTTGGTAGGCCAGGCAGGCATGTAAGTTTCAAGGGTAACGCTCAGGTCATGAATGGCTCTGATACCCATGTTGATAGAAATGATGGAGGGCCTATTTATACATTATTCCCTAAGCTCTGTTCATTTCCTTCTGTTGCAGAAGATGTCGTGATGAACTGGCGACCATAACTGACGTTGAGTTTATATACCAGGAATTAATCACTAATCAACATCAGGTTGTTAACCGGAGGTGGTGAACATGGTAGGGAGGAAGATCAGAAGGAGGGATGATGATTTCTGGGACTACATCCAGGATTTCTTCGAGAACAGCGACAGGGAGTACAGGAGATTCATTGAGAGGTGGTTTGATACCTTCGATGAGCTGGAGAATCTGAAGGATCAGCCTGGCACCTACGTATACGGCTTCACTTACAGGATTGGCCCAGATGGGAAGCCTGAGTACAGGGAGTTCGGGAATATTCCAAGGGAGTATTCGGAGCTTCCTGGAATAGAATACAGGGAGCCGATAACGGACATACAGAACAGGGAGGGCGAGACTGACATAACCCTCGAGATGCCTGGCGTATCAAAGAGCGACATCTCAATAGAGACCAGAGACCACACACTCGTTGTCAAGGTGGACAGAGAGGGAAGAAAATACTACAAGGAGATAAAGCTGCAGGACGAGATACTGCCTGAGAACGTCAAGGCAACGTATTCCAACGGTGTCCTAGACATCGTCGTCAAGAAACCTCAGAGCAGCCAAAAAGAGGGAAAGAGGATACCCGTTGATTGAATATGGACAACGATCTCCTTGACATAATTGACAATGAAATCCGCAGAAAGATACTAAGCATCCTGTCGGTGAGGCCATCGTATACCTTTGAGCTGGCCCGCTTCCTTGGCAGTTCCCAGCAGCTGGTGGCAAAACACATAAAGATGCTTGAAGACAGCGGGCTGATATACAAGGTGGGGAAGATAGAATCGGATGAGGGGCCGCCAAGAATCCTCTACAAGGCCAACCTTCCCCTCCTGTCTTTTCTGCAGTTCATAGAGAGCATTTCATCCATCATGGCTGGCGGGGAGCAGGAGGAACAGCCTGAGGGGACGGTGGACGATCTTATAGACCAGCTCAAGGAGATTGATAGAAGGATCAAGTCGATTGAACTCGAGCTCAAGGACCTCATCTCGAGGAAGCAGAAGATACTGCTTGCGATCAGCAACCTGTATCCCGATGCGGAAACATCCTCGTTCATCAGGGCAGTGAGCGAGGCCTTCGAAAGCGGAAACTTCGACCTAATACTCAAGAATATAGGAGATTACTGAGCGTGCATACGTTGCCCGCCACGCTAATCAGGAGCAGATCAGATCGCCTGTCACTCATCATCCTCAGTCTAGGCTAAATTCATCATCCTGCTCCACTGATACAATACGAACTTTTTCTTATCCCTTTCCCCTTGCCAGACAAAACTGCAAAATAAGAGTTCATTATAGCAATGCTGTGTACACTCGCCGCGGAGACAAGGGGGAAACAGATACCGTTACTGGAGAACGGATAAGGAAGGACAGTCAGCTCATAGAGTGGGAAGGGACTCTTGACGAGCTTATTTCAAACATAGGTTTTGCCAAGGCGCTGCAGAACCAGCAGGATGTTGTTGGCGACCTCACCACGATTCAGCTAGACCTATTTCACCTCGGCGAAGAGATACTTACCAAGGGCGAGGGAAGGAAACTCAGGGAGGATGGGGTCAAGTGGATTGAGGAAAGGATCGCCTCCTACCTTAAGGAGATAGGTCCCGTTAAGCTGTTCGTTGTTCCTGGAGGAGCTGCGAGCGCGGCATCTCTCCAGTTCTCAAGGGCGGTGGCGAGGAGAGCAGAACGAAGGCTCGTTGAGCTGAGCCAGAAGCAGGAAGTGAATCCTCTCGCCCTGCAGTATATGAACAGGCTTTCATCCCTTCTCTTTACGATTGCGCTGGCATGCAACAAAAGAAGTGGCATAGAGGAGAAGTATTTCCCCTGGCCAAACCCGGAAAGGAAGATGGAAGAGTAGAAATACACACCCTGCATGGTATTTCATGCCCCAAGAGGTTGTTAAGGAGGCTTCTTCCATCGGTCCTATGAATCTGGACGGGGGAGGTATGATAAGATGGCTGATCACTCACAGAGATGGCGCTCCGAACTTTTCCATGAGGCTCATAGATGTCCCCTCGGGAAGGTCAACGCCCGACCATTTTCATGACTACGAGCATGAAATGTTCATTCTGGAGGGAACGGGGGAAGCGGAGATTGAGGGCAGAAAATACAGCTTGGGGAAAAATTTCTTCGTCTACGTTCCCTCGAATTTCAGGCACGTCGTCAGGGCCAAGAGCGACCTGAAGCTAATCTGCATCGTTCCAATCAAGGCCGCCATAGATATTCTGGGGCCCTAGGCAGACTGCTGCTCCTTGTAGAGAGGAGCATATTTCTTGTTCAGCTTTTCTGGGTTGGTGAATTCGAAGTACTTGTCGAATATGAAGTCCGCACGGCCCTTGAGAGTCATCCAGTATATTCTGGCCATGGACATCTTCATAAAATGCTTCAGCCTGGTCGGGGGGTAAGGAACAGTTGGATTGTTGAAATCCGCTATCACAAACGTTGCTTTTCCGTAGGCTGTGTCGAAAGGACAGTTTATTCTCCCCGTGAATTCCCCGTATTCTCCGTTGATAAGATTTGAGACTGTCATCGCCTCGAGATGGGCGGTCACACCTGTTTTCGAGGTAGGAATCGTGTTACAATCCCCTATAGCAAATGCATCACTGTAGCCCTTTATCGTGGCCTTTCTGTTATCGACCTTGATGAACCTGTCCTCGTCCTGAACGTCTTCCGGTACTATTTTCATCTTCGCCCCCTTACAAGGAGGGACGATTATGGGAAGATCATAGGTTATCGAGTCACCTTCAAGTGAGTTTATAGTTTTGTGTTCCACATCTATGTTGTCCACATCAAAAAATGGGACAACCTCGATTCCCCTCTCCTTGACAAGTGGCTCAACCACCCTGTTCATTGGCTCCGCCGGGTAGGCCCTCGGGAAAGGTGTGAAGAACTTTATCTTGGATTTGCTCTTGAGCCCCTTCTTGTTCAGGTATTCCTCGAGCTGGAAAGCCCCTTCAAGCAGGGAAGGCGGGCACTTGCAAGTTGGTGATGATTGGCCTATGGCAATCGTGCCGCCCTTGAAATTCTCGATGTGCGTCCAGAGCTTATAAGAGTTCTTCACGCTGGAGTGGTAGTCTCCGTATTCATCATATATAGCTCTCAGGCCAAGTATAGAATCAGGATCGGGTGAGGTGCCAGTTGCGATGACAACGTAGTCATACTCATAAATCACCCTCCTCGTTCCGTACGCCTTTTTCTGGTCAAGGTTTACCTCCTTGATCTCGTCCTGCACGAACGTAACCCCTGGTTTTAAAAGATCTGCGTTTGGCTTCCATATCTTTCTCCGGGACCCCTTGAACGCCACGTAGAGGAACCATGGCTGATAATAGTGGAGGTCACTCTTATCCACAACTGTGACATCAAATTCCTTCGTGTTGAGATGGTTCGCCAGTATCACACCGGCGTCTCCGCTCCCTATGATAAGTACTTTCTTCATTCTGCCCACGTGCCTATCGCTTGTTTATCTTTATCTTTACCACTATCTTGTCTGGATCTTCCCTGACTTCCAGGATTTCATTTCCTGTCTTCTTCGCCCAGGCATCCGTGTCGGCCTTGACACCAAGATCGGTAGCCCAGAGCTCAAGGACATCTCCCACCTTGGAATTCCTGTATGCCTTTATAAGGTCTGTTATGGGTCCTGGACAGGCCGAGCCTCTCGAATCGATCACTTTTGTTGCATCCATTTCCTGTCACCTCATATGAATAGGGTGTTTCCCCCGGCGCTTTCCTGAACAAACGTTGCTGCCCCAACAACTCCATCCACTATTGGATCGAGATCTTCCTTTTTAATTCCCATGATGCTTGCAGTCATTGAACAGGCATATACTTTTGCTCCAAATTCCTTAGCCTCCTTTAACATCTCGTACCAAGACTTAACTCCGTCCCTCTTCATCCCCTCCATCAGCATTGGCCCCATGCTCTCAAACTCCTTCGGAAGCATCATTTTCTTCTCTCCTTTCGTGAAATTCAGAAGGCCCCAGAATGTCGCAAAAACTTTCACGTCCTGGCCAAGAACTGCAGCCGCCTGCGCAATCACGCTTGCCGCAATGACTCTGTCCGTCGTCCCGCTGAAGAGAATAATAGATAGTTTATCCTCCATATGTCATCCCTCTTTTAGGAATTTAAATTAATGATATAAGCATAATCTTAAAGAGATATAGGAGAATTAAAAGAATATAGGCTGCCTGAATAGCCACCACAACCATCACGTTCGCCCAGAGAAATTAAAATCAAGACCGAAACTCGATATTACCTCTGCGAATGCGGCCGCTTGGGTTTTCGTGCTAAGATAAAGGACCCTTCTCTCGTAACAAGACCTCCTCATCGCCTTCCCATCCGCCTCGGCCTTGTAATTCTCCGACAGGATGTTTATGACCGCTGCGATGTTCCCGAGTTTCAGGATGTCAAGGGTGTTCGGACTTCCCTCGTATATCTTTTTTATGCCGACCGCATTTATCCCGTACTGCTTGAGCTTCTCCCTTGTGCCTTCTGTGCTGTATATTGCCTTTCCGGACCTGTGGATCATCCTTATTATGCCTATGAACTCTCCAACCCTGCCTGAAGGCAAGGTGATTATCACACCCTCTTTGGATATGTCGAATCCGGCAGCAGCATAGGCATTCCTCATCGCCTTCACCAGTTTCCTTCCAACCCCTATGACCTCCCCCGTGCTCTTCATCTCCGGGCCCAGTATCACGTCAGTGCCCGTTAATTTGTCAAAGGGAAAGACCGGCATCTTGACTCCAACGTGGCTTCCACTTGCTGGAATATTGGGAATGCCCTTCCCAAGGAGCACGTCAACCGCGATCTCCGATAGGTTTACCCCTGAGACCTTGGAAACGAAGGGGAAAGATCTTGATGACCTTGGATTTATCTCTATTATGTGAACTATCCCGTCCCTGATGGCAAACTGTATGTTTATTGGACCGATGATTCGGAGCTCTCTGCATATGAGCTTTGTGTATTCTTTCATCGTCTCCTGAACGTGAGCCGGTATGTTCACCGACGGGAATATGCTTGTGGAATCGCCTGAATGTATCCCCGCTTCCTCCACATGCTCTATGATCCCGGGGATCAGGACGTCTTGGCCGTCGGATACCCCATCTATCTCAGCCTCTATTGAGTTGTCCAGATATTCTTCCACTAGGAATTCGCTCACAAACTTCCCGTGGTCCCTGAGATAATCCCGAACATCTTCCTCCGATCGCAGGATTGCCATGTGCGCACCTGAGATCGTATAGGAAGGCCTCACTATCACGGGAAATGACAGCTCCATGACAGCTTCCTGGAAGGCACTCACGGAGGAATACTTGTACTTCGGGTATGGGATCCTCATCTTCCTCATCAGCACTGCGAACTTCTCCCTGTCTTCAAGCATGTCTATCACATCAACGCTTGTCCCGAGAATCTCCACTCTCCCCCCGAGCTCCTCCTTTATTCTTCTGAGGAGATTGATGGGTCTTTGGCCCCCGAACCACGGGATTATCTTCCTGGCGGTAGAGTTTTCAACCACGTTCCTTATTGTATCAAAGTCCACCGGATCAAAGACCAGAAAATCGCTTGCATCGAAGTCCGTGGAAACCGTTTCTGGGTTGTCATTTATCATGATAGCGCTGTACCCCTCTCTCCTGAGTTTTGATGCGACGTGAACGCAGCTGTAATCGAATTCAATTCCCTGTCCTATGGTTATAGGACCACCGCCAAGAACTATGAAATCTCCCCCTATCTTCCTGCTGCTGGTGGAGGAGTAGTAATACGGCGTCCTGACGTCAAATTCCCCTGCGCAGGTGTCCACCACGGCGAACCCCCTGTACTTCGTATCGACCTTGAATGCGGATACGAGTTCTTCGATGAACAGCTCCTTCCAGCCGGTAAGCTTCGATATTTTCTCTATGGAGTATCCGCTCTCGAACGCTTCCCTAATATGGAGAACGCGTTCAGGGTTCGGAATCGCTAGCTTCCTCTCGTCAAAATTCACTCTCTTCCCGAGAAGGCCCGTGGATCTCAGGGCCTTTCTGAATGCTTCAGGCAGGGTTCTCCCGATGCTCATCACCTCCCCCGTGCTTTTCATCTGCGTCCCAAGAGTGAAATCTGCCTCCGGGAATTTTTCAACCGGCCACACGGGAAACTTGACTACCACGTAATCTATAGCCGGTTCCCTTGCCGCATTCTTCTCCCCGGTAACGGTATTCTCTATCTCATCTAGCGAGAAACCGAGAGCTATGAGAGCTGCTACCCGAGCTATTGGATATCCTGTCGCTTTTGAAGCCAGGGCGGAAGACCGGGAAAGCCTGGGATTGACCTCTATCACGTAGTACTCCCCCGTGCTGTCGTTGAAAGCGAACTGTACGTTGCAGGCACCCCGTATATCTAATGCTTCCGCAATGCGCAGCGCGGACGATCTGATCCTCTGAAAGTTTAGATCATTGAGCGTTAGAAATGGGGTGACGACGATGCTGTCCCCAGTGTGCACTCCCATCGGGTCAACATTTTCCATTGTGCACACCGCAATCTTGTTCCCTTTTCCGTCCCTGACAACTTCAACCTCAAGTTCCGTCCAGCCGATCACGGACCTCTCTATCAGGACTGCCCCGGCCTTCGAGAGGAATAGGCCTTGTTCCACTATGTTCCTCAATTCCTCAACGTTTCTTGCAATCCCACCTCCTGTTCCACCCAAGGTGAAGGACGGCCTCACGACAACGGGGAATCCTATGGTTTTCGCATACCTTATTGATTCCTGAAGCGAGTTGCAGTAGTATGATTCCAATACAGGTTCCCCGATCTCTTTCATCTTTTCCTTGAATTTCAGTCTGTCCTCTGCAACGTCCACTGATTCGGGATGCGTTCCGAGTATCCTGATGCCCTTCGACTCCAGGTAGCCGGATTTCCATAATTCTACGAGGATGTTCAGAGCGGTTTGACCGCCGAATGTACCCATTATTGAATCGGGCTTGTCCTCCTCTATTACCTTTATGACCGATTCCGCATCCAGCGGAACCATCCTCGGCCTTACACCTTTCCGCTTGTCGGTCTGTATGGTGGCAGGGTTTGAGTTCACAACTACCACCTCAACCCCCTTGCCTGTGACCGCCCTTATAGCCTGATTTCCGGAGTAGTCGAACTCCGCGGACTGGCCTATCACTATTGGACCGGAACCTATTATGAGGACCCTCCTGGGAAGATCAGCCTTCATGGACCATCCTTCTGAATTCAGTAAAAACAGCAAGTTCGTCCGCAGGACCCGGGCCGCCTTCGGGATGGAATTGCGTGGTCAGGAATCTCTTGCCCTCAATGCCCTCGTTTGACCCGTCGTTCAGCGATCTGTATCTCTCCTCTGCCCCCATGCCCGACCTGAACTGGACTGTGAAGCCATGGTTGTGCGTCGTGATCCCTATCCTCCCATTTGTAAGGTCTTCAACTGGATGATTGATGCTCCTGTGGCCGAACTTCATTTTCTTTGTCCTCATTCCCAGGGAGAGGGAGAGCAGCTGGTGTCCAAGACAGATTCCCAGAATTGGCTTCTTCCCTATCGCCTCCCTTAGTCCCTTTACCAGTGGGGAGAGCGATGGATGGGCAGGATCTCCGGGACCGTTTGACACCAGTAAGCCTTCATAATCCCAGATCTTGTTGGATTTGAAAGCGGTATAGGGTATTATCGAGATGTCTGACCAGTCAAGAAAATTAAGTATGTTCCCCTTGTACCCGAGGTCTATAAGAAGAATCCTCCCTTCTGTTCTGCTTCCCTCGCCAACGTTCCCTGTAACCAGGTCCGAAGTATAAGGGTCAACGAACTCTCTCCTCCCGAAGGATGCAAGCCTGTTACCTGACGTCCTTATGTAATCCACTATCTTCCTTGTTTCCCTCGTGATTATCCCTGGGACTCCCCATCTTTCAAGATATGAGGACAGCTCTTCCCTGTACATTTCAGGCACGTAATTTATGACGACGCCTCTCACGCGGGGCCTTCCGCTTTCCCCCAATTCCCTGAGGCCGTAGGACCCGATGTATGGAAAGGAAAAGACGAGGATTTGCCCAGTGTAGCTGGGATCCGTTATGGACTTTATGTAACCAGACGGAGATGTGGTGAAAACGAGCTCGCCCGTGGAAAAAACATCGCTTCCGATGATCTCCCCCTCAAAAACACCAAGACCATCTACGTACAGGCGACCCAACTTCACTTTTACCTTTACCGCATACTGAAGGGAAATAAAAGCTTAGGGGTTTCATTCTGGAAACCATCCGGCATCTTCATCTGATCCTTTGGCATGGTACAGAATTTTCAAAGATTGAGGGGGAAATTAAAACTTATTAGTTAAGAGGCCATTAGCAAATATGCCCTTTGATAATGAAAACACTTACATAAAGATGGTCGAGAGAAATGAGGAGGCGCTTTTTCATAAGAAATATGAGGAGGAAATTGAGAATGTGAAAAAACTCTTCGGAAGGGAGTATCCAAATCTTGTTGCAGGGGAGATATACGAGGAGGAGAAGATTTCCCATGTTTCTCCCGTTGACGGGAAGACCGTAGTGGGGAAAT
The DNA here is from genome assembly GCA_049966795.1 of Thermoplasmata archaeon. Lineage (GTDB taxonomy): Archaea > Thermoplasmatota > Thermoplasmata > Thermoplasmatales. Next base: position 9,095 of record JBMFTY010000015.1, read on the forward strand.
TCCAGATGTCAACGAAGGAGACGTCCCAGAGGGCGGTGAGCATAGCCCGCTCGAAATACAGGGAGTGGTATTCCATGGGTTATCTCGCCAGGGCCCAGATACTCCTCAAGGCTGCAGATATGCTTTCTAAGAGGAAATTCGAGTTCGCTGCGATACTCACGTACGAAAACGGAAAGAACAGGTACGAGGCGATGGGTGACGTGGATGAAGCTATCGACTTCATGCGATACTATGCCCTCGAACTCATCAGGAACGAGGGGTACGTGAAATTCACCGGGACTGCCTACTACGGCGAGGAGTCCAAGAGCGTCATGAAACCCTACGGTGTCTTCCTGGTGATTTCCCCGTTCAATTTCCTGTCCCTCACGGTGGGGATGGTCAGCGGCCCCCTCGTTGTCGGGAACAGCGTTATTCTGAAGCCTTCTTCTGACATTCCTCTTTCCACATTTCTCTACGTGAAGCTAATGCACGAAGCGGGGGTTCCCCAAGAGAATCTTATATTCCTATCCGGCTCAGGTGGCAGGGTCGGAAGGACGCTCTACACGGATGACGGCGTTGACGGCATAGTGTTCACCGGCAGCAGGGATGTGGGCATGAAGATATACAGGGAATCTCAGGAAAGAAAGGCGAAGGTCACGGTAACGGAAATGGGGGGAAAGGACACGATAATCGTGACCGACAAATGCGACATTGACAAGGCTGTAGAGGGGGTTGCGAGGTCCGCATTCGGGTACTCCGGCCAGAAATGCTCGGCCTGCAGCCTTGCCCTGATAGATGAGAAGATTTACGACACATTCAAGAAGAAGCTTGTGGAATTTTCCAAGAAACTGACTGTTGACGATCCTAGGAAGAAGGATGCGTTCACTGGACCGGTGATTAACAGGGAGGCCTATGAGAAATTCGAGAAAATAATGAGCTCCGTTCCGAAGGAGAAGATTTTGCTGGGAGGGAAGAGGCTGAGTAGAGAGGGATTCTACGTGGAGAACACTATCCTGGACAACGTTGGAGATCCTGCAATAGAGAGAGTGGAGCTCTTTCTTCCGATCCTTGCAATAAAGCCAGTGAAGTCCCTCAAGGATGCGGTGGATTTCGTAAACTCCCTAGATTATGGTCTAACTGGGGGGATATTCACGGAGGACAGGAAGGAGATTGAGTATTACTTCGACAACGTTGACGTGGGCGTGATCTACGCGAACAGGAGGAGGGGAGGTTCCACGGGAGCCATGGTAGGCTCTCAGCCCTTCGTTGGATGGAAGTTCAGTGGAACGACGGGGAAGGGAACCGGTTCCTTCTATTATCTCCCGCAGTTCCTCAGGGAGCAGGCCCAGACGATTGTCAGGTGATCTTCTTTCTGAAAAGCAGGGGGCCAAGGGGATCAGCCTACGCAGTGTTCATCCTGTTCATCAACTCGTTGACCCTGTTTATGAACTCCACCTCTTTCCCTATAGGAACCATCGCTCCCGCGGCGTTCCTGTGACCCCCTCCGGAGCCACCGACAGCGTTCGCAGCCTGCCTGAAGAGCACGGAAAGGTCAATCTTGTCCGCCAGGTCCAGCGATACGCGGGCAGATATCTTTTTCGACTCGCCCAGGTCTGCCATGACCACGACGATGGAGGATGGAGGAACCTTCTTGTGCGTGATTATTCTCGTTGCCACCGTGCCCGTTATGTTGTTCTCAAGGCTGTCTCCGAAATCGTAGAAAACCACATTCCCCACCTTCCTTCCCTCAACCTCCTCCAGAGCCCTTGAGGCCTTCCTGAGGGAGTCAAGGTGGTCCGAGTATAGCTTCATGGCCTCAGTCATCACCTCGCCTCTCTCGAATAAGCACAGCCTTATGCCAATCTCTGGCTTCCCTTTCCTTGACGTGGCATTTATGAGGGATGAGAAATCCCTGAGGTCCCTTATCATTGACTCCTTGGGTTCGCTGCGAAGCTCGTAAACCTCGCCCACCAGCCTGTCCGTTTCCTCCCCCTCCCTCTCAAGCATTTCCTTGAGGGAGTTTATTATCTCTCTCCTCTTCTCCTCCTTGAGGTCTATCCACCTTACTTTCCTTATCTCTTCCCTGTCAAGACCATGCTCCTCAAGGAATTCCGCGACTTTCTGCGGACTGTCGTAAAGAGCTCTTATCTTTGGATCGTTGCCAAATCTGAGCATGTAGGCCACGGATTTTGAGCTTCTGCCGAAGTACCTGAGGTCCTCTTTGACTTCTACCAAACCCATCTTCTCTGCCAGGAGCATCACTTCCCTGTCCGCGTCCACCAACCTGCAGAATTTCTTGTCGTGGAGGTCTCCCACTGATCCTATGACTGCCACATGCGAGATCGCAGAGACCTCAGGTATCAGGTTTGCAGAAAAGAGGAAGGTAGTCGTTGATCCCGACTGGGAGATGCTCCCATCCAGCCCTTCCAGGTGAGGGTTGAACTGATACAGGTCATTTCCATTTTCTGTGTAATGTGTCTCATAAACAACAGGGCTGTGATGGTCCGTGATCACGCCCCTGATTCCCTTCATCTCCCTGATCCTCGCCGAACCGAGGTCGTTGAACCAGTAGATGTACGACGCATCAGAGAAATCCTCGGGAAGAAGCTGGTTTCTTATCAGAATCTCATACCTGAGGCCCAGCCGCCTGGCAACAAATACGGCTATCGCCGCAGCTGCTATGCCATCTGAATCGTGATGCGAGACGATCCTCAGCTTGCTGGCGTTCATTATGATATCCGCTGCCTCACTCATCAAGCTGCATCGCCTCCGCAATTGGGAGTCCGAGGTGCTCCTCCTCCTTGATGAATGCCCTCCATGATTCTCTGCAGCTGCAATTAAGCTTCTCCAGGAACCCATAATCAAGGGTTTCGCTGTACTTCCTTATTGCCTCAGCGAAACCCCTGTCGCAGGAATGACCGTTGTGCGCCCCCCTCCTCTTCCCTGCGGCCGTGACAAGGGAGACAACAGGAATGCCAAGATCCTTGAGTGAAAGAAGGACCTCCACGACGCTCCAGAGCCAGGGTGGCCTGTAATTCCCCTCCTTGTAGAGTCTTTCGACCAGGGTTCCGCGCTGAATGTCCGTGGGGTTTATTGAAATGAAGTCGGAATAAGGTGCCAGTTCCCTGGCAGATTTGATAACGTCCGTTATTGCCTCGCTCTCAGTTAGGAATGGGGGTTTTAGGAGAAGGTATGCCCTAACTGATATCCCGACGGAATGAAGAGTTTCCGCAGCTTCCTTGAAATCATCGAAATCGTAGTTCTTGTTCACAGACTTCCTGAGGACAAGGGGATCTGTGCTCTCGAGACCGATTGCAACTTGCAGCCTTCCTGAATATTTTCCTATCCATTCAGATGCCCTTTTAACATACTCAGGCCTTGTCTCGACAACCAGAAATTCGTAGCCTTCCAGGGCCTCCTCCACCATCTTCTTCTGGAAATCCGGATGCACCTCTACAGGATCGAAGAATGATCCTGACGTGAATATCTTTAGCACCTCCCCTTTGGGAAAGGCCTCCAAAAAAGCGGAAGACTGTGCAAAAAGATCGTCCTTTCCTATGTTGGGGTTGGTGTCATCCCAGTAGCCGCACATTGAGCAGCCGGAATGATAGCTCCAGCTGCACCCTCTCGTGCGGAGGATTAAAACCCTCTCCCTCCTCGTCTTCCCGTTGAGGTATTCCACTTCATTATAGGTAGCTACGTAATCCCTCCTCTCGCTTCTTCTGACAGAGTTCCTGATAGCTGCCACTTCCCTTGAGAGTTCCGGGTCGATTTTATTCATTGCTTCTTTATATTAGTAAATTATTAAAGAGTTGCGCAGAACCATTTTCTACTCGGAGGAGATGCAAAGGCATGTGCCGCATGCTCTTGACCATCGGAAGGTTCACGGACCTTACCCCCTTCATGGATTTCCTGGAACAGATGGCCAATGAGGGGAAAGGAGCCCCTCACCATGACGGTTTTGGCTACGTCCTTTACACTTCAAAGGAGATCATCGCCGAAAGAAGCGTGGAACCCGTGAGGAAGATGTCTGGTCTTTACGGCACGACCCTAATTGCTCACGCGAGAAAGGTAAGCTCCTCGACGAAGAAGCTGGTGAACACGCAACCGTTCACGCATGGCAACCTGTCATTCGTTCACAACGGAACCATAGCAGGGCTCGCCAAAGATGGGAAGAGCGATAGCTATAGCTTCTTCAGGATGGTTCTCAAGGATCTCCCGTCTGCTATAGCGACTGTTAGGGAAATGAAATTCACGAGCCTGAACTTTATAATCACGGATGGTCAATATGCAGCAGCATACAGGGAAGTCAGGAAGGACCCTGGGTACCACTCACTGTTCTACAAGGTGGACGAGGATAGATTCACTGTATCGACCGAAGAGATGAGCGGGAAATGGTACGAGATCGTGGACAGGACGTTAGTGGTTTACAGAAACGGCCGGGTCAATGAGTACGATGCCCGCGACGTTTTCCCAAGCGTCATTTAGGGAGCCTCGGTATGCTTTCAGAAATCCTTTCCACGAATGCGGACTGGAGCGCTTCAACCACGAGGTCCCTCCTCTTCTTCATCCCCTTGGACATATAGTAGACGGCTCCAAACCTGTCACCGGAACCTTTGATGCCGAATACGCTGCTCACTGCATCCTCGAGCTCAAGTCCCTCTTTCACCTTCCTCATTACTTCAGCCGGAATCGGAAACCCTGATGAGATGCCGAAGTTTGTTCGCCCAAGGGAGTCCATGACGGCGGCTACGTGGAAATCATATGCTCCATAGGTCGTCTCAAATATTCCTGCCTCCAGGCCTATCGCATAATCGTATTCCTCCCCGATCCCTTCCAGCCTTCTCAGAGCCCCTTGAAATACCTCATTGCCGATGGGCTGGGGATGAAACGAACTTCCAGGGCTCGATGATTTTACCGACACATTCCTGAAAGTTTTCAGGAGGAAGGTACTCGCTCCCCTCAACTTCTCCTCATTCTCCGTTCCAAGAATCACCTTAACAGCGCTTTTTCTTCTCCCGTTGGGATCTATCACTCCCTTCATTATTCTCTCTGACTTTATAGGGAGGAGGTCCTGGGCCAATACCGTCCCGATGTTCTCGACGATTAGCGGCTTCAGCCCCCTGGATTTCCTGATGAAGTTGATGTCCGAAACGAAACCCATGGTTTCATTAGACACCACAATAGCATCGAATCCCGGATCGAGTGTCCCACCCACGGGATCATCGAGAGGTCTTATCACCGCGCTACCCCCGATTCTTTTAAGGTAGCCTTCCACCCTCCTCTTTCTCTCTACGTACGGGGGGACGTTGTAATTCTTCTTAAAATCGAAGCTGTCCGAGGTTATCCCAATGATCAGTTCCCCCATCTGAAGCCCCCTTGATATCATTATCCTATGGGCCTTATGAAGGATGCTGAACGTTCCTCCTAGAAGGACTTTCACGCCCTTTAAAGTACTGGCCGGATAAAACACCTTCCCCCTTTTGCGATGTTAGTCAAGCGATATACATGAAACTTAAATCAGCGCTTTCGGAATCACAGCTATGAAAATTGCGGTTGTGCATGGAAAGGACGACAGCCTTGCCCCCCTCGATCTGGGGGAAGTGATAAGCATCGTTGATACCGAGGAAAAAAAGATAACGCAGTACGAGAACCCAGGTTACGAGAGGGTTCCCGGAGGAAAAGAGATCGCTATGGCGGCCATACTGCGGCTGAGGGCGGATGCAATGGTCGTCAAGGAAGGAATGATGTGCCCTGGCTCTTACAGGATGTCCGTCGGCAGAATAAAATACGCTCTCTTTGATGGCGAAACCCTTGATGAGATTCTTCCCAAGATGGACCGCATCCGTGAGGTGCTGACTGACGACATCCCACCGGAAGTATACAGGGAAGACGAGTAGCCCCCCGAGGGGGTTTATTTCCCTTTTTGCCATTTTACAAACGATAACCCCTCCCGTTTCTCGAAGTTCGCTGCCTCTTCTGGTATCTTGGGGTTTCTAGCCTTCGCCTATCTCGATATTCCTACTTTCCTCAACCCCACCTTTATCAGGTCATTGAGCAGAAGATTGGTGACCAATCCGTAAGCGATGACGAAACCAAATTCTGGGAGCGTTATAGGTGAGATTACGCCCAACCCCAACACGGAAAGGAGAGAGACAAGGAGCATATCTGCCAGTATGGATACTGTAAGCGTCCTCCCCGGTTTTGATTTCCAGAAGAAGCTGTTTTCCCTCACGATTATGGGCGTAAGGAGGCCGAAGAACATAATCTCCGTGAAAGAGAAAGTGTTTATGACCCCAATGTTCCCACCCATGCCGAAGTACCTGAATCCTATGAATATGAGGAGGAACATTTCCAGTACCTGGACTGCGCCTAGTGAGATGCCTACCTTAACCAGGTTCCTAATGTCCCACCTCTCCGGGCTGCGGGAACCCTTCATGGAGTCCGTGGATAACGAGAGGGTAACGAAGTCTATTAGGAAGAGGAAAAGGATAACATCAAGGGCTGAGAGCAGGAACTTGCCAGTCACGATGAAGCCTATTGCAAGGAACATTGCCACCTGAAAAGTCTTCACTATCTTGTTGAGGACCCATGTCACGATCCTCTGGTACGTCGTCCTCCCTATCCTCACAAGGTCGATTATGTTCGTTAACCCTTCAGAGGTGAGTATAACACTCGCGGCGCCCTTGGCGACGTCCGTTGCGTTATTGACGGCAATTCCTACTTCCGCCCTCTTCAGAGCGGGGGCATCGTTTATCCCGTCTCCTGTCATCCCGACAATGTGCCCCTTCGCTTGCAATCCTTTCACTATCGTGTACTTGTCTTCCGGATATATCTCCGCAAAGACAGAGCTCTCCTCCGCCAGATTGGCCGCTTTTACTGGGTCCCTGTCCTTAAGCTCCTTCATCGTTTTACCTGTGACAACCTTTCCCCCTAACCCTATGGTCGTTGACATCTCCTTGGCGATGGGCTCTGCGTCCCCCGTAAGCATCTTTATGTTTATCCCCAACCCCTCCAACGCCTTGATGGACGGAATCGTCGAGGCCCGCGGCGGATCAGAAAGGCTCACTATCCCTACTGGCCTGTAATTTCCGCCATCCGATACGGCCACTGCGAGGACCCTATCACCCTTTGCCGCCATCTCATTCTCTACCCTTGCTACTTCCCCGGAATCCTCATATTTGGAGAGTTCAAGAATGGTCTCAACCGCACCTTTCGCAACCCTTACCTCCTTCCCAGAAATAATCACTGTGGCCTCCGTTCTCCTAGTCGATGGATCGAACCCTCTGAACTCCTTTACGATCGCCCGTTCCATTGATACCCCCCTCTCGGCCGCGGCCCTTATGAAAGCCATGTCTATCGGATCTTTGTCAGCCTCCTGCGAAGCCAGGCTACCGTAAATGAGAACGTCGCTCTCCCCGAAGCCATCGAGGGGGACAATCCTCGAGACCTTTAGCTTGTTCTCCGTAAGCGTTCCCGTCTTGTCTGCGCACAGGACGTCCATGGTGGCCGCGTCCTCTATCGCGCTCAGCCTAGTTACGAGGGCACCCTTCTTCACTGATTCCATCGAGCCGATTGCCATGCTGACCGTAAACATTGCGGGCAGTGCAACCGGAACGGCGAACACCAAGAGCACTAGGGCTAGTGGGACCACACTTATCAAATATATTCCCTTCACGTACGAGATGATGAACATCACTGCTAGCAGGATGACCACTATGACAAGAAGGTAGTTGACTACCCTCGCCGTCACCTCCTCCATGTGGAGCTTTGGTTTTGCTATGCTCACAAGCTCCGTCGTCTTGCCGAAGTACGTACTTTTCCCAGTGGCAACAACAGTGCAGTTGGCCTCCCCTTTGCTTACTATGGACCCAGAATAGACCCTCTCCCCCTTCCCCTTTGACACGGGAAGCGATTCTCCGGTAAGGGCAGACTGATCCACCTCAAGGTCACCTTCCTCCACTTCAACGTCAGCCGGCACAAAATCTCCGGCCCTCAGCCTCACGAAGTCCCCGGGAACGAGTTCCCTTGCCTTCAGCACTATCCATTTCCCCTCCCTCAGCACTTTTGCGTTCACTTGCAGGCTACTTTTTAGTATTTCAACGGCCTTGGATGCCCTCTCCTCTTGTGTGTAACCTATTATGGCGTTGACGACAAGTAGGCTGGCTATGATGTAAACGTTTATCATCTTATGTATTACGAAAGAGAACACTATGGTGATTTCTAGCATCCACGGAGTTAAACCCCAAAATCTCTTGAGGAACTCAAGAAAGGGGTTCTTCCCCTTCTCCTCTATCTCATTGTAACCGTACTTCTGTAGTCTCTCCCTTGCCTCCTCTTCTGTCAGTCCCTTCCCGCATGAACCAGCTGGGCTACCCGTCATCCCATCCATTTTCCCGCAATGCTCCCTGACTTACATGCATTCATCTCTTATTTCCCTTGGCATCCCTGATGATGGCCTTATACGGGCAGCGGCTGGAGGTTAACATCGAAGGATTTGAAAGCCTCGTATGCGTCCTATCGAACGGTGGAAAGCACATATGCATTTAGAAACAGGCATCCGCTGCAGAAAACTGGGTTTTTGAACGCTTTCCCCTGGACTTGCGATAAAAGAATGCCGCGGGCCGGGATCGAACCGGCGGCCTCAAGATCTTCAGTCTTGCGCTCTCCCAGCTGAGCTACCGCGGCGTGCGACTACCGATGATTAGCATCCCTTAGAAATACTTTGATATTCCTTCCGGCGAACAAGTTCTTATCTGCTGATATCTGGCTCAGCATCCTCAATCCCCCTCCCCCCTCAATTTCGACTGCAATCCTAATGTTAATAGACCCCGTTGTAATACGGAGCGGATGAGAACCCCTCTTTATGATGAAATTATGGCGATGAACGCCAGGATGATAGATTTTCACGGATGGGAAATGCCAATACAGTTTTCAGGCATTATAGAAGAACACCTCCATGTCAGGTCAAAAGCCGGACTCTTTGACGTCTCCCACATGGGCGATATCACCATTGAAGGGAAGGATGCATCTGACTTCATGACATACATGTTCCCCACTGATGTTTCAAATGAGGCCGTGGGGAAGGCAATATATTCAGCATACCTCAATGAGGAGGCGAACATGATTGATGATACGATCATATACAAATCACAGGAGGACAGGTATCTCGTTGTTCCGAACGCCGCCACAACGGAGAAAGTTCATAATTGGCTTTTATCCAACAAAGGGAGATACAGCGTGAGGATAGAGAACGTTTCGCAAAAGGTTTCCTGCCTCGCCCTTCAAGGCCCACTCTCCCCGCAGGTAATGGAGAAGGTTTTCCCCGATGCGTTGAAGCTTGGCCATTTCACGTTCATGAATGCATGGGAGAAGTATCCTGAGAAGGGGCTAGAGAATGCTGTCCTGATAGGGAGAACGGGATACACAGGAGAGGATGGTTTTGAATTCATAATACCCAACAAATATGCGGTTCCTCTATGGAGGGAGATCCTCCGCGATCCGATAGTCAGGCCTATAGGACTGGGAGCGAGAGATACCCTCAGAATGGAAAAGGGATTCCTCCTTTCGGGGCAGGATTTCAACGAGGACAGGACTCCAATAGAGGCCGGGGTATCCTGGATAATAAACTGGGATCATGATTTCATCGGAAAAAAGAGGTTGATGGAGAGGAGGAAGGACCTGAAGGAGAGGTTTAGGGGGGTAGTGTCCCTTGACAGGTTGATACCTAGATCAGGAGCAGTAGTGAAGAAGGATGGAGAGAAGGTTGGTGTGCTGACCTCAGGCACATATTCACCCTCCCTTGGGAAGGGAATAGGACTAGGGTACGTAAGATCGGATCTGGAAATTGAGTCAGAGGTGACGATCCAGGTCAGGAATGTTGAAGGGAAAGCGATCCTGAAGAAACCCAGGATGGTCTAACGCCCCTTGATAAGGTGCACAAAATACTGATGTATCCTGGGATCCCCGTATATCTCGGGATGGAATGAGATGCCCATGTTTTTCCCATCCACCACGGCAACGGCATGACCGTTGAATTCCGCTATCACCTCTCCTCTATTGACGGCAGTGACAACTGGCGCCCTTATGAATACGCCCCTGAACCTTCCTATTCCCTTTATATCAAGGTCAGTTTCAAAACTCTCCCTCTGGCTCCCATAGCCATTCCTCTTTACCTCAATGTGAAGAATTGGCATCAGTCCCTTGCCTCCATCCACCTTTTCTGAGATCAGTATCATCCCTGCGCATGTGCCCATGACAGGCAGTCCAAGCTGCATGATCTTCTTATCTATGCCCCTCCCTCTCATTATGCTGCCTATCACGGTGCTTTCCCCGCCAGGTATTATGACCCCCGAAAGGCCATCGAGATCCTCGACCCTCCTGACCCTCCTGTGTGCTATTCCAATCCTTTCAAGGATGTCTACATGCTCCGTTACGTCTCCCTGAATGTCGACGACCCCTATTTCCATGCATACCGCATCAATTACTGATATCTATCACTTCTCATCTAAGATTATATTTCAAGAGATCATGAGCCAGAGGATGAGGACGCTGCTGGGAGATGTGAAGAACAGGATTGGCGAAAAGGTCTTGGTGTACGGCTGGGCCCAGAATATAAGGGTTGTCGGATCCATAATATTCATGGAGCTCAGGGATGTCTCAGGCGTTGTGCAGGTTGTCCTTCTCAAGAAGGGGAAGGAATCTCTCTTCAATGAAATAAAAACCCTGCCCAGGGAATCCGTGGTATCCGTGCAGGGGACTGTTGTCACGAGCCAGGCAAAGGCAGGTTTCGAGATTCAGGCAGAGGTGGTGGAGATACTCAACAGGTCCGAAGCTCCGCTCCCTCTTGGTGTGGTAGACAAGGTTGAATCGGATATAGAAACGAGGTTGGAGAACAGGTTTCTTGATCTGAGGCGGCCGGAGGTGCTCTCGATATTTAAGATACAGAGCACCATATCCAACGCCATCAGGGATTACCTCGTGGACAAGGGTTTCATAGAGATACACACCCCGAAGATAGTTGCCTCTGCGACGGAGGGAGGAACTGAACTGTTCCCAGTGAGGTACTTCGAAAGGAATGCATACCTGAGCCAGAGCCCTCAGCTTTACAAGGAGATCATGATGTCTGCAGGCTTTGACAAGGTTTTCGAGGTAGCACCCGCATTCAGGGCGGAGGAGCACAATACCCCTCGTCACATCAACGAGTTCACGTCCGTGGATATAGAGATGAGCTTCACGGATGATGACGGGGTTATGGATGTTCTCGAGGAGGTGATCAAGGTTGCGAGGAAATCAGTCCTCGAGAAAAACGCGAGGGAGCTGGAGATAACCGGTGTAGAGCTTCCGGAGGCCGATTACAAATTCAAGAGAATCACATATTCCCAGTTCATCAGGATGGCCATGGAGAAGGGGATGGAGGTAAAGGAGGGGGAAGATTTATCCACGCCTGTTCTCAAGGCTGTCGGCGGGGGAATAAAGGAGTTTTATTTCATAACGAGGTGGCCGAGGGCCTTGAAGCCATTCTACGTCCAACCTTACGATGAAAATTATTCCAGAGGCTTTGATCTTCAGTACGGGGAGCTCGAGATAACGAGCGGTGCCCAGAGGGTTCATTCCCCGGAAATCTTAATTGAGAACATAAAAAGCAAGGGGCTGAACCCTGAATCCTTCAGCTTCTATGTGGATGCATTCAGGTACGGGATGCCCCCTCATGGGGGCTGGGCGATAGGGCTGGAGAGGCTCACCATGGTTTTCCTGAACCTGCAGAATATAAGAGAGGCAACGCTATTTCCAAGGGACAGGACAAGGGTGACCCCATGACGTTCCACTGGAAACCAGGGGGGAGGGGGAAATGATAGGAAGATATGTGAACAACGATTTTCTCGTGATAAAGGAAAGGGTTTTGAGAAAGCTCGAGGTCACACAGATTTCCAGGAGAAATGGAAAGAGGCCTGTCCTCTTGGAAAATCTTGAAGGGAAGAAAGCAATCGTGAACCTCTGGGCAGACAGGGATAGGATTTATGGGGAGCTGGGGATGACGAGAACGCAGTTCCTGGAGAATTACGACATCTCCCTCAGGGAAAGGATGGACCTGAAATTCGGCGAAAAGCTCTTTAAAGAGAAGGGGGCCTTGGAAGACATACCGGTCTGCTGGTTCCACCCCGGGGACGCAGGATATTACATAACCTCAGGCATATTCGTTGCGGAATGGGGAGGGAAGAGGAACCTCTCCATACACAGGATCTTCCTTGAAGGCGGGGAGGGGGGATACGCAAGACTTGTTCCGAGGGACCTGCTGGCGATGTACAACGATGCAATCTCTCACGGAGAGGAGCTGAAGGTATCGATAGTCATAGGCTCCCCCCTTGAATACCTGCTGGCAGCGGCCACATCCGTTCCATATGAGAGGGATGAGAGCGAGATAGCTGCCTCTCTCTACAAGAGATCCAAAGGCAAGGATTTGGAGTTCACCAGATCGAGGTTCAACCTTCCGGTTCCTTCCGATTCGGATTTTGTGATAAATGCTGTTCTCACAGCCAATAAGAAAAGGGAGGGGCCGTTCAAGGATGTTACGGGAACATACGACATTCAGGATGATCAGCCTCAGATCGTATTTGACTCCGTGGAAATGGTGAGGGACCCTGTTTACCACGCTCTTGTTCCAGCAACGTACGAGCATTTCAATCTGATGGGCCTGCCGAGGGAGCCTACGATTTTCAGCGAGATCAGGAAAGACGGGGTGGAGGTCAGGGACGTGAGATTGACGGAAGGAGGAGCAGGGTGGCTTCATGCGGTGGTGAAGATAAAGAAAAGGGACCAAGGGGATTTTGGAAGAACTGTTGATGCCTCATTTAGAGGACACAAAAGCCTGAAGCGAGTGGTTGTGGTGGATGAGGACATAGACATAGAGGATCCGAATGATGTTGAGTGGGCACTTGCTACCAGGTTCCAGGCCGACAGGGGGCTTATCATAAGGAAGGAGAGAGGATCCTCTCTTGACCCGAGCGCTTATGAGGGCAATTTGACGTGCAAGGTCGGAATGGATGCAACTATGCCAATCGGGGGTGGAAGAAAATTCGTGAGGGAGCCTAACTCACCCTCCTGACCATCATCTCAGCCATCCTTTTGAGCTCCCTTCTTCTGTCCGCGTCACCGGTCAGGAGGTCAATGGAGGAAAGCGCCTTTTCATAATAGTTTTCAGCAAGCTTCTTTGTCTTTTCAAGTGCGCCGCTTTCCCTTATTATGTTCCTCACTCTCTCAAACTCATCCATTCCGATGTCCTTTCTTCCCAGCCTTCTTCTTACATACTCGGCATCTTGGGCATCAGCGAGCTCATATGTGTATAAAATAAGGTGGGTCTTCTTTCCCTCCTGGAAATCGCTCATCACCGATTTTCCGAGCTGGGCCTCATCACCGAACATGCCGAGGATGTCGTCCTGTATCTGGAACGCTATTCCGAGGGGGATCCCGTAGCTGTCAATCCTCTCGATGCCCCCGTATCCGGAAAGGGCTGCTCCCATCTTCATGGGGCCGTTTATCGTATACTGCGCTGTCTTGTATTTATGAACGTTTACCACATCCTCTTCGGTAACGGTATCGGAGAGGGAAAGCGTGATGTCCATCAGCTGCCCAACCCCGGTCATTTCCACCGTGGAAGCCATTATCTTCATCGCGGAGTTGAGCCTGTCCTCCGGAAATTGGGACTCAAGGAGAATTTCATGAGAGTATGCGTCGGACAGGTCCGCACAAACTATTGCGAGGCCCTCGTTCACAAGAGGATCATAGTTGAACATCTTATGGAATGAAGGTCCGCCTCTCCTGGTGTCGCTCTGGTCAATGATGTCGTCGTGAATGAGGAGATACGATTGCATAAGTTCCAGGGAGATGGATGCATCAATTATCCTCCTGTCTATCTCCCCGTTCAGCCAGTATCCAATGATCATGAATATCGGCCTGATGCGCTTCCCGCCCCTGAGCGTGAACTCCCTCAACCTCATTATTGCCTCAAGCTCTATTCCTCTCTTCCCCTCTGCTTTTTTCGTAAAGAATCTTTCGAGCGCTTCCTCAATTTCCTTCCTGTACTCGAGAGGCGAAACCATGAATCAAGAATCAATGGATTTATTTCAAGGTTCCCTGTAGTTGTGTTCATAGAATTATTTGCGAGAGAAGCAAGGCGACCCGTAAATAGTGATTCAAAGACTTGAAAATCATTTGGCGTCCGGGTAACTGGTCAGTTGTGTGTGCACATCAACCTGGATGAATCTCCTTTCTTGTGATGAGTTTCGGTACATCCCTTATGAAGCTCGTCTTCCTCAGCTTGTGCGTATAGAAGATGGAGAATAGCCTGTCATACTAATGTCTCCTTTTCTTGCCAACTCAGTTGTTGTGGCATCGTCAATTGTAGCCGCAATCCCGGTGAGCGATGTCATCTCATACAGGTATTTCCATCTTTTCATGCCTGCCTCCTTTGTGCTCTACGTTTCCTGGGCCTACTCAATCATAGGCGTATCCTTCCTTGCCATCGCCTACTTATTCTCTCATCTCCTGAAGTCCCTCGGCGCACTGCTTGGCGCTCTCATAGCCGTTTTCATGATTTTGGGTCTTTTCTGGACGGTGATATTCGACGTTATAGTATCCGTATTCTCCATCCCCTCAGGTTCCACCGCCTACCTATCGCTCCAGGTAGCGTTCGACTACGCCAACCCTGCGGGATACGCATCGCTATTCCAGCTCTTCATAACTCACAATCTCTCAGGAGGTTTAGGTGGGTTCGGTTCTTCCCAGAATATCAACCCGGCGAACTTCGGTGTAACACCAGTTCTCCTACTGATCGCAGGGATATTGTGGGTTGCGGTTCCATTTATAGTGGCACTTGAAGTAGCGTCGAAGAGGGACTGAGATCACAATTTTCTGTCTTCCAAACATTACCAATCAATCTCCATTATGATTCGCTGGTTCCAGTGAGAAAGGGGAGTGGGTTACCCTTAGCACGGAGAAATTTCTTCTTTCCACACAGGTGTTTGGGGCTACATCTTTCTCCACCCAGATCAATGTATTTAAATGAAGAGGAAATTAGGGGGAGGTATATGAATAAAATAAAGGTTGTTAACGATGTAGGAGATTTAGTGATTGTTTTCACGCTGTCAAACACAAAGATGAAGAGCGAACTTCTCAAGATGCTGAATGAGGGCTGGATGACGGAGGATGACGTAAAAGCGAAATTCGGTGAGGAGGCCGTAGAATTCCTGAAGTATCTGGAGAAGATAAAGTTCATAGAGTCGCAGTGGTCCAATACGCAGCAGGGTCCCAAGAAGGTTTATCACAACTACTACACGAGCATACAGATAAACATCCTGATCCCCACTGAGGAGGCGGGGGACGTGATATACGTCGCTTCCATGGACGACAACAAGATCGAGGAATATTGCGAGGGGATAGGGAAGATGATCGATCAAGGGATCCAGTACATCGCGGAGATACAGGAGCGCCTTAAGGAATCTTCCACGTTCGTCAGGGCAGTTATCAAAAGAAGCAAGCATCTTACTATAAAGGGAATGAAGGTGGAGAAGATATCTTGATCACGGTCTTAAGGATAGGCCATCGGCCCGAAAGGGACAAGAGAATAACCACACATGTTGCCCTTGTTTCCAGGGCCTTCGGGGCAGACAGGATAATTGTGGACAGGGAGGACCCGAAGCTAATGAGGACGATAAACAATGTCACCGAAAAATTTGGGGGCAACTTTGAGATAGAATTTGGGAACTATAGGGAGAAGATGCGGGAATTCAGGGGCCTTAAGGTCCATCTGACCATGTACGGCATTCCACTGGAACGGAAGCTCTCCCAGATAAGGAAGGCGGAGGACATAATGGTCATCGTGGGGTCTGAAAAGGTACCTAGGGAGATATACGAGCTTGCTGATGTCAATGTTGCGGTGAAGAACCAGCCTCATTCTGAGGTATCCGCCCTGGCTATATTTCTGGAGCATCTCAACAGGGAGAAGGAATTGAAGGGGCACCTTAGGATAATACCGCAGGAGAGGGGGAAGAAGGTGCTGAGGATCCCTGATGAGAAGGAATGCATGAGCCTCCTGGAAAAGTATGGAGCGGACGAGAGGCTCAGGGATCATTCACTCATGTGTTCGAGGGTTGCCTTGAAGATGGCGGAAGGCTGCGACGCAGATAGGCTCCTGATTCAGGCGGGTGCGCTGCTCCACGACATAGGGAGAACGGTGATTAACGATATATCCCACGGAGTCCAGGGGTACAGAATACTGAGAGGGGAGGGGTACGACGAAATCCTGGCCAGGTTCTGCTCCACTCACGTGGGGGCCGGCCTTCTGAGGAAAACTGCAAGGAAATTCAACCTTCCCGATATGGATTACATCCCCAGGACACTTGAGGAGAGGATTGTGTGCAATGCAGACACCCTGCTGAAGGGGGACAGGGTGGTGAGGATTGAGGAGATCTGCGAGGATTATGAGAAAAAAGGTCTCCTGTCCGAAGTTCCTAGACTTATGAGTCTCTACAATTACCTCCAGAAGAGATGCGGGTTCAGGATTGAGGACCTCCTGGCCCTGAATGGTGAGCAAAATTTTAAAGCTTGAAGGCATATTGACTCGTGAAAATAGTTTCCACCGGTAATTCGGAGGGCCTTTCTTCAAAGATCTCGTCCACCCTCGGCCTCCAGATGGCCAGAATCACGAGGAGAAGATTTGCGGATGGGGAGCTTTATGTTAAGGTTGAGGAAGAGCTGGACGGTGCAGTAATAGTTGGAAACACTTATCCGGACGGGGGAATAATCGATATTCTGCTCACCCAGGACGCTTCAAAAAATGCCGGCGCAAGGAGGATGGTTCTAGTTGTCCCATACTTCGGATATGCGAGGCAGGACGCCATGTTCCAGAAATACGAGGCCATCAGTGCGAAGGTGCTTTCCGATATCCTGCTTGAGAGATTTGAGAGGATATTCGTGGTGAACATGCATTCACCAGAGGGGATGGCGTTCCTAGGAGGGAAGGGAATTGAGATCAGGGCAGAACCGGTGATGGGAAAGAAAGTCAGGGAGGACGGGAACGACATAGTCGTTTCCCCTGACGACGGGTTTCAGGAGGAAGCAGAAAACATCGCTAAGATTGCAGGATTGCAATCGGTCGCGATGAACAAGAAGAGAGTCTCGGACACGAAGGTCGAGATATCCCTGCCGCCCGGGGTCAACGTGGATGGAAAGGTCGTTGCCCTCACCGATGACCTCATATCCACTGGAGGCACAATACTTGAATCTTCAAAGGTTCTAAAGGAGCACGGCGCAAAGAAGATCAACGTTTATTGCGTTCATGGTCTCTTTGTCTCAGGCACATCCAAGTACGCCGGATTCGTGGACAGCATCTCTACGACGGATACTATAGAGGGCCCCTTCTCAAGGATGAGCGTGGCTGACCTGATTTCATCTGAAGTGGCTCCTTACATCATATAAGCCTATTTCTTGTAGGATTCAAAGACCCTGCCAAGTCTCTTCACGCCTTCCACGATCTCTTCGTTTGAGCTGTACGTGTAGTTAAGCCTCATCGATTCATGATTGTCCTCGTCAGGATAGAACGCGGAACCAACTACGTAAAGGACCTTCATCTTCAACGCCTGCTCAAACATCTCGTCCGTGTTCGCGCCCCTTCTCGAGACCCATATGAACATGCCTCCATTAGGACGGGTATATTCAACGTCTTCGGGGAAGTAATTCTGGAACGACTCGATCATAAGGTCCCTCTTCTGCTTGTAAAGCTCTATTATCTTAGGTATCTGCCTGTCCATGTACCCGCTGGAGATGTATGCTTCCGCAATGTACTCAGATACCGTGCTGGTCGCAAGGTCAACAGCCTGTTTCGCAATGTTAAGTTTCTCTATCACATCCTTCGATGCCACAACGTATCCCAATCTTATCCCCGGGGCCAGGACCTTCGAGAATGTTCCCAGGTAAATTACGCTTCCATTCTTGTCCAGGGCCTTGAGGGGAGGGAGATGAGGCCCTGAAAATCTCAGGCTTCCGTAAGGATCATCCTCTATGATCGTGAAATTCCTTTCCTCCGCAAGCTCAAGTAGCTCTTTTCTCCTTTCTAGGCTCATGGTTATGCCCGTCGGGTTCTGGAAGTTGGGTATTACGTATATGAATTTGGGATTCGGGTATTTTTTAAGTGCTTCTCTTAGGACATCAAGCCTGATGCCGTAATGATCCATCCCTATCCCGATCATCTTTATTCCGGATGCACGGAATGCGGAAATAGTCCCTACGTAGGTAGGTGCCTCGGTGATCACATATTCTCCGGGATCAGCGAGTATCTTCCCTAGCATGTATAGCGCCTCCTGCGAACCGGTCGTCTGGATAATCTCCGAAGGATCGCACCTTATGCCCTCTCTGTCTGCAAGTCTCTTTGAGAGCGCAACGTTAAGGGAATAGAGCCCCTCCGTCGCACCATACTGGAGCATCTTCTTCCCATTTTTCATTATCAGGTCATCGAATATCCTCTTCACTTCCTCAATAGGGAATGACTCCGGATTTGGCATCCCGCCCCCAAATGAAATTATACCTGGTTCTCCGGCAACTCTTAAGAGCAACCTGATTGCAGAGGGCTTCATGGCGTTAGCTATGCTCGAAAACTGTCTCTTCGCCGGTGCATTCACGGACATAAAATGGAATGGGTTCTTTATGCAAAAAGGTTTTGAAATGTTCAATTCCTCAAGTTTCCTTAAGCAAGGCGCTGCGATTTATTAGCGGGCCTGACGAGAGTTATCCCCGGATCGAAAGGCAATTCAACGAGGGTCTTTCATCAGTCCGATAATTCTCCTGACGTTTCTCCTTGCTTCCGTGAATTCTGAGTCAATCCCGAGTCTCACCGCCTGTGCAACAAGATCCATGTGCTCCTCTCTGAGTCCGCGCATCGTGATCTCGTTCACCCCTATCCTCCCGATGCTGTCAACAAGGATATTGGACCTTTCCAGTTTCTTGGATATCGTTGGAATGTTCTCATAATCAAGAAGAAACATGGCGCTTTCAGTAACCTCAGGCGCGTTGGCCAGCCTCACCTCTCTCTCCCTCAAACTCTTCACGAGGGCCCTTGAGTTCTTGATGCATCTGCCACCATAGTTGCTTTTCCTCAGGAATTCAAGGGAAATGCCTAAGGATGCAATCCTCGAGAGGTGGAAGTTGTCGTAGTACATCCAGATAGCATCCCTCTTCACTTTTTCCTCCAGTTCTTTCCTGCCAATTATGATACCCCCTTGAGGCCCAGGGAAGTTCTTGTGCGTGCTCCCGTAGACCACGTCGGCCTTGTTGAAATCCGGCTGGAACTCGCCGTTTGCGAGAAGGCCAAGAACGTGGGACGCATCGTATAGCAAAATGGCACTGGGAAATGCCTCCCTAACCTCATCGATCCTGTAGGGGTGGAGAAAGACACTCGCACCTAGTATCACCGCCTTGAACTTGTCCTTCAGCCTGTGCATCCTCTCGTAGTCGATCTTCCATCCATTCATCGGCATAACTTCGCCTTTTATCCCTAGGAGTGATGGAAGGTAGCGGGGAGTATAACCGTCGTACCCTCCGCTCTCCACCGGGACGTAAAGGAAGCGGTCTCCCCTTCTCAATAAATTGCCAACGACCTGCATCGCTGCCACGTGCCCCGACAGGGGCCTCACATCTGCGAACCCGGAATTGAAGACATTCCTCGCCAATTTCTCCACAGTCTCAACAAGCTCCTCCGAGTACTTCGTCCCAGCATAAGCATTCCTGATCCGTTGGTTCCTGTACTCCGAATTGATGACAAGGGAATACCGCTGCTCGAAATCTGATGAAAGAGCCCTCAGAGCCTCCCTTGGAATGTAGTTCTCGGAGGGCTGAAGGGGGAGTACGTTCCTCCTGAATCTTTCCTGCATCTTTATTATGTCGAAGACGTTCAACATCCTTGAAATCGAAGGGAGATATTAGCTCTTTCTCACGGAAAGGTCGAAGACGATGTGGTTGAGCCTGGGGGAATAACCCTTGACTTTAAGATACGTGAGATCGTTGACTCCCCTCAATTTCAGCAGCTTGGATGAGATCTTTTCCTCCCCCCCTCTGGGGACGAGAGCATGGAGATGTATGAATCCCCTCGGTTTAAGATATTCAAGCGCCTTCGGCAAATAGGAGATGGAGCTGAAGTGACCCATCACTATCCTGTCGGCGAAGGCAGACTTTCTTATGAGGGAAGAGTCTCCGAGCATCGGCCTCAAGTTTTCCGACCCGTTCAATCTTTTGTTCACGAGAAGGTAGTGAAAGGCCACAGGGTTGATCTCACAGGCGAATACCTCCCTTGCCTTCTTGGAGAGGGGGATAGAGAAGTATCCGATCCCTGCGAACATGTCTAGAACCGTTTCCTCGGAACTCACCATGTCCAGAAGTCTGTGCCTTTCCCTCTTGTTCCCCTTGGAGAACATGATCCTGGATGGATCAAAACGGTAGATCACCCCCTCCTCAAAATGTGTCACATCAGATCGAATTCCTGAGATGAGTCTCGTGGAGGGGACCCTTGTCTCTCCCTCTATTGAAAGGATGCGGTAAACGGACCAAAGCTTGAAAGATGCTCTTATCGCATAGCCCAGTTTTCTCTCGTCCAGTCCGATATCGGGCAGATCTTTCATAAGCATCGCCTTCCCGACTATCTCATACTTCATCCTCAGGGCAGTCTTATCAACACCAAGCTTCACAGAGAGAAGGTCCATCGCTCCCTTTCTCACCCCTCCCACCTCCTGAGGGCCAGCCAGCATGCGATGCCCGCTATAGGTATCAGAGATGAAAGGAGGAACGTTGTGGAGAACCCAGTCCTCTCGAGCATCAAGGCGGAAATGAAGGGAGCGAGAATACCTCCAACGTTTCCCCAGAAATTCATCCAGCCCCCAACAAACGAAGACCTCGCCTCCCCACTCAGCCTTGTGGAGAGGCGCCAGGATGACAGAAGGATGGGATTGAGGAAGAAAAGAGAAAGCGTCATAAGCAGGAGGAATGACCTGGCGTTATTAAGAAGCGATATGCCCATCAGCGAAGCGACAACAACAATATAGGAAATTATGGAGAGCACTGAGTCCCTGTTTACCCTGTCCATGAGGAAGCCGAAGAGAAGGGAACCCGCTGCCATTATTATCCAGGGAACGGAGCCGTAGAGAAAAGAGCTGGAGTTGAGGGAAAATCTCTCCTTGAGGAAGTAAGGATACCAGGTGAAAAGGATGTAGAAAAAAAGATCGTAAATGAGGAATGAAATACCGAACACCATGAATTTCCTGTTTACCAAGGAGGAAAATCCTGGTCTTCCCATTGGCCTCTGGTGATCCACTTTGACGAAGAGAAGGAGTATGCCGGTAATTATGCCCAGAATCCCGAAGAACAGGAAGGGTATCAGAAGGCTTGACGCCAGGAACAGAAGGGAGAAGGAGAGGGATGGGATCACCGCAGGGGAAAGATCGCCCATCGCAGTAACAAATCCAGAGGCCCTAGCATATTCCTCGTCCCTGTAGAGGAGCCTAACTATGAATATTAACGAGGGGAAGATGGGTCCCTGGGCCAAACCTATCGCGAAGGAAAGAAGCACCGCGATTGAGAAGCCCTTAATTGAGGGGAGAAGGATGAAGAGTAGGGACCAGGAGATCAGGGATATCGCAGAGACCTTGGATGGCCCGTAACGCTCTGAAAGCCTGCCGCCTGGTATCTGAAAGGCCGTATATCCTATGTAGAAGGAGGAGAAGATTATAGAGAAGATGACGGTCGAAGAAATGTGGTATTGGCCCATCAACCCCTCGTAAAGGGTGGAAATGACGTACCTGTCCCCTAAGGCCAGGAACGAGGAGAACCCGGCCAGGAAAAGGATTGCTATTCCCCTCTTCATAGGATTCCGATTTCCGAGAGCTTCTCCGGGAGATACGAATCCGTGACAAAGTCAAGCCCATACTTTGCCAGGGCCTGCTGTTCTGCCTTTTTCCCTATCTTCAGCATAGTTTCAATCTCGCCCTTCCAGAAGGGGACGTTGAACCTCGGATCCTCCTGTTCGGCGTGAAGAGCCTCGATATCCCTCTCGCTCAATTTATCGGTGGGAAGGTCGTACCTGAGGATATCGCTCGCCGTTATTCCTATGAACTCTGATGTGGGTGTCGCAAGTATGTCCGATATATGCGCAGTTTTTATTGCGCCATAGGCTATGGAAGCGAATATTCTGAAGCTCCACGGGTCGCCATCAGTGAACACCACGATAGGGAGGCCAAGCTCCTTGTTCAGCCTGTTGAGGAAGCGCTTTGTGGACCTGGAAGGCTGACCCTTGGTGTGCACCAGAAGGGACCTCATCTTTTCGTCAAACCTGTTCTCAACGAGCCTGTCGAACATTCCTCCCGTTTCGATTGCAAGGACGAAATCCACGTCCTCCGATATGAAATTTATTTTCTCCTTCTCAACGTTGTAGGGTATTGTGTAACCTGCATCGCCAACATCGTCCCTGCAATTTATCCTCTTCCTCTCCCCCTTCCTGTTCAGCTCGGTGAGGGTGATATTCCCTATCACGGAGGCACCGCTCTCCTCTGGCCTGAGCCTCATTTCCTCCCTCAGGAGGTTCGTCATGACCTCAAGGTCCTCAACCATCAGGTCCGATTCATCCTGGCTTTCAAACTTTCCAAGCTTCCACCCTTCTGATATGTAGTACATCTCCCTCAGGGTGGATGTCTTCGAACCTCTCTCCATCTCATCCACGAAGTCTATGATGTAAAGCATCTTGAGAATGCTCCTCGCAGAGCTTGCCTTGGAGGCATACCTCTTCACTGTGTTCTCTCCGTATTTCCAAACTGATGTCCTGGGATCGAATATTATGTTGTCCTTGTTCCTGGACTTGAGTTCAACCTTTGGTATGCGGCCCTCGTTCAGTTCCTCATAAATCTCCTTCACTATTCTCTCAAGCTTTTCATTCATTTTCCAACACCTTCGGAAGGGAATAGGCGCCCAGCAGTACGGGCTCTGGCAGGTCTGCGTAAATTTCGCTGGAGCTTACTGCCCCTTTCGGGAAACTGAGCTTAAGCTTCTGGAACGGTTTAAGCTCCTTCACTTCCTGAGAAAACTCCTTCTCCCCCTTTATCAGGACCTTGAAACTCTGCTCCTTCGCAGTGAAATTCTCCACCCAAAGCTCTCCGTCGACCTCCCTGAAGGCAACAACGTTCATAACCTTCGAAATCACAGGCCTTATGTCCGGAGCATCCCTCCCGAGGATCTTGGAGCTTTTTGCCGCTATTTCAGGAAGTATCTTCTCTATCAGGGAGAACTTTTCCTCAACCTGGTTCTTGTGGGCCTCTTTCCTCCTCATTGTCTTTATCTGCCTTGCGACTGCCTTCAGCGCCACATCAAGTGCATCCATTATCTCAGGGACCTGTGCTATGGCCTCCTTGGCCTCGGAGGTGAAAGGTATCTTAGTGCTTGCAACATGGATGGCAAGTATAAGGGGACCTATGGGCAACTGTTCCCTTACTGGCTGGGAAAAACCGTACTGGTTCCAGTTTATGTTCGATATCGCCTTGGTGATTGCACAACTTCCCTGCTGGTAAAGAAGTGGGAACCGGTTGGCGAATCTCAGCACCTTGATCTGTTCTTCCTTCGGCAGATCCCCTCCATAGATCGCTATGGCCTCAACCATGAAGGGATGGCCGCTGTACACGAATGGCCCCCTGGTAACGGGCTGGGAGAAGTAGGCCGGATGGTATTCCCTGAACGTTGCGATTGCGCTCCTGAAGAGCGCATCCGAACCTATAGGCGAGAGACAGTCTTTTCTTGGCTCCATGAACTCGGTTTCCCTGATAACCTTCAGGAGCCTTTCGAAGTCCTCCCTTGTCATCTTCCTCACATCCTTTCCCCCTAAGCCACTCTTTTCAACGAGGAATCTGGCGACCTGCTTCGTCACCCTAGAGAATCTATGTTCCAGAATACTCTCCAGCGGCTTTCCGGCATCCTCTCTAATTATGGATATCAGGTCCCCCAACTCAACCCCATGGGGGTGAGGCTTGACCGATATTGGGATTGGGGGAGGCTCATCCACGTTCCTCTGTATCTCTATGTCCTTGTCCGGAAGGTGGATGTGGAACGTGCCTTGGGGATTCGCGAGGGCAGTTTCCCTCAGGTATTCCTCAATGGACTGTCTCCCCGAAGCATACCTTCCCTTCAGGGTTATCGTGAGTTTCAGTCCACTCTTCACGTCCCATATCACAGGCTCGACTGACAGGGTATTCGGAGAATTTTTCTTGATGTCTATCTCCAGGATAAATTTGTACGCAGTTATATCCCCCTCGGTCTTCGTCACTATTTCAGTGGGTGTCCCCGTAGTTTTCTGAGCGTAAAGTATTGCGGCAGAAATCCCCAGGCCCTGCTGTCCCCTTGTTTGCCTTTCCTCAAAGAACCTTGAGCCGTACAGCATTTTCCCGAAGGAGTTCTCTACCTCATTTCTAGGGATCCCCGGACCGTTGTCTTCCACATACACCCTGAAGATGTCCTTCCTCTCCTCCGAAACCCTGATTGTTATCTCAGGCAATATTCCATGGTCAGCGCACGCGTCAAGGGAATTGTCCACTGCCTCCTTAACAGTCATAAAGAGAGCCTTGAGGGGGGAATCGAAGCCAAGCATCTGCCTATTCTTGTCGAAAAACTCGGAAATGCTGGCCTCCTTCCTCTCAGGTTCAAATTCTTTCATAGCTCTGCGAACTTGGGATTGATTTTGTATTTATCTATGTTTTCAGACAGCTTTTTGAACAGAAACCTGGACATTTCGGGGGAATATACGATGAGGCTGTTCAGACCCTTGACGCTGGCCTCTATGCATCCCTCCACCGGCGCAAATATGTTAGCATCCAGGGAAGCACGCTGGCAGAACCTGTGGGCGAGTACCCCAAAGGCACCTGCGAAGTCTACCCTGTTCGTCTTGCAGAACTCCCCAAGCTTCTTGAATTTGCCGTCCCTGTAATCGCCGAAATCCACCCTAATAACGAAAAGATTCCCGGGTTTATAGTCTATTATCCCTTTTATTCCCTTGACTTCCACAGGCTCTCCCTTCGAGGCTGCGAAAGATGCAACCCCATGAGAGCCAGACGCCCCATCTCTAAAGGCATGGAGAATGCCATTCGCCATGACAAGGGAAACGTTCTCTCCCTTCTGCAGATTTTCCCCCGCAATTGCCTCGCAGCTCGATATTATTCCAGATTCCCTGTATGCCTGTTCCACGAATAGAGACATATCCGCTAGCATCTGCTGAAGGAATGCGACACCCTCCCGAGTCGGATTGGTTTCGCTGTCCACATAACCCATCTTCTGCAGGCTCTTCACGTAAATTGAGGCCCCTTGGGGGGTCATCCCAAGATCAGCGGATATCTCTCTCAGCTTCCTTCTGCCCTTGAGGAGTTCTACCATGATCAGCACAAGCGTTATGCTTCCCTTCTCCCTGAATTCGTAGTGTGATACCATGTAGATACCTCAGACCCAAGTAAGCCTCTCAACCTCACGGTCCTTCTTTGTAGCCTTCTTGTATTCCTTGTAGTGCTCCTTGCAGAGATGCACCTTCGTTCCCTTGCCGGATAACGAGAAAAGCTTCTCAGCCTGCCTCCTCCCGATCGTCCTGAACTTGGGCCTGGTGCAGCCGGTCACGTCGCACTGTTCTTCCATGAAATGCAAATATCGCAGCGTTAATTATATTTATTCCCGTGAGTACCCCCTGACATGCTCTCCTCGCTAAAGCTCGGAGGTTCTGGGGTCTCCGTCGTTCTCAGAGTTGCCCCTCTGTGGGGGTATCAGTGCTCCCC
>JBMFTY010000016.1:0-18076 GCA_049966795.1 Thermoplasmata archaeon
CCATTTCAGATGCGTTTCCTGTGGATTTGAGGGAGAGGCTGATTTTGTTGCCTCCCTCAACATCAGGAACAGGGCTGCCGTCAGCCAGCCTATTGTGGCGGGTGATATTTTCGGTCATTCGACCTTCCCAGCTGCAAGCTCCGAAGCTTTAGCGAGGAGTAGCTGACATGCATGTCGTACAGAGGCTGGAAATATTTCCTTAAGGGAGATTTCAAGGCGGCCATATCGGATATCACGAAGGCCTACGAGGGCCTCTTCGAGATGAACGCCCTTCTCAGTTCTGCCTCATGCCTGCTCCAGAAATCAATCATACTATGGAAGGAGAACAGGCTCTCTGCGGCATACAGCTGCGCGTCAAGGGCAATAGAGATGTTCAGGGACCAATCCGATCACATAGGGGAGCTAGCTGAGGCGCACTCCTACAGAGCACTCATATCCGCTTCAAAGGGGGACATCGAACGGGCGGGGGCCGACATCAGAATGTGCAAATCCCTCATGGAAAAGAACAGGCCTCAGGACGTGATGGATGTGATAAACCTCACGGAGGGTCTAATCCTTGAGAAGAATGGAGAAATGGAGAAGGCCATAAGCAGGTGGATGAAGAGTGAGAGACCCTTTGTTGCCAACCCGCTCATAATGTTCGAGATTAAAGAGAAGATTGCAACAGCCCTCATGAATTCAGGGGAAATAGGAAAGGGTGTTCAGCTGCTGAAGGAGCTTGGTCAGACATGCTCTGAGCATGGCCTCGGATTATGCGTGAATGAGGTTGCGAGAAAGCTTGAGATTGTAGGTGGCTTCAAGCTCAGTACAGTTTACCGTCAGAATTGATACCAGTTAAGACGCAGGATCAATTGCAAATAGGAATGAAACCCATCGGCCTGCACCTGCAGTTCTCCTCTACACAATGGATGCGTATGAAATTCTGAGAAATTTCCCCGGAGAGAGTGTGTTGGGTGCTCTTTGAGAGGCTCCCAACAGCATCATTGAAAATTCTCTTTCCGAGTACATTTTGAATTGTAAATTCCCATTCCCTTTCAAGAAAATCTCACTCGATTGAAACAACAAGTTTATAATTGGATTTTGATGAAAATCGCAAATGATATGCCCAGTTTGCGAAAAGAGGATAGGCGGAATGTTTGACGAACTGTCCTTCCATTTGGAGAGCGAGGCAGAGAGAAGCGACCCGAAACACGTGATGTGGTTGAACAGGAACATTTCCAGGGAGAGGATGGGGAAGGTGGAACTGGAAGAGAGGCTTAGGAATCTATACGATTTCTCCGTCTCAGGCCTTGCCAACTGGTTCAGGGAGAAATTCGTAAGGAAATTCTTCTCTTCCCCACCCCATCCATTCGTGGCAGAGATGCAGAACCCCTCAAGATACACGATAATGGGCTATGTGACGGAACATTACCATTTCCTGAAGCAGTGGGTCAAATCCTGCGCCTTCATAATGGCGAAAAGCGATCACTACGAGATCCAGCGCTATGAGATGAGCAACATCTCAGAGGAGTACTTCGGTCAGGGGGGCCAAGTTCCTCATGTAGAGCTGCTCCTCAGGATGGGGGAATCAGTAGGTCTCCCAAGGGAGAAAGTCCTGGCATCTTCTCCCCTCCTCGCGACAAAGAAAGGGATAGAATTCTGGAACAGGGTCTGCAGGGATGAACACTGGCTAGTGGGCATGGCTTCAATGCACTCACTTGAGCTCATTGCAGACAGGAATGTCAGGCAGTACGGGGCATCCTACACATATTTCAATCCGAAAATATTGGAAGGCGGGATAACGCCCGAAGCGGATGCCTTCCTGAGGGCAGGGTATGAGGCCGACGTGTACCACTCCTCAGACGCTTTGAAGCTTGTAGAAAAATACTCAAAGGAGCTCGGAATGGAGAGGGAGGTACAGTCTTACTTTCTTTTGTCATCTGAGATGTTCAGCGACTACCTGAACGCCAGGCTGGAAAGGGGGAGAATGTATGAAGAGGAACTATGAAGGATGCGCCCTCTGCGGGGCGACCTGGGGGGACTACTGGAGAGTCGTTGATGGGGAGAATATGTTCTTCTGCTGCTCAATATGCGCTGATGCCTTCGAGAACATGTTGACCGAGGTGAAAAAGGAAACGGGATGGAACAGGATTGACGAAGTGAGCATCGATGGGGATTACTACTCAGGCAGGAACTGCATTGCCTCATCAAAAGGTGAGTACATAAAATACTTCTTCAGGCATGAGGACGGCAGGATTACGGAATTCAAGGTCATGGAACGAGGCCGGTACCGTAATCAACCCAGAGATCCTCAGAATAAACTGTGAAATTCACCTTCCCATAAGCCCTTATCGCGGGCGCATTCTCCTTGTTGACGAAAAGAATTGCGGTGTCCAGGTTGCTGTACCTGTACAGCATGGAGGAAAGAAGCTTCTGAACGTATCCCCTGTTCCTGTACCTAGGATCCGTGAACACTGATGATATCACGAACCACCCCTTCCATACCGCACCGAGGGTGGCAACGCTCACCAGCTCATCCCCGACGAAATAGCCGTACACGGTGCTGAATCCCAGCAGATTCCTGAATTCTTCTGGGCTCATTGTGGTGAAGCGAGTGTTCTCCCACTGCGATATGAGCCTAGCATACTGCAGATACATGTCCTGCGAGAGGATTGACACATTTCCATCGTATATACCGGAAGGGGCCTGGTTCACCATGCAGTATTCCCTGTAGATGTTCGATGCGTCGCTGAAGGCGTCCTCATTTCCTTCCGCTCTCACATGGATCACGCTTGACGACCTGTCCACATGGTCAAGAAGCATCCCCGTTGCCCCCGGGTCCCCGTAAGCCCATATGTCCTTTATGCCGCTGGAATGATAGTAGTTGAGAAGCACCCCTCGTATCTCCGCCCCATCCCTTGCGTAAAGGAAGGAGCTGTTGCCTATGAGGAAGTTGAAGTTGTCGAGGTCAAAGAGCATGTAGAAATTGTCGTACCTGTCCTTAAGGAATTTCATGAGCTTCTGCTTCTCGAACCATCCCTCGAGCTTCTTGACCTCCAGAGCCATTTTTTACGTGCAGGTAATCAGAGAACATTTAACTATTTTATTGTGATATGGAAATGTTCATGACCTCATTGGACATAAGCGAAAATGCGCAGATTGCACTGCAGGAAGTCAAGAGAGACCTGATGGAGAACTTCAAATGGAAATTTTCCAGTCCGAGCCTTAAAAGATCCACCTTCCACCTGCTGAGCGTGAACGGCAAGCTTTTGAGGCCCACGCTTGTTTTCGTGGGGGCAGAATCCGTGGGCTTGAACTCTTTGAAATATGTGAATCTGGCGATAGCCATAGAATATCTTCACATCTCCTCCCTCATCCATGACGATATCATCGACAGGGATGACATGAGGAGGGGTGTGGAAACGGTGCACAAGAAATTCGGTCTTGAAAACGCTCTCCTCGCAGGGGATGCCCTTATTGCGAGGGCTGTTTATCTCTCCGCCGTCTACGGGGAAGAGGCAGTCAGGAAGATCTCGGAAGCGGCTTTCCACATGTGCGACGGCGAATCCATGGATTTCTGCACCCAGAGAAAAAGGGTGGAGATGACGCTGGAGAATTATATTGAGATCGCGAAGAAGAAAACAGCTTCTCTCATATCCACGTCGATAAGCATTGCTGCGATTAGCGAGAAGATGAGCGAGAAGGTCATAGGGGGTCTTTCAAGGGCAGGGGAATCCCTCGGAATAGCGTTCCAGATAAGGGATGATATCGTTAACGCCATAGGCGCATACGACCTCGGAAAGAGGCCGGGGAACGACGACGAGAAATTCAACAGACCCAATATAGTCAAGGTCCTTGAGCTGGAGGGCTCGGGGAGGGGGAGGGCCATAGAGGAAAGCATAGGAATGATGTCCGCAAGGGTCCAGGAGGCTATAGAAGATCTTTCCTCGTTCGAGAAGATCAATTATATCAAAAAGGTCATAATGAATTATTTCGACGAAGGGCAGCTGAGAAAATATCTATAGTAAGGCGGAATTTGATCGTATGGAATACGTTCTTGGAATCACCGGAGCATCGGGGATTGCATACGGTATCCACATCCTCAAAAACCTCCCTCACCGCAGGGTTCTAATAATATCGGACGGGGCTCTGGAGGTGGCCAGGTATGAGATGAAAGGCGTGACAGAGAAAAGCATCTCAAAACTTGCCGACATTGCCTACGGGGAGAAGGATTTGTCCGCGCCCGTGGCCTCCGGGTCACATTTGTTCGATGCGTTTATTCTAGCGCCCGCCTCCATGAACACGGTGGCCAAGATAGCCAACGGGATATCGGACAACCTAATCACAAGGGTTGCTTCAATAGCGCTGAAGGAGAGGAGAAAGTTCATTCTGGTCTTCAGGGAGATGCCCCTGAGCCAGATACACCTCAGGAATCTGCTGACACTTGCGGAGGCCGGAGCTTATGTGCTTCCCGCCACACCCGGCCTCTATCATGGCGCGAAAAGCATGGAGGAGATGTTCTCCTTCGTAACCTCAAGGGTCCTAGACATCCTCGGTGTTGAGAATAATCTCATAAGAAGATGGGGCGACTGAGCCGGGAAATTGGGCAAAATTTATTAGGCGACAATCTTTTTCTTTTGATGAGCTCCTCGCACTGTCTTATCTGCGGAAAAACCGTAGTCTCAGGCTTGTATTGCTACGATTGCCTCTGGGAGATCAGGAAGGTAAGATTGAAGGGCGAGGAGGATATCGATACGTGGATAGAGGAGAACATGGGGAACAGGAGGCCTGTCCTCCAGGAAGACGGCGTTAAGACTTTGGACTCTTTTCAGTAGTCCGTCAAGTTGTACTTCTCCTTGAACTCCAGAAACTTCCCCCTGCTGTCTATTCCGTATTTCTTAGAAATCTCTTCCATCATCCCGCTTTTCGATTTGTCCCAAAGCTCACGGAGAAGCATCATCCTTCCCAGCCTTGAGGAGAAGATTATCTCCTCCCCCTCCCTCTTGAGTTCCCTGAGCTCCTCGTAATCCTCGCTCATCTGTCATCACACCTCTTTGAATCGTATTTTGGGTAGTCAACATCGTACCTGTTGTAGGAATAGAGGTATCTCAGATACATTGCCTTCTTCTCCCCCTCGTCCCCTTCCAGCTTCATGATATCCACCTCGATCTCCTCGGGCTCCTTGTGGTTCTTAAGTGACTCTAAGAATATTTTCGATGCGTCCGCATAGAAACCCCTGCCCTTGGCTGCCTTCTCCAGGAAGTGAATTGCCCTTTTCACCTCTCCGCCGAGCATCTCTATCTCGTACATCTGGAAGTAAAGCTCCTCGAGCATCTACAACCCCCCGAATATCCCTGTGGAGGAAAAGATTATTCCATGCGCATATGAGAACAGCAGGAAGTAAAGAACCCCGAAGAGAACAGTGAGGAAGGCCGCAGTGTAGAGAATGTAATTCCCCCTCACTCTCTCTGCAGTACCCTTCCTCCAGAACATGTACATGATGACGCGGCCGTAGTAGTAGAAGGAGAGCACCGAATTGAGAACGGCAAAAATCACAACGACCAGGGCAAGCGGTGTCCCGGTGGAGAGGACTGAGAGGAAGAGGAAGTACTTCCCTATGAATCCCAGTGTCCCGGGGAATCCCGCTAAGGAGAGGAGGAGTATTGAGAAGGAAACTGCAAATGCCGGATTCCTCCTGTAGAGACCCGAGAAGCTTTCCATGTCGTAATCCCCCATGCTCTCAAGTCCGAGGAAGGAGCCACCTTTCATGAGGCCATAGGCGAGGGCGTAGAGGAAGAGGCTTACGATCGCGAACCTCAGGACTGAGGTCCCCGCCACAAGGAAGATCATGGAGAGATAACCCGCCTGCGCTATGGACGAATAGGCGAGCATTCTCTTCACGTTGCCCTGGGATATCGCAACAACGTTTCCGAATGTCATCGTGAGGATCGAGATTATTGCGAAGACAATCCTGAGATATGGGAAGAACGCGGGTGAGGTGAAGAAGATGTTCATCAGCACAATTAGCGTCATTATCTTGGAACTTGTGCTCAGGTAGGAGGCAACAGGGTTCGAGGTACCGGTGTAGGTGTCTATGGCCCACCCGTGAAGCGGGAACACGGCAAGCTTGAACCCGAAACCGAATATCAGGAGGCCCATCGCCAGGTAGAAAACGTTCCTGAACAGTGGTTGCGCGTTAAGGAACAGGCTTCCTGTTGAAATGTAGTACAGCGAGATGCCGAATATTATGAGGCCTGTGGAGAAGGCTCCTATGATGAAGTACTTCGTTGCAGCCTCCAGCTCCCCGTCCCCCTTTCCATAGGCCGCCAGGACATAGGTGGGTATGGAAACGCCTTCGAATGCCACGAATATGTAGAGGAGGTTGTAGGAGGAAATGGCGAGGAGCATGAAGGCCATGGAGACGAGGAATATGAAGACCATGAGCCCCGGCTGCCCCGTCTCTGGTCTTTTCATGGAGCCAACGAGCGAGAGTATTCCCGGTACAAGGATTGCGATGAAGAAGAGCTTGCTGTAGCCCGTGAGGTATATGGAGGAGCTTATGGATATTCCGGAGAACGCCTGAACCACGGTGAGAACAAGGGAGGCCAGGGCGAAGATCGTTCCCAGGGTTACAAGAACGTTCCTCCTCTCGCCAAGAAGGCTCGCAAACAGTACCACGAACGCCCCTATGAATAGGATAAGGGAATTCCATAGGTAGTCGTAGTTGCCAGGAAGCATCATCCCACCCCCATGAGGAACTGGACGTAGTGCAGGTTGAACAGGTGGAAGAGCATCGCAGGGTATACACCAAGGGCCACTATGACGATCAGCGGGAATAGAGAGGCGGCAAGGTCAGCCCTGTTCGCGTGAATGTTACCCAGAAACTCGTTGTAGGGGCCGAATATCGTCCTCTGGAGGGCAAAGATGTGATACGACGCGGTGATCACAACACCCGCAAGCACTAGTATCAGGTAGTATTTCAGGACAGCGTAGCTTCCCAGGAGGATGGATATCTCTCCCACGAATCCTGAGAATCCTGGGATCGCGACTGATGCGAGGAAGGAAACCAGGATCAGGAACGAGAGGAACGGCACCTGCCTGGCCAGCCCTCCCAGGGACGGGATGTTCCTGGTTCCCGCGGTCTTTTCAAGAGTGTCGACAAGCGAGAATATCATCGCTATTATCACACCGTGTGATATAAGCTGGAAAACAGCCCCGAAATAGAGTAGCTGCGATGCTAAGGGGTCTGAACCAGCAAGATAGAGGAATCCCCCGACGGCGAGGGTGACGAAGGACATGTGTCCAACGCTGGCGTAGCTCATCATCCTCTTGATGTCCTTCTGGTAGAGGGCAACAAGACCTGAGTATATGAGGGAGAATATCCCCAGCGCTATGAGAACTTCAGGGACAAGGGGATTTCCGAACAGGGAGGAGCTCTCGAACAAGGGCGCGAATATCACGAGAAGTCCGAAGGCACCCATCTTGGAGAGGAGGGAGGAGATGAATACCGTTCCCTCAGAGGGGGATTCCACGTATGCATCGGGAAGCCAGGAGTGGAGGGGAACTGTGGGGAGCTTTATCAGGAAGGCGAGGAGGAATCCGAAGATTACGAAGGACTGGTAGAACATGGATATCCCTGAGATTCCTGGGATCAGGGTGCCCATGGAGAAGTTCGAGGCACCCTCCGCGAAGTACATGGTGAATATCCCAAGAAGCATGAAGACGGAGCCCACGTGGGTGTATATGAAGAACTTCATCGCAGCATAGCTCTTCCCCTTCCCTCCCCACATGCCTATGGTGAAGAAGGATGGAATGAGAACCATCTCCCAGAATATGTAGAAGAGAATGAAGTCCCTCGTCGTGAAGAGACCCACTAGGGAGAAGAGAAGGAACTGAAGCAGGACGAAGAAACCTGGGCTGCTTTTGAATCTCAGCGGCACGAATATTCCCACGAATGAGATGAGTATCAGCAGCACGGAGCTCACGAAGTTGAGCTGGAACGTGAGCGTAAGTATCGAGAGATCGCCGTAGCTGAATGATGAGTAAGTCATGTTGTTCAGCAGCGTGAACGCGAGCACGGAAAGAGAGGAAAGAATCGTAAGGTACCTCGCGGCCTTACCCCTGAGCGCTATCGAGAGCGCTATTATCACGGAAAGAAGCAGGAAGAGATATGAAATTTGGAAAGTCACGCGATCACCCCCGCAAGCATGAGCAACCTGAGAAGGATGAGGGCAAGTATGAGGCCTATGAGCACTATGGCTGCATACTGCCTTGCAAGGCCCGTTTGTATCTTCCTTACCACTTTTCCTGCATTGGCGAAGAAGTAGCCGATGAGGTCAACGAAGCCGTTGAGGACCTTCCTCTCGAATCCGTCCGTAACCGCCGAGAATCCCAGGACTGCCCTTTCCGCAATGACATTCGTGTAAAACACGTCTATGAAGAAC
Organism: Thermoplasmata archaeon; assembly: GCA_049966795.1. Lineage (GTDB taxonomy): Archaea > Thermoplasmatota > Thermoplasmata > Thermoplasmatales. The sequence continues at coordinate 8,424 of JBMFTY010000016.1, forward strand.
TTGTTCTTCACAAGGAGGTAGAAATCCTTGGCCCCATTTGCAACCTTCATGGGTATCGATGAGGCCCTCCCGTAAGCATAGTAAGCAAGGCCCATTGCACCGAGCATCAGCACAACGGGAACGGCGTCCAGCGAAGAAAGCCCGAGTGTTTTCCCACCGAGGAACCCGTAGAAACCGCCCTGGAATATGCCAAATATGAGGGAGAAGAATGCGAGAATTACCACGGGAATCAGCATGACCCATCCTGATTCATGCGCATGCTCTGCCGCGTAGCTCCTCGGTTTTCCAAGGGCAACGCGGAAGAACATCCTGAACGAATACAGGGCAGTGAGGAAGCCCCCGACTGCTAGAAGACCCCAGGCCACATAGGAAACTCCGAAGCTAGCGGAAATGATGCTGTCTTTGCTGAAGAATCCGGCCGTGTAGGGGAAGCCAGAGAGGGCCAGGGCGCCGATGAACATCGCCGTTATGGTGACAGGCATCCTCCTCCACAGTCCGCCCATCTTGTTTATGTCCCTCACGTTGAGGACTGCATGAAGAACGGAGCCTGCAGCGAGGAAAAGGAGAGCCTTGAAGAACGCATGGGCCTCAAGCTGGTATATCGAGAGGCCTATGCTCGTTGCACCCAAACCCAGCCCAAGAGCGGCGAACATGTAGCCGATCTGGCTTATCGTGGAATACGCGAGAATCCTCTTTATGTCGTTCACCACTATTCCTATGAGGCCTGACAGAACTATTGTGAAGACTCCAATGTAAAGAACCACGCTCAGAGAGAGGGGGGTGAAAATAGTGTAAGTCCTCGCGACAAGGTAAACGCCTGCGGTTACCATCGTCGCAGCGTGAATGAGCGCCGAAACGGTTGTTGGCCCTTCCATCGCATCCGGGATCCATACGTGCAGCGGGAACTGGGCGCTCTTCCCTATCGCTCCTCCAAACAGTAGAAGGGAGACCACTGTTCTCTGCCATGTGGCATGAATGGCGCTCAAGCCAGTGACGGAGAGCGCCGCTCCCGAGGAATAGAGGATTGCTGCGCCGATGCCAGCGATGAAGAAGACGTCCCCGACCCTGGTGACTATGAACGCCTTCTTGGCAGCGGAAGCAGCATTGGGTTTGTAGTACCAGAACCCTATGAGGAGATAGGAGCAGAGCCCGACAAGCTCCCAGAATATGAAGAGCATAAGAAGGGAGGAGGAGAGGACGAGACCGAGCATGGATGCGGTGAAAAGAACCATCTCACCGAAGAATACGTGCCTGTTCGGGTCTTCCCTCATGTAGCCGACGGAGAACAGTATTATGAGGAAACCGACGAAGGAGACCATTATGGCCATTATCATGGAAAGATGGTCCCCGTAGATTCCCAGGGGAATGGGGGACTGGAGAGAAGGAAGCCAGTTGAAGCTGCTCTCAACGATGACGTTGTTCACCGTGTATGCGAAGAAAACGTAGATCGCGTCAATGAATGAGGCCAGTATCAGAGCTGTCCCTAGGTACATTGAGAAATTCTTTCTCACGAAGCCTATCCCTATGACGAAGGGAAACCCAACCAGAGGGATCAGAAATATCAGATAGGTCAGAATCACGGATAGTTCCATTGTCACCACCTTAGCAATTTGAGGACATCAAGTCCTGCGGACCCCTTCCTCCTGAAGACCGCTACGAACAGCGCTATCGCTACAACGGTCTCAGCCGCCGCGATCACCAGAATGAAAAGGGTGAGGTCAGCACCCTCCGCGGTGCCGTAATAGCTCGACGCCCCTATGAGGTTGACGAGACCCGCGTTTATCATTATCTCCACGGATATCAGGGCTTTGACCACAGTTTTCGATGTGAGGAATGAGTATATCCCTATCGAGAGGATTGTGATGGAGAGGAACTCCACCGCTCCCATATTCATCGGCCCCGCTACCAGGTCAATCACCTTTACCACCCCTGTGACCCAGATACATCGCACCCAGCATCGCCGCCACGAGAAGGAACGTCACGATTTCAAATGGAAACACATACGTAGAGAAAATGGAACCCGTGATTCCAGAAGAAGGGCTTCCCGCGCCAACGGGTATCGTCCCATGAGGGAACACGGACGGCTGTATGAACGTTATCATGACGAGAAACAGGAGAACGGAAAGGACCAGGGCAAGCTTATTCTTCATCCATATACCTCCTTGACATCATGACTGAGGTGAGAATGAGCGTGATGATCGCCCCTGCGTAAATGAGGATCTCCACCGCGGAGATGAAGAAGTTCTCCAAGTAGAAGAAAATTGCGGCCACGTCTGCGACTAGGAACGTGAGCCACAGGGTGGAATGAAGCAGATTCCTGCTTATCGCGGCGAGAAGGGCCATCACGATCGCAACAGCTGCAAGGATGTAGAATATGATCATTCCCTCTCCTCCCCCCAGAGCTCCACTTCCCTCTTCCCGAGCATTTCAGGCGTGTACCTCGTGTTCTTCCTCCTGAAGTGGACCTCCTCCACCTCCGCCTCGAGAGTTATCGCTCCTGTTGGGCATATCTCCTCGCACAGGTTGCAGTGAGTGCATATCGAAACGTCCACCGAAGGATATATCTCCCTCCTGTTCGGGTACTTCTTGTCGAACTCCTGACTCTTTTCATAATGAAAGTCAACCATCTTTATCGTCCCATTCGGGCATATCTGTTCGCACAGCGTGCATCCTATGCAGGCATCCATGCTGAGGAAGACGCGGCCTGTGGTTCTCTCTGGATATTGCAGCTTCTCCTCAGGCACCTGCTTCGTGACCTTCGGCTTGAAGCCCTCCTTGAATATCGTCCACATCCCCTTAGCGACACCCGCTATGCCTGAAAGCGGACCCGGGATCTTCTCGTCGCTCATCAGAACACCCCCGAAGCGTATATAGCCAGAGCAGCGCTGATCAGGAGGTTCACTATGCTTATTGGAAGCAGGTACTTCCACCCGAGATTGAGAAGCTGGTCCACCCTCACCCTTCCGAGCGAAACCCAGACGAGGAGGAACACGATCATGAATATCGCTCCCTTGATTATCAGCCACACGGTTCCTGGGAAGAAGGGCCCTTCCCAGCCGCCGAAGTACATCACCGCTATGACGAAGGAAGCGAGGGCCATGAAACCGAAGTTCGCCATGTAGAATATTCCGTACCTCATTCCGCTGTATTCGGTTGAGAATCCGCTTACGAGCTCACTCCCGCTCTCCGGAAGGTCAAAGGGGGGAATGGACTGCCTCGCAATCATCGCCAAGAAGAAAACTATGAAGCCAAGAATTTCCGGGATCACGAATGGGATGAGGTGCTGCGCCTTCACTATGTCAACGGCGCTGTAGCTTCCCGCGAGAATAACCACAGATATGAGGGAGATGAGCATTGGAACCTCGTAGGCCATGTCCTGCGCCGCTGACCTAAGGGCACCGTAGAGGGAGAATTTGTTGTGGGAAGAGAGGCCACCGATTATCTCCCCCACAGGGGCCACGGTCATGAAGGCGACGAGGAAGAGGATCGTGTAGTTGAAATTCACCACCATAAGGTTCAGGATTGAAACGTTGCCGAAGGGTATCACTATGAACCCTAGGACAACGGGCGTGAACACGATGTACGGTGCTGCCCTGAACGCTATCCTGTCCGCGGTCTTAGGGACTATGTCCTGCTTCTGTATAAGCTTGAATACATCGGCGATAAGCTGCAGGGAACCCCATTTTCCCACCCTGTTTGGTCCTATCCTGTTCTGCACGTCCGCCATGTACTTCCTGAAGACGTAAACAAGAATGACCACAACCACCATGGCTATTATGAAGACGAGGAGAACCTCAACGACCGCCACTATGAGATAAGCGATCCAGAGACCTACCGGATAACCGTGGAATGTGAAAGGAACGAAGTTTATGTGAAGGAATTTCAAGATGCCGTAGAGTATGCTCATGAGGAAGAAGAAGAGCGTCACCTGTCCACCTCCCCGAACACAGGGTCTATGGAGCTTATCGAAGCTGTGAGGTCAGCTATCTTGTAGCCCCTGAGCATCGTGGGAACCGATGAGAGGTTCGCAAAGCTGGGGCTCCTTATCCTTACCCGGTAGGGTATTGAGGAGCCGTCCCCTATGAGGTAGATGCCGAACTCCCCCTTTGGGGATTCAGTCGGGACGTAGGATTCTCCGGAAACCTTCAGCCTGACGAGCATGGGCTTTGAATATTTCTTGTTGTAGAATTCGCCCTGAGGCATCTTCTCCATCACCTGGGAGACGATGCGGGCGCTCTGCCTCATCTCCTCAACCCTCACGAGGAACCTCGCGTAAACGTCCCCCTCCTCCCTCGTCGGGATCTCGAAATTCACCCTGTCGTAGAAAAGGTATGGGGAATCCTTTCTCACATCCCTCCTCATACCCGATGCCCTCTGCATGGGACCGGTGACCCCGTAGGAAAGGATGTCCTCCCTGCTCAGCTTTCCGATCCCCTTTGTCCTGGCGACGTAGATGTAGCTCTTGGCGAATATGGACTGGATCTCATCCAGTTTTTTGAGGAAATCTGATTCCCACTCCCTTATCATTTCCAGTGCCTTGGGAGTGACGTCTGAGTACACGCCTCCGATCGCCATGTAATTGTAAAGGAGCCTGCTCCCCGTGATTTCGTCGAATATCCTCAGTATCCTCTCCCTCTCCCTCCAGCAGTAGAAGAAGGGGGTGAGCATTCCCATGTCAAGGCCGTGGGTGCCCAGCCAGACAAGGTGTGACGCGATCCTGTTCAGCTCGACCATCATCATCCTTATCCACTGCGCCCTCTCGGGGACCTGAACGTCCATCAGATTTTCAACTGCCAGCACGTATCCGAGCTCCATGTTGAGGGCTGCAACGTAGTCCAGCCTGTCCATGTATATCAGGGCCTTCGGATAGGACCCCATCTCCGACAGCTTCTCTGCATTCCTGTGAAGGTAGCCTATGACGGGCTGCGCGTCCACTATTATCTCCCCGTCAAGCTTCACCTTTATCCTCAGGACACCGTGGGTGGAAGGGTGCTGGGGGCCGAAGTTCACCTCAACGATCTTCTCTTCCATCCTAATACCCCTCCATTTTCTCGAACGAGACTCTGTCCTCCCCGTCGTCCCCGAGATTGACGTACTGCTTCTTGTCCATCGGATAATCCTTCCTCAGGGGATGGCCGACCCATCCCTCCGCAAGGAGTATTCTCTTCAGATTTGGATGATTCCTGAACTTTATCCCGACAAGGTCCCAAGTCTCCCTCTCATGCCAGTTCGCCCCCTTCCACAGTGGGGTTACAGAATCCACCTCCCCGTCCGTCTTGGTCTTCACTACCAGCCTGTCGTTCGTGGTGCTGGAGAGGAGATGGTAGACAACTTCAAGGTGATCCCTGTAGTCCACGCCCGTTATCATGAGGAGCGTGTCAAAGCCTTCATCCTTTCTCTCCTTCATGTACTGGAACAGATTCTCCTTTGAAACGTAGACAACCCTCATTCCGGATTTCAGCTTAGATTCGCTCTCCACTGGTATCAATGTCTCACCTTTCCAGCAACGATCCTGTCCTGAAGCATCTTCAGCGCCTGTATGAGCGCCTCGGGCCTCGGGGGGCAGCCGTAGATGTAGACGTCCACAGGAACAACCTGGTCAACCCCGTCCACGACTGAGTAGCCTCTAACATAGGGCCCTCCGGCGGAAGCGCAGGAGCCCATCGAGATCACGAACTTGGGGAATGCCATCTGGTCGTAGAGCCTCCTTATCCTAGGGGCCATCTTCTTCGTAACCGTGCCTGAAACGATCATCAGGTCCGAATGCCTCGGCGAATCCCTGAACACGTCCGACCCGAACCTGGCCCAGTCATAGTCAGGTCCCATGGCGGACATCATCTCTATGGCACAGCACGCTAAACCGAAGGTGAACGGCCAGAGGGACTTCCCCGTTCCCCACCTCAGGGCCTCATCAAGTGAAGTCACAAGGATGCTATCGGACATCTGACCACCTCATGTATCCTTTCTTTGAAGCGTAAAACAGCCCTGCGAGCATTATAGCTATGAAAATCACGACATCAGCGAATATCCCGATCCCCAGGGCCTTCACCGACCCGGCCCAGGGAAGGAGGAGGACGAAGTCCACGTCAAACACCACAAACGCCATGACGAAGAAGAAGTACTGCAGGGGGAGGGGTGCCTGGAAATCGCCAACAGCAACCTCACCGCACTCGTAGTTCTCGTGCGAATACCTGCCAAAGGTCTTCGGGGAAAAGTGATGCGCCGTCGCAATTAGTACCGCGACGGCAATAGGTACAATGATCACTGCCAGAGCCATAGCAGCTAATTCAGGGGTCAAGCTCATCCATCCGTTAGCGTATTATCAAATTTATAATTTGTCGAATTTCTTGTACCAGGTTTAACGCTCTCACACCGTTTCCAGTACAGATTTCCTCACCTGTCCCTTGACCGCCCCCTCCTGCTTGTGCTTGACGAAGATGTTCCCGGAGAGAACGCCTTTCAGGAGCTGGATGGCCAGAGCCGGGTCCACGCCCTTCGGGCAGACCTCGGAACAGGCGCCCGAGAAGTGGCACCTCCATACCCCGTGGTTTGAATCAAGGGCATTCAGTCTCTCCTCGAAGCCAAGGTCCCTGTTGTCCGATATATAGCGGAATGCCTGTGCAAGGGCCTGCGGGCCAAGGTAGAGTTCGTCCGCCGCGTTTGTTGGGCAGGCTGATAGGCACAGACCGCAGAGTATGCACTCCGTGAACATCGCAAACCTTTCCCTCTGCTCGGGTTTCTGGAGGTATTCCGCATCAGCCTTCTCCTCCTCCCTTATGATGTAAGGTTTCACGGACTGGTGGTTCTTGAAGAGCTTCTCAAGGTCTGGAACCAGGTCCTTGACAAGCTTGTAGTTCCCCATCGGGTCCACCTTTATGAGGTCCTTGTTCAGTTCAAGTATCTGGGTCTGACAGGCCAGCCTCTCCTTACCGTTGATTATCATCCCGCAGGAGCCGCATATGCCCATCCTGCATGAATACCTCGCGGAAAGGCTGTGATCCAGATTTTCCTTTATGTAGAGAATCCCGTCGAGCACGGTCATCCCCTTCTGAACGGGGACCTTGTACTCCCTGTAACTCGGTGCCCTATCCTTCTCGGGATCGTATCTCCTTACCCTGAAGGTAACTGTCTTGACAACCTCACCAAATCCCTTCAAAACTGTTTCCATCTCAACCACCACCCGTCAGGAGAACCACAATAGTCCTGGAACCGTATATGAATATTATCAGTGCAATGACGAGCATCGTGTACGTTATGATCCTCTCCGCCCTGGGGCCCTGGAACTGCTCCGTGAGAATAACGCGGAACCCGTTGAACGCATGGTAAACAAGAACGGTCAGGAGCGCCTCAAATACAGCGCCCCATAGGAGGGTGGTGTAAATCTCCCTCACAACGCTGTAGTAGAGCGTCCCTCCGATGAGGTTGTGCGTATTTCCCAGGTAAAGGTAGAGAATCTTGTTGCTCGTGGGAGCCAGGTAGCTGAGAAGAAGGAAGTGGAACGTCCCGAACACGAGGATCAGGATGCCGGTGAGGTACTGCAGGAACATCAGCCTGGATTCCCTCATAGCAGCACCCCCGTGAATATGTACAGAACGCCGAGAACTCCCACCACTATCATCACAACCCCAAGGGCGATCTTGAGCGCGAGGTTCAGGCCTGAAAGGGATCTCGGCTTGTATGGGTATTCGGGCCTGTAAGGTCTCGGGAGAAGGAGGCCGTTTTCCACTATGGTGAGCCGGAGGCCGTTGAAGCCGTGATAAACAGCAGCAAGAAACACAAGGGAGAGGATGTAAGGCCCGAGATGAACGCCGAACGGCCAGTCAAGGAGGACCATGATGCTGTTCCACGTCACCGGCCCCCTCAGAATGTTCGCAGTTTCAAATATGTGAAGAATGAGATAAAGCCCTAGAACTATGCCCGTCAGCCTGTGAAGGGCGTACATCCACCTGTCCAGCCCGTACTTGAACGGGTTGAACCAGGAGATCCATCCTTTCTTGTTATCTATAGTCATGGAAACACCTCAGTAGACCCTCGGTTCCGGCTTCCACTTCGTCACGCTCACAGGAATGTAGCTTATCTCTATCTCCCCGCCAACCCTGCGGGCTATCGTGTGCTTGAGGTAGTTCTCGTCGTCCCTCTTGGGATAATCGGTCCTGAAATGTGAACCCCTGCTCTCCCTTCTCTCCAAAGCGCCCCTTATGACAACCTCAGCCAGCTCAACGAGATTCCTCATTTCTAGGGTGGAGATGAGATTCTGATTGTACACATTCCCTTTTTCGGATACGGTGGTAAGCCTGCTCCTCTCTATCAGCCCCCTAACCGCTTTCAACCCCTCCGTCAGACCTTTCTCGTCCCTGAACACATAGGCGTACCTGTCCATCGTGTCCCATAGCTCCCTCTTTATCTGGTACGGGTCGTTGTCCCCCTTGTCCTTGTAGGCATCCGCGATGAAATTTTCCGCATCCTTCACGTCGCTCTCCTCTATGCTCTGCGTTGTATTTGATGTGAGCAACCACCTTGCGGCCTCGCCCCCTGTAACCTTGCCGAAAACAACGCACTCGCTCGTTGAATTTGCGCCGAGCCTGTTCGCGCCGTGTACGGAAACGCAGGAAACCTCCCCTGCAGCCCAGAGCCCCGTGACCCCCGTGAATCCCGTCTTGGTCACATCTATCCCGCCCATGGTGTAATGGGCCGCCGGCCTCACGGGAAGCGGAGAATCGAGAGGGTCGATGCCAACGTAGTGTATGCCTATCTCCCTCACCTGGGAGAGCTTCTCCTTTATCTTCTCTCCACCTATCGGCGAAAAGTCAAGAAGAACGTAGTCAAGGCCATTCGGTCCCTTGAATCCCCTCCCCTCAAGGATCTCCGTCATCATGCTTCTAGACACGATGTCCCTCGGGGCCAGGTCCTTCTTCGTCGGAGCGTATCTTTCCATGAACCTTTCTCCCTTTGAATTCCTGAGGATTCCTCCGTCGCCCCTGACGCCCTCCGTTATGAGGATTCCGGAGGGAACTAGGCCGGTGGGGTGGAACTGCACGAATTCCAGGTCCTTGAGCCTCAGGCCCCTTCTGAGGGCGATTGCAAGGCCGTCACCTGTGACGAGATGGGAATAGGTGGTGAAACCGTAGAGCCTTCCGAGGCCCCCTGTCGCGAGAATTCCGGCCCTTGCCTTGAATATCCTTATCCCGCCTGTGGGCATGTCTATCGCCATCGCTCCGAGGAACCTGTTGCCCCTGATTATAAGATCAAAGATGAACTGCTCATTGAACTTGTCAACGTTCCCGTACTTCAGAAGGGTGTCGTAGAGCGTGTGGACCTCGTAGAAGCCCGTTCTGTCAGCAGCGAAAGTTGCCCTGGGATAGGAATGGCCGCCGAACGGCCTCTGGGCAACCCTGCCGTCGTCCCTCCTTGCCCAGGGAAGGCCCCAGTGTTCCAGCTCAAGTATATCCACGGGGCACTGCCTCACGAAGAACTCGACCACATCCTGATCACTAAGGTAATCGGAACCTTTTATCGTGTCGTAAGCGTGAAGGTCGAAGGAATCTCCCTCGTCCGTGTAGAGCACAGCAGCGGATCCTCCCTCCGCGGATATTGAATGGGCCCTCATCAGCTGATTCTTCGCCAAAATCGCTATCCTAAGCTTCCCGTTGCCT
>JBMFTY010000016.1:18175-33916 GCA_049966795.1 Thermoplasmata archaeon
ACCCTTGCGGCCTCAATGGCCGCCCTCAGACCCGCAAGGCCTGAACCAATCACCAATAAATCATAGTCCAGTATCTCTACCAAGTAGATCTCCTATCTGAAAATGCGCTAGTCTATAAATAATCTTAGTTTAGCGCGATTTATCTGATTTAGCCCGTCATTTTTTTGACTATATCGTCGAGAAGTCTATCAGATTCCTCCTCCTGTCCTTTGAGAGAAGCACGATCCTAGAATCCTCCCTCTCCCCGCCGAAATCATAGTTCAGGTAGCCGTTGAGCCTGAAGGAGAACTCCCTTATCTCCCCGTGGGAAGGCATGTTGTTTATCGTCAGCCTCCCCCTGGAGCCCCCGACATGCACGTAGCCTTTATTTTCAATGAAATCTGGGTCCGCCTTCTTGTCGAGCCTGTAGTATTCCTCCTCGTAACCGAGATTGTAGTTCTTCACGAGGGTGTGCCTTATCACCTTCCTCGTGTTCAAGGACGGAAGCATCTCCAATGTTCTGTTCAGCCTCTCCCAGGCATCCTTGTAAACGGGGTTGAGCATCTCGTTGAATATCCTCTTGTTCGGTGCCGCGACGGTCACGTAGAGCTGCGTCGGAAGGACCTCAAGCCTCTCCAGCGCCTCTGGGTTCGTGCCGTTCGTCACCAGGAAAGTGGATATCTTCCTCCTCTTCGCCTCAACGATGAGATCGTTCAGCTTTCCGTAGAGCGTTGGTTCTCCCGTGAGGGAGATGGCCATGTGCTTGGGCTGCTGCGCCTCCAGCCATTTCGCAATGTCCGTCCTGGAATCCCCCTTGAATCCCGTGAGGAGAAGGCGCTGCGCCTCTATTGCTCCATCCATTATTTCGGATGCGTCGTCCTCTTCCGGGATCTTGGTCCCCTCCCACCCCTGAGACCTCCAGCAGAAGTTGCAGTTCTCCGAACACCAATTCACGGCGGGGGTCATCTGGACGCATCGATGGCTCTCGATGCCGTAGAACGTTTGCTTGTAGCACGGCCTGTTGTAGTACAAGGACTGCCTCATCCAGTGGCAGAGCTTCACCGCGGAGTGGTTCCCCACTATCTTGTACCCCTGCTTCTCAAGTGCCTTCTTCTTCAATTCGTCCATCAGTACAGCACCCCCGAAACTATGAAACCTGTGTGATACAGAATCGAAGTCTCAGGTCTCATCCCCATTGAACTGAGGGTCATGGGGATGTCAACGATCTGATGCACATTAACTAAAAAACCCTTTTCTGATAGGAAACGCGAAAACTCCTCCGCCTGGGAATAAGTTGGAAGAATGGAAGCAACCCTTCTCTCCCCTCTGAGATCGGAGCTAAGAAAATTCCACGGTTCAGGGTTGTCTATGAATATTGAGGGAAAAGCGTTAGGGTCTGCATCCCTCCCGTCCCCCCTCACGGGGAACACGGAATTCTCCGCTTCGAATCTCCTCACGTTCCTCTTGAACAAAAGAAAGGTCTCAGGATCAAGCTCGTAGCTCGTCACCTTCACCTTGAATAGCATCGAGGAGAGGATGGAAAAGCTCCCTGACCCCCCTCCTATCTCCAGGAGGGTCCCGGAATTCGGGAGGTCAAGGAGAAGGCCTATGTAACTCGCGTCCTTAGGGGTCACCGCCTGCGGGCCCCTTTCGAGGGAGTTGAAAACGTCAATAACGGAAGATTTCCTGCACCTGAACACCCTTGATCCTATCTCAAATGTTTCCCCAGGGGAGAATCTTCCCGTATCCACATTCCCGAGGCCCCTCACGTACATGAGGCCGGCTTTGTTGGAGAAGCTGTATTCCTCCCTTTCGTTGTAAAGGGTTACGAGCACAGCAGAACAGAATAAAGAATTTAAAATAGATTTTCCTCCACTCTTGTGACCGTTTCTGAATACGCCCTCCCCTTTCTGTTGGAAAACGGGTACCGGAGAAAGGAATGCGTGAAATGCGGAAAACCCTTCTGGACCGTGGACCCGGGGAGGGAGACGTGCGGCGAGGTCCCCTGTGATCCGTACACGTTCATAGGCAACCCTCCAACCAAGAGGAAATTCTCCCTTGAGGAGATGAGGGAGGAGTTCCTCTCCTTCTTCGAGAATAAGGGGCACAAAAGGATAAGGAGATATCCGATTGTGGCACGGTGGAGGGAAGACGTTTATCTCGTGAACGCGAGCATCTACGACTTCCAGCCCCACGTCACATCGGGGAAAGTACCCCCGCCCGGGAATCCCCTGGTTGTATCGCAGCCATGCATAAGGACTGTGGATCTTGACAACGTCGGGAAAACAGGAAGGCATCTCTCCGTCTTCGAGATGGGTGGGGCAAAGGCTTTCAACTTCCCGGGAAAGGAGGTCTACTGGAAGGACAGGGCAGTGGAGCTTTCCCTTGAATTTCTTTCACACCTGGGTGTTGATAGGAAGGAAATAGTTCTCAAGGAGAAGCCCTGGGCAGGCGGTGGAAACGCGGGTTCCTCCTTCGAGGTTATGGTCAGGGGCCTGGAGGTTGCGACCCTCGTCTTCATGGACATGGTTGAGGACCGGAACGGGGATGTGGAAATTGATGGGACGAGATACAGGAAGATGGAGAACAGGATTGTGGATACTGGCTACGGAATTGAGAGGTTCACCTGGCTCTCCCAGGGGACTGAGACAATATACGACGCCCTTTACTCGGGGATAGTTTCCATTTTGATGAAGGAAACCGGCCTGGAGAGGCCTCGAAGTTTCAGCGTTTACATGGATGCGGCATCGAGGGAGGACGGAAGCGATGCGAATGTCCTTTCAAAAATGGGGCAGGAGGAGAGGTACGACGTGGAAAGGATGTCCTCCATATACATGCTTGCAGACCACACCAGGGCCATAACCTTTCTTCTTTTTGACGGCCTTGTTCCTTCCAACTCAAAGGCCGGTTATGTCTTGAGGATGATGATCAGGAGGTCCCTCCTCGCGCTGAGGAAGCTTGGAACCTCCGTGTCTCTGTGGAACCTTGTAGAAATTCAGAATGAGAGATTCAAAGACTTGCTGGATCAGAAGCTCTATAATTCAGCGAAAAGGATAGTGGAACTGGAAACTGATCGGTTTGGTGATCTCCTGTCCAAAGGGGATTCCCTCATAAAGCGCTATTCCAGAAACGGGAGGATCAGCGGGGAGAGTGTTGTCACGCTATTTGAATCCAACGGCCTGCCCGTCGAATATGTTCGGGAGCGCTGCGAAGCCCTCGGAATCAAGTTCCCTGAGGACATGAAGAAAACGAAGGGCTTCTCGAACGTTAGGAAGGAGCAGAAGGAGGCTGCCAAGAAAGGGGAGTTTCCTGAAACTAGGAAGCTTTACTACGAGAACGAAAGGGCCATGGAATTCGATGCCAAGGTCATCGGTTTGGGGAAGGAATTCGTGGTTCTGGACAAAACGTGCTTCTATCCGGAGGGAGGGGGGCAGCCTGCCGATCGGGGCTTCCTCTATTTCAACGGGAGGAAAATCGAGGTCAAGGACGTGAGCATTGAGGATGGGGTGATTTATCACAGAATCGATGAGGCACCGGGCCTGGAGATAGGGTCATTGGTCCATGGGAGGGTGGACGAGGGGAGGAGAAGGAGATTGATGCAGAATCACACTGCCACGCACATCCTTCTCTCTTCAATAAGGAGCGTCCTAGGGCCGCATGTCTGGCAGGCAGGAGCGCAGAAGGATGAGAGGGTGAGCAGGCTTGATGTTACCCACTACTCCGATGTGACCGAGGAGGAGATATCGGAAATAGAAAGAAGGGCCAATAGGGTGGTGAGGCTGGACATCCCCATCCATAAGGAGTTCGTGGAGAGAAACGAAGCGGAAGCATACTTCGGATTCACACTCTACCAGGGGGGGATACCTGATGGTAGGGAGCTGAGGCTTGTGGAAATACCGGGAATAGATGCTGAGGGGTGCGGTGGAACCCATCTGGACAGAACGGGGGAGGTCGGCCTGATAAAGGTGCTGAAGGTCGAGAAGATACAGGACGGGATAATAAGGTTCCATTTCGCGGCCGGAGAATCAGCTGTGGATTTCTACATCTCGCAATTCAGGGAGATCGGCGCCATAAGAAAGGAGATAGGTGAGGACCCTGTTGCCATGCATGCTGCCCTCCAGAGGGAAATCTCCGCGATAAGGAAGGCGATGGAGGAGGGGATAGAGGAGAGGGAATACCTCGTGAAGGGGAGAGTGTTCAAGGTGATGAAGGCGAGGGAGATAATAGCGGAGAACCTGTCCAAGGGTCTGAGAAATTCCGCGGGCATCGTCATATCTGAGGATAAGGTTAGAATCTCTTCTTCTTACAGGGAGATATCGTGCATCGGTCTCATGAACGTCCTCGCAAGGAGGGGGCTAGCAAGGGGCGGAGGAAACGAGAGCTACGCCCAGGGAAAAGCTTTAAAGCCAAATCTGAGTCTTAAGGAAGTGGAAGAGGCGATATCAGATTACGGCGGATGAGGTCGGGGGTATAGCAAGGAGAATACGGAAATATTTCGTTGTAACGAAGGAATCGCAGGTACAGGAGGGGGTATACGAGTTCCACATCCTCGCTGACCCTGAGCTGGAAGACCATTTCAAGTCCCTTGTTTCTGAGATGAAGGATGCTGGCTATATCCCGGTGGTCACGAGGAACAGGGAAGGGGGTTCGGAGCTCGTGATCTCCGTCATAAGGAGGAGGAAGGCAAAGCCTTTCGGCCTCTGGGTGAACCTCGTGCTCCTTGTTGCAACATTGATATCAACGATATACGTCGGCGAGCAGCTGTACGTGGGATATTTCGGGATAACTGGTTCATCGTGGCTCCTCTACCTTGACGGCTTCGTCTACTTCGCGCTGCCCCTCCTCATAATCCTCGGTTCCCATGAACTTGGACATTTTTTTGTTGCCAGAAGGAACGGTGTTTCCGCTTCTCTCCCCTTTTTCATCCCTGCCCCCTTCACGATTCTCGGGACGCTTGGCGCGTTCATCTCCCTCCGCGATCCCCTCCCCGACAGGAAAACTTTGATCAAGATCGGGGCTGCTGGTCCCATTGTCGGTTTCGTGATGAGCATCGCCATAGGCGTCATTGGTGCCTATCTGGGACACGTGCAGAAACCAGTGCAGGTCACAAGCTCCCAGGTTTCGTACCTCATCTCCCTTCCCCTCATATATCTTATAATACCGCAGCTTCACACAGCGAACGTTCACCCAGTTGCATTCGCAGCTTGGGTAGGTTTTCTGGTGACCGCGATAAATCTCTTCCCCATAGGGCAGCTTGACGGGGGCCATGTGGCCAGGGGCCTTCTCGGGGAGAACTCGAAGTTCCTGAGCTATGCGTTCATAATAATCCTCATCCTTCTCGGGATCTATTACGTCTCCTGGATTCTGTTCGCAATCATTGTCATAATCCTCGGTCTCAGCCATCCCCCTCCACTGAACGACATTTCCAAGCCAGGGAGGAAGGAACTTCTTGTGGGCATCGTGGCGATAGCGCTGGTCGCGATAAGCTTCTCCCCCGTCCCCTTCGTGGAGCACATAGCCCCGAACGAGGTGGCAGTTCAGCTGGAGGGCGGGAATTACTACGCGATATACAACAGCAGCCAGTACAGCTACGACAACTTCACAGTCCTCGTGAACAACATGAACAACTATTCCATCCCCCTCTCAATCCTGGTGAGGGCTCCAGCCAGTCTCCAGTACTCCCCGTCGTACAACGGGGTCGTCAACCCGCTGGAGCGGAAACAGTTCAACCTATCGCTCTGGCCTTCGGAGGGGGCGCAAGGAGGGAGGTACAACTTCACCATAAAGGTCACAGCATCGACGAAGACTTTCACCTTTGACAGGAATGTCACGATCGTGACTCTGGACAGGAATCTCACTGTTGAGAATGCCACATCCCTTCTTCTTGCTCCAAATGCCTTGAATATCCACGAGCAGGTGAGCAGCGTGAAGATAATGAACAACGGTCCGGATGCCCTGCTGGAGATATGCCAGTTCAATTCCTCCTCTAGGTTCATAGTGAACAGCACCTCCGGTTTCGAGAGCTCGGGGAACGCCTCCTTCATAAACATACCCTCCGGCTCTGAGGTTTTCGTGAACATCACCTTCCTTGATCCGGGGCACAGCGGTGGAATAGTGCTCCTAGACACAAACAATCTCTGGAATGCGGTTGCCGTATTCTACATCCCGCCTTCCCCGGTAACGGGAGGTGCAACCTAAGCTCTAAATAACAAGTGTTATTCTACTCCCCATGGATCAGTACGACATCATCGTCGCTGGCGCAGGCGTATCAGGCTCAACGGCAGCGGCGATGGCAGGAAAGCTTGGAAAGAAGGTTCTCCTGGTCGACAGGAACTCCGCGGACGAACCGGGGAAGAAAACGTTATGGGGATGGGTCTGCGGTGATGCTGTTGCCAGGGCTCACATTCTCTTCGTTGAAAAGAATCTCGGGAACAGGTTCACCGACAGGGAGCTTGGGCTGAAGGTTGACGGAGTGGTGGCCGTTTCCCCTGATCTGGAATACAAGCTGCCATTTGAGGGGGAGGGTTACAGCCTGGAGAGGCCCCTTTTCGGGAAGGCGCTGTTCGAGCAGGCGATGAAGAACGGCGTTGATTTCAAGGGAAGGTTCAGCGTTGAAGGTCCAATAATAGAGGAAGGTGCCGTAAAAGGAATATACGGGAAGAACGAGAAGGGGGAGGAGGAAAGGATAAGGGGGAAGGTCGTTATCGACGCCCTCGGAATCTCATCCCTGCTGAGAAGAAAGCTGCCCGAGAATCCTTACATTGAGAGGGAGATAGATTACGATGACCTCGAGCTCACCGGGAGGTTCATTTACAGGCTGGAGGACGGGTACGATGACCCCAGGTACTACGACCCAAGAAATGCGCTTATCCATTTGAACCAGGAAATGGCACCAGGCGGATACGGCTGGGTTTTTCCGAAGAATGAGAGGAGGGTGAACGTAGGGCTTGGGGTGCAGCAGAAAAGCCTGGACATGAGGAACAGGAAGCTCGGGATGAAGGACAACCTCAAGTCCCTCATTGAGAAATACGTGAAGTGGAATCCCGCTTTCAAGCGGTATTCCCTGGACACCGCGTTCAAGAATGGGGAGGGATACTGGAGCGTGAGCGTGAGGAGGCAGATGGAGGGCATGGTCTTCCCGGGATACATCGGGAGCGGCGACTCCATGGCATCCCCGAACCCCCTCAGCGCGGGAGGAATAGGGCCGGCGCTCATAGGTGGTATCCTTGCGGGAAAGGCGGCCTCTGAGGCGGTGGAATCTGGAGACGTAAGCCTTAGAGGATTGTGGAAGTTCAACGTGGAATACGTGAAGCAGTACGGGAGGAGCATGGCGGGGATGGAGGTGTTCAGGATATTCCTGCAGTCAATGGCGAACAAGGACATAGATTACGGGATGAAGAGCTTCATTACGTACGAGGAGGCGGTGGAGATAACGTACGGCCGCATCCCGGAGCTTTCCCTTACGAAGAAGGTGGGGAAGCTCGTTCGCGGCGTCGCCGCAATGAGGACTTTCAGGGATCTCGTTTGGACCGTTGGGAAGATGAAGGAGCTAAACGAGATTTACGCCAACTATCCCAAGACCCCGGAGGATTTCCCGGAGTTCAAGAAAAAGGTCACAGCGGCGATAAACGAGGCGAAGCAGAGGATGCCTCCTGCTCCCGTGTAGCTTCTGGACAAAAGGAACATTTTTCCCCTCCCTCGCATTCCCAGGGCAATGAATTTCGGGAGTGAGGGGAAGGTAAGGGAGAATCTGGTGCTTGTAACGATAGTCATAGGCACCCTCATGGCCTCTGTGGATTCCACAATAGTTCTGCTTGCTTTTCCTGCTATAACTGAAGCTCTCCATTCCAATATATCCACCGTAATCTGGGTTATCCTTATTTATATGATAGTTGTAGCGGTGTTCTCCACTCAGTTCGGCAGGATAGGGGACATATACGGGAGGGCGAGGATGTTTAACCTGGGCTTCGTGATCTTCACCGTCGCCTCCTTCCTGTGCGGCATCGCTCCCACCGACCTTTCCCTCATCTCCTTCAGGGCAGTCCAGGCTATTGGCGGTGCCCTGATATCTTCGAACAGCAGCGCAATCATCGCTGACACCTTTGCAAGAAACAGGATAGGGAGGGCCTATGGATTCACCTCAATGAGCTGGAACGTCGGTGCCCTTCTTGGCATACTTCTGGGCGGGGTGATAACAACGTTCATAGGCTACAGGTACATCTTCTTCATAAACGTGCCAATAGGCATCGCCGGGACAATCTTGGGAGTGAGGTATGTCATCGACAGAAACAGGCAGAAGGAAGCACTGGATTTCTCAGGCATGGTTCTTCTGGGGGGCGCGATAGCACTGATAAGCTACGCTGGAATAGAATACGCTTCCCTGGGGCTTTCCTCCGCGATTCTCCTTCTCTTTGGATTCGGGGTTGTGCTTCTGGCCGCGTTCGTGTTAGTGGATAGGAGGGTGAGGATGCCCACAATAAACTTCAGGATGTTCAGGAACAGGGTCTTCAGGTATTCCCTGTTTGCCAGCCTTTTCCAGGGTCTTGGATTCATGGGGGTCACCTTCCTTCTTGTCATGTATCTGCAGGGTGTCCGGGGTTTGGACCCGTACAGCGCCTCCCTCCTCCTTTTCCCGGGGTACATAGTGAGCAGCATCCTCGCCCCTTTCATGGGGAGGATGTCCGATAGGTTCGGATCGATGATTATCGCGACCCTGGGAATAGCATTCATGATGATCGGCGTTGTCTACTATATGCTCTTCCTTGGTGTCTCCTCCCCTCTGTACTTCGTGGTAATGGGGACAGTGATCACGGGTCTCGGGGGAGCGATGTTCTGGCCATCAAACAGCAGCGCGGTGATGGCAAACGTCTCTCCCGAGCTCAGGGGCGCCGCCTCAGGCACCCTGAGGCTTCTCGGCAACCTCGGCCTGATAGGGAGCTTCATAATCGCGTTCGTCTCCGCCGCCACAGCGATACCAAGGTACC
Organism: Thermoplasmata archaeon; assembly: GCA_049966795.1. Lineage (GTDB taxonomy): Archaea > Thermoplasmatota > Thermoplasmata > Thermoplasmatales. Next base: position 27,139 of record JBMFTY010000016.1, read on the forward strand.
TCGCGTTTGAGATATTCGCGGGAACATCGAAGGTCATAGGCGGCGTAGGAGGCGGGTTCGTTTCAGGGATGAAGGCTTCCTTCCTGGTCCTCCTTGTGATGCTCGCCATAGCAGGGATATTCTCGTTCGTCAGGGGGGCGGAGAACAGACATGAACCCATGGCAATTGTGAACGGGAAGTGAGTCACAGCACAGCGAAAATCAAGTAGGAGATCAATGCCCCCGCGATGACGCCCGTGTTGATGAAGGGAAGGCCCGGGGCAGGTTTCTTCACGTTGCCGAACATCAGGTACAGCATCCCCACGACCCCGCCTATGAGGGGGAGGAGAGCGAATGGAAGGGGGTGGTGAATCTCGTACCCGTAGACCCAGGAGGCAACCACCATGATTCCGGGGAAAGCTACATCTCCAAACCCCAGGGCCATAGCGCCGTGATCCTTCACCCCTTCCTCCGTCAGTTCTATTTTTCCGGCATCAGCCTTCACCTCAGTAGGGAAAATAAACAGCATGGGAAGGTCAAGGTCCAGCGCCATCTTCGCGAGGCCCACCATGTGCTTCGTCTTGTACACGGAGATGTAATCATAAACCGCGAAAATCGCCAGAAATATTGCTGCGGCCCAGATTCCTAAAATAACACCGAGGACAAAGGCCATGCCGGCGCATAGGAAGAAGCCCGCTATGTCAACGATGAACCACTTTCCATACAGAACTAAAGCGGCTACTGTGACTGCGGGGGCTATTATTATTATGGCGTAGTATTGCGCGTAGGTGTTCGCTATAACAAGGCCGAGATAGCTGAAGACGTAGAAAACAACCAAGCCTATCATCCCTACGAACAGCCACTTCAGGAAATTCATCCTGTATCTTCTTCCAAGGAAGAGAATGATGAAAGTGAATAGCAGCGCTGCTCCGATGTAATAGAGGATGTAGTATATCCCCGTGGTCGTGGATTTCGGGGCGGATACGGCGTTGACTGCGATTGCGATGCTCGCAAGGTAGATCGCGAACAGCGAGGAGAGAACGAAGAGCACGAGGCTTACCACCTGCGGAAAGAGAACATTTTCTTTCATGGCCTTTCAATCACTGAACCCTTAGCAATAGGTCTGCTATTATCATTTCCATGCTTTCCCACTTCCCACTTTCCACAACCCGTGTTCCTGGAAATTCGGAGCCGGTGGAGGGGCATTGGCAAATATTATTATAGAAGTGCAAAATTTCGGAAAGTGCCAGGGGTCTCGTATTACAGGTCTCTAAAGCAGTCCCTTTCCGACTGCTCTCACCGTCTGAAAGAGATGCAGCAAAAAATCGAGGAAAAAGACAGGGAGATAGGGGAGCTAAAGGAGCAGACCCTCAGATTCGCTGCCGATCTGGACAACTTCCAGAAGAAGCTCAGGGCGGAGCAGGAGGCCCTTGCTTCATATGCCGCAGAGCGAATAATCAGGGAGCTTCTTCCCGTCCTCGATTCCATGGAGAGCTCGGAAGACGACGGAATCAAGGCAATAAGGAAGCAGATGGAGGGCATCCTCCAGAAGGAGGGGGTGACGGTGATAGAGGACAGGGAACAGTTTGATCCCACGAAGCACGAGGTGGTCGGGGTTGAAGAGGGAGGGCAGGCGAACACGATAAAGAAGGTGATAAGGAAGGGGTACCTGCTCGGGGGCAGGGTAATCAGGCCCGAACTGGTGATAATCAACAAGGGTGATTGAAGATGGAGAAGATAATCGGTATAGACCTCGGGACGAGCAATTCACAGGCAGCCGTGATGATAGCGGGGAAGCCAGTTGTGCTTCCAAGCTCCGAGGGGACCACGATCGGGGGGAAGGCGTTTCCGAGCTACGTGGCCTTCACGAAGGAGGGGCAGCTTCTCGTCGGGGAGCCTGCCAGGAGGCAGGCCCTGATGAATCCCGATGGGACCGCCTATGCCTTTAAGCGGAGGATGGGGGAGAACTACAAGTTCAAGCTCCATGGGAAGGAGTACACACCGCAGCAGCTCTCCGCGTTCCTGCTGCAGAAGATAAAGGACGACGCCGAAAAGTATCTCGGGGAGAAGATAAGCAAGGCAGTGATAACTGTTCCTGCTTACTTCAACGACAACCAGAGGCAGGCTACGAAGGATGCCGGTGCGATCGCGGGACTGGATGTCGTGAGGATAATAAATGAGCCCACTGCCGCAGCGCTGGCGTACGGGATAGACAAGACTGAGGGGGAGCACAGGATAATGGTCTTCGATCTCGGCGGAGGGACTCTGGACGTGACGATCATGGAGTTCAGCTCCGGGGTCTACGAGGTGCTTTCAACATCAGGGGACACGAAGCTCGGCGGGACGGACATGGATGAGGCCTTGATAAACTACGTGGCGGACAAATTCCTCCAGGAGAACGGCATAGATCTCAGGAAGGACAGGAATGCATACATAAGGCTCAAGGACGCGGCGGAGAAGGCGAAGATAGAGCTTTCAGCCTCGCTTTCCACGGAGATAAATCTGCCGTACATAACGAGCGGCGCAGACGGGCCGAAGCATCTTCTGATGACGATCACGAGAGCTGACCTTGAGAACCTGGTGCGTCCGATAATTGAAAGAGCGAGGAAGCCCATGGAAGATGCCATCGCCGCAGCGAAGCTGACGAAGAGCGATATCTCCAAGATAATCCTGGTTGGGGGGCCAACGAGGATGCCCATAGTGAGGAAATTCGTGGAAGATTTCATGGGAAAGAAGGTGGAGAGCGGGGTTGACCCGATGGAGTGCGTGGCGATAGGCGCGGCGATCCAGGGAGCAGTTCTAGCGGGTGAGGTGAAGGGAATAGTGCTTCTCGACGTTACCCCGCTCACATTGAGCATCGAAACTTTGGGGGGAGTCGCAACACCCCTGATCCCGGCGAACACCACGATTCCGACTAAGAAATCGCAGATTTTCACCACGGCCGCTGACAACCAGACTGCTGTGGAAATCGTGATTGTTCAGGGCGAGAGACCCCTCGCCAAGGACAACACCCTTCTCGGAAAATTCATGCTGGAAGGTATCCCTCCTGCGCCGAGGGGGGTTCCGCAGATAGAGGTCACTTTTGACATAGATTCCAACGGTATTCTAAACGTCACGGCGAAGGACCTTGCGACGAACAAGCAGAGGGGTATAACAATAACGTCAAGCACGAAGCTGAGCAAGGAGGAGATAGAGAGGATGAAGGCGGAGGCAAAAAAATACGAGGAGGAGGACAGGAAGAAGAAGGAGGAGATAGAGACGATAAACAACGGGGAATCCCTAGCTTACTCAACGGAGAGGACCCTTAACGAATACGGAGACAAGATACCGCAGGACCTCAAGGACTCAATAAATTCGAAGCTCAAGGACCTGAAGGAGGCGATAGGGAAGAAGGACGTCCCGGGGATAAAGGAAAGGATGGACTCCCTCTCAAAGGAGATCCAGAGGATAGGGGAGCACATATACAGGAACGTGAACGAGGCCAAGGCGGAGCAGCCCTCAGGCCAGCCCTCGGGCGAAGAGAAGGAGAGGGAGATACACGAAGACAAAGAAAATAAGGGACAGTGAACTTCTGATCTGAATGCCCAAGGACTACTATGCCATTCTAGGAGTGAGCAGAACAGCAACGAAGGACGAGATAAAGAAGGCATACAGGGAGCTGGCGAAGAAGTACCATCCCGATCTGAATCCTGAGAACAGGAAGGAGGCGGAGGAGAAGTTCAAGGAGATATCCGAAGCGTACGAAGTTCTCATGGATGACCAGAAGAGGGCGAGGTACGACCAGTTCGGAGAGGAGGGGGTGAAGTTCCAGGGAGGATTCGACTGGTCCCAGTTCCACCATTACCAGGACATAGAGGACATAATCGGGGACCTGTTTTCTCAGTTCGGTTTCGGCAGGAACTTCGGCGGCTTCGGAGGGTTTGGGGGATTCCAGAGCCAGGCCGAGGGGAGGGGGAGCGACGTTTTTGTTGAGATACCCATTGACATAAGAAGGATCGCGAGGAACGAGAAGATCGAGGTTAGCTACTACAGGGAAGTGAAATGCGAGAAGTGCAACGGAACAGGCTCTGCTACGGGAAAGATGCTCACCTGCCCGACGTGCCGCGGAAGGGGGTACGTGGAGAGAACTTCAAACCAGGGGTTCATAATGTTCAGGACCACGGAGGTCTGCAGAACATGCCAGGGGAGCGGGAGGGTGCCTGAGAAGGTCTGCGGCGATTGCCAGGGTTCCGGTTTCTTGAGAAGGAAGGACAAGGCGGAAATTTATCCTCCAGCTGGCGTGAATGAGGATGAGGTCTACGTGCTCAGAGAAAAGGGGAACTACAGGAGGGGCGGTTCCGGGGATCTGAGGATAAAGTTCAATATAGACTACATGGAATTCCAGAGGGAGGGGGACAACCTTGTGAAGGAGATCACCGTGGATTTCATTGATGCGATTCTGGGAAGCAAGGTCAAAGTTCCCCTGCTTCGTGGGGATAGGGAGGTGGAGATACCCCCTGGAACGCAGCCAGGTGAGAGGATTGTGCTAAGGGGAGAGGGGATAGCGAAAAGGTCCGGAAGGGGAAACGGGGACGTTGTGATAATCGTACGCATCTCCCTTCCTAAGAGGGTGTCGAGGAAGCAGCGCGATCTGCTTGAACAGTTCAGGAACGAGAAGGGCTTCTTCTCCCAGTTTCACGCTTGAACCGTGAAGTACATCCTCTTGTTGTTCTTCCCCTTGTTCTCCGTCTTGTAAATATTTATTGAGCCCACCTCTGAGGTGTTCCTGACGTGCGTTCCGCCGTCGGGCTGCATGTCTATATCCCCGATCTTCACCACCCTCAGTTCCGGGGAATCCGGAATCAGCCTGGGATCCACCTTTATTGATCCCTGGACGCCGAGTATCTCCTCTCTTTTCATGGTGAACCACGTGACCTCGTGATTCTTCCCGAGCTCCTCGTTGACCCTGTCCTCCAGCCTCTTCGTCACATCCGGGTTCCATTCCCTGAAGTTGAAGTCTATCCTTCCGTATTCGTAGTAAATCTGGTTCCCCGTTATCATCGCGTTAAATTCTTTCATTGCGATTGCGGAAACAACGTGAATCGCGGTGTGATGCCTCATGTACCTGTATCTCTTCTCCCAGTCTATGAAAAGTTTCACCTTTTCTCCTAACTGGGGAAGGGGTTCCGTGATGTGAAATATCTCCTCCCTCTTCTCCACGTCCTTAACTTCATACCTGCCGTTTCCCACCATGTATCCGGTATCTGAGGGTTGCCCCCCTGAAGCGGCGTAGAATATAGTCCTGTCGAGGATAACTCCCTCTCCAATATCAACAACCTCCGCCTCCAGCTCCTTGAGGTATGAATCCTCCAGGTAGACAAGCTCCGTTCTCATCGGTAAACACCAATGAAAGGAATGAGCAACGAGAATATAGCTACTGCCATGAAGAAGGCACCTATGAACGCGTTCGTCGCGGAGAAGAGCTTCATAATCCTCCCCTGGGACAGAAGAGCTCGGAGGTAGGAAAGGAGTATGTACAGACCGAGCGCAATGAAGACAGCGAGAACAAATATCCCTGTGAACTCAGGGAAGTAGAGCATCATCTCGTACCCTGAGAGAATTGCCGCTGAAGTTAGGACGACGGAGACGGGGAAGAGTACAATCATCGTCCTTCTAGGCCCAAGGACAACGGGGAGCATCGGCACGGATGCCCTGGAATAATCCTCCATGTACCTGATGGAAAGCGTCCAAATGTGCAGAGGCGTCCATATCATTATCACGGCAAACAGCAAAATAGAGAGGATGTTGAAACGGGGGTAGAAGGCATAGAATCCAGCCAGCAGCGGTGCCCCTCCGGAATATGCTCCGAGGATTATGTTCCATGAAGTTTTCCTCTTCGTGAGATATGCGTATATGACGGTGTAATCAAAGACGCCCGTTGCCATGAACACGAGGGAGAGAAGGCTCTGAAATGATGCCATGAGGAGCATCACCGCAACCAGGATCAACCCCCCGTACAGAGCAACCTCCGGCTTCATCCTTCCTGAAGGGAGTGGCCTGCTCATAGTCCTCTTCATCACGCGGTCAATGGGAAGGTCGAAATAGTTTGATATGGATTCCGCCCCCATGAGGCCTATGGTTATGTAGAGTGCCACGAAGATGAATCTCAGGAAATCCGGTTCCCTGAGGATTGAGAGGGCGAATACCTCCCCCGCTATGCCAGTGATCAGAAGGAAAACCCAGACCCTCGGCTTCGTCATGATGAAGAACTCCCTGATGAAGCCTCCCATAGGTGGGAATAGGGGAATGATATTAAAGGATGCCTTGCAAAAGGGAGAGAATGGTTTTATATCTGAGTGAAGTAAGAGGCAGGGGCCGGTAGATCAGCGGAAGATCGCCTCCTTGGCATGGAGGAGGCCCGGGGTTCAAATCCCCGCCGGTCCATGGAACAAAATACAACTTTCGTGATCTATATATTCCTTTTGCCTCCATGAGTTTTCCAGATCCCTAATCCCCGCTGATCTTCTGCAAAGTATTTGATCAAGCCGGACTTATTATTTCCAACGTTTCCTGGCCGGGTAAGGTATATTTATCAAGAGAATCCCTTCCCTCCCATCCATTGCGTAAAGCCCTATTCAGAAGAAATGAGATGTCGTTATCTTTAATCTTCCGACGATGGAAATATCATCAACCCCCTCTAGATGTATAGCAGCACCCGTCTTGAAGAGGTTCAAATGACGGAAAATATACCCACATCGTCAATCTCAATTGATGCGGGAAGGTTTCCTCCTCGGTTTCGGGTCCCGCAACCGGAATTATGA
>JBMFTY010000017.1:0-32961 GCA_049966795.1 Thermoplasmata archaeon
CCCCTCTTCATTATCAGTGTTCTCTTCCTCTTTTGCTTCAATACCCAGTCGGGATATGACGTGATATGTAATTTCTTATCATATTAATTAATATACTTTTGCACTAAAGCCAGTTGCATCAAGGGTTTATCAAAACATATTATGCAAAATAGCCTGAGTTAGAGTTTAAATTTACTTCATTCTTTTCGGAAAGTTCCTTGCAGCTCCCTTCTCGTAAAAGCCACCGACGGGGTTTGGACCCGCGACCTCGTGCTTACCAAGCACGCGCTCGTACCAGGCTGAGCTACGGTGGCATGAGGGTTGTTATGTTTCCAACCTTAAAACTCTTTTTATGCGGAGCTATGGAAAAGGTAAATAATTCTTTATCATCTGGTATTGATGCCCGATTATGATGCTATAGTCGTGGGGGCAGGCAATGCTGGGTCTGCCGCCGCCATTGCCATGGCCAGCAAGGGGCTGAATGTTCTTCTCGTCGACCGGTCCGATCCGCCCGGGGCCAAGAACCTATCTGGGGGCGTACTCTGGGGAAATGACCTTGCAAAGATTCTTCCGAAATGGCAGAGCGAAGCGCCTCTTGAACGTTACATCAAGAACAAGAAAATAGGTTTCCTCACAGATAAATCCTCGATAACTATAGATTTCAAGACCGAGATTTTTGAGGAGAACAAGGTTGGTTTCACAATTCTCAGATCTAAATTTGATCCATGGCTCGCAAAGAAGGCAAAGGAGGCCGGAGCCCTGGTTATTCCCGGCATCACCGTTGAATCCTTAGCGAAAAAGGACGGGAAGATCATAGGGGTTCAGGAATCCGGGGATACGATTACCTCCGATGTGGTGATCCTTGCTGAAGGAGTTAATCCAAGACTGTCCATAGAGGCAGGCCTCCGGCCGCCGCTGGCAGACTGGGAGGTAGCCGTGGGGGTAAAGGAGATCATAAAACTGAGTCCCCAGAAGATAGAGGACAGGTTCAACCTCAGCCAGAATTCCGGGGTAGCTTCGGAGTACATAGTTGGAACGTTCGGGGAGCTTAACATCGGGGCATTTCTTTACACCAACAAAGAAACGATATCCCTTGGAGTCGTTTCTCCGATGGAGCAGCTGAGGGAGAACGGAATGACCCATACCTACGACATAATAGAGCAGTTCAAGGACCACCCATCAATAGCGCCCTTGATCGAGGGTGGAACCGTGGTGGAGTACGGGGCGCATCTTATACCCGAGGGGGGAATCCAGATGGTGCCGAAGATATACGGAAACGGGTACATGATCGTAGGAGATGCTGCAGGATTCGCATTCAGCAACGGTCTTGTTCTGCAGGGCATGAACTACGCAGTCCTCTCGGGCATACTGGCCGGGGAGACTGCCGTGGAAGCAAAGAAAAAGGGGGATTTTAGCGAATCCTTCCTGGCGCTATACAGGGAGAAGCTAGAGGAGACCTATGTTCTCAAAGACCTCAGAACGTTCAAGGACATAAGGAAGGTCACGGGAAACAGGAATATGTACACGGTTTACCCGAAGATGCTCGAAAGCCTGCTGCTCGAGATGCTGTGGGAGAGGGGACAGCCAAAGAAGAAAATAAGGGACATACTTTCTTCCTGCGCCGCAGATTTGAAGATGAGCAAGCTGAAAACAGTCACTGATTTCTACTATATGTACAGGAGGATGTGATCGTGGATATAAAGGAGAGACTCGGGAAGACGAAGTACGATGTGGACAAGAACTATGCACACATCACGGTGAATGAGAGCATATGCGAGAAATGCCCACATCACTTCTGCGTGATGGCCTGCCCAGCTCAGTGCTACACGCTCCAGGACGGAAAGCTTGTATTCCAGTACGAGGACTGTGTGGAATGCGGGACCTGTTCGATAGCGTGCGACCAGGGTTCCGTCACGTGGCACTACCCGAAGGCGGGCAAGGGCGTGATATACAAGTACGGGTGATTTAAGATGTTGAAGATTGCAGTTATGATAAAGCAGGTGCCCGACAGCCAGGACATAAGCATAGACCCCGTTACAAAGACGCTGAACAGAAGCATGGCAAGGAACGTGGTCAACCCCCCGGACATAAACGCTCTCGAGGCTGCGCTGCAGCTGAAGGACAAGCACGGGGGAGAGATCACCGTGATAACAATGGGACCTCCTATGGCAGATACAGCTCTTCTGGAATGCATGGGAAGAGGGGCCGACAAAGGGATACTGATCACGGACAGGGTTTTCGCCGGCGCGGATACATGGCCAACCTCCTTCACCCTTGCATCCACGGCAGACTACCTCGGAGGATTTGACGTGATATTCTGCGGCGAAGAGACCACGGATTCTTCCACGGGTCACGTTGGACCGGGGATAGCGGAGTTCTTGGGGTATGAACAGGCAACCTACGTGCATCACGTGGAATACGAGGAAGATCACTTCATCGTCTCAAGGGACATTGAGGGGGCTGTAGAGACTCTCAGGATCAACAAGCCTGCCGTGATAACCATCACCCTCAATTCCAACAACCCCAGAAATCCAACTCTCAAGAAGAAGATAGAGGCATACAAGAAGGGGGTACAGATCATCAGCAACAAGGAGCTTCAGCTTGATCCCTCGTGCGTGGGCCTCAAGGGCTCTCCAACAATAGTCAAGGACATGAAAACAGTCCCCGACCCTATCAAGAATCCCGCAAGGCCGGGGATAGAGGAGCTTGACAAGGTTGTTTCTGTCCTGATTGAGAAGGGGCTGATAAGATGATAAAGAACAGGTGTGCAATTCCGCCGAGTGACGTTTCTATCTACAAGGATTTCTGGATATGGCTGGAGCAGAACGACGGTAAACTTTCCCGAGTGGCGTTGGAGATGGCAGGAATCGGAAGGAGGCTCTGCGACAAGTATGGAGAAAGACTCGTTGGCATACTCCTTGCAGGGGACAATGCGGATGAGATGGCAAAGGAGGCAGTGGAGTTCGGAGTGGACAAGGTAATTCTCGTAAAATCAGAAGCATTCACCCACTACAGGACGAGACCCTATGCGGACACGATATCGAACTTAATCCTCGAGAGGAAGCCTAATTACTTCATCATAGGTGCAACGCACAACGGCCGTGACCTTGCTTCAAGGCTGGCTGTCAGGGTTAACACAGGAATAACCGCAGATTGCACCGAGATAGATATTGACCAGACGAAGAAACTTCTTGAGGCGAGAAGGCCAGCCTTCGGGGGTGCCATTCTGGCAAACATCCTGTGCAGCAGACACAGACCACAGATGGCAAGTGCAAGGCCAGGCATCTTCAAGCCAATCGAGAGAATACCTGGAAGGAAAGGGGAAATTGAGGTCATGGAGAGCAACATCAGAGAGGAGGATGTGGCTGCAAAGGTTCTCCAGGTTGTCTCAAGGGAGGAGATAGATATCACCACCGCAGATGTCATAGTTGCAGGCGGCATGGGTCTTGGAAGGAAGGAGGGGTTCAAGATGCTGGAGGAGCTTGCCAGCGAGCTAGGCGGTGTGGTGGCAGCATCCAGACCAACGGTAGACGCGGGATGGATCACAAGGGACAGGCAGGTCGGACAGACAGGCAAGACCGTCCATCCCAGGCTTTACATAGCGGTGGGAATATCCGGTGCGATTCAGCACATAGCCGGTATGAAGACATCGGAGTTCGTCATATCCATAAACAAGGATTCCTCCGCCCCCATCGTGAAGTATTCCGACGTTGCGCTCATAGGAGATGCATATGAGATCGTCCCAAAGCTCATAGATGCGATCCGGAAGGGCAAGGAGATGTTGAAGGAAGGCAAGATAAAGGCGCAGACGAAGTCCTGATCGAACCAGCTTCACCAGGGTACCAATTGATATCAAGTCACCAGCTAAGGTCTCTCTTCCTGAGCCTCGCCGGGGCATACGGCTTCACTTACTGGTGGCCAGCATCCTCCCCCGAGGAAGTGATACTTGGTGCCATCTTAGCACAGAATACAAGCTGGAAGAACGCCGAAAAGGCTCTTCTCTCGCTCCATGGGATGAGTGCAGGGGAAATAATCTCCCATAGGCATCTTGAAGACCTTATAAAGCCGGCGGGCTTTTACCGCCAGAAATCTGGATATATAAGGAACGCACTTTCCTACTATCTTGGGAAGATTGAAAATCTCTCCCTTCCCCTATCGGCGAGGGAGGAACTCCTCACTCTTAGGGGAATAGGAAATGAGACGGCGGACAGCATAGCCCTCTACGCTTTCCACGAGAGAACCGTTCCCGTTGATTCTTACACTATAAGGCTTTTAAACCGCTTTTTCCTGAAGAGCTACAGCCTGAAGGATTACGAATCCCTTCGCCGTCTCCTGATCCTTTCCTTTTCAACGGATGAGCTCATGGAATTCCATGGACTTGTTGACGAACACGCAAAAAGAGTTTGCACAAGGAATCCGCACTGCGGGGAATGCATGATCAGAGAAGGGTGCCTCGGGAGAAGATGATCAAGAGACCGTTCCGCTCCCAATCAGGCGCCACCTGTTCTGTATTTTCCTGCTTATAGCAACCCTCTGTCCTGGAAGAGCGATCACTGGGTACTTGAGCTCAACGTCGATCGTATCCCCCTTTGATTGGCTCACCGTTCCCACAGTGACGGCAGTGGCGACGTTCATAAGGAGTGTTTCCCCCTTGATTATCTTGTCAACGTTCAGCTCGTCCGAGCTTCCGACGACCTTGCTAAGAATGTTTGTCTTCAAAGAGAGCCTGAAGACCGGTTTGGGAAGGGTACCCTGGAGACCCACGACCATGCCAACGAGATTATCTGCCTTTGTTAGGAACGGGTCCAGCTGAGTTCCTAAGCCCACCAGGCCCCCTGGCCCCTTCTCCTCAAGAGGTATGTTGCCGGAGATTATCGACGTTATAACTGTCTGTATGGGCACCCAGCTTTTCTTCCCCCCCTTCGTGACCGAGATTCCTGGAGAGATTTCAACCTCGTCGTTCACCCTGAACTTTCCCGAAAGTATCGTACCCCCAATCACTCCCCCCTTCAGCTCCTCCGGCGGTGTCCCCGGTTTGTTCACGTCGAAGCTCCTCGCTATGTACATCATCGGGTCCCCCTCCTCGTTGAATTTCTTCGTGGGTATCCTCTGTTCTATGGCCTCAAGCAGGGCATCGAGGTTTGCGTTGTCAAGGGCGCTCATCGGTATTATCGGGGCATCCTCTGCAACCGTCCCCTTCACAAATTCCTTGATCTCCCTATAGCTTTCCATCGCCCTCTCCTCATTCACGAGGTCTATCTTGTTCTGTACTATGACCAGATTCTTTATCCCAAGGAAATTCAGCGCGGTTAGATGCTCCCTCGTCTGTGGTTTCGGGCATTTTTCGTTCGCCGCTATGACCATTATGGCCCCGTCCATGATTGCCGCCCCTGAGAGCATCGTTGCCATTAGGCTTTCGTGACCCGGAGAATCAACGAAACTTACAACCCTTTCGAGGATTGCGTTGTTTCCGCAGTCAGATGGCCTCGTCGCGTACCTAACAGGCGACCCCTCGGGGCACCTGTATATCGGGGCATCGGCATACCCAAGCTTTATAGAGATTCCCCTCTTTATCTCCTCGGAAAAGTAATCTGTCTTCACCCCTGTCAGGAGCTTGGTCAAGGTGCTCTTGCCATGATCCACATGGCCAACCATTCCTATGTTGACCTCAGGAGGTCTTGGCAGTCTCATTTGCTTCTCCTTTCTCTTCCTCTATCTTACCCTCAACGACAACAAAATTCACCAGGGATATGTCGTCAGAAATCGTGTTCCCCCTTATGTTCTTCTTTTTTCTGATCCCGTCCCTCTTCGGATGGAAACCCACTCCCCCCGTAAGAAGAACCCTCTTCCTCCTCATGCCTGGGAAGTCAGCCCTCATTGGAAAACCATCCTTGTCGCTCCCTCCCGTTATCTTCAGCTTCACGTTTGAGAAACCGATGAACGCTCCATCTATCACGTCCCCTATCTTCTTTCCGAAAAGGGCGTTCTGGCGATCCTCTGGAACCTCCACCTGCCTCGACTTCCCATCGGGGGTAGAGACCACTGCCCTCATTGTCACCATTATCTGTATCACCGATAGCAAGGGTATTTTGACTCCTTATAAATAAGTTCTCGGTATCAGAATCTAGACCTTGAGGATGCTCTTTGCGACGAATGGCGGCACCTTAAGTCCCGTGGTTCCCACCCTTATCCTGAAATCAACGGTCTTGCATCCCTGCCCATTCTCCAGAACAATCACAGGATTCAGGTCAAGTTCCACGATCTCAGGATTATCGCTCACCAGCTCCGATATTCTCACGAGAACGTCCCTATATGCCGCTTCATCCGCTACCTTTGACCCCCTGTACCCTCTTAACACCTGCGCTGTCCTAAGCTCAGAGATCATCTCCGTAGCATCTTCCTCGTTGATGGGCGCTAACCGCGTGGAAACATCCTTGAGAAGCTCCACGAGCTTCCCTCCCATACCTGCAACGACAAGGGGACCGAAAAGAGGATCGTTGGTGGAGCCTGCTATCATCTCAACGCCCTCCGGGACCATTTCCTGCGCTATCATGTAATCCACCTGGTATCCCTTTCCCTTAAGGAAGGAAAGCATTCCGTCCACCTCCTTCCCGATCTCCGAAACTGGAACATTCAGCTTCACGGCTCCGACATCGCTCTTGTGTATCAACCCTGGACCGTATGCCTTTATCGCAACCTTTCCCTTCCATCCTTCCGTGTTGCCCACAGCCTCTTCGCTGTTTCTGAATGTGACCGTCCTCACGGTAGGGATGTTATAGATATCGAGAATGGCAGAACATTCATCGTAGGAGAGCCATTCCCTCTTCTCCCGCATAGCCTTGGAAATGATTGCCTTCACCCTGTCCTTGTCTACTGCCTCCCTTCTCGTAGTCTTCCCTGGAGGGGAATATTTCCACTTCCCATACTCTGTGGCTCTCGCAAGCGCTATCGCAGCGTCCTCAGGAAATGGATAAGAGGGAACGCTGACCCCGTCCTGCCTCAGTATCTCTGATATCCCCTTCGTCGCCATGAAAACTGAGACCACCGTCTTCGAATTGTTGAATTTCTTCACTCCTGCCAGTATGCTCCTCGCAACATCGTTCGGATCCAGAACAACGGGAAGGATGAAAATCACTATTATCGAGTCTATGGTGTCGTCATTTCCTAGTATCTCCAAAGCTTTCTCATACATTTCCGGTCTCACGCCCGCGGTCATGTCAACCGGATTCCTCACGCTGGCTATGGAGGGAAGTATTTTCCTTAGGGCTTCTTTTGTTGCCTCAGGCAGATCAGGGACTTCAAGGCCGCGGGCCTCGCAGGCATCCGCTGCCAATATACCCGCTCCTCCAGCATTTGTCAGAATTGCTACCCTGTTCCCCTTCGGCACCGGCTGGTTAGCAAGAAGCGCTGCAACCTCAAACATCTCATCCAAAGTATCTGTTCTGATGATGCCGCTCTGCTTGAATAACGCATCCACGGTAATATCTGAAGTTGCCAGAAGGGCGCCGGTGTGGGACTGCGTAGCCCTGAAACCTGCCTTGTATCTCCCGCTCTTCACTGCCACGATGGGCTTCTTCTTCGTTATTCTTCTTGCAAGCCTTGAGAACTTTATGGGGTTCCCGAACGACTCAAGATAGAGGAGGATCACATCCGTCTCCTCATCATTTTCCCAGTACTGGATGAGGTCATTTCCCGATATGTCCTCCTTGTTTCCGACTGAGACGAAGGAGCTAAGACCGAGGCCAAGCTTCGTAGTGATATCGAAAACAGCAATTCCCAGGGCACCGGACTGCGAAAGGAATGAGATACGGCCCTTTATGGGCTTGAACGGGGAGAATTGACCGTTCAGCCGGACCTTGTCTGAATTGTTCACAACGCCCATGCAGTTCGGCCCTATGACCCTCATTCCATATTTCGTGCATATCTTCGAGAGCTGCTCCTGTCTCTTCACCCCCTCTCCGCCTATTTCCGAGAAGCCAGATGTAATGATTACAAGGCCCTTCACGCCCTTCTGACCGCACTCCTCCGCAACCTTGATCGCGAGGTCTGCAGGAACTACGATGAGTGCCACGTCCACCGGGTATTCTATGTCCTTTACTGATTTGTAGGCCCTGATCCCCTGAACGAATTCATGGTTTGGATTCACAGGGAATATCTGGCCGTTGAAGTTGCTCTCCAGAAGGTTGAAGAACAGCTGCCCTCCTATTGACGCTCTGTCGGAAGATGCCCCTATCACGGCCACGCTCCTGGGTTCAAGGAAAAACTTCACCGCATTTATAGCGGATATCGCGTCCCTATTTTCGAAGTTCTGAATAGCCTCGGGGAGTGAGGATGGGGAGAATCTCACTAGAACTGCCCCGGGCTTCGCTTCCGTGTCGACTGCTAAGCCCATGCTCTTCACGGCGGATATCATCCTATAGTTTTCCGGGGAGACGTAGGATCTGATCTCCTTTATCCCGGAATGCACTGCTTCCTCCGCGAGGAGGCCTAGCATCGCTGTTCCCAGACCCAGGGACTGGAAACTGTCCGAGATAATTATTCCCACTTCAGCCACACCCTCGATGCCCCTGTATAGAGCCCCATGCGCGATGATCTTATCCTGCCTGATCGCAATTATGGACTGGGAGTCGCTTTGGGTGAGAGCTTCCAGCACCTTTTTCTTTGGGATCACCTGCATGAATCTGCCCTGTATTGAGGCATCCGACAGGGAATCGACGAAATCCTGGAGAAGGTTGATGTCAGAATCCCTGTATTCCCTCACAACCACGATGGAACCGTCTCTAAGCACAACACTTGAACTTGATGTCACGTCCCTGAATCGGGAGACGGGTAATGAATATTACCCCTTAATATGTGGGAGAAACTTGTTCTATCTATCATCCTGAATTCATGCAGCCCTTCCTGGAAGGAGAAGAGAACAGCCCTTTTCAGTTCATCTTTATCCGCGGGCACAAAACCCATGTTGCCAGGGTGAAGGCCGCACGGGTTTATTCTGGAGAACCACGGGAGCACCTCCTCAGAAATGTTGATCGCCACCCCGTGAAACGATACCCCTTCCCTGATCGCAAGGCCTATGGATCCCACCTTCTTCCCGGAGACCCATATGCCGGGTTCATTTGACGGAGTTGCCTCATATCCCAGAGAGGAGAGAGCGGCGACGAACACGCCTTCAAGCATATTCACGAGATTCCTGGCTCCCCTTATTCCATTCCTCTCCAGATTCAATATTGGGTAGAAGACCACCTGGCCTGGACCATGATACGTCACGTCCCCTCCCCTCTCCGTTTCTATCACGTCAATCCCAATGTAGTTTTCAGGCTTCTTCCCTCTTCCAACTGTGTATACCGGAGGATGCTCCAAAATGAGAAGCACATCCCCGATGACACCCTTCCTCACTAGGGGAACAAGGTCCCTCTGGAGGTTGAGTGCATCCCCGTAGTCAACGGTCCCAAGATCAACGGCTGGATTTGAAATGTAGAGATTTTCCATAAACTGCCTCAGCGCCCTCCTTGACACCCTCGGAGAGCGTGGGATGCGGATGAATCGTAAGCCCCAGGTCCATGGCAGTGAGACCTGCCTCAATGGCAAGTGATATCTCGCTTATGAGTTCCGAAGACCTTGGGGAAACGAAAGCTGCGCCCTTGATCACCTTGTCCTCATCGACGTACACCCTGAATATGCCCTGGTTGTAGTTCATCCCGAGGGCCCTTCCGTTCGTCCCCAGGGGGACGTTGGAAAATTTCTCTGTTTTAGAACCGGTGACTGATATCTCAGGATCTGAATATATGACGAAGGGCATCGCCTTGTAATCGACTACCCTGTCTATGCCTGCTATGTTGTCGGCCGCGACCTCAGCATCGTAGAAAGCCTTGTGAGCAAGCATGGGCTGGCCGCTGACGTCTCCCACCGCGTACACACTCCCCAAACTCGTTCTCTTCCTCTCATCCGTCTTTATGAATTTCCCATCCATCTCTATTCCCAGTTTCTCAAGCCCGTAGCCCGCGGTATTAGGCTTCCTTCCAACGGTCATCACCACCTTCTCAGCTTCGAGGACTGATCCGTCTTCCAAGGTGATCTGATAATTCCCGCCCTTTGAGACATTCTGTACCTTCGCGCCCGTGATTATCTTCACTCCCAGGGAAGACATCCTCCTCTCCACGTACCTGGTGAGGTCCGGGTCCGTACCGGGCAGTATTGAAGGCATCATCTCCACGATTGTGACCGCGCTCCCGAGCTTCGCGAAAGCTGTTCCGAGCTCCACTCCGATGTACCCGCCGCCAATTATGAGGAGGGATGATGGCACATGGTCTATATCCAAAATCTCCCTGTTGTAGAGAACGTCCTCAATACCCTTTATTCTGACGGGAGTGGAACCAGTGGCTACTACGAGGTTCTTGGCGTGAAACGTCTCCCCAGAAACGCTTATTGCGCTTTCATTCTCTATGATTCCCCTGCCCTTTACCACGTCACCTCCCCAAGCCTTGATGAGCTTTTCAACGCCTGAGGTCAGCTTTCCTATCATCCCCCATTTCCACTCCTGCCATGCTTTCATGTCTATGGACCAGGAAATGGAGACGCCAGGCATTTCCCTGAGATATGAGATGGAATCTGCCATCTCGATCAAGGCCTTGCTAGGAACGCAACCGTAATTGAGGCACTCTCCCCCAATCTTGTCCTCCTCTATCACCAGTGCCTTTTTCCCATTCTGGCCAAGCCGTATGGCGGTGGAATACCCACCCGGCCCCCCGCCAAGTATGAGAGCGTCGTATTCCATTTCACTGCACCAGAAGTGTAGTCGGTGCTTCTAGATATCTTTTAACCCGAACTATGAACCTTGCAGCCATGGCACCGTCTATGAGCCTGTGATCTGCAGAAAGGGTTATTATCATCGTTTTCCCAGTGGGACCTTCCATTATTCTGTGTACTCCTAATATAGCGACCTCAGGGTAGTTTATTATCGGGGTCGAAAAAATTCCACCTATGCCACCAACATTTGTCACTGTAAAGGTTGAATCCTTCACCTCTTCAAGTCTGAGTTTGCCTTCCCGAGCCCTTTTTGCGAGGTCTTCTACCTCGCTGTAAATCTGCAAAACTGTTTTCTTGTCCGCGTCTTTGACCACTGCAACGGTGAGCCCCTCCTCAGTATCTATTGCTATTCCTATGTTATAGTAGTTGAGAATCTCAAACCGCCCGTCCTCAGTGGACCTTGCATTGAGGTTAGGATATTCCTTGAGCGCGAGAGCTGCCGCCTTCACGAAGAATGGAGTGTAGCTTATTGTTATCCCCTCCGCTTTTAGCTTCTCCCTTAAGCTATAGAGCTCATCCATCCTTATTTCTTCACCCACGGCGTAGTGGGGTATGTTCTGCTTTGATTTCGTCATCTTCTCTGAAATGAGCCTTCTGAGACCCTTGAGCTCTATCACATTTCCTCCCTGGGATATCTGGAGTGGTGCTTTCTCTTCCTTCTTCCCTGGGATGAAATTTTCCACGTCCCTGAGCGTTATCCTCCCGCCGGGGCCTGAACCCTTTACCTCCGAAAGATCAATCCCCCTCTCCCTCGCAAGTTTCCTGACGGCCGGCGGTGCCAGAATCTGGGCACTTTCTTTTCTGGATGTGAATTCAGTTGTGACCTCCTGTGGGGCCTGGGGAATTTCAGGTTCATCGGACCCACCTATGTCAATGAGCGGGGAACCGACCTTGGCAACCTGCCCCTCCCTGTAGTATATTTTTGAAACCTTTCCTTCAAATGGGGACGGTATCTGGACGGTCACCTTGTCCGTCATCACCTCGACAATTATATCATCCTTGTGCACCAGATCCCCCTCCTTGACGTTCCACTTCACTACTTCCCCTTCCTGAACCCCCTCCCCTATGTCAGGCAGCTTGAATGTTGGCATTCAGATCACCTCAATACGAAAGCACCTTATTAACGGCATTCATTATCCTCTTCTCGTTCGGGAGATATAAATCTTCGTGGGCATAGGGGAACGGCGTGTCAAAACCAGTGACCCTGATTATTGGAGAAAGGAGGGAGTCAAGCGCCTTCTCAGATATCAGGGCAGATATCTCGGCCCCGAGCCCCAATGTCCTTGGAGCCTCGTGAACGATTACAATCCTTCCAGTCTTCCTTACCGTCCTCAATATCGCCTCTATGTCCATGGGGAGTAGCGTTCTTAGGTCCAGAACATCCGCGTTCACGGAATTTTTCTCTACTATGCTCAAGACAACAGGAACTGAACTTCCATACGTGATTATTGACAGATCGTCCCCCTCTCTCAGCAGTGCGGCCTTCCCTATCTCAACCTCATAGAGCCCGTCAGGAACCTCAGCCTTCGTTGACCTGTACAGCCTCTTCGGCTCTAGGAAAAGGATTGGATCGCTCCTCCTGTATGATGAAATGAGAAGGCCTTTCGCGTCGTAAGGGTTAGATGGCGAAATAACAGTGAGGCCTGCTGTGTGGACGAAGTATGATTCCCCACTCTGCGAATGGTAAAGGCCTCCCTTGATCCCACCTCCGTAGGGCGTCCTGACCACTACGGGTACGGAGAACCTCCCGCCGGTCCTGTACCTTATCTTGGCCATGTTGTTTATTATCTGATCGAACGCCGGGAAGATAAAGTCCTGGAACTGTATTTCCGCGATTGGCTTTAAGCCGTGAAGGCCCATGCCTATTGCCATCCCGATTATTCCCAGCTCGTTCAGAGGCGTATCAATGACCCGTTCTCCCCCGAATTTCTTGAGAAGATTGTCTGTCACCCTGAAAACTCCACCATCCCTTCCGATATCCTCTCCTAGGAGGATCACGCGTTCATCCTTTGCCATGAGGGAGTCAAGCGTTGAATTGAGCGCCTGGACCATGTTCATTTCACTCATCGAACTCCCTCCTCTCCTCCTGCTGTATCCAGGAGGGATTTTCGTAAACGTCATCGAACATGCTCTCCGGCTTCACCGGGGGTATGGAAAGCCTTTCCTCCAGGACCTTGTCAACCTCCTTCTTAGCCTCCTGCTTAATAGTCAGTATGAAATTCTGGTCAACTATCCCCATGCTGAGGAGGAGATTCTCCAGCCTTGTTATTGGGTCCTTCTGGCTTCCATCGGTAATCTCGTCGACCCGGTACTTCTTCGGGTCATCAGACGTGGAGTGTGGGCCAATTCTGTATGTCACTGCTTCCACCAGATAAGGCCCCGAACCTGAACGGACATAGTCGAATGCCTCCGAGAGTCCAGAAAGTGATGAGATAAGGTCATTTCCGTCAACCCTTTTGCCAGGAATCGCATACGCTTCGCCCTTCTTGTAGATCTCTGCCCTAGTCTGCCTGTCCACTGGCAACGATATTGCCCAGCCGTTGTTCTCGCACACGAAAAGGACGGGCAGGCTGAAAACGGAAGCAAAATTCATGGCTGCGTGGAAATCAGATGTTGATGTTGCACCGTCGCCGAACGTCGCTATCACTATGCCGCCTTTCTTCTGGTACCTGAGGGCATAGGCTGCCCCAACGGCCAAAGGAAGATGCGTACCTACCGGGCTCTGCACCGTAGAGAAGTTATATTCCCTGAAGGAGAAGTGATCCGGCATCTGCCTCCCCTTCTGTAAATCCTCGCTGTTGCCAAGGAGCTGGTCGTATATCATCGCCATTGGGACGCCTCGCTCCAGAAGGAGCGCCAGGTCCCTGTAGTAATTGAAAATGATGTCATCTTTTCCAGCGAGAATCCCAAGGGCCACTTGGATTATCTCCTGACCCTCCGCCGGAACGTGAAAGCCTATTATCCCCTGCCTCTGAGCGCTCGTTATCTTCAGATCAAGCGTTCTTGCCCTAACCGCTGTTCTATATGCGGAGACAAGAAGATCATTTGGAATATTTCCTAGGGCAGCCATGGGGTCACCTCATTGCCTCCCATGCTTCCGCCGCTCTATAGGAGGTCCTGACCAGGGGACCGGATGCCACATAATGGAAGCCCATCTCATATCCCACCTCCCTAAACTCCTCGAACCTGGACGGGGGGGAATATTCAACAACCGGTATCTGCATCTTTGAGGGCCTGAGGTACTGCCCTATCGTCAGTATGCTCACTCCAGAATCCGCGAGGTCCTTCATCGTCTGAACAACCTCCTCATTCGTCTCCCCCAGACCCAGCATTATGGAGGATTTCGTTATGAAACCACGGGAGGAAATGTGCCTGAGGACGGACAGGGACTGATCGTAGCTTGCCCTCGGATCCCTTATCAGAGGGGAAAGCCTCCTTACAGTTTCTACATTATGTGCAACAACAGTTGGATTTTCCCTTAGAATTATATCAACGAGATTCACATCGCCCCTGAAATCAGGAATGAGGACCTCCACCTTGGCCCCCGTTGCCCTGACCTCCCTAACCACCGAAGCAAAATGGGAGGCACCCTGGTCCGGCAGGTCGTCCCTGTCCACAGAGGTTATTACGACGAACTTCAACCCCATTTCTTTAGCTGCAGCGGCCACATTTCTAGGCTCCATCGGATCCAGAGGCTCGACGTGGCCATGGGTCACTGAGCAGAACTTGCAGTTTCTGGAGCAGTTCTTACCGAGAACCATGAATGTTGCGGTGCCATGGGACCAGCACTCCCCTCGGTTTGGGCACCTTGCCTCCTCGCATACCGTGTGCAGCTTGTTCTTCCTCACCTCCCCCCTAGTATTGAAAAATGTATCTTCGGTAGGGAGCTTCACCTTGGCATATTCGGGGTGCATTACTTGAAAGTTGATCAAAGTTTTAAACATTTTCGGTGTAATTAAATTTTGGTGCTGAATTCAGGTAAAGCGTTTATTCCTGGTTTTTATTTAGTGCCAATGAAAAAGAGCGTAAAGATGGCTATTATTGCGATTGTGGGAGCGGTGGTTGTCGTGATGGCGACGGTCTTCGCCTACAGCATAATTGTGAATCAGCAACCGTCCACGTCCCCTCTATCCTATATTCCCAACAATTCCTCCTTGGTTCTCTACGTAAACTACAACGGTACAAAGGCCTTCATTTTCCACTGGGAAAACGACACCGCCCTTCTTCTCAATGCAGCGAATGTCAAGGGATCAAACATCTCGATCCCGTACGGCAATCACACCTTCCATATGAACATGACCTTATACAAGAGCTACAGGGGGTACCAGATATTTTCCCTGAACGTTTCTGCCATCCTTCCGGAAACCAAGAACTATTCAAAGTACCTGTCCTATTTTAACGTGAACGAGACGAACGTGACGATTTTCTCTTACATACCCTACGGTTCCTCCATTGTCCTGGGATCGCTTCCAGCTGTTGAGGGTTCAATTGATGCGTATCTCAGCGACAACGGTTTCCGTAATGGAAGTCTATTGAACCAGGACAACAACATTTCCTTTTATTATTCCCCCAAGAACTCCACTTCACACATCACCCTAGCCTGGGGTGGCGCGAACGAGACTGCCGCATATGCCTTCATCGAGTTCAGGAATGGATCATCGCTGAACCTTTCCTATCTGCAGATGATACCAGGGGTCAAGGTTACCACCGTATCTCAGAATGAAATTGAGATATCGTTTCCGTTGACCTACCTCCAAACCCTCGTAAACCAGGGAAAGAAATAGCGTGATTTGATTGCCTGCGACTAAATCCGGTCTGCCTGTTATCTACCACTATTACCTGAGGAATTACTACAGATCAAGAAGCTTCTACCTCATATTTGCCCTGATGCTACTGGTATCCGCTCTGATGGTCTACCTTTCCATCAGGTACCTCCCCAGAATACAGGATATCATGCCCGTGAGAGGAGGCTTGCCCCCTGGGGAAAAGGAGCGCGTCCTCCTTTACATTTGGGCTTATGTTCTATCCGATATCCCGGTTTTCGCAGCGGTATTCTTCTCCTCTCCCGCCATATCCGGCGAGATTGAGAACAAGACGGCGTTCCATATATTCACTCTCCCCGTGGACAGGTCCATTCTCCTTATCGGAAAGTACCTCGCGGCGGTGAGCGCGTCATTGATCGCCATGTTGCCGTACCTTGCAGCGGAGGTTTCCACGATCTTGTACCTCTTTTCCTTCATTATTGCGGGACCATTCCTTGTATCCGTTGGAATGGTCGTGATGTTCATCGCTTCCATAAGCGCCTTCTCGTTCCTGATAAGCAGCCTCTTCAACAGGAATCTGTACGCCTACATCACCACGTTCATCATATACTTCGTAATCTTTTCGTCCGTCGGACTCGTCCTTCAGCTTCTCTACAACTACAACCCCTTTTTCCTCCTGAACAATGCAGCATCAATCATTGAGAGGGTGTTCATCAATATTTCTCCAGGCGCCCTCACAACTCAGTTCAGCCTGAACGCGGCGGGAAGCAGTGACATCCTTCGTTCCTTTGTTGTAATGCTGCTTTATAACACGCTTTCTCTTGTTTTCTCCCTCGTTGCATTTGAGAGGAAGGAGGTAAGATGATAGAGATCTCCTCCCTCTCCAAGAACTTCGGGGAGATAGTTGCGCTGAAGGATGTGAACCTTGAGATAGCGGAACCTGGAATAACCACATTTCTTGGGGAAAACGGTGCTGGAAAAACCACACTCTTCAAGATTCTCACAGGAATGGTGAGGCCGTCAAGGGGTAAAGTTCTCGTGAACGGGATAGATATCCAGTCACAGACAAAGAAGGTCCTTTCCCTCATTGGTTCCCTGGTTGAGCAGCCTGAGTTCTATCCCTACCTTACTGGAAGGGAGCTCCTTGAATTCACAGGCAAGATGAGGGGGCTGAGGGGAAATGACCTCGAGGGGGAGGTTGAAAGGGTATCGAAGATGATGAGCATGGATGAGTATCTTGACAGGACAAGCGGTTCATATTCACGTGGCATGAAGCAGAGGCTTGGCGTGGCTGTGGCAATGATAGGTGACCCGAAGATCATCATCCTCGATGAACCCACATTTGGCATGGACCCAAGGGGGATAATAGAGACGAGAAGGATGCTCAAAAAGATGAGGGATGAGGGCGATAAGTTCATACTCATGAGCACCCACCTCCTTGAAGAGGCAAGGGAGCTGTCTAGCAGGATAGTCATACTGAAACGAGGGGAGATAAGGTTTGATTCCTCCAGGCCCTTCGACGAAGACCTGGTGAAGATCGTCGGTGACATCAGGGTCCCCAAGGACATCGAGTCCAGGGTCGTTGAGAGAGGAAGCGATTACGTTCTCCTGAAGGCTGATGAGGATACATCGCAGATCATATCCTACCTGATTTCTCAGGGGTCAAGGATAAGGTACATTTTTCCCTCGGACCGGCTTGAGGAGCATTTCCTGGGCAAATGAGCTATGCCTCCTTGCCGTTCTCAAGAAGGCCATACTGCTCAACCTTTTTGCCCCTTAACACGGATGGTATTATCGCTATCAGGAGGATGAGAGTTGAGAGATAGAAGAGGTTGTGTATTAACCTGAGGAAAGATTCAGTCAGAATGGCGTTGTTTATCCTGGATGAAGAGCCTATGAATATCCTTGCCAGGCTGGCAATTGGCAGTGTGAGGGACATCACGTAGAACGATATCCCCATGCTGAATATGTTCCCCACGTTGACAAGCGTGGAGCTCATGCCTGATGCGACACCCCTCTTCGACGGAGGGCAGGAATTCATTATTGACGCCCTTTTCGGGGAAGCGAATATTCCCATTCCGCTTCCTATCAGGATCAAAGAGGGGAGGAGGCCCACCGTTGACACAACCCTGGCCCCATGCCTATCAGAAATGAAGCCGCTTATGGGGCCGAAGAAGGAGAGGGAAATTGACATCGGTACGAGAAACAGGCCTGCGACGAATGGGTTGAGCCCCATGGTGGGACCCTGAAGGTAGAAAACGAGGAAGAACGTCACTGCACCCCTTGCCAGCGAATTCAGAAATATTGCAACGTTTCCTGCAGCAAACATCCTGTTAGTAAGCACTCCCCCCAATATCAGGCCAGATACCGATCCTGCTACTATCGCGACCTGTTTTATCCACAGTGCCCTTCCCCTTTCATTCTCCGGGAAGGCATCCGTTATTATGGCGCCGCTATTGGGAAAGAGGAACGCTGAACCCATGCCCTGAACCAGCCTGAATCCAATCAGCTCCGGGCCGTTCTTGGAAAGGCTGCAGGGCCCTGAACCCACAGTGAATATCGCGAAACCGAGGGTGTACAGCTTCATTCTCCCGAACATGTCGGAGAGCCTTCCGAAATTCACCACAACCGCAGCGGTCACCAGGATATACCCCATCAGTATCCACAGGAGGTCAAGGATCGTGGTGTCTGGGAGCTCCCTGGCAATGGTGGGAAGGGATATGAGCACTATGTTGCTGTCAAGGGAGGACATGAGGGTGCTAAGAGTAGTATTCGAAAGCACTGTCCACTTGTATTCCGCCACCCCCTTCAAGTTACTTTCGAGATTTATATGTCGTTCGAGCCTTCGTAATTCGCATAAAATAATTTAACTCCGAAAAAATATAAATAACACTTGCCGCATCAACTCTTTTATGACGCGACAGACCTCAGGGGGTTCCAAAAGATCCCTCATAGTGACCGTAGCAATTCTAACAGTGATTCCATTCATCGCTCTTGCCGCTGTGCCCACTTATGTTGCGACGAAACCTGAGATCGGTGGTCTAACGTTCTTCTACTGGTATCAGCTGCTCTGGCTGTTCCTCGCTGCTGCGCTTTTTGGAACTGCTGCATATCTCTACAACAGGTATGGGGGTGAATGAATGCTTGCCATTTCTGGAATAGTGGTCTGGATCCTTCTTCTCCTAATCTTCATTTTCCTGGGATTCTACGGGAGAAGATGGAAGAAGGGGGACTTGAGCAAGCTTGACGAATGGGCGCTTGGCGGGAGAAGGTTCAGCGCCGCGATCGTCTGGTTTTTAGTTGGAGCGGATCTCTACACCGCATACACCTTCATCGCCATCCCGTCGTCAGTTTTCAGCATTGGCGCAATATATTACTATGCCGTACCGTACGTCGCAGTGACATTTGGAATAGCAATGTGGGCAATGCCGAAGCTCTGGAAGGTCTCTAAGGAAAAGGGATTTGTCACCGCATCCGATTTCGTGAAATCCAACTTCAACAGCAGGAATCTGGCGATACTGGTGGCGATTGTCGGCATCGTTGCAGAGCTCCCTTACATAGGCCTGCAGATTGTTGGAATGCTCTCCGTGCTGACCGTGATGCTCTCAGGAATCGCAAGCATAAAGCTGGTTGTTGACATTTCCCTGATAATCTCTTTCATAATACTAGCGGCATTCACATATTTCAGCGGACTTCGCGGAGCAACACTTACCGCAATATTCAAGGACATCATAATATTGACAAGCGTCGTCCTTGTTATCGTGGTTGCTGCTGTCACGATAGGCTTCACTAAATCATTCTCATCGCTACCTCTGAAATACTATCACATCCTGCCGCTTCAGGTGAACGCATACTGGAGCCTCTTCCTTATGAGTGCGCTTGCCCTTTATCTGTACCCGCACGCTGTAACCGGGTCCCTCAGCGCAAAGTCCCCAAAATCCTTGAGACTAAGCCAGTCGCTCCTTCCCATTTACGGAGTCGGCCTCGCCCTCCTAGCCCTCTTCGGCATCCTTGTGTACGGTGACCACGCAGCGTTGACATTCCTCAAGGACACGTTCCCTCCAGCATCAAGAGGCACGTATGTTGTTCCCGCCCTCATATTCTACACGCTCCCCGCCCCACTCACGGGCTTCGCCTTCCTGGGTATATTCATTGGAGGTCTAGTGCCGGCATCAATAATGGCGATGTCCCAGTCAAACCTCCTGACGAGAAACATCCTGAAGGAGATTTATCCGAAGATGTCACCCCTAAGAGAATCTCTGGCCGCGAAAGTATCCATGATAGTATTCCTTTTCATAGCGGTCGGTTTCGTCTTCCTCTTCCCTCTATCCTATTCCGTCCAGCTACAGCTTCTCGGAGGGATAATAATTCTACAGACGCTCCCATCGCTTTTCCTCGGCCTCGTGACGAACAAGCTCAACAAATACTCCCTCATGGCAGGGCTCCTAGTTGGCCTGGGCCTTGGCATTTACTGGATGGAAGTTGCCAATCACTTCAAAGCGTGGACCACGACTCTGCTTCCCATAAGCCCTACGTTCGGATCCATCTTCATAGGGTTCCTTGCACTGTCCGCGAATCTCATAGTCGTCCTCGTGGGCTCTGCGATAGCTCTGCCGTTCACAAGAAAATAATTATTCCATTTTTCTCTTTTCATTTTTTTGGCTGAATCCAAGCACGACCGTAACATTTAACTCCGAAATTCAGGATATCTGGGCTCTTGAGGAAATTTCTGTATGCAACGAGGTTGCGACCTACATTCCCGGAGGGATTGCGAAAGCCACCGGAGGGAATCGAACCCCCGACCTGCTGATTACGAATCAGCTGCTCTACCGACTGAGCTACGGTGGCGCATCTCCTTATAATCATTCGATATATTTCAATTTCCATTGTGCTTGATGCCTGGAAAGCGGCCTCAATTCTTGACATTTCAGCTGTCTTGCTCTATGACTCAAACATATCTTTATATAGAAGAATAAAATACGGAAAAAGAGGTGTCTTACTGATGATGCCAGGACAGCCAATATTCATTTTAAAAGAAGGATCAAAGAGAGAGTCCGGAAAGAATGCGATGCAGAATAACATCAACGCAGCGAAGGCGATTGCCGATGCTGTCAAGACCACGCTTGGACCAAGGGGTATGGACAAGATGCTGGTCGATTCGCTTGGGGATATCGTTATCACGAACGATGGTGTGACAATTCTCAAGGAGATGGACATAGATCATCCGGCAGCAAAGATGATGGTCGAGGTGTCCAAGACGCAGGACCAGGAGGTCGGCGATGGAACCACGACAGCCGCCGTAATTGCAGGGGAACTTCTTAGAAAGGCGGAGGACCTTCTCTCGCAGAATGTGCATCCGACCGTGATAGCTTCCGGATACAGGCTTGCTGCCGAAAAGGCGAAGCAGATACTGGACGAGATAGCAATTCCTGTGGGAAAGGATGAAAAGACGCTGACAAAGATAGCGAGCACAGCCCTGAATTCCAAGGGAGCTTCCACGTCCAAGTCAAAACTGGCTGAGATAGCAGTAAAGGCAGTGCTGCAGGTTGCACAGGAAAGGGACGGGAAAACTTTCGTGGATTTCGATGACATACAGCTCGTAAAGAAGCAGGGAGGTTCCGTGGACGATACACAGCTCATCCACGGTATCATAGTTGACAAAGAAAGGGTGCATCCCGGAATGCCCGTCCTTGTAAACAAGGCCAAGATAGCCCTCCTGAATGCTGCCCTGGAAATAAAGAAACCTGAGTTTGATACCTCAATAAGGATCGAGGATCCTGAATCAATTACCAAGTTCAAGAAACAGGAAGAGGAGATCCTGAGGGGAATGGTCTCCAAGATCAAGGCTTCCGGGGCTAACGTGGTGCTGACGCAAAAGGGGATCGATGACAATGCGATGGCCTTCCTCGCCAAGGAAGGCATATATGCGGCCAGAAGGGTAAAGAAGAGCGATATAGAGAAGCTCGCCAAGGCCACGGGAGCGGAGATAATCACAAACCTCGACGACCTTTCCAGCAAAGATCTGGGCAAAGCGGACAGGGTCGAGGAGATAAAGATAGGAGAGGATCACCTGACATTCGTCACCGGATGCGCCAACCCCAAGGCCGTTTCCATCCTCATAAGGGGAGGAACGGAGCATGTGGTTGACGAGATAGAGAGGAGCGTCGTTGATTCTATACACGTGGTCGCGGCAGCCCTCCAGGACGGGAAAATCCTTCCGGGAGGCGGTGCCTCCGCAACCGAGATAGCACTGAAGCTCAGGGAATACAGCGCGTCTGTGGGCGGAAGGGAGCAGCTGGCAATAGAGAAGTTCGCAGAGGCAATGGAGATAATCCCAAGGACACTTGCGGAGAATGCTGGCCTTGATTCCATCGGAATGCTCATCTCACTCAAGAAGGAGCACGCGGACGGCCACAAGAACGCTGGAGTGGATGTTGTCAAGGGGAAGCCCATTGACATGCTCGAGCTTGGGGTCATAGAGCCGATAAGGGTCGGAAGGCAGGCGATAGACAGCGCGACGGATGCCGCAGTTATGATACTCAGAATAGACGACGTGATCGCCACGAAGGCATCTAGCGGAGGGGCTCCCAAGCCACCGGGAGGAAAGAGCGGCGGCGGGTCCGAGGAAGACTAATCCTTAGGCCAAATTTTTCCACAATTTTTTTATCCGCACCTCTCTTTCGTGCATATGTACAGCGGAGATTACAACCCTTCAACAGAGGGAATCATCGTCGTTAGCACCCCGTTTATCCCTGGTTATAGGATATCAAAGGTCATAGGCTTCACCTGGGGGCTTATCGTGAGATCTAGGGGACTGGGTGGAAACATCGCGGCGAGTCTGAGAAGCCTTGCGGGCGGGGAGATAAAGGAATACACGAAGATGCTTGACCAGAGCCGAAACGAAGCTCTGGAAAGACTGAAGCAGCATGCGAAGAGTCTCGGGGCAAACGCGATAATCGAGGTGAGGTTCGATTCGTCTGAGATAGGGGAAGTGATGTCAGAGATTCTTGCATACGGAACCGCCGTCATTGCGGAAAAGGACGACAGGGAAACGCAGCCAGTTTCACTCAAATGAGCAAATGGTCGTCTACTGCCCCCACAAAGTGATTCTCTTCGGAGAACATGCGGTTGTTTACGGCTACCCTGCCCTTTCTGTTACTGTGGATCTATTTGCGAAGATATACCTCGTCCCAAGCAGGGGTGGCGGGCAGTATACGCCCTTCGTACAGCGCACCCTTGATTATCTTGGGCTCAGCAATGTTTACGTGAAGGTTGAAACAAACGTTCCCTCAGGTTCTGGTCTGGGAACGTCCTCCATGATAATCGCCGCAATCCTCCTCAACAGTCGGGATTATGCGAAGGAAGAACTCGCGAAGGAAGCCTTCAACATTGAGTTCGAAGTCCAGGGTCTGGGGTCGCCCATAGACACGACGACCATCGTCTCGGGAGGGTTCGTGCTTACGAACGGAAGGCAGGGGATCCCTCTCTGGGAGATTGAGAAGAATTCCGTCAGGTGGAGGTTCTCCAGCCTACCTGCAAAGAACATGGATATGGTTGTTGTTTACACGGGAAGCAAGGGGTCCACGAGGGAGCAGGTTGCCAAGGTCAGGAGATTTTACGAGAGAGGGAAGTTCGCAAGGGACATAATGGAGAGGATAGGAAGTATAACAGAGGAGGGGGCGGATCTCGTGATGAAGGGGGATGTTTCGCGGGTGGGAGAACTGATGAATGAGAATCACCAGGAGCTCAAGGTGTTCGGCATCTCAACGGAAAGGATAGAGAAGATCGTTGCCATAGGCAGGGACCATGGGTACGGAGCAAAGCTTACCGGGGCAGGCGGCGGAGGAGCCGTGATCATCCTTCCCCGGGACAGGGAAAAGCTCCTGGAAAAATTGAAGAGCATGAATGCCCCCTTCTACGACACGTCAACCACCAGCGTTGGTATCTTCAAGAGATCCGAGTAACAGAAACCACAGAATCCCCTTCCTCCAGGTCTATCAGCTTCACACCCTGCGCATACCTGCCCTTCTGAGGGATGTGCGAGACTTCTGTCCTTATGCTCTTCCCGTTCTTCGTGATGATGAGCAGTTCATCATCGCCGCTTATCGAGGAAACGTATATCGGGTTTCCAGTTCTTTCTGTGACCTTTATCGCCTTCATCCCCTTCGCCCCCCTGTGTCTCTGGGAAAATTCTGCGACGCTTACCCTCTTCCCGAGGCCCTTCTCAGATATCACGATCAGCTCTTCCGTGGAAACAGTTGTGTCTCCCGCCACCTTGTTCTCCCCCTTGAACCTTATTCCCGTCACACCGGAAGCAGCTCTACCCATTGGCCTGAACTCATTCTCGTCCACTATCACCAGCCTTCCGTCCGTTGACAGGATCGCGATCTTCTGTTTCCCGTCTGTCATGAAAACGTCCTTGAGGAAGTCCTGAGGCTTCAACCTCAATGCAATAAGGCCGTTTGACCTTATGTTTGTGAATTCCGATATCTCCGTCTTCTTGACCCTTCCCTTCTCCGTGACGAAAAGGAGATATTTCTTCCCCTCAGCCTCCCTCTCGCCCATGAGGAAGACTATCCTTCCTTTGACGTTCTCGAACAACGCGGGTATGAGCTTTGCCCTTGACCTCCTTTCCCCCTTCGGAATGTTGTAGGCCTTCATCTGGAAGACCTTTCCGTCATCGGAGAACATGAATATCCTGTCGTGGGAATCGCACGTTATGACCTGTTTTATCCTGCTCTCCGAGGAGCCTATGAAAACTCCCTTTCCTCCCCTTCTCTGAACGGAGAACGTGTCTGCCTCGAACCTGTTTATCCTGTTGTCCTCGGTCAGTATCACCGTGTCAAGTTCGTGGGGGATGAGCTCCTCCTCGGTTGTCTCCCTGTAGGATTCCGCTATCTCCGTCCTTCTGGAATCCCCGTATTTCTCCTTTATCTCCTCCAGTTCTTCGATTATCAGATCCCATCTTTTCTCCTCGTTCCTGAGGAGTTCGTTGTACCTTTCTATGTTCTGCTCCAGCTCCTTCCTCTCCCTCTTCAGTTCTGATATCTCTGTTCCCGTTAGCTTCTGCAGCTTCATGTCCAGGATCGCATCGGCCTGGATGTCATCTATCCCGAACCTCGCTTTCAACGATTCTCTAGCTTCCTTCACTTCCCTGGATTTTCTTATTATGGATATCGTTGCATCTATATCGTCAATAGCTGCGATCAGGGCCTCAAGGATGTGCTCCCTTTCCCTGGCCTTCTTGAGGAAGAATTCTGTCCTCCTCCTCACAGTCAGTTCCCTGTGCTTCAGGTACTCCTCCATTATCTCCTTCAGGCCCATGGTCTTCGGGACGTTCCCCACCACTACCAAATTGATTATTCCGTAGGAAACCTGGGCCTGTGTGTGCTCGTATATCTGGTTCAGCGTCACTTCGGGATTGAAATCCCCCTTGATCTTTAGAACTATCCTTATGCCTTCCTTGTTGCTCTCGTCCTTGATGCTTGAGATGCCCTCTATGATTCCCTCTTTCGAGAGATCGGCGATTTTTGAGAGGAGTTCTGCCTTGTTCACCTCATAGGGTATCTCAGTGAATATTATCTCCCCCTTCTTTATCTCCGCCCTTGCCCTCAGGTCTATCTTTCCCCTCCCCGTTTTGTAGGCCTGGAGAATTCCGCTTTTCCCCAGGATGAGGCCGCCTGTTGGGAAATCTGGGCCTTTAACGAACTGCATCAGCTCCTCGACCGTTGCCCCCCTGTTTCTTATCAGGTAGATGAGGCCGTCAACGATCTCGCCGAGGTTATGAGGCGGCATGTTGGTGGCCATCCCAACTGCAATACCTGAAGCGCCATTGAGAAGCACGTTCGGAAGCTTTGAGGGGAGAAAGAGGGGTTCCTTCAACGTCCCGTCGAATGTGGGCACGTAATCCACAGTCTCGTACTCAATATCCGCGAGGACCTCATTCGCAATTTTGCTCAGCTTCGCCTCCGTGTATCTCATTGCTGCAGGGGGATCGTTGTCCACTGAATTGTGAACGAAAACCCCTGCAGAGAGAAGGAAATTGTGGTACTCATCAACAGTAATGTCGTAAACGTCCTCCCTCTCGCTCAGCGCTTCCACGGAGATGACCTTGTGATTCATTCCAAAAGGAATCGTCGCCAGATCTTGGCCTAACTGGGGAGGGGCAGGCATCAGCGAATCCCCTGGTTTCAGGAGGTATGCTTCTCTATACGTCCCGTCCCTGAGGAGGAATCTGTGATCCGGCGTGCATCTCACTGCGAAACCGTTGTCTAGGGCCACCTTTACCAACTCCGCCTTCGTCCTCGTTACCCTGGGATTCCTTATCTCCGCTTCAACCGCCCTTCCCTCTGCAATATCGTAGGCGTATGTCCTGTGTCGCAAACCCTTCTCCTCCTCCTTCACAAGCTCCCTGAACGTTATGTTTCTTCCGTCGGAGAGCCTTATTTCCGTGTCCCCGGTAAAGCAGCCGAAGTTGCCCTGCCCTTGCACCAGGGGATACCTGAGCGAGAAGTCCTGCGCCATCCTCACCAGGGCGGAATATATGGCCGCGTCCCCGTGGGGGTGGTACTTACCCATAACCTCTCCCACGATCCTTGCAGATTTCCTGTATGGCTTGTCAAAGGTTATCCCCATCTCGTACATGGAATAGAGAATTCTCCTCTGAACTGGCTTCAGGCCGTCCCTCACGTCGGGAATTGCCCTCGAGAGGATCACGGACATCGCATAATCCAGGTACGAATACCTCATCTCTTTCTCAATAGCTCTGTTCTCTATCATGTGAGATCACACATCTATGTTCTGGGCCTCTGTAGCGTGGGTCATTATGAAATCCCTTCTAGGCTCGACCTCGTCCCCCATGAGAAGGGTGAAAAGGCGGTCCGCCTCCTGTGCGTCCTCTATATTCACCCTCACGAGCTTCCTGGTCTCCGGATTCATCGCCGTTTCCCAGAGCTGGTCCGGATTCATCTCTCCAAGACCCTTGAATCTCTGGACAATTGGATTGTTGAGCTGCTTTACCAGGTCTTCCTTCTCCTTTTCAGTGTAAACGTAGTTCACAGAGGAACCCTTCTGCACCCTGTAGAGCGGCACCACAGCGATGTAAACGTGACCGTGGATAATGAGGTCCTTCAGGTAGCGGTAGAAGAGCGTTAGCAGGAGGGTTCTTATATGGCTCCCGTCAACATCCGCATCCGTCATGATGATGATCTTCCCGTACCTTAACTTCCCGGGATCATAAGGGTCATTGGGACCCATATTGATAGCTGCGAATATATTCTTCACCTCGTTGTTCCTCAGAATCTTGTCCCAGCCAGCCTTCTCGACGTTGAGTATCTTCCCCCTTAGGGGCAGTATCGCCTGGAACGAGCGGTCCCTGCCCTGTTTCGAGGAGCCTGCCGCGGAGTCACCCTCCACTATGTACAGCTCAGTCTTTTCCGGATCTTCAAGGGTGCAATCTGCGAGCTTGCCCGGAAGCGAGCTGCCAAGGGAGCTCTTGGATCTGACCATCTCTCTCGCATTCCTTGCAGCCTCCCTTGCCTGGGCAGCCTGCAGGGCCTTCTTGCATATTATGTCCGATACCTTAGGATGGTCCTCGAAATACCTTCTCAGATTTTCCACCATCGCGGTGAAAACCATTCCCTTCACGTTGCTGTTGCCAAGTTTCTCCTTGGTCTGGCCTTCAAACTGAGGTTCGGGTATCTTCACATTTAGGACAGCGGTAAGACCCTCCCTGACATCTTCTCCGTTGAAGTAGTCATCCTCTATTATCTCCCGCTTCTTTGCCTCCTCGTTCAGAACCTTGGTGAGGGCTGCCCTGAACCCTGACACATGGGTCCCGCCCTCCCTCGTGTTTATGTCGTTTACGAATGCAAGAAGATTCTCATTGACGGAATCATTGTACTGGATCGCA
Organism: Thermoplasmata archaeon; assembly: GCA_049966795.1. Taxonomy (GTDB): domain Archaea; phylum Thermoplasmatota; class Thermoplasmata; order Thermoplasmatales. The sequence continues at coordinate 27,460 of JBMFTY010000017.1, forward strand.
AACTCTATCTGCGTGTCAGGAAGCTTGTTCTCGCCTGGGGCCAATGCCCCACCGTCGGGGAGTTCCACTATATCCTTGGTGTTGCTATCGTAATGTGTCAATCCGTAAATCACGTCATCGTGAAGAACCTTCTTCCCCTGATTCATGTTCCTCACCATTTCCACTATTCCACCCTCGTGACGGAATACGGAAACGCTTCCATTCCAGTCAAACGTGATCGTCAAGCCCCTGTTAAGGTAGGAAAGCTCCTCAATCCTGCTCTTAATTGTGTCAAATGAAAATTCACTGCTCTCCATTATCGTAGTATCCGGTTCGAATATCGTCATGGTTCCAGTTGGGGATACGAGGTGGAACGTCACTTTAATCCCGGGATCCAGAGCTACTACTCCGTCTTCAACCCTGCCAACCACCTCGACCTCACTCATCTTCTTGCCCTGGGAATAGCTCTGGTGGTAGACCTTTCCGTCCCTTTTCACATAAACTTCAAACCTGGATGAAAGGGCATTGACAACGTGAACCCCAACACCATGAAGGCCGCCAGAGACCCGGTACGCTTTTTGCTCGAATTTGGCACCAGAATGAAGCTCCGTGAGCACGATCTCAAGTGCAGGCCTGTTGTATTTTGGATGTATGTCCACGGGAATTCCCCTTCCGTCGTCTTCTATGGTAACCTCGCTCCCCCTCACTGTCACGTATATATTTTTGCAGAACCCGCCCATCGCCTCGTCAATGCTGTTGTCAAGAACCTCGTAGAGAAGCTGATGGAGGCCTCTAGAGTCAGTGCTGCCTATATACATTGCCGGTCTCTTTCTTACAGCTTTAAGCCCTTCTAGTACAACTATGTCCTTAGCGGTATACTCTTCCATGCCCTCTCTAGCCTATAGCATGAGCGTATATATATAATTTGCAATGATGATTTTGGCAGTGAGGCAGACACACTATTATCAGGAATTTTGAGATTTTAATTTTTTAAAAATTATAATAAATTCTTCCCTTAAATATTTCTCGCTATGTATATTAATGTTATAATTAATTTTCTCAAACCTCTCAATTTTCATGTTCTCAGCGGGGAGCAGCTCTTCCTTATTGAAGTAGTGCGTGATTATCCCGTTCCCCCTCATAAACGTGCCTTCCTCCACTTCCTTCCCCTTGCCGTACCTGAAGTCAGACCTAGAGAATACGCGAACAGCCATGATACCTCCTTCCCTCAGGACACGGGAACCTTCGGCCAATGCTGACAATCTGTGCTCTGCAGAAAGGTGGCCTAGTGAGTGAATGAATAATACGCTCGAAAACACGGAATCCTTGAAGGGGAGAGCCCTCATGTCACCAAGAACCTTCATTTCTGAGGGATGCAGCCGGAGCGCATTCCGTGAAAAGTCGAGGGCAACTACATTCCCGCCGTCCGGAGAACCCTTTCCATTGCCGCAGCCGCTGTCTAAGATGGGACCCTTGGACAGGTAAGGAGAAATGATGTCTGCATCCTTCTGCTCGCCCCTCCAGAGTCTTCCCCTTCTGTGATACTCCCTGTCCCAGGCGACCATCTGGCTGTTGCTCATAAATCTTGTTAATATAAGAGAAGTTTATAACGGTTTATGGCTGACCTGAAGATTGTCGAGGAGCTTGTGAACAGAGACCCATTTCTGAATTACATAGGCATAAAAACAAGAATCATAGAACCTGGCAAGGCCGAGTCTGTACTTGAGATCGAGGAGAAGCACCTCAGGCTCGGGGGGATCATGAACGGGGGAGCTATCAGTGCAATGGTGGACATAGCTGGCGGAGCGGCCATACTCTCCGTCACCGGTAAGAACCAGGTCACCATCAATCTGGACATAAATTTCCTTTCACCCATTTCCAAATCTCCTGCAAGGGCGGTCGGTTCCGTAATCAGGAAGGGGAGGAACATATGTGTTGCTAAGGTGGAGATATTCGATGGGGAGGGTAAGCTCTGCACCTACGCAACCGGTTCATGGTTCATATTTAACGATTAGTTTTTAATCTACGAACACATGTTCGAGAATGTCTCTGGAAAGGGCTGGCGTAGCTCACATACCTGAAGGTGAAAGGCATGGCAGACCGAGGTCCCTCTTTTACCTTTGGTTCGCCGCTAACCTTACGATAGCTGATTTTGCCCTTGGATTCGTACCCATCTCTCTTGGCATGAATTTCTCGAGCTCAATCGTTGCGGTGGTTATAGGAAACATACTTGGTGCAGCAATCGTTGGACTTTCTGCAGCAATGGGTCCCTCAACGGGATATCCTCAGATGATGGGAACATCCAACTCCATGGGGAGAAAGGTCATGAGGGTTTTCGGCCTCATTAATCTCTCGAATACCGGCGGTTGGTTCATTGTGAACAACATACTGAGTGTCGTGGCGCTCTATCTTATCTTTGGTCTTTCGTATTTGATCCTTGTTCCGATCTTTGTGGCGGTGGTGTATGTGGTTGCCTATCTTGGCCACAATTTCATACACACGGTAGAAAGAATCCTCTCCTACATCCTCGGAATTATGTTCCTCGTGATACTGGTCAAGGTAGTCGCATCAGGCGATTTTCATCTCGTTGTCTCTCAAAGCAATTTCTCCTCCATCAGGATGGACACGGCATTCTTCGGTATGATCGCATTCACGTACAGCTACCTGATGAGCTGGGGCCCATACGCCTCCGATTACTCCAGATACCTGCCTCAGACCTCTTCCCTCAGAAGTGTATTTCTGAATACATTCCTCGGCGCGCTTATTTCCGTGACTTTCGTTGAGACAGTTGCCCTCATCATATCGTTTGCAACTTTAAGCTCCTCTTCCATCACAGCTCTTAAGGACATATCCGGTCCCCTTTACCCTGTTTCAATGCTTGCAATTGCTATCGGCGGCATCGCTGCTAACGTGCTGAACCTCTATTCTGCCTCTCTATCTGGGCTTGTCGGAGGGATAAAGATGAGCAGGACTGCTTTCGTCGGAATTGTCGCAATAATTGGCGGTCTCCTGTCTTTGCTCTTCTATAGGGGATTCTACCAGTTCTTTGAGTCTTTCCTCCTGGTCCTTGACTACTGGATATCCCCGTGGATAGCCGTTCTCATAGTTGATTTCATCGTGCTCAGGAGGCGAAACCTTACATTCTCCTCTTCCTTCAAGGCCAGTGGCGTGGTTGCCTATCTCATCGGTCTCCTCTCCTCACTACCTTTCATGAATGTGTCTCTCGGGCCATACGGATTCACATTCCCTGTTTCCGCAGAGTTGGGAGGCATAGACGTGAGCTACTTCGTCAGCTTTGCAATCGCTGGAATTTCGTACCTTGCAATTGAGCTTCACATGACCAGAAAGGCCGGCCGCAGTGCAGTTCATCTTGAAGCAGGGAAATACGGGAAATGAAAGGGGTAGCTAACATTAGATTTAAATAAAGACGTTGGTTTTACGGGTGGTGAATACAGACGAAGACGGACGATGACGTTGACGATTTCAATGATGTGGAGGAGGTTCTCAAGCAACTCAGGACGGCGGAGGAGGAAAAGAAATACATGGAGCTTGAGAACAAGAGGCTGACGGAGGAAGTGGAAAGGCTGAAGAGGGAGCTCAATAGGTTAAAGCTGCCGCCACTCCTAATAGGCTCGATAGAGGATGTGATAGATGAGAGGAGGGTGGTGATAAGAAGCTCCACTGGTCCAAGTTTTCTTGTTTATGCCTCCGAGCACATACCTGCAGAGAAGCTGACCGTTGGCACAAGGGTTGCGCTTAACAAGGCAACGCTCTCCGTCATTTCCGTCATTCCGGAGGCGTATGATCCGACAGTCGTTGCTGCCGAGATATCTGAGAAGCCCTCAGTCACCTTTGACGATATAGGCGCGCTCCGTCAGCAGATACAGGAGATAAAGGAGATGGTGGAGCTTCCACTTCTAAATCCTGATATATTCAGAAAGGTGGGAATAGAACCACCAACGGGAGTTCTTCTCGTTGGTGCCCCTGGCACCGGAAAGACCCTTCTGGCAAAGGCTGTCGCCCACAACACGAACGCTACATTCATAAGGGTCGTTGCCTCAGAGCTGGTCAGAAAGTATATAGGGGAGGGCGCAAGGCTGGTTCGTGAGCTCTTTGACCTCGCAAAGAAGAAAGCCCCTTCAATAATATTCATAGATGAGCTAGATGCCATTGGATCAAGAAGGATAGATTCGTCCACATCGGGCGACAGAGAGGTCCAGAGGACGCTGATGCAGCTTCTGGCTGAAATAGACGGTTTTGAACCGCTGGGCAACGTGAAACTTATTGGAGCAACGAATAGGCCAGACACGCTCGACGAGGCTCTGATGAGGCCGGGCAGATTCGACAGGATCATAGAGATCCCCCTTCCTAACAAGGAGGGAAGGCTGGAGATACTGAAGATTCACACGAAAAGAATGAACTTGAGGGACGTCGATCTAGGCAAAATAGCGGAGATCACAGAGGGTTTCTCCGGCGCTGACCTCAGGGCGGCCGTGGTGGAAGGCGGGATGTTCGCCATAAGGGAAGGAAGGGACTTCGTCACGAACCGCGACCTTGTGAAGGGTGTCGAGAAGATGAATGTGCAGAGAAACAGGCAGGCTGCGCAGAAGGGAAACCTAGAGATGTTCGTCTGATGAAGGAAACATCTGTTCCGAACGTTTTAGAGGAGAATGGGACGATATTCACGAAATGTGGGGACTGCAAATCAGTATATGGAGAAGTGGTGCTGGAGAGAGGTGGTTCGTGCTACCGCCTCTTCTCTCCCCTTAGAAGCAAGTTAGCCTCTTCCATCAAGCTGGGAATAAGGCCTGATATTGAGGAAGGGGACCATATTCTCTATCTCGGAGCAGGTGCCGGAACAACCGCCTCGCACATCTCCGATTCCGTTTCATCTGGAATCATTTACGCTGTCGAATTTTCTCCCGTTCCTTTCATAAGGCTGCTCTCCGTGTCTGAGACGAAGAAGAATATATTTCCAATACTTCAGGATGCACAGAGGCCCAAGGTTTTCGGTGTTTTTGTGGACAGGGTGGACATGGTTTACCAGGATATATCCCAGCCGAATCAGGTGGACATTTTCATAGAGAACATGAATTTTTTCGGCGCAAGGAAAGGCGTGCTGATGCTCAAGAGCTTCTCACTCCGGTCTGATCATTCTCCCGACAACGAGATAAAGAGGCTGAGAGGCCACTTCCGGGTCAAGCAGGTCAAGGACATATCGCGGTTCCATAGGGGGCATTTTGCCGTCGTGGTAGCGGTGTAGCACCCTTAATTAAACCCCTACCTCACTAACTCCAGCGCATTGTCCTACAAAGGGCTGGGGAAAAGTATCTCTAGTCCTCAAGTAAGCACTTTACGCTCGCCACGTAATCCTCCTTCACCGTCTCAAGAGCCATTATTGTCTCACTCCCCTCCACCCCTGGGATGTTAGCCAGCTCTTCCAGCACTCTTGCCAGCTCATCCTTGTCCCTTGTCCTGATGAGCACAATGAAATCTATGTCCCCGAGGACGAAGTAGACTGCC
>JBMFTY010000018.1:0-32901 GCA_049966795.1 Thermoplasmata archaeon
GCAACGTTCAGGACAGGAACGACCCTGAAACTCAAAAATGGAAGCTCTGCAAAACGCTCCCAGACCGTGAGGAATGAAGGAGTAACAGGAAGCAAAAGTGGAACCTCCATCGCCCTAGCGAGGAGAGTATGCCAGCTCTGGTTCAACCCATGAAAAATGTTTTCAAAAAGGGTATAAATTAAAAGTTCAGGATTGAAGCTTCACTTCAATGTTTATACCGTCCGGCAGCTGGATTCTCATGACCTGCCTGATCGTCCTCTCGTCCGCATCGATGTAGATTAGCCTCCTGTGGACCCTCATCTCCCACCTGTCCCACGTAGCCGTCCCGGCACCGTTTGGTGCCTTCCTTATCGGAACTACGAGACGCTTCGTGTAGAGGGGGATAGGCCCCTTCATCTCCACACCAGTTCTGCTTGCAAGCTGCCTTATCTCTGAGCAGACGCTGTCAACCTTTTTCGCATCGGTACCTGAGAGTGATATCTTCATTCTGTAAGACGGCATCTGTGTTCACTTACTGAGTTTTCTTCTCCAGGTCTATGCATTGGCCTGCCGCCACGGTCTGCCCCATGTCCCTGACCGCGAACCTCGCAAGCGGCGGGAATTCTGACATCTTCTCTATGACCATCGGCTTCGTGGGGACGATCTTCACGACCGCCGCATCTCCGGTCTTTATGTGCTGGGGATGGTCCTCCTTCGTTGTGCCCTGCCTCGGATCAATCGTCCTGATTATCTCCGTTATTGTGCAAGCAACCTGTGCGGTGTGTGCATGGAATACAGGGGTGTATCCGGCGGCAATCACGGACGGGTGGTTGAGAACGACAATCTGGCCGGTGAAGCTTGTCACCACGGTCGGGGGATTCGTCACGTGACCAGCAACGTCACCCCTCCTAACGTCAGTCTTTGAAATACCCCTGACGTTGAAGCCTATGTTATCCCCGGGCTCAGCCTGGGGGATGCTCTCGTGATGTTCCTCTATCGATTTCACTTCTCCGACCTTGTGCGAAGGTTCGAATATTATGTTGTCTCCGACCTTGAGAACTCCGGTCTCGACCCTGCCAACCGGAACCGTGCCTATGCCCGTTATTGAATAAACATCCTGTACTGGAAGCCTCAGCGGCTTGTCAATGGGCTTTGGCGGCACTGACAGCTGATTCAGCAGGTCCAGAAGTGTGGGACCGGTCCACCACGGCATGTTCGGGCTCTTCTTCATGATGTTGTCCCCCTTGTAGCCGGAAGTCGGAACGATCGGGACATTCTTGTAGCCCACTGAAAGAAGAAGCTGCTCTACCTGCTTCTTCACCTCCTCGAACCTCTGCTGCGAATATGGAGGCTGGGTGGCGTCCATCTTGTTTATCAGGACGATCATCTGCGGAACACCAAGTGTTCTGGCAAGGAACACGTGTTCCCTTGTTTGCGCCATCACACCCTCCCCTTCCCTTGCTGAAACCACAAGGAGAGCAGCATCCGCCTGGCTTGTTCCTGTGATCATGTTCTTAACGAAGTCCCTGTGGCCCGGTGCATCTATCAGCGTGAAGTAAAATTTATCTGTCTCGAACTTCCTGTGAGCAACGTCAATCGTGACGCCCCTTTCCCTTTCCTCCTTAAGCCTGTCCATAACCCAAGCAAATTCGAATGTTGCCTTCCCCTTCTCCTCTGCCTCTTTCTTGTATTCCTCTATAATGTGGGCTGGTATTTCACCGTGCTCAAACAGGAGCCTGCCTACGGTCGTAGATTTACCATGATCCACATGACCTATGGTTACGAGATTCAGATGTGGTTTTTGCGTCGCCATACTTATTGTACCTCCGATTCTTTAACTAGCTATGGCCTATTTTTTTGGCATATATAGACTTTGTCAATGTCCTCGATGATCGCGATGCGCGTGACTTCAGCCTGCGCCCTGTTCAACCTCATTTTCCCATTATATAGAAGTTAGTGGTTTCCTGGAAGCCTTAAGGCTACAACCTGCAGAGATGGGAGGATGTCAGAGGTTGGCGTAGTAGTTCTCGTCGTACGGTTCAGGCTTGAGACCCTTCCTCTCTCTTATCTTGGCCACGACCGAGGGCTGAAGGTCCTTTGGCACGACCTGGTGGCCCTGATTCTCCGTGGACCACAGTACCCTGCCTCCTGTGGCGCTTCTTATCGCGGAAGCGAAGCCAAACATTTCCGGCACGGGAACCATGGCCGTTATCTTTGACTGCTCCCCCTCCTGTTCCATCTCAACTATCACGCCCCTCCTCTGCTGGAACTCCCTTGTAACGGCGCCGGATTCCTCAAGCGGTGTGTCGACGAAAACCTTCTGCACCGGTTCAAGAAGTATCCTTCCAGCTTGGCACATCGCACCGTATATCGCATTTCTCACCGCTGGTATGACCTGTGCCGGGCCACGGTGTATGCTGTCCTCGTGAAGCTTCGCATCAACCAGCTTCACCTTGACCCCGTAGACCTTTTCCGCAGCGAGAGGTCCCCTGTCCATGGCCTCTATGAACGCCTCTTTCACAAGTTCCATGGTTTCATTCAGGTACTGTATCCCTTTGGTCACGTCAAGAAGAACGTTTGGTCCGTGAACTGCCTCTATCCCCTTTGCCTCGTCCCTGTCCATACCAAGTTCCTGAAGCATTGCAATTACGGATTTCTTGTCCTTTATCCTGTCCGTTTGAACTATATCTCCCCTCAATATCGCATCAACAACGCTCTTTTCAAGGGGCTCGACCTCCACGTAGAACCTGTTGTGCTTGTTTGGCGATTTCCCTTCGAAGGGCCCGCCCTTCCCCTGCACTGTCTCCCTGTAAACGACTATCGGGTCCGAGGTCTCCACCTCAACCTTGTAATCGTTCTTTATCCTGTAAAGAGTGACGTCGAGGTGAAGCTCCCCCATGCCTGACATCAGGTGTTCCCCCGTCTCCTGGTTTATCTCCACCTCTATGCTCGGATCGGCCTTCGCAACTGTTCTCAGAACCTCTATGAGCCTTGGCAGGTCCTTGGTGTGCTTTGCTTCGATAGCAACAGTCACCACAGGTTCGGAATAGTGAACCATTGGTTCAAACGCCTCCACGCCCGGAACGCTCGAGACGGTGGAACCCGCGATCGCATCCTTGAGACCGACGATCGCCGGTATGTTCCCGGCATCCAGCTCATCCACAGGTATCCTGTCCGGACCAACCATCATCGCCAGCTGCTGAACCTTGTACTTCCTGTCTCCCATGCCCGAGATGTAAAGCTCGGCACCCTTCTGAAGTTTCCCGCTGAACAGCCTTCCTATGGCCACCTCCCCAGCATGCTCGTCCACTATAATTTTAGTGACCATCATCATGACCGGCCCGTTTGAATCGCAGTTGGTCATCGCCTTGCCGACCTCGGAATTGGGATCCCCCTTCCAGATCTGCGGTACCCTGTAGACCTGTGCCTCCTTAGGCGACGGAAGGTGATGGACCACCGCATCAAGCAACACTTTGTGGAGCGGAGATTTCTTTGCCAGCGTTTTCTGATCCCCCGCCTGCAGGTACTGGTACACCTCCTTGAAACCTATTGATGATTTTGAAGAGTACTTGGTGGAGAGTGCCCAGTTGTTGAACGCGGAGCCGAATACGACGGATCCGCTCTCAACATTGACCTGCCACGCATTCTTGAACTCCTCAGGAGCATATTTCTTCAGGAGGCGGTTCACCTCCGTTATGATCTTCACGAACCTCTTCACCATGTCATCAGGGCCAAGCTTCAGTTCATTTATCAGCCTGTCTACCTTGTTTATGAACAAGATAGGCTTCACTTTCTCACGGAGCGCCTGACGTATGACCGTCTCTGTCTGCGGCATGGGGCCCTCCACGGAATCAACCACGATGACCGCGCCATCAACGGCCCTCATGGCCCTAGTGACGTCACCTCCAAAGTCCACGTGTCCAGGTGTGTCTATGAGGTTTATGAGATAGTTCACGCCCTCAACATCGTGAACCATGGATGCTGCTGCAGCGTTTATCGTAATCCCCCTGGCCTGCTCCTGCTCATCGTAGTCGAGGACAAGCTGCTTCCCTGCGAGCTCCTCGCTCATCATCCCCGCCCCGGCAATCAGGTTGTCCGATAGCGTTGTTTTCCCGTGGTCGATGTGCGCCGCTATGCCTATATTCCTTATCCTCGTTATATCCTTCATTATCTCAGAAGCTTTCTGAATGTTGTCTTCCTTCCTTCCCATCTATGATCACCTCGCAGAGGCAGCCTGCCTTTCCTTGTCCTCCTTCTCCTTCACAGAATAGCAGTTTGGATCGTTGTTCGCCGCTGCTATTATCTCGTCAGCAAGGGACTCCCAGAGATTCTTCTTCGTCTTCTTCGCGTTCTCCCTTGCCCCGAACGAAATGTTCCTTATCGCAAGATCCAGTCTCCTCGAGGAGCTGGTATCCACTGATTTCGGCACGGCGATGCCTCCGTACTTCAGCCTCGTAATTTCTTCCCTTGGACCCGCGTTCTGTATTGCGTTCACGAAGACTTGGATCGGATTCTGCTTCGTCTTCTTCTCGATGATCTCGAATGCGAGTTTCACCGTCCTGTAGGCGCTCTGCTTCTTCCCGGTCCATCTGACCGTCCTCATCAGGTTGTTTATGAGTCTCTCAACAATGTTCATCCCGGCCTTTCCCATGAACCTGTTCGCGTGCCTTCCACCGCTGTGGAGCGTGGCGGTAGGCTTGAGAGATATGTATTTAACCAACCCTGGGTCTGAGACCGTGATGCCAGAAGTATCCCATTTTTCGAATACAAGTATTTCAGCCACAATTCTCACCTGACCGGTTTCTCCTTCCTTCCCTTAACTAGCTCCTTGAGAGAGACGTTGTTTACCTTTATCACCTTGTACCTTACCCCTGGGATGTCCCCCTTGGACCTTCCCATCCTTCCCCCTATCCCCTCGACGACCACTTCATCATGCTCATCTATGAAGTTTATCGCCCCGTCCCCGGGAGCAAAGGCGGTTAGCTGCCTTCCATTCTTTATAAGCTGTATCTTGACGCATTTTCTTATCGCGGAATTGGGCTGCTTCGCCTCTATCCCGACCTTCTCAATGACGATACCCCTTGCCTGGGGAGCACCCTCTAGAGGGTCGCTTTTCTCCTTCAGCCTCAGCACTCTCCTCTTGTAGTCGCGATCCGACCACCTAAGCTTGTCCTTTTTATCTTTAATCTGTTTTCCGCCCATTAGACCATTAGGCAATTACTTCACCTCAGGGTGCCCTTCAAAATGGTAAAGCCATATAAAAGCGTATCGTGTTTCCTGCGAACTCAAAGAAGAGACTTCACCTTGGGAAATAACTCTTCCTCCTCACGCTTGTGATGTTCAGCTAGCGTCCTCTTTAGCTGAAGGAGGTAGTTCTCTGTCTCCGTCCAGCCTGTATATGTTGATTCCACGGACTGCTCCACAAGCTTCATTATGCCTGTATGCTCCTGCAGAATCTTTATATACGGTTCTGATGCCTCCTTTCCGATCTTGTCAATAAGGAATTTTAGCACGGTACCTTCTTCGTCGATAATGTGCTGCGAGAGCATCTCTCTGACATCGGCAATAACTGGGAACGCACCACTCAGGTTGCCTGTCTTGTATGTGAGAATCGCATCGTCGATAATGCTCGGAAGTGTTGAATGCTCCTCCTTGAGCTTCTCGATAAGCTCCCCGACCGGCATCTCTCTCGGTCTCATTTCTGAATATGTGAAAGGTGAATTTAACCTTTTAATATTTCTATTCTCAAAAAGTTACCCTCACCTTTTCATTGCGCCTTTGCAGCAGCATAAAAACGGTCTCCAAATCTGAATATATACGCGGAAGAACTGCCTCTCAGGCCCCTTTCCAATCTTCCCTTCAGTTCGTAGTACTTAGAAGGCTCAACACTGAACCTGAGGTACACCTTTCCCGCATCCATTTCCTCTATTTTTTTCCTCAGATCCGTAAGGCTGACCGCTTCCCCCATGACCTCGTACTTCCTAGCTATGAAAGGATTGTCCGCTGGGACTGAAGACGTTGCAAGGGTCCTCTGACTGTCCTCGTGAATTATTCTTAGCTCCACGTTTGACGAGAGAAATTCTGGCAGGAGGCCCGAGACGGATATGCTCGCATCCACATCGTATATGAAGTGCAGCGGTTTAGATGCTATTTCCACCTTCCTGTCTATCTCCATGTCATACACCACCCTCGCCCCCTGGGGGAGGGAGAGTGCGCTCTTCTCGTAGATTTTCAGGTCTCCTGTGTAGGCACAGAGCCTCTTCAATTCCCCTCCAAGCGAAATGAATTCCATTTCCCATCCCTTAGGTATTTCTGATTGGGGCATAAGGGCTGGCAGGTCGAAGCACTTGTCCCCGTCGTACTCTCTGGAAACGAGGAGGGGATTGGGGGAGAGCGAGTCCATGGACCATCTCCCCGTCCTAACACGTGAAGGGTCCGAATGAACTATGTTCACGTCGCCAACCCTTGCGACAACGCTCTTCGAGAGAGCGTCACCAAGAATGAAATCCACGTTGCCAAGGTTCATCCTCTCGCAATTTTTTCTGCACATTTCCAGCCTTTCGCGATTCATATCAACAGCCACGACCCTTTCTGACCTTTCCGCGAAGGAAATCGTCTGCACTCCTATCCCGCAGCCGATGTCAGCAACGGTACCTCCCGCCAACCTTTCGGCTAGATAGGACGCTATCTCCTTTGGCGTACTCATCCTGAAGCCTTCCCTATCATACAGGAGCCCCTCAAGGGGCCGCTTCTTAACCTCTGTCATCTAATTCATATCGTTCCCGTGATCTTCACAAATCCATCGGAAATAGTCTCAACCATGTCCTTCACACCAAAAACCTCGAGGAAGCACCTTGCACCTGCAGCTGTCACCTTTGCAGCGCCTAGACTGTATCCGCTTCCCATCACGATGAACTCAATCTTCCCCTCCTCCTTTTTCAGGTCTATCTTGCTGACCGGAATGAAAGGTGAGAGCTCCCTGAGGTCTGAAATGAGGGAATCTATCTCCGGGGATACGCTCTTCAAAAGTTCCCCGAGAACCCTTCCTCCCTCGCACGTAATCTTCAAAAGGCTCTCCTCAGACGTCTTTAGGGCAACGTTTATGCTCTGGTCCAGGATTGTTCCGGGTATGGGAACCGCATTTATCACCTTGTTGATCTGGCAGTACTTGATCAGGCTCATCACTTGGCCCTTGTTGAAGCCGAGATCCATCAGCCTGGAATAGAGATCAAACGACTCAGCAATCACGGAGCTCACTGTCTTGCCGTCCTTATCAGCCACGTCCTGTATCTTCTTCGCAATCTCGTTTGTAACCGAGATGTTGAGCCTCGCCATCTGCAAGTAAATAACCATTGGTATAAAGGGATTCTCTAAAACTGACTGCAACTTTTTTGGTATGCCTTAATGAATCCTTGTTTTACTCATCAATGCGAAGAACAGATATATTAGCGGAGATTAATTGTTAATCATGGACCTGCCCTGGACTGAGAAGTACAGGCCTACGATGCTGAGCCAGCTGAGGAGGGAAAAGACCGTAGAATACATGATGTCCTGGGCAAAGCGCTGGCAGGCCGGAATTCCAGAAAAAAAGGCCCTTCTTCTCTATGGCCCGCCTGGCACAGGCAAGACTTCCTCTGCAATGGCTCTTGCAAAAGAGATGGGCTGGGAGTACATGGAGTTCAACGCATCGGACATAAGGTCAAAGGAGGCGATAGAACAGACCGCCCTGAAGGGTTCCATATATCCGTCGCTCGACCGGGAGGGGGGAGGGAAGAAGCTCATCGTCATGGATGAGGTGGATTCCCTGTACGAGAGGAATGTGGAGGGAGGGGACGCGGGTGGCAAGGGGGCACTTCTCCGTCTTCTGGAAGTGACCTCGAACCCAGTGATTCTCATAGTCAACGACCTCTACGCACTTCGCTCAACACCCACGGGAAAGGCTATCGTGGACAGATGCGAACAGGTTGAATTCAGGAGGTACATGAAATCGCAGATAATCAGCGTCCTCAAGGATATTTTGAGAAATGAGGGGATATACTGCCCCCCTGATGACTTGGAGAGGATAGCGGAGAACGCGAAAGGTGACCTGAGGGCGGCTATAAATGATCTGCAGGGCGGGTGCGGAGCCATGCAGGGAGAGGAGAGGGATACCGAGCTGAGTGCATATACAGTGATAAACAGCCTCATTCATCCCCGTGAAACAAATCTTATGGACCTGAGAATGGACATAATAAACCTCGGAATAGATCCGAACGACTTCCTTCTTTACATTCTCGAGAACGTTTACCCCCTGAATAGCAACAGGCAGGATTTCGATAGAGCCTTGAGTTATATAGCAAAGGCGGACCTCTTCCTCGGAAGGGTGAGCAAGAGGATGAACTATTCCCTCTGGTCCTACGCCACGGATTTCATGACCCTCATTTCCTCTCTGGACCTGAAGAGCGAGAAATATGAGAAGTTCGCCTTCCCCTCGCTGATAAGGAACATGGCGTCCCTTAGGAAATACAGGAACGCCAGGAAAGATTTTGCCTTTGTGATGGGGAGGTACGTCCACAAATCCACGCTATTCATGAATGGGGAAACACTTCTCTACATCTACCAGATGCTGAAAAGGGACGCGGAGCTGAGGAAGAACGTTGAATCTTCAATAGATATGGACCTTGGGGACGCTCTCTCAATGGACCTTTGATACCTTCCTTCTCAGCGACCTCAATGTTCCTGAGACCATGTCTATCTGCAGCCCCATTTCCTCCGTCTTCCTCCTGAAGAATGGAAGCGAGTAATGGGGAACCCTGATAGCAGTTATGTCCCTATAGACTATAGGCCTTACTTCACCGAGGCTGGAAAGACGCTTCATCTCTGTGGGCGAGATGGAACGGAAATGGACGTACCTCCTCCTTCCCGTTCTGGCCTTCACTGTCATTTGATTGCCGTGATCTTCTCCAGATCCTTTCTGAGAATCTTGACGGCCTGCGAGATCTCCCCCTTCTCCTTCGCTCCTGTGCAGACCACCTTTCCGGAACCGAAGAGCAGGAGGACAACCTTGGGCTCCTCTATTCTGTAAACCAGCCCTGGGAACTGCTCTGGCTCATATTCCACATTCTCCAGACCCAGGGACATAGCTATGTTCGTAAGGTTCAGTTGCATGTGAAGGTCGTAAACCGCGACGATGTTCTGAACCACTATGTCAGGATTGCTGTTGACCTGTATTCCTGCTTTCTTGAGTTTCTCGACTATCGTGTTTATTGTCTTGTTCACGGCATCTATAGTTTTTGCTCCGGTGCAGTTCACCTTCCCGGACCTGAAGATCAAAACGGCGGTCTTCGGCTCCTGGAGCCTGTATATAAGACCTGGGAACTGCTCAGGCTCGTATTCAGAACCTTCTAGGGCAAGGGCGATCTTGCTCAGGTCAAGCTTCTCGGCGAGGGATGTCGATGCCACTATATTTTCAATCGCTATGTTCTCTTCATCTGTCATAACGTTCGAAGTTTATATACCCCTTATATATCAACCTTCCCATTGCCCCTCAGAAATTCATGAGCTTCTCCAGGTTCTTTCTGATGGCTGCGATGAATTCTTCTGACGAGACGAATGTGTTGACAGGAGGGTCAGACAGCCTTGCAATGTCCTGTGTCATGACCATGTCATCTTCCACTGTCATTATCACGGCCCTCTCAAGTTTTTCCGAGAACTGCACTAGTTCAGGGAGCCCGTCAATTTCACCCCTCCTCCTGAGACCCCTTGTCCACGCGAAAATCAGGGCGGTCGGGTTCGTTGAAACCTTCTCCCCCTTGAGGTACCTGTAGTAGTGCCTCTGAACGGTGCCGTGAGCAGCCTCTGAGAGGTAGTATCCTTCCGGAGACATGAGCTCCGACGTCATTAAAGCGAGAGAACCGAAGGCCGTTGAAACCATGTCGGAGAACACGTCACCGTCATAATTCTTGCATGCCCAGACGAAACCTCCCTCAGACCTCACGACTCTGGAAACCGCATCGTCAATAAGGTAATAATTGTAGCTGATCCCATTGGAATCGAAGAGCCCTTTGTACTTTGATTGGAAAACGCGGTTGAATATATCCTTGAAGTCGGCGTCGTAAACCTTGGAGATCGTGTCCTTTGCACCGAACCAGAGATCCATCTTGTTCATGAGAGCATACCTGAAGGATGCCTCTGCAAACCCCTCTATGGACCTATCAAGATTATAAACGCCTTGCATGACCCCGGGACCCCAAAACTTCGGGAAAGGAACTCTCTTTTCTTCCCCGTTATCGGATCGGAAAACTATCTCAGCCTGTCCAGGGGCGTTGAACCTTATGGACACTCCGTCGTAGATGTCCCCGAATGCGTGCCTTGCGACCACGATAGGCCTCTTCCAGCTCTTCACCACAGGCTTGATGTTCTTCATCATTATTGGTGCGCGGAACACGGTTCCGTCCAGAATCTTCCTTATCGTCCCGTTCGGGCTGGGCCATTCCTTCTTCAGGTTGTACTCCCTGACCCTCTCTGCATTAGGGGTTATCGTGGCGCATTTCACCCCAACCCCCCATTTCTTAACAGCGGTCGCGGCTTCCTCGGTGACCTTGTCATTAGTCCTGTCCCTGTTGCTCACGTGCAGGTCGTAATATTCAGTCTTCAAATCCACAAAGGGAGAAAGAAGATTTTCCTTCACGGATGCCCAGAGGACCCTTGTCATCTCGTCCCCATCCATCTCAACTATCGGATTTTTCATCTCGATCTTGTTCATCTTACCACCAAAAACAGGCTAAAATAATCCCACTCTATTAATACTTCCCTTTCCCATTGCAATTTACCACGTGGAGCAATAGTTCAAAAGGCAATAAAGGAAAATAATTATAAAAATGAAAATATGAGTTTAAGAGATTACAGTACTCCTGTTTGCTGTTCCTCCATTATGGCCTTCAGGTCGTCCGTCTTTATGTTGGCCCTGAGTCCGAAGAAGTATATCACTAGGTACACCACTATCATCAGCACCGTGTCCAACGGAAACGGTATTTTAGGAGCCATCGAGGAGAAGTTAGAGATCAACGGGTATCCGAACACGCTGAAGTAGACTATAAGGTATGAGACATAGAGAAGGGCGATGAACCAGAAGGACGTTTTGAAATACACCTTGAATTGCGGTGAGACCTTGTACATAGAGGCAAGCGTTATCCCGAGGAACGTTATCAGTTCCACTGCCCATATTACGAGGAAGTTTGTCATGTTCTGGGTCAGAGTCTGCGAGGCCGATGGGTAGAGCACATAGAAGTACATGAGGTAGAGAGTGAGGACTGATATTATGAGACCCAGGACTCCTACTGTGTAGCTGTATCCTCTTGAAAGCTTAAGCTTGCTTGGTCCGTACAGGAAAAAGAACATTGGCATTCCGAAAAGTATTAGCGAGTAGAGCCAGGATAGAGTCACCACTCCAGACCAGTAAACTAGAAGAGCGGCCCCCACGAATGCTATAGGTGCTATAATGCTGGCCCCCCCAAGCCTGAACGGTCTCTTCAAGTCAGACGCATGCTTCCTGAAACCGTGCAGTGCAAGCGGCCCTATTACGTACGTGATAACGGTTGCACTGGATATGAAGCCGACAAGCAGATACCACGACGGGAACGGCAGGAAGAATATGAAGCCAACGATCACCGCTGCTATCATTGCAATTACGGGAACCCTCCTCTTCTCATGGACCCTCAAGAATGCCTTGGGATAAATACCGTCAGCAGCTATTCCGTAGAACACTCTTGCGGAATTTCCTGTATATATCCATCCGGTACCTGCAGGCGAAAGCCATGCGTCTACTAGCAGGAAGTACGAAAAAGCTATCAGCGCGGCAATTCCGCTGTAAGAGAGTTCTGTGAAGAATGGAGCCGAGCCTATGGTGGATGACGTGATGGCCGCCCAGTCACCAGCCACTGAAATCCCAGCCGGACCCCACTTTATTGCACCGATGAACGCGAACTGCAGAAACGTATAGAGAATGATTGCGGCAATTACGGAGAATATGAGAGCTCTCGGAATGTCCCTCTGTGGGTTCCTTGCCTCCCCGCCGAACTCGAGCGCCTGCCTAAATCCAAGATAAGCGAATACGATGCCCGCGGATGGTATTGCATAAAACACCATGCTTATTCCTCTTGGAGCGAAACCACCGAAAGCAGTGAAATTCGACGCCCTGAACATGAAGAGAAGGAAGATGAATGTTAGCGTAGGTATTATGAACTTCCACCAGGTCACAACACTGTTAAATCTTCCAAGGAACCTTATCCCTGCGTAGTTCAAGAAGAAGAATATCACCAGTAGCAGAGTTCCAAGAGCTATTCCGTAGCCCGTTAACACGCTTACTCCTGAGACTGTGTGGAATAGACCGTGTATGTATATGCTAGCATAGGAGAGCGTAGCCTCTGCCTCCACGGTTGGCACGGAAACTGCGCTCAGGAGGTATGCCCAGCTCATTATGTACCCTGTGAATGGTCCCTGGGATAGGCTAGGGTATCGAACGATAGCCCCAGATTTTGGGACTGCGCTACCTATTTCAGCGAATGTCAAAGCAATAAAGAGCACGATTACCCCACCGACGATCCAAGATATCACCGATGCAGGTCCTGCAAGGTCTGCGCCTCCGGCCACTCCTAGCAACCATCCGGAACCTATGATCCCTCCCATCGAGAGGAAAAACAGGTCCTGAAAGGTCAGCGCCTTCCGAAGTTTCTGGTCCGATTTCACTGCAACCTTTTCAGCAACTTCAACGCCTTGATCTGTTGCCAATTGAACACCTCAAAATTTTGTATGAAGTAGCCTCTATTTATAGATTTCTCTCGCATTTAACTTTTTTTCCCAGAGATGACGACAAAATGACAAACGTATGACTCCCTTGAAATCGGAGGAGATGGCAGAAACTTTCTGGAGATTGTTACAGTCTTTTCAGGGGTTTGACAATTTGTAGCGAAAATCCTGAAAAATTTTTCAAGTTAGGTGATCAGATTCCCTGAAAAAGGTTAAGCATTTCATGTGCTATAGATTCTGGGTTGATCAATGGTTGAGAGGCTTAGGGGATTTAGGGATTTCTACCCCGAAGAACAGGAAGCAAGAAGGTGGATGTTTGACAAGATGAGGGAGAGCTGCCAGGAGTACGGCTTCAAGGAAATAAGCGGTCCCTCCTTGGAGAGTGTCGAGCTCTACGCCAACAAGTCAGGTATGGAGATAATGAACCAGATGTTCTCATTCAAGGACAAGGGTGGGAGAGAGATCACCTTGATTCCCGAGTTCACTCCAACGCTCGCAAGGATGGTCTCTGCAAGGAAGGATTTGGTGAAGCCTCTTAAGTGGTACAGCATAGAAAAATTCTGGAGATACGAGGAACCGCAATCTGGGAGGTTCAGGGAGTTTTACCAGTTGAATGCGGATATAGTCGGAAGCGAGAGTTACTTGGCAGATGCAGAGGTCACGTCCCTGGCTGCGAACATAATGGGGAAACTCGGCATATTGGACAAGGTGAGGATCAAGGTGAACTCCAGAATACTTCTGGACCGGATTCTCGGGGAAAAGGGGGTTCAGAAGAGGGAGGAAACTTACTACATTCTTGACAGATGGAAAAAGATGTCCAAGGATGAAAAAGAGGTCTTCATGAATGAGAAAGGGATTGACTCGGAGCTTGTGGAATCCATAGCAGATGGGTCAGTTCTGAAAGGGTTTGAGGACGAGGAGATGCGGAGAATTGAAAGGATAATTGATTACGTAAAGTCTTCTGAGGATGTGGATATAGATGTTGACCTGAAGATTGTCAGGGGGCTTTCGTATTACACTGGCTACGTCTTCGAAGCGTGGGATAAGGAGGAGAAGTTTCGCGCGATATTGGGGGGAGGAAGGTACGACGAGATCATCAAACAGTTGGGCGGAGAAAAGACGCCAAGCGTGGGATTCGCCGCAGGGGATGCCGTCCTTGAAAATCTTCTGAAGGCCACGGGGAAATGGGGAAAAACGAGGAAAAAGGGACTGTTCCTCGCTATGGTGGATGAGGCAGGGAGGAGATATGCACCAAGAGCTGCCAAGAAACTCAGGGAAAATGGAATTCTCGTGGACGTGAACATTTCAGAGAGGGGTATCAGCAAGCAGCTTGACTACGCGTCCAAGATGGGTTATGAATTTGTCGCAATATTAGGGGAGAAAGAGGAGAGAAAGGGGACATTGGTGCTCAAGAATCTTGGGACGGGCTATCAGGAAGAGGTTAGCCTTGAGGACTGCGACGAAATAGCAGAGAAAATATAGTGCAGGCCTAAAAAAACTTTTATATCTACCTTCCATAAGTACAGGAAAGATGGATTCTCTGGAGGACAAGATAGTTCACAGGAAAATCAGCAGAAATACGAATATGACGGTAAAGGAGATTCTTGACATGGTAGAGGAGATAAAGAAACAGTATCCCGAGAGAGAGGTGTTTTTTGACGGAGACGAGTTTGCAATATGCTCCAGAAAGAAAAAGAAGTAAGTTAGCGTATTTTTACGGGTACGGCTTCCAGAATCTTCCTTGAATCTATGAGCGCAGCTATCTTCTTTATCAGGGACGAGGTTTCCCTGTCACCCTGTGCATCCCCTACCTCATCCTTCAGCAGCGAGAAAATCTTTTCCAGCTCCGAACCTGAGACCCCGTACATCTGCATGCCCCTGTAAGAAACGAGCATCTCTATCGCAATTATCCCCTTCACGTTCTCCAGTATCCTGAGGAGCTTCCTTGAGGATGTGGCTCCCATGGAATTATGATCCTCCTGATTTGCGGAGGTTGGTAT
Source organism: Thermoplasmata archaeon (assembly GCA_049966795.1). Lineage (GTDB taxonomy): Archaea > Thermoplasmatota > Thermoplasmata > Thermoplasmatales. The sequence continues at coordinate 14,766 of JBMFTY010000018.1, forward strand.
TGTGTCTGCAGATGCGGGATATGAGAGAACCTTGTTCTCATTGCAAAGGGAGGCCGCCGCGTACTGTGCTATCATCAGCCCGGATTCCACGCCTGGGTTTCCTGCCAGAAATGGCTTCAATCCGGAAAGGGCAGAGTCCAGAGACCTGAAAATCCTTCTTTCTGATATGTTGCCAAGTTCCGTCATTGCTATCCCTAGATAGTCAGCCGCCAGTGCAAGGGGTTCACCGTGGAAGTTGCATCCCGAAACAACTTCTTCGAAAACCAAGGGGTTGTCCGTCGCGGCATTTAATTCCTTCTCAACAACCCCCCTCACGAAGTTAAGAGTCTGAAGTGCCGAGCCCAAAACTGTGGGTACACACCTCAGGGAATAAGCGTCCTGAACCTTGTGAAGTGTGCCCTCCTGAACACGGCTGCTCCCATTGACGAGCTTTCGCAATTCCCTTGCGACGAGGGCATGTTCGGCATGAGGCCTGACCTCAAAAAGCCTAGGATCCAAAGCTCTTTCCGTGGCTCCAAGGAGATGAAATGTCATTGCGGATGAGATGATCGAATGAGATACCAAATTCTCCGCATCACTGAGAGCAAGGGCCAGATTTGCAAGCATATAGGATGTCCCGTTTATCAGAGATATCCCCTCCTTTGCCTCCAGCTTTAATGGAACAACACCTTTTTTCCTGAGGATGGGGAGGGATTCAACCATCCTACCTCCGTCCATAACCATCCCTTCGCCTATGAGCACTGATGCCAGATGTGCTAACGGAGACAGGTCGCCGGATGAACCCACGCTTCCTTTTTCGGGTATAAAGGGCGTGATGTCCTTGTTCAATAATTCAACAAGAGCTTCAACGACTTCCGGCCTTACCCCTGAATACCCCTTTGCCAATGAGTTTGCCCTCAGCAGCATCGTAGCCCTTACTGTCCTCTTCTCCACGGGGTTGCCATATCCGGAAGAATGGGACCTTAGAAGGTTTTCCTGCAGAGTTCCTATCTTCTCCCCGTCTATCCTAACGTTCATTAGATCGCCGAATCCTGTGGTCACGCCGTATATTGTCTTACCTTCAGCTATGATCTCTTCAATCTTTTTCCTGCTTGAAAGCATCTTCTCCGTCGCCCCCCTGGAGACTTCAACCTTTTCTAACCTGTCCGCAACTTTCACAACCTGATCTAAGGTCAGGGCATCCCCGTTTATCATTATCATGCTGAGAGGATAATCAACCTGAATAAAAACTAAGTCCAACCCCTCGGAACACAGGAAGGTGGTGAGAGGTCGTAGTTAAAAAAATTTAATTCGCTGCATCCTATCCAAACAAGACATGAGTTCGAGGAAAGAAGAAAAGAGGGTGGAAAACAGACTGAAGGCCTGCATGATTGATGACGGTTCAGGGAAAATTTGCATAGATCCTGCGCTGCCTATCATAGAACTATTAGGGAAGAAATACACGTTGATGGTAATTGGAGTTCTCGGGAATAAAGGAGGCAGGAAAAATTTCAACGAGGTCCTCTCTGACATCCCTTTTTCCAGTTCTACCATAATATCGAGAAGATTGAAGGATTTGAGGAATGCAGGGATTATCGTAAGGAAGATAGATTCAAAGGGCATCACCTACTCCCTTACAGAATTCGGATTAGGTCTAAGAAAGGCCATGCTTCCTCTCCTCAGGCTTCTGGAAGGTAATCAACCTGAGCCGCGTCAGCCTCGAAGTGTTTAAGCCTGAACTCTTCATTTTTATAGTCACATAGTTTACGGTCATCATAAATTTCTTTTTTATTTTAGCCGTTTGACAGTAGAATAATTTATAATTGTTATGTACCGACGGTAGTTACATTAAGAGTTTCCAGAGGACGAAAATAATTCACGGGAGACCCTACCTTTACCGCATAACACCCTATTACGACAGGGAATCGAAACAGATACGGCAGAAATCTGAATACATAGGACAGCTGAAGGACGGGAAGCTTGTTGAGAAGACTGCCATGACCTACAGCTATGGCGATCTTATTCCTGTCATGAAGGCTTCCAGGGACCTCAATCTTCCTGAAATACTGGGAAGGATTGCGGGAGAGCACAGGGATGCGCTTATGGTAATGGCGGTGAACCGCGTGATCCGCCCAGTATCCATGGATCTCATTGAGGAGTGGTATGAGGATTCATACATCAGCATGCTTTACAGAGCGGACACATCGTCTCCGACGCTCTCAAGGGTGATGAGTACCATCGGTTCCATGAATCCAAACCATTCATTCCTGAATGAGATCATCAATGTCACGGGTAAATCGGGTGCTCTTTACTACGATCTGACGTCATATTCCTCCCAGTCAAGGAACATTGAGTTCCTTGAATACGGGTATTCCCGATCTGATCCCGATCTTCCACAGGTGAATGTGTCCATCGTTGAATCATCTGAATCAGGGATACCGATATTCTACGACATATATCCGGGATCAGTTGTCGACGTGACAACTTTGAAGAACACTATAGACACACTGATATCTGCAGGTCTCAGGGATATAACGTTCATCATGGACAGGGGAATGTTCTCATCATCAAACATTGAATACCTTCTCTCCTCACGCATGGATTTCATCATGCCCGCATCCTACACAATGAAAGAGGTCAGGAGGGCTGCCCTTCTCTCCAGAAAGACAATAGAGAAGGGAGGCAACATAATACGTGTCGGGGGAGAGATAATGTTTGCCATGAAATGGACCCTGAGAATAGGAAATTCAGATATCAACGCATGGGTATACTACAGTCCCGACCTTGACAGGAGGGAGCGTCTTGCATTCTATTCCGCACTGCAGGATCGCATTGATAAGCTCTCAACAAGGAGAGTCAGGAGATGGGAGAGACCCCGTGACGTATGCGAGGAGATCATGGGGCCGTATGCGAACTTCATATCCTGGAGGTATGACTCCTCTTTTCATATAAAGGTGAGGGACAACGCAGTTTCCCAAAGAGTGAACAGATGCGGCATAACGATAATTGCATTCACTGGAGATCATGATGCGCAGTACATACTCTCGGAATACAGGAAGAGGGATTCATTGGAGAAGATGTTTCCCTCACCTAAGACATTTGCAGGGGGTGAACCACTGAGGGTACAGAGCATGGACGCACTTAGAGGGCACATGTTCGTGAACCTCATTGCACTTGCTATAAGGTCACGCATTCTCGCATATATGAGGTCATCTGGCCTCCTCACGAAATATTCCGTGGAGAAGGTGTTCCTGGAGATGCACAAGCTGAGGAAGGTGATCCTGCAGGACGGGAAAGAGATAACCACTGAGATAACTGGGAAGCAGAGGGAAATCCTGGAGGCATTCGGCATCAAGCCTGAACATGTGCCTACATTCCTGAAGAGTTAAGGTTACAATCAAATTCGTATATATATTCCTATTCATCATAAAAGCCAATAAATTGGTCACTTTTTGATATTATGACGAATGGACCGGTCGGGATTTGAACCCGAGGCCTCCTGCTTGCGAAGCAGGCGATCTTCCGCTGATCTACCGGCCCCCTCCGTGATCATTTCATCGTTTTTCTATGTTTCTGCGACAGGAGCCTATCCTCCAGCTCGTAGGCTTCGTATCCTATTATGTCATAAAATTTCTTTCTGCTCATTATCTTCTCCAGAATTTTCTCCTGGGTGCCCGATGAGGAAAGAGTTGAATAAACTTCCTCCATGGTCAGCAACGAAGCCCTGAAGGCTGTGAGCGGGAAAATGACTATCCTGTAACCCATCCTTTCCAGTTCTCTCGCAGGCAAAAGGGGGCTCTTTCCAAATTCCGTCATGTTCGCCAGGAGGACTCCCTTAACCTTCGAGGCAAATTCCCTGAATTCCTCCTCATTCTCGAGAGCCTCCGGGAATATGCCGTCTGCACCTGCCTTCAGGTATGATTTGGCTCTCTGTATGGCTCCATCAATTCCTTCTATGGCTCTCGCATCCGTCCTCGCTATAATCATGAAATCCTTGTTTCTCTTTGATTTAACCGCGGCTCTTATCTTCTGGACCATTTCATATTCATTTATAAGCACCTTACCCTCAAGATGCCCGCATTTCTTTGGAAGCACTTGGTCTTCTATGTGAATTGCAGATGCGCCTGCACGTTCCATTTCCATGACAGTCCTTTCTACATTCAGCACTTCTCCGAAGCCTGTGTCAACATCCACTATAAGCGGTGCTCTTGAGACCAGGGTTATCCTTCTCGTTTCTTCCAATACTTCGCTCATCGTTGTCATGGACAGGTCGGGCAAACCCATGGCACCTGCAATTCCAGAGCCAGATAGATATAGGGCGTCGAATCCGTATCTCTCAGCAATAAGTGCGCTTATCCCATTGAAGACTCCCGGAGCAACAACTATTCCCCTCTTTATTGCGCCCCTAAGATGTCGCGGGCCAAGGTTCTTACGACCCATGGCAATTGAAACTTTCTTTGCCACCATGATCACCTATTCCGAGTAATCCAGGGTGAGTTCACATATGTCAGAAGAATACAGTGCTATCCTCTCAGCATCCTCAAGTATTTCCGACAAGACTATGGCTTCAGGGGAGCCCTGAATTGACTTGTTTATAACCTCTCTCTGCCTCTTGAAATGGTCTTTTTTCGAGATTTCCTGGTTCGCGCCTGTTTTGTCTTTTTTGAAGAAGAATTCCATGGACCTTCCCATGCTTTCAGCCGCATCCCTGATGTAATTTACAATCTCCCTCTCGCCGACATTCCTCTCGTTGAGAAGCTTATAGATTCTGACCCCATGGTCAGCTATCCTCTCCAGGATCCTGGATACTAGAAGGTAGGAGAGCGCCTCAGCAGAAGATATCTTATTTAATTGAAGGACGGAATAATCCTTCAGGCTCTGCGAGAAGAGACGTTGAATATAGATGTTGAACTTATCGACCTCGTTTTCCTTCTGTAGCACGTAATCCAGAGGTATCTTCTGCGGGTTGATCGATTCTGTTACTATGCTCCTCACCAGTGTCACCATCCTCTTCATCCCCTTCTCGAACGTAAGCATTGGCAGAGAAATCAGATCTTCCATCGTGGCCTCATTGCTCTTCTCATCTATTATCTCAAAACCGATCGTGAGATCCAGGAATCTTCTGATAAGGTCGTCCATCATCTTCTTGTCTTCCGCCTTTATCGTTATCTTCTTCACCCCCTGAATGTATTTAGATATCAGGACCCTCAACTCAACCTCCAGATCAGCATCCCTCTTTATGTCCACGATTGCGGCGGAAATCTCCTGAGCCTTCTCAAACGGCTCAAGCATAATTCCACCGCGCTCATTGTAGTTCAGAACAACCTTTGACCCGACCTTGAGATTGAAGTTTTGGCACCATACCTTAGGAAGTGAGACAACTAGCGTGCTGCCTCCGGTTTTCTGGATCTTTCTTATCTCCACCTGATTGAATCCCTATCCCGTATTTCAATATGTTCATATCCCATTTCCCCATTGTCGCGGTGGCGGGCCCTCCCATATTCCATGCGCGAAAGGGGACCCGGAAAGCTCCATTCACTGAGCTAAGAATATTTTAGCTGAAATAGAAACAAGAGAAGTTTTATTAGTTGCATTCAATACAAAAGCTCTTTAATACGGGCACCATTTATACGTCTATGGATCAAGCATTCGAGTCTATTCTCTCACCAGAGTTTGAGATCAGTCCTAACTCAAAAATGAAAAGCTTGGATGAGGTGTATGAAAGGTTCGGTCACCTGATACACCCGGGGATGTTAGCTCTCAGAGTAACTGCATCGCTATGCCCGGAGTGCGTGGCCGAGAACAAGTTTGACAAGATGAAGATCCCAGCCTTGGTGTATGCGGAGGGCGGGGAAGTGAAGATGATAAAGGAATGCCCCGAGCATGGAGTTACCAGGGAGAAGTACTGGGAAGATTATGACATGTACATGAATGCAAAAAAGTGGCAGGACAAGGGTATCAAGCTTGAGAACCCCATGATAAGCCTTGCAGCCGAAAAGATAAACTGCCCTACCCATTGCGGCCTTTGCGTCAAGCATAAGAGCCACACCGGCCTAGGAAATATCGTTCTAACGAACAGATGTGACCTCTCCTGCTGGTACTGCTTCTTCTACGCCAAGGAGAACGACCCAATATACGAGCCCACCCTGGACCAGATAAGAATGATGCTCAGGAGAATGAGGAATGAAAAGCCCGTTGGGGCAAATGCAGTGCAGCTGACAGGGGGCGAACCCACGCTCAGGGATGATCTTCCGGAGATCATAAAGATCGCGAGGGAAGAGGGTTATGAACACGTGCAGCTGAACACGAACAGCATAAGGGCGTCCAGGGACATAGATTTCATAAGGCGCTGCCACGAAGCTGGAGCAAACGTCATCTACACGAGCTTCGACGGCGTAACCCCCAGATCTAATCCGAAGAATTTCTGGGAGATACCGAAGGCGCTTGAGACGTACAGGAAGGTTGGTGTGGGCGTTGTTCTCGTTCCAACCGTCATCGGCGGAGTGAACGACGGGGAACTGGGGGACATCATAAAGTTCGGTCTGTCCAACCTGGATGTCGTGAGAAGCGTCAACTTCCAGCCCGTCTCACTCGTTGGCAGGATGCCTGACAAACTGAGGGAGAGGCAGAGGGTTACGATACCTGGAGCGATAAAGAAGATAGAGGAGCAGCTGGATGGGGCCATAGGAAGGGAGGATTTCTTCACAGTCCCCAGCACAACTGCTGTCACCAACTTCGTGGAAGCCCTCAAAGGGAAGCCGACGTACAGGCTGAGTATTCATTTCGCCTGCGGCATGGGAACGTATGTCTTCAGGAACAAGGATGGCTCAATAATCCCGGTCACGAGGTTCATCGACGTTGAAGGCCTTTTCAGCTACCTCAATGAGCTCTCCTCTGACATAAATGATTCCAAGGTAAAGACTCTTAAGAAAGCGTCGGCGCTCACGGCCCTCCTCAGGAAACTGAACACGTTCGTCGACGAGAAGAAGGCCCCGGAAGGCTTCAAGATGAGGGAGATGATATTCGGGGCGTTCACGGGCGGAGATTACCACGGGTTGAAGGCATTCCATTACAACTCCCTCTTCATCGGGTTCATGCACTTCATGGATCCTTACACCTACGATGTTGACAGGGTTGAGAGATGCGACATTCACTACGCCATGCCAGACGGGAAGGTAGTACCGTTCTGCGCATTCAACGTGATACCTGAGCTTTACAGGGATGCAACTCAGAGGAGATTCTCAGTGGACCCGAAGGTCTACGAGGAAAAGACGGGAAGGCTCCTCAAGGACGAGAAGTTCGTAAGGAAGTACACCGACCAGGAGAGGGCGGAGATAATAGCGTATTATGAGAAAAGCATCGGCAGGAAAATAGCCTAAGAGAAAACAACTTTTTTTCCCTTTATTTCATATTTCCTTTCGCTGAATAGTTCTATAGCTTTCAATAACAACTCATGCTCAATGGGATGCATTCTTTCCAGCAGGGATTCCGGAGTATCATCATCCCTGACCAAAGCGCATTCCTGAAGCACTATCGGCCCCGCATCCACGTCCTCGGTTAAGAGATGTACCGTCACCCCTGTGACCTTCATTCCGCTCCTGAGGACCTCCTCCGTAACCCTTTCCCCATACATCCCCTTCCCTCCGAAGAGGGGAAGGAGGGAGGGGTGCACATTTATCATCGGCCTTACGCCTAACACCTGGGGTGGAAGAATCCACAGGAATCCCGCCAGGACAACGAGATCCACCTCCCTGAAGACGGGAAGAAGCTGATCCGCGAGCTCCTTTTTCCTTACTATCAAAGTTTCTATACCATGTTTCAAGGCTCTTTGAACCGCGTGTGCATCGGGATTGCTTGAAACCACGTAACTTATGGAAACACCTCTAAGGCGGCCCGACTCAATAGCGTCTATTATCGCCTGAAGGTTTGTTCCCTCTCCAGAAACTAGTACTGCCAATCGCATCCGTCATAACAATTTCATCCAATATATATCTGCTTTTGTCCCTCGTCCCAAGGGCCATCTCCAGTTCGTAGATCGTGACAACAGGCCTTGAAAATGTTCCGTAGTCCTCAATCGTCACCCTGGGGCAGGCTGTGTTCACGTAAACTTCAGCAGGAAAATTCACGAGCTCCTCTTCCCTTATTAGGTCCAGGACAATCACGAAGGAACGCTTTCCTTTCTCCGAAAGAAGCTTGGAGGCAACGTTCGCAAGCGAATATCTTGTCTGGCCTACCTTCGAAGAGACAATTATCCCGAAATTGTTTGCCGTTGAGGCCTTGTCTATGGCGGAATACCGTTGCGCAAGGAACCTCTTGGTCTCTCTCTCCATGTCTATGTATTCGCCTGTTCTGGGGTTGAATGCGATCACCCTCTTGTCGGGAAGGGCAAGCGAGATGCCAAGTGGGTGGAATACCCCTTCCCCTATGAAGAGAACGTTCTCCCCTTCCCCCCTGGCTGCGGATACATTGCATCCCAGAATTTGCCCGGGATATAGAACTCTGGAATCCCCTTTTTTGAGTATCACCTTCTTCCCTGATTCTTCGAGCTTCCTCTTCACGTATGGAAGCTGGGAGCTGTACGTAATATTGGACGTTAGAACCACGGAATCAAATGGTATTCTGGCCGGGTCAACATCAAAGGCCATCTCCTCCTGGAGCTCCTCGAAAATTATTTCCCTATGAGCTCCAAGGTTAGGAATGGGGCTGTGACCGAACTGTATAAGGAGATCCCAAGCACCATGCTGGGGAATATCGCAAGCGCCCCAGAAGGGATCACCGAGAAAAACAAGCTGCTTGTCACTGAACTCATCCTGGATTTCCCCTATTCTCCTCTTCAGTCCTTCAGGCAATTGAATTGCGACAACCCTTGCCTTTCTGAATCTTTCGTCATTCCTGATATCCTTCAATCTCGCGGCGAAATCCATTCGTAAAAGGTTATATCAAACCCACTATTAATGGTTGGCCGTGGTAGCCAAGCGGTCGACGGCGCCAGCCTTGAGAGCTGGTCCCCTCACGGGGGCGGGAGTTCAAATCTCCCCCACGGCGCTGAACAAAAAATCAAAATCTCAACCTTAACCCATGAATCTGAGAGCTGAGTTCGTAAGCCAAAACTGGGTAAGTCGGCTCTTGGGTACGGGCTGAGAATGCTGGACAGGGAGAACTGCAGCGAGGAGATAAAGAATGCGATGGAGAGGTTCGATAGCCACCTCAACATCGGGGAGCATCTGTCCGTGATCAGGAGGACGAACTACGCTCAGAGGTCGCGAGTGATGGTCAGGTAGATTCCTGACAAGTTTCTAAGGCCTGACAGGGAAACCGTGGCCAGGGTAATGGCCAACCTGCTGAACTCAAATTACTTTGACTACACGAGGGAGACCTACAAGACGATGGTCAGAAAATTCTACAAGCAGTTTCCAAGCGACGGAAAGAGGTATCTTGAGTTCCTGGAGGACTTCAGGTTCAAGGTTGACCCGAACAGCATAAGGCCTGAGAAGCTCATAACGCAGGAGGAGGAGAACGCAATGGTGAAGATTGCCTCCAGCCCCAGGGAGAGGGCATCCATCTCCACCCTCTTCGCCTCCGGGGCAAGGATCGGCGAGCTTTTGAATATGAGGATAGGGGACCTCAGATTCTACGGGTGCGGGACGGCTCTCAAGATCATGGGCAGTAAAAGAACCGGGTACAGGCTGATGGGGGTGATCGGCAATTCCATGGTCTACCCGCGAACTTGGCTAGAAAACCACCCGGCCAGGAATAACGGGGAGGTATGGTTGTTCTGCAGCCTCTGTGAGAGAGGCGCAGGACAGAAGCTCAACTACTGGGACGTCTATACAGCATTGAAGAGGGCCGTGGGAAGGGCTGGAATAAAGAGAAGAATACATCCTCAGCTCTTCAGGCACACACACGGGCCATCCTTGCCTTGAAGGTCGCGGAGGCACAGCTGGAGCTGCAGATGGACTGAAAGCACTGTTCCAAGCAGACCGCCACCCACTTGCACCTGTCTTTGAGCAGCAGGACAATGCCATACTAAGGGCCGAGGGCATAGAGGTTAAGCTGGACTAGGTCGTCCTGGACATGAAACCTGTTAAGGTGTCGCTGAGATCGTACATAGACCCCCATTCCAAGACATGCTATTTCTCCTGCTCAATCCTCAGCTATCTCAACTTCATCCTGGAAAAGAAGGGAATCAGTGGACCTGAGGCCCTTGACACCCTCAAGACAGGATACAGGGTGTATCTGAAAGACGAGAAGTCAGGATTCTCGTGGGAATCAATGGTGAACATGTCGGGTCTGCAGAAGAAGATAGTGGATGTAGTGTTCAAAAAGACCTAAAAAGATATGTTATAAGGCACTGATTTTTAGCCTAGAAGGTCTCCCTGCTCAGATGTCCCCCGATTTTAAGGTACCCCATCTCCTTAATACGTGTCCGTTCAAATTCAAACAATGGCTTTAGTCTAACTTCAAGTTTTGTACGGATCCGCAGATAGCCAACTGCATTCTCGCCAATTTCTAATGAAAAATCAACCGAGATCCTCCTTCAAAAGGTTCCAATCAAAAAGTGCCATCTATTTCTCTATAGTTTCTAACTGCACGATTCGCAGAATCGATGTCAAAGCTTTCGGGATCATATTCACCCAACCACTCCACTGTCTCATTATGCTCTGGATCGTTGGGATCCTCTGCAATGCGAAGTACATTATAGTAACCCCAGACACCCCCGCAATCCTCTGGCGGGGCATTTCTCTTTCCGCCGATACAGGCTGGGACACTCATTTGGGGATCATAATCTAGAATGTCCTGGACCAAGATTATATGTTCCCAGTTATCGCCGAAATCGTAAGTGTAAAGAAACTTAGTCCCTCTTTGGAGATTCAGGTCACCTAGTGTGATTTTTGTTGAATCCATATCCTCGGAGGCGGGTTCATCCCAATCATCCGGCCTTGAGAAATTTAAACCTTGATGAGAGAACTCGTACAGGTGATAGTTATACCATCCAAATGCGGCTTGGATCATAAGGTGAAGGTTATGGAGCGCAGTTTCCGGGCTCACAAGCAACTTCCTCCATATAGGGGGGCTTATTCCCCTGATTGAAATTCTCAGCTTAATGATTTTCGCTGCCCTTTATTGCCACCTTCAGGAGGTGACTTCATTCTATCCCTCTCTTCCTTTTCAATATCCGAGAACATTGACAGGAAGAATTTCATTACACTCTCTGTCCGGCCTGCTATTCAGGAAAGAATGGAAGAGGTCTCTCCTGAACTCATTCCTAAATTCTGCCCAAACGCTTTTTCTTTTAAAGTAGAGCTTGCAGAGGTTTACCGAGATTTTCACGGGACCATCGGTATGACAGAAAAACTGTAGTGGAAGGGGATTCATATTCATCTCCCTAGTTAATTTAGTTATCACCAGCTTGATACCGTTTACATTCATTGCAAAGTCATTCTTTTCCAGAGATTCGAGAAGTATGAGCAGACGCAATATCTCATCAGGCTTCAGCCTCGCTCTTATTGCGCTTCCTTCCAGTTCCTTATTTCCACTAAAATCTACTTCTCTAGAACTAGATTGGAGCGAAGCTATATTACCCAGAAGCCTCGCTCTGCTGCCTTCAGCTGAGCGTTTGTTTAGAAGATAATCATTAGCAACCTTCTGCATTTTATACGCAGCATAAAGCGCGTGATCCATATCATAAATCCTTTCCTTGAAATGAGCATCCTTGTTTGCAGCAATGAATGACCTTAGCTCTGACGATAATTCTGCTTCCTCGGCGCCGACCAATCCAGTTTCCGGATCTGGGAGGAGATAGTAGAGATAAGTTACCCCGACTTGAACGCCCTTTCTCACATCGGGGTCTTTCTCCTCTTCACTTCCAAGAATTAATTCGAAGCCTGAGCCCAAATTCTATCTCATAGTAAGTCCCACATCCTTAATTATTAAACTTGCGGGCTCATAAAGATTTTTCAAACGCATCCTTCCTAAACAATAGGTTTTTCGAAAGACAACCGTCCAAAATCTTCAGCAGTTCCTCTTCCTATGTAATTCCGATGGAACCAATGGGGATGATGCTTAGAGGTGATGACCAATTCAGCGGTTCCACGGAGGAGCTATCTTTCTGCTTTTTCTAGATCATTCATCATCTGCTCATACTGTTCCTTAGTGATCTCTCCCCTGGCATATCTTTCCCTCAGTATTTCCAGGGCTTCATCGTATTCCCACCATCTCCAGCTTTTCCCCGCGTACTTCGAACTCCTGGATATCCAACCTATTGACCTTGCAAACCATACAATTACCCATATGAATATGAAAAGGAAGAAGAGACCTATGAGCACTCCGACCACGCTTCCGGCAACCCCTATCCACGCTGAGAACGCGCTAGGATAGTTGTGTGGATTGAAGATGACGCTTAGTACGGCTGCTATGCCAATCAATATGAACATCACCGTGAGACCGTACAGGAAGACCCTGCGGGGATCGCGATCATATTCCATGCTATTCTCTCCTCATCGTATTATGGAAATCCGCATTAATAGGTTTGCCCCCTTGCAGTGGGATTTTGGGAAAAGCCGCAGGGAGTTTAACAATCCTGATTGTGAGTATAGACGTTAATTCCCTTTAATTATACGATACCCTCTTATTTCAGTCCGCGATTCAGGACAAGGGTAAAATTGTCCGTAACCATTGGAATTTTGAATGAGACTTCGGACAACGAAAACCGAGTGGCTCTTGTTCCAGAGGATGCAAAGAAGCTTGTTGCGAAAGGCCTTCAGGTTCTGGTGCAATCAGGTTCGGGAGCAAGGGCGGGGTTTTCCGATTCCGATTATTCCGCATCCGAATGCACAGTGATGCAGAGCCGTGATGAAATTCTGTCAAGAGCAAACCTCCTGATTATGCTCGGCCGTCCTGAAGACAGAGATGTACCTAAATTGAAGAAGGATTCCGTAGTCCTGGGACTCATTTATCCTTCGCGCTACCAATCCCTTGCTGAGGAACTGGCCAGAAATGGCCTCACCGTGTATTCCCTGGAGCTCCTGCCAAGGACAACCAGAGCTCAATCCATGGACGTACTCTCGTCCCAGTCCGCCATCGCAGGTTATAGGGCCGCAATCATCGGAGCATTCTACCTACCCAGGGTGATGCCCATGCTTACAACGGCCGCTGGGACTGTCAGGCCCGCGAATGTCCTGGTCATCGGCGCTGGAGTGGCAGGATTGATGGCAATTGCAACCGCTAAGCGTCTTGGCGCATCGGTGACCGCATACGACGTAAGAAAAGCTGCTGGAGATGATGTGAGGAGCCTCGGCGCCAAGTTCCTGGATTTGGGAATCAACGCCGTGGGAGCGGGAGGCTATGCAAGGGAACTCACTGAGGAGGAGAGGAGAAAGGAGAAGGAGATGGTCGATGCCGCGGTAGCCGCTTCTGATCTTCTGATAACTGCAGCCGGAGTTCCAGGGAGGAAGGCTCCCATCGTGGTTACCAAGGAAACAATTTCCAGAATGAAACCGGGAAGCGTCATCGTCGATATCATGGCGGAATTCGGAGGGAACTGTGAGCTTACACAGGCCGGAAAGGTTATTGAGCACAATGGAGTCAGGATAATCGGGGCAATCAATCCCCAGAGCGAGGAGCCGATAAATGCTAGCCAGATGTTCTCTAGGAATATCTTTTCCTTCCTTTCCGTTCTTATCGGCCAGGATGGCAGCTTAGTTGATCCGGAGAAGGACGACCTGCTCTCTGCCTGCCTGATATGCACAGGAGGAAAGATCACTCACCCCGGGTTAAAGGGAGGTAAATAGTAATGATAATTACGGAATGGGCCTGGCTGTATATAATCATCCTCGCAGTATTCGTTGGATACGAGGTGATAAGTCATGTGCCTGTCATACTTCACACACCCCTCATGTCCGGGTCTAATTTCATCCACGGGATTGTCCTTGTAGGAGCTATATTGGCACTGGGATTTGCTACGAATAATGTTGAGAAGATCATCGGGTTCGTCGGGGTTGTCATGGCAACGCTTAACGTGGTCGGTGGATATGTGGTCACTGAGCGCATGCTTGGAATGTTCAAGAAGAGGGGGGAGGGCAGATGATAGATTTCACTGATCCTATCTACGTCCTTACCATAGCAGCTTTCGTCATAGGTCTTATAAGAATGGGAAATCCTGCCACTGCAAGGAGCGGGATAATCTGGGCAGGCATTGCGATGGCCTTCTCAATAGTTTCAACGTTCATCGTTCCTGGCCTTTCTAACCTCTTTCTCATACTTCCAGCGGTGCTGATTGGGGCTGTTATAGGTTTCGTAGCGGCAAGAAGGGTAGCGATTGTGAACATGCCACAGATGGTAGCAATATACAACGGCATGGGCGCAGGAGCTGCATCGGCAATCGCAGCAATAGAACTGATAAGGGCCAATACTGCCTTTTTCAACTTCAGCATCTCCCTGATAGGAGCTATCATAGGAGATATTTCCATAGCGGGGAGCATAATTGCCTTTCTCAAGCTCCAAGGCTGGATGACTCAGAAGCCAGTCACTTTCAGGTTCCAGCAGGCAGTGAATATGGTGGTGGTGGCAGTGGGAGTGGCCTTCGGGATAATGTTCCTGCTGAAGAGCAACGTCCTAATTTCCTACAGCGCAGCCCTCGTGCCCTTCTTTGTTCTCACCATAGGATACGGCTTCCTCATGGCCCTTCCTATAGGAGGGGCGGACATGCCTGTTCTCATATCCCTTTACAACGCAATGACGGGAATTGCGGTCGGGCTTGAGGGGTTTGCAATATCCAACTACGCAATGGTTATTGCAGGCATCCTGGTGGGTGCAGCTGGTACTATACTGACATTAGCAATGGCCAGGGCAATGAACAGGTCTGTGGGCGCGATCATTGCTGGAGGATTCGGAAAGATCATGGAAGAGGGGAGAACCGTGGCAGGAAGCCTGAAGCCCATAAGTGCCGAAGACGTGGCGGTGATGCTTGCCTATTCTACCACCGTCGCAATTGTCCCGGGCTTCGGAATGGCTTCTGCGCAGGCGCAGTTCAAGGTGAGAGAGCTTACTGACATGCTCATCTCCAGGGGGGTAAAGGTATTCTTCGCCATACATCCCGTTGCAGGCAGGATGCCGGGTCACATGAATGTCCTTCTCGCAGAGGCTGGAGTTCCCTACGACCTTCTCATGGACATGGATGAGGCGAACAGGGCATTTCAGGATGTGGACGTTTCCATGGTGATAGGGGCAAACGACGTTGTAAACCCTGCCGCGAGGATAAAGGGAACGGCCCTATACGGGATGCCTATCTTGGACGTGGACAAATCCAAGAATGTGATTGTCCTGAAGAGGGGAGCCGGAAAGGGCTTCGCAGGCATAGAAAATGACCTCTTTTACATGGACAAAACGAAGATGTTGTACGGGGATGCACAGGAATCCATATCAAAGGTGATCCAGGAGTTGAAGAAGCTATGATCTTGAATCTATTTGCGGGAGGCTGAATTCCAAGAAAGAATATAGGTGAAAATTACGGTGCGGCAACTCCTGAGAGCCGGGGACTAAATCGTTGCCTGTATCAATTGCATCCCTACGCTATATTTTCCCCGATTCCACAGGGCTGTCATCCCATTCAACGGTCACCCTGAGATTCTCCGGAAGGGCACTCGAGTACTTCTCAAGCTCCTTCACAAATATCTGGAGAACGGCGATGACATCAAAGTGCCTTAGGCCATCTTCTGGAGGCCCTGTCCTGTACGTTGCATACCTCGTGGTAGCGGGGAGCCTGGCGTGGATCATTTGAAGCTCAAGCCTGCCCATTGTATCGCAACCTCCCTTCATTTGCGTTCAAAAATTGTTCATCATTTACCATGGGATCCGAAGTGGTCATGAGAATTATTAATGAAATTATCCATTTAACTTTGTCTCCATTGCATATCTCCAAATAGCTTGAAAATGTGGGTATGCAAATAATCCATGTTCTCTTATACCAACGGTAAAATTTCCCTCTTCCCCCGGAGCTTTGTTTACGTTAAAAACACGAAGATTCATCTCTCGAATGATTTACCATGGTGGAAAGGGGCCTGTAATCACTCCACACAGCAAGACATTTTTGAAATGTCCCTTATGAATGACTGCGCTGCAAGCTTCACCCCCTCTGAAAATGAAGGAAATATGTGGCTTGTCTCTATGATATCCTCTATGGTATATCCATATCTTACCGCGTATGCGCCTTCCGTGATGATGTCCGTCGCATTTGGGGCCATTATATGCATACCAACGATCCTGTTGTCCTTCGGATCTACTGTTATCTTTATCATTCCCTTGGTCTCTCCCGTTATGCTTGCCTTCGTTAAATTCTCCAGGGAAAATGTTCTGCAGGAACAGGCGCCGGTCTTCCTGGAGAACTCATTTTCCGTCATTCCAACCCCTGCAACCTGAGGGTTTGTAAATACTGCCCATGCGGCGCTGTTGTAATCCATCCTCAGGTCTTCTCCGAACATGTTGCTCACCGCTACCGCGCCCTCTCTTGCTGCAATCGTCTCAAGGTACATCCTCTTTGAAACGCAGTCCCCTGCGGCATAAATCCCTGGGACAGATGTTTCCATTCTGTCGGATGTGATTATTGCACCTCTCCCATCCATCTTCACCCCGGCCCTTTCAAGGTCCAGATAATCTGTGTTCGGCTCCCTTCCGGTAGCCACTATTATTTCCTGACCCCCTATCCTCTTGCGGCCTTCGTGAGTTATGAGATGAACGTATTTGCCCCCACTACCCTTTTCCACCTTGCTGATCCTGGCCCTCATATAGAATTCCATACCTTCGTTTTGAAGCGACTCCTTAAGTGCCACTCCGATCTCTGGCTCCGTCTGCGGCAGCAGCGAATTCATTGCCTCTATTACTGACACCCTGGAACCAAGATGCAGCAACGCCTGACCCAATTCAAGGCCTATCGCCCCTCCTCCTATGATCAGGACGGACTCGGGGAGGGCCTTGAGATTCCAGATTGTGTCGCTTGTGAGGAAACCTGCGTCCCTTAGACCTTCTATATTCGGTATCGAGGGGCGGGACCCTGTTGCTATGAGAACATTCGAAGCAGCAAGAACCGATCTTTCTTTTCCTTTTTGATCATAGATCGCAACCTTCTTCCTATCTACAAACTTCCCAAGGCCTTCGATTACCCTTACGTTTTCGTAGTCCCCTATGACGAGCTCATATTTCTTCTCCCTCGCTCCCCTGACATATTCCCTTAGACCATTCATAATCTCAGCGAAGCTGTAGTCAATCCTTGTTCCGCGCACACCCTGAATTCTTGGATGCTGGGGGTTGAAAACGGCATGAGAGGCCTCAAGGAGGTATTTGGAAGGGACGCAACCGACGTTCACACACGTACCTCCAAGAGGGCCGGTGCCCACCATTGCTATATTCATCTCTCCATTGCTCAGTTCTGAAGCCCTTATTGCTGCGGAAAATGCAGCTGCTCCTCTTCCCAAGATGACAAGATCATACCTCTGTGCTTTTTTCAAATCATTCACTCCATCAAGATCGCTTTGTAGTGTGAGGACCCTGAAAACACCTTGTTCTTCAGTAGATCCTCCGGTCTCACGGTTTCAGGGTCTATTTTCACCTTTCCCGTACCTTCCTTCAGGGAAACCTTTGCATCCAGCACGCCAGGCTGTTCCACGAGGCCCCGGGTGACCGTGACAACGCAATCATCGCAGCTCATTCCGTATATCCTCAATTTCACCACTTTTTCTTTCATATTGATTAATTTCTTCCGGGTATTTACATTGAAAAGTAAATTTTTCTTTACCTTTGTCCTTCCTATGTGATACCTGGAAAAAAGGCCGCGAAGTAGCGTCCTTGGCACGTTTTCACCGATATTCTTTGCCTGTGAGCTACTCCTCAGCTGAAGCATCGGAGCTTCCTGATTCATAGACCGACATCTGCCTGTATGGATATATTCCATTAAGCACAGCCCAAAATACCTCTTCCATTTCAAAATTCACTTATTCCCTGAGGTCATCGGTATGTGACACATGGTCATATCCTGGAAAATGGAGGGCGGGGTCCTAAGCTTCGCCGACGAGAGAGGAAGGGTCGCTTCCTTTGACCTGGAGGGGAGACTGATTTACTTCACGTTAGAGGATGCCACATACAGGCGGACCCTCCTTAACAAGTT
>JBMFTY010000019.1:0-31875 GCA_049966795.1 Thermoplasmata archaeon
CAAATGGGCGAAGATAGGCCACAAGGGACTGACCAGTTACCTTTGGGGGAAGTCCGTGTATCTCCTCCCTGAAGGTCTGAGTTTTACTGCTTCCCCCAAACTCCTAACCTTTCTATAAAACTATTGAAATAATTCTTAAATACTTCGTTCCAATCCGTTCATAAATGTCATTATGAGCGTTGGTTATTACTGGAGAAGGGCACTGATGTTTTCTGCAGTGGTAGCTGTAGCGTTTATCCTTATCTCCAATTTTCAATACGCTTCAGGCGGTATTCTTCCTTCCAGCCAGTCCCAGGGATCGGGGATCGAAGGAGAATCTACGCTCGCCGTCGGAAACCATGCTTATGATACACCTAAGCCAATGGCGAGTTTCACGGTTTCGCTGACGCCTTCGAGTTCAGCGGTGGATTTAGGACAGTCTGTGACGTTCACGGCAGTGGTCTCGCCCTCTTCTAGCTCTTACACATATCAGTGGTACGTCAATGGAGTAAAGGTTGGATTCAACTCGTCTTCCTATGATTTTCTTCCATCTGTGGCAGGAAGCTACTCTGTGTTTGTAAACGTGACACTAAGCTCAACAACCGTAAGCTCTAATACAGCGACCGTAACAGTATATCCCGCTCCGACTGTGACAATTTCTCCATCAAGCGCTAAGATTCATGTTGGCCAGACTATAGTGCTGAATTCCAACGTCACTGGCGGTACCGGCAAGTTCTCTTACCTCTGGTACCTGAACGGTTCCGCCACTTCCATTACGTCGTCCACCTATTCCTTCACGCCCGCAGGGAACGCCACCTATTACTTCTACGTGATGGTAACAGATATCGGGACTGTGAATGGGGCTCCAACGATAACCGTTAAGTCAAACAACGCCCAGATTACGGCAGTTTTCTCGCTTTATCCGGTGATCTTCGAGGAATCTGGCCTGCCTGCAGGCACCGAATGGTATGTTAACCTCTCGAACGGCCAGTCTCATCCTGAAATTGGAACTTTGAATCTGTTTTACGAGCCTAACGGAACGTACACATTTACCGTAGCTTCAGGGAATAAGATATATTCACCCACCCCGTCAAGTGGCACATTCATAGTGGATGGAAATACCGTCTCGCTGACTATATATTTCTCTCCCGTCCTTTATCATGTTTTCTTCAACCAGTCGAGCAACTCACAGCTTCCCGCGGGTGAAAGATGGTACGTGAACATCTCGGGACAGGCATCCCTTAGTTCCACGTCCGTGTCGATAGTTGCATCAATTCCGAATGGAACGTACAATTTCACAATCTCCACGGGTGACAAGGAATACTATCCCACGCCCTATTCCGCATCTCTCAGGATAAACGGTCATCCGGTGGTTATGCTTGTGACCTTCTCCCTATTCACATATCCAGTAGAGTTTACCGAAACTGGCCTTCCAGTTGGAACACAGTGGTACGTGGAAGTTTCGGGAAACAACATAACAAACACCTCCTCTTCAGCCTCTCAGACAATTACGTTCAACCTACCCAACGGTTCGTATTCCTATTTTGTAAAAAGCGGCGTACAGACGTACGGTCCATTTCCTTCCAATGGCAGATTCAATGTTTCTGGTTCTCCTGTTTCGATGACGGCAAGGTTCCTGAGGCTATATCAGGTAACGTTCTACGAGTATGGCCTTCCCGTGACCTCTGGGAAGGTGGAATGGTTCGTGAACATCTCAGGAGCCCTTTCGTACAATTCAACCGGAGCCATGCTCTCTTTCTGGGAGCCAAATGGCACGTGGTACTATTCCGTGGCAACAAACGACAGGTGGTACATAGTTCTCAAGGCACAGCAAAAGGGGAGCTTCACCGTTGACGGAGCTTCTATCTCCCCCTTCCCGTCCAATTCACCCATTGTTTTCTACGAGCTTTTCAACGTCACCTTCACGGAACAGAAGCTTCCGGCTGGAACACACTGGTTCGTAAACATATCCAACGGTTCCTCCTTCTCATCCGTCTCCCCCTCCTTAAAATTCATAGGGATAAACGGTACCTATAACTACTCAGTTTCCACAGGAAACAAGCTCTACCGTCCCTCTCCCTATCAGGGGTCCTTCGTCATAAGGGGAAACTCCATCTCTCTCGTAGAGACATTTTATCTCGTTACCTATCCCGTGACATTTTCGGAAACAGGCTTGGTTAACGGCACGATCTGGTCCATCACAGTCAACAACAACACTCTCGTATCCACAAATTCCACCATAATTTTCCGGCTAAGCAACGGAACATTCCAGTACTCGATTCAGTCGCTTCCCGGATTTTCCACAGAACAGTACGTGGGTAATTTCACGGTCAATGGCACCTCGATGCTTTTCAACGTCCCCTGGATGCTCGTTACCTACTACTTCAACGTAACGCAATCCGGCCTCTCATCCAAGACGAAATGGTCTGTTGTCATTGAAGGGAGGACGTTCTACGGTTCGGTTGTTAAGGAGAATATCACTTCGTTGGGCTCCCTAATCTCATTCCAGTTGCCAAACGGATCCTACAACTTTACGGTTAACCCGCCCCTGGGATACTCAGGCAGCAATCTCTCGGGCAAGGTGACGATAAGGGGAAACTCATCTGCTGTAGCAGTGAAGATCGTGCCACCAAACTATTTTCTGATAGGGCTTGGGAGTGGAATAACTGTGGCCGCCGTTGCAGCCGCAATAATCCTGATGATCAGAAGGGAGAACAGGAGCATCCTCCTGCGGCGAGACCCACTAAGCGGAAGACAGAAGGAATTCAAATTCAGGAAATAAGCTTCCTAATGCGACTACACAACCACTCTTTTGAATATTGAATCCCTTTTCACTTCATTGCTTTCCGTAGCCGGCACAATGCCCTTGGACGTTATTCTGAAATAAAAAGGCTGAGGATTGAATTCCCCTCCGCGCATCTTGACTATCGTTGCCTTTCTCAGACCTGTTGTGAGGTCTTCCATCTCAAGTTTGAGGACCCCAGAAACGAAATACTCCTCAATCCCGTACATGCTCACGTCGCTGTTCATCGTAGGGCTTGTGATGAGAAGATACGTATCTGGTATCGCCAGACTCATCATGAATTGATTTATGAAATCGTCGTTGGGGACGAGCATAGGAGTTATGGGGTCTATCGCTAGGCGGGAGATATTGGATTCGGAAACAAGCTTCTTGATTTCACCTGTTAACCTGCTTATATACCTTGTTCTGTTCTTTAGGCTCTCCATGACATCTTCCTTGAGCTCCCTTATCCTGTCCGAGAGCTCAATTACCTCTATCTTCCCCTCCCTGTAGTATTCCTCGAAGCCGAACGTAAACGTCCTTGCGTTTGAGATGTACTCCGTTCCCCTTGTGTCAGTCAGTATTATAGCGCCCTTTTCCCCGTATTTGGCCCCCTGCACCAGGAACTGTGTGCATGAGGTAGTTTTTCCGACTCCCGTCTTCCCTGCAATGAGATATATGTTGCCTCTCTGCATTGCCCCGCCGATGGCGTCATCCAGTTCCTTTACCCCAAAGATATCGTTTTTCCTTTTCTTTTTCTCCTTCTTATTTATGGTCACGATATTGTATATGCGGGCAAGGTTGTTTTCCGCTTCACCCAGCTCCTTGTCCACAACAAGTGCCTTCAGCTGGATACCGCAGTCGTTGGCAGTTGCGTTAAACTTCATTATGTCGTTTACGAGGTCATCAGATACCCCATTCAGCACCGCTATCTTGACATTCTCATCCTGCTTAGAAGATACCACGAGATCGAACTTGTGCACGATCCCCGATTTTCCCTTTATCTTAGCATCCGTAACCCACGTGTAGTCTTTGTCGAGACTGAATTCTTCCGCGACTCTTTGAATTTCGATGGGGTCGACAGTCATCATTTCCACAATTACTTGGTAATCATAAACATTTCTACAAATATTTCACCCTATCATAGAAATGCCTTCATCCCGTTATTGGTACCAATATTCAGCTCTCTCTCTGGAACCGCGGGAGTGAGCCCAGAGATTAGGGTAGCATTATTCCTTCGCATTCCAAAGCTCCCCTACTGCCAATATGCTCCTTGTATCACGGGCTTAAGAGCCTCAATAACACAATGAGGAGAAAGTTCCGTAAAGGATACTCCTTATCCCGATGCCTCGTGATCTAGTGGCCTCTGGAATAGATCGTGACGTATGCATAATGCCCCGTTCCTCCAACGTTGTGCTGGAGGGCCCTTCCCTTCCTTATCACGGCCTGCCTTCCATCTTCCGCTTCTCCCCTTAGCTGCTTGACGATCTCAACGGCTTGGCTCACTCCTGTGGCGCCTATTGGATGACCCTTCGCCTTGAGCCCTCCATCCAGGTTCACAGGAAATTTCCCGTCCGCGTAAGTCTCCCTTTCAAGGAGAAGCCTAAGCCCTTCCCCCTTCTTTGCGATGCCAATGTCCTCGTAAGCCATGATTTCAGCTATTGAAAAGCAGTCGTGCACCTCGAACAGATCAAAGCTGTTCCTCACATCCTCTATTCCGGCCTCTCTGAGGGCCATCTCTGTTGCCATCCTGCTGGCCTTAAGACCTATGTAATCATCCCTCCTGCCAACGTAGGACGTTCCCGTTGCGTAGCCCTGAGCATCTATGAACACCGGTGTATCGGTAAGCTTCCTAGCTAAATCCTCCGCCGCTATGACTACTGCCGCAGAACCATCGGTGATGGGGGAGGAATCAAGGAGCTTGAGGGGCTTCGCCACGTACTTGGAATTCATGCATTCTTCAACCGTTATCTCCTTCCTGAACTGCGCGTATGGGTTGAGGGATCCGTAGTGGTGCGCCTTGATTGAAGCTTCGCACATCTCCTCCTCTTTACCGCCAAAATCATGGAGGTATCTGGTGGCATAGAGAGCATAGTAACCAGGGAAGGTCATTCCAAAGTTCTCAAACTCCCAGAAGTAGTTTCCAGCCCTTCCAATGAGCTCCACGATCGTTCCCGTTGGAGAGTTGTACATCTTCTCTATCCCAATGGCAACGGCTACCTTGCTTCTCCCTGATGTAACCGCGTCCATAGCAACCTTTATCGCAGCGCTGCCGGATGCGCAGGCGGCCTCAACCTTCATGCTGCCGCATTCAAAGTTCCCGTAATCCGCAATCGTGACCGCAGGAAGTATCTCCTCTGACCAGTATCCGAAGTTTCCCACGGAAAGAAAATCCACATCCTTCTGCGTGATTCCCGCGTCTAGAAGGGCGGAGGAAAGAGACTCCCAGGCAAGCTCGTTCATGGTAACGTCCATCCTCTTTCCAAATTTTGAGTGCCCTATTCCCACTATCGCCGCTTTCTCGTCCATTCACTTCAACCTTGCGTCCTTCCCTGATTTGAACCAGTTGAGAGATATCAAGATTTCTGCCATTCATGGAAAAGGATATGTACCGAATGCTCAATGCTAATCCGTGAAAATAGTTGCCGTTCTACCTGAATTTATACCTGCTGAATCTGTGAAGCGGATGGTAAATCAGGTTCTCCCGGGGATGGACGTGGTGAATTCCCTGGATTTCGAGAGGAATGAGGCCGAAGTCCTAGTTGCAACGACATTCCACAAGCTCGGGAAAAATGAGCTGAGCAAGTTTCCAAATCTGAAATACATTCAGATTGCAAGCACTGGGTACGATAACGTTGATCTTAGCTACGTGAAGGAGAAGGGCATAATGCTTTGCAACATCCCGGTTGCAAACAAGCAGAGCGTTGCGGAACACGTGATATCGTTTATGCTGGCGTTTCTCAAGGATCTGATATTTCTCAACAGCGAGCTCAAGGAGAGGAAGAACTGGCCGATGCTCACCGGCTCCAGGGATCTTGAGGGGAAGACTGTGGGCATAGTGGGGATGGGCGCAATTGGAAGGGAAATAGCAAAGAGGCTTCTTCCGTTTGGGGTTTCAATTGTTTATTACGATATCCAGAGGCTCGAGGAGGATGAGGAGGAGAGATTGGGCCTGACTTTCCTTGATCTCGATACCCTTCTTTCCGCAGCGGACGTGGTTACGGTCCATGTTCCCCTTACCGAGGGGACAAAGGGGATGTTCAATTCCAACGCCTTTTCAAGGATGAAAGACGGGGCGATATTCATAAATACTGCGCGTGGGGAGGTTGTGGATGAAAAAGCGCTGATAGATGCGATAAAGGAGAAGGGAATAAAGGCCGGCATAGACGTATACCCCAAGGAGCCGCCCGATTTCAATTCCGAGCTTTTCAGGCTGGACAACGTGATATGCTCCCCTCACATAGCTGGGGTGACCATTGAGAGCCAGCAGAGGTTCCTGATGGAAACCATTTCGAACGTGATGCGCTATGTCCAGGGTCTTGAACCTCTATACAGGGTGTTAGTTTGAAGGGATACGAGCTATTCGCCGAGAGCGTGAGGAACCTTCACCTCCTCCCCATGTTCGGGAACCCGGGCACTACGGAGCTGGGTTCCCTAAGGGGAATTGACGATTACATCCTCACTCCCTATGACGGTCTCTCGGTAGCGATGGCCGACGGCCTCACGCAGATCTCTTCGAGACCGAGGATAGTGAACCTTCATACAGCACTTGGCCTTGGAAACTCAATGGGTTACATTTTCACTGCAAAGTCCAACAGAACCCCGGTGATCATAACAGCAGGGCAGCAGGACCTGAGGCACATATTCTACGACCCCCTCCTTTCTGGAGACCTCATGGGAATGGTCGGGAGCAATGTGAAATTTTCATACGAAATTAAAAGCGCTGACGAGATTCCTCTTGTGATGAGAAGGGCCAAGCTTGAGGCGCTGACGCCACCCACCGGCCCCGCTTTCATATCAATTCCGATGAACGTGATGGATGAATTTTCATCCTCAAGCCCATCGGAGGACATATTGATGAACTATTCCCAGTCGAGTCCTGAGATCGTCGAAAAGATTGCCAGGGAATTTAACGATTCGAAGAATCCTGCCGTTGTCATGGGATGGGAGATAGATCTTTTCAACGCTTTTGAAGAGGCGGGGGCCTTCGCGAAAAGGACAGGGTGCCCAATTTACGGGGAACCCCTCCCGCAGAGGTCCCCGTTCCCCTCAGACAACCCTTATTTTGCGGGAGACCTCCTCCCTGCAACCACACTCATAAACCTGAAGTTGGCTGAGAACGACCTCATATTGTTCATAGGGGGAGACATCACACTCTACCCCTACCTCCCCTCCCCTCTTCTGCAGGGGAAGAAGGTAATATTCGTCGGGCAGAACATTAGGCCGAAGATTGGAGATTTCTATGGGATGAACGTCAAAAATTTTCTGAGGGAAATAACGCCAAAGTTGGAGAGGAAGGGGAACTACCAGAGGCAGAAAGACTTCCAGCGGATAAGCAAAGCGGCGCGTGAGATGGAGATCATGGGAACGACATACGTGATGAGCAAGGTGAAGAAGGTGTTTCACGACCACGTCGTGGTGGACGAGGCTGTTTCCTCGTCAACTGTTCTTCGTGACACCATCGGATATTCTCCCGGAAGATACTTCTCCGCTAAAAGCGGACAGCTGGGCTGGGCTTCTCCTGCGGCCGCGGGGATGTCCATGCACAACGAGAAGGTTTTGGCAGTGGTTGGTGACGGGTCATTCATGTACTCGGTGCAGATACTCTGGACAGTCAAAAGGTATTCCCTCCCGGTGAAATTCCTGATATTAAGGAACAACGGCTATGGCATCCTCAAGAGCTTTTCCACCAGCTACTACCCAGGAATGGAGAACAGGGATTACCTTAGCTTCACCCTCGAAATTGAGAAAATAGCGCAATCCTTCGGGGTTGAATCCGAGACGGCGGGAAGTGATCTAGGGGAGCTGAACTGGCTCAGGGAGGGGAAGGAAGCAAGGCTGCTTGTGGTGGACGTGGATAGGTCTATCCCGAAGCTCTTCCTCTAGTTCCAGCCGCGGGCCTTCCTGTATTTCTTTACAAGGGATTCAAGCTCGCCGTCGGAGGTTGCACTCTCCTCCGGTTCCCCCTCTATCCTCTCCCTCACGATTCTCGGAAGGTAATCATCCTCCGGTTTCCATCCAAGACCTTCGTTGATCCTCTTCTTCTCCTGGATTATGTTGCCGCCTATCCTCATGATCTCATCGACAGAATAATCGAAGCCTGTTGCAAGCCTCAGGGCAGCAGCCACATCCTCCGAATCCACCTTTGCGTATGAACATATTATCGCTGAGTTGTATATCTGCCTGTAGTTCTGCACGTTCACCAGCGTCTTCACCCTCTCCTCCGTATCCACGTTCCACCTGTCCCCCGCAACTATGCCTATCCTCCTGTCTTCCACTCCCATGTCCACCTCATACATTTCCGCCTGCAGATGGTCCGCACCTCTCGTCGATGTGGTGTATCCAAGACCCTGGAGCTTGAATGCCCTGGGGTCATGCATGGGTATCTCCATCCCCTTCACCGTCGCAATCCTGTCCCTCGGTATCCCCCTTGAAAGGCAGAAGGACTGCAACCCCTTTCCAAGCTCCCTTACGGCCCCCCTTCCCTCAACTATGTCCTCAAGCAGTTCTCTCACCCTCCCAAAGCCTTTTTCAAAGTACTTCGTGATTTCCGGATCCTTTATGGTTCCATCGTCAACGAACGCCTTCAGCGCCGACACTATGACCCCGGTGCTTATTGTGTCCATCCCCATGTCGTTTATCATGTGATTCCACTCGAGAATAAGGTCGAAATCCTCGTTCCCTAGGAGAGGGCCAAATGAGGCCACGGTCTCATACTCCGGGCCGTCTATGCTCCCGCTTCCTTTTGTGACAGTTCTCCCGCATCCAATCACGCAGTTCGCGCAGTGATAGCTTGTCACGGGGTAAACGCTGTGGAATTTCATGGAGCTCAGGGAGTCGTAGTTGAAGTTGTGATCCCTGAAATAATGCGCAGGTATATCCCCCATACCCTGTCCCATGTCCATCCATATCATGCTTCCATTGGACTTCAGACCCTGGGTCAGCGGGGATTCCAGGAGGTAAGTGGAAACTTTTCTTACAAGATCAAAGTACCCTCTCCTGTCAGTCACCGGCACCTGGAGATTGCCCCTAACCGCAATCGCCTTCAGCTTCTTGGAACCCATTACTGCACCAAGTCCTGTCCTTCCTGCCGCCCTCCCCTCGTCGTTCATTATGGATGAGAAATACAACCCGTTCTCTCCCGCCCTCCCTATTCCCATCACGCTGTATTTCCTCTCCCTCCTCAGTGCCTCCCTTGTCTGGTAGAAGTTCTTACCCCAGAGCTCCGGCCTCTTTTCTATCTTAATGTTCTCGTCGATAAATATCACCTTGGGAACATCGCTTGAGCCTGTGACAACGATGCCGTCATACCCTGCCTTCTTCAACTCATTTCCAAGGAAGCCGCCTGAGTTGGATTCGCCCAACAGGCCTGTGAGAGGGCTTCTAGACACTATTTCGTGCCTCCCGCTGTTCGGGAAAGGTGTTCCTGTAAGAGGACCTGTGGTCATAACGATCGGATTTTCTGGGGAAAGGGGATCACCATTTCTGAAAAGTTTGGAGAAGAGATGTACGCCTATCCCTACCCCGCCTATCCACTCCCTCCACACCTCTTCCTTGAGATTTTCCGCCCAGTGCTCATCGGTTCCAATGTTCACAAAGAGGATCCTGTTCCAGTTCCCTTGCACCTTTTTATATGATAAATTGAGATTAATATGTTATCATCAAAAAATTATGTCCGTTGGGGATATTTTAATTCGAAAATATTTATAACTGTAATAGGAATGACCGGGGAGGAAGCCAGGAATACCAGAAAAGGCATAATAACAAAATGTCCGGCATCCATGAGAGGCAGTGTGATATGAAACTGGAAACACTTCTGTTTGGAATATATCCAAGGTCAGAGCGTCTCAGGAGGGAATATGGAAGATGGGAGAGGGGGGAGCTAGGCAGCGAGGAACTGGGTTCCCTGATATCAGAGGAGAAATCTTTGTTCTATGATCTGGCCAGGGCGGGATCGCTTGACTATTTCACCGACCCCCTGTTCAACTGGCACGACATCCTGAGACCCGTTGCCCTTTCCATTGGGGGCGTGGCCTTAGGCCCCCTCAGGAGATACAAGGAGACGAACACGTTCTACAGGGAGCCATTGATCAAGGAGATAGGGAATGTGATAAGAATGGACGAATTCAGAGTTGTTCAGGAAAATCCCCCGTTCCCTGCGTTCCATAGAGTGCCGGGGAGGTCCTATCTCCACTTCCTCCCGGGGATATATTCATTCGCAAAGATGAGCAGTCTTCGCTGCAGTTTCAGGGAAGCGGTTTCCGGCCTGGAGAAAGCATACTCAAGAATAGTGGAAGAGCTTTCTATTGAAAACCTTCTGATCTATGAACCTTTGGAGGTTACGGATCTGGGGGTCTACTCCGCGCTGTCCTCGACCACGCTTTTCCTTGTCCTTCCGGAATTCAAGGGAGATCAGAAAAAGAAAGGGGTGGATGCGTACTCCGTAATTAGCAGGGACCCATATCAGTTTGCCAGGGACTGTGAGGTTCCAGGGGTGATGCTGGTGGATGCCCTCTCCACAAGGACGGATGAAAGCGTTATATCTAAAGTGAGGCCCATGGCGGACGATTTTGACAGGTTGATCGTTTCTAACAACGAAAGCTTTGACTTTCTGCCCAGGGTGATCGCTGACAGAAAGCTCATGAGATTCAGGGGGGATTGATATGCTAGAGACTCAGGAGATAGGGAGCTTCAGAAAGCCCCATTACCTTTCCTCTAGGTTCAAATCTCTTCAGGAAGAGGAATTTCTGGAGCTGGCGGAAAAGGCTACGATTGAAACGATAGACCTATTCGAGAAGGCAGGACTGATGAACATTGGAGTCGGAGGGGAGATGTTCAGATGGGAGATGTACGAGCATCCTGTCACGAGGATGGGCGGCATCACAATCTACGGGCCTGTAAGGTCATTTGACAACCGTTATTACAACAAAGGGAGCGTCACGGGTGAAATAGAGAGGCTGCGGCCCTTTCACATGGAAGAAGTCCGCCTTCTCAGGAAGCTTGGAAAGAAGAACGTGAAGATACCAATTACTGGACCATACACGCTCATGGACTGGTCCTTCAACGATTATTACAAATCCAGAGAGGACCTTGCCCTTGCATTCGCAAAGGCCGTGAACGAGGAGATAAGGGAACTAAAGTCATTCTGGGGGGAAGAGGTGCTGCAGATACAGATAGACGAACCCGCTGCCACCACGCATCCATCGGAGATGGAGGTGGTTGTGAATGCCGTGAACGAAGCAGTGAAAGGAATAAGTGGGGTGGAGACGCACCTTCATGTCTGCTACAGTTCAGATTATGGCCTTCTCTTCAGCGTGATTCCGGACCTGAACGTGAGCGTATACAACCTCGAGTTCGCGAACAGGGACGACTTCTCCCTGCAGGGGGAGAGGGAAGGATACGGGGACGTGAAGCGCTTCAGCGAAGTTGCCTCTTCCGTAACTAGGAAGGTATCACTTGGCCTCGGGGTGACTGATGTTCATGTGAACGAGGTTGAAACGCCTGAGCTTATAGAGAAGAGGATACTCTTTGCAATGAGGTACCTTGAACCTGAGAGGTTGAGGCTTAACCCGGACTGCGGTCTCAGGACAAGGAGCAGGGAAGTGGGCTACGAAAAATTGAGGAGCATGGTGGCGGCAAGGGAATCCATCCTTAGGGAGCTTTAGAAGGGCGATGGGATAAGCATTTATCTCTTCTCTTTATCCCAAGACATGCAGAAGGCGGCAGTTCTCGAAAAGCTCAACGAGTTTCCAAGGGTGAAGGATATCGAGGAAGAGGAGCCGGGAGAGGGTGAGGTGATCGTGGAACAGGATGTCACGGGGGTCTGCTACAGGGACATCCTCACGATGGAAGGCTATTTCCCAAGGGCATCTCTCCCCATAATTCCAGGTCACGAGATCTCGGGGAAAGTAAGGGAAACAGGGAAGAACGTCACGAAGTTCAAGAAGGGTGACAGGGTTGCCAGCCTCATATACGTTCCGTGCGGGAAATGCGAATTCTGCACAACCGGGAGGGAGAACCTATGCAGGAACAAGAAGGTCTTCGGAGAGGAGCTTCAGGGCGCTTACAGAAGGTTGGTCAAAGTCCCGGAGATATCACTGGTGAAGGTCCCTAGGAACGTTCCTCCGGAGGCGGCCGCAATCTCAGCCTGCGTAACGGGGATGGTTGTGCAGGCACTTGAAACTGTTGGGCATCTCAAAGCGGGGGAAACAGTTCTAATAACAGGTTCAGGCGGGGGGGTCGGCTCGCATGCGGTGCAGATAGCGAAGGCGCTTGGCGCGAGGGTCATAGCGGAGACCTCCAGCGAATGGAAGAGGGAGAAGATACTGGAGGTGGGAGCGGACGAGGTAGTAGCGGGGAATGATTTCCAGAAGAAGGTGAAGGAGCTCACCGGAGGGGAGGGGGTGGACCTCGTTCTGGAAACTGTCGGAGGGCCGACGTTCGACAACTCCTTCAGGTCGCTTGCATACGGGGGAAGGGTCGTGGTGATAGGTAACGTTAATGTGGCGCAATTGCAGGTGCCCACCGGAAACCTAATCCTGAAGGGGAACTGGATAGCTGGAAGCATAAGCTCAACCAAGAGGAGCCTCAGGAAGGCCCTGAGACTTACCAGCGAGGGGAAGGTGCACGCAGTGGTCGGAAAAGTTTTCAGCCTGGAACAGGTTGAGGATGCCTACAGAGCGATGAAAAATAGGGAAATTTTCGGAAGGGCCTTCCTGAAGGTTTAGCCTCTCCGCAGGGAGGCGATCTTATCGTCAAAGAACCTGTTGAGGTTGGAAATATTACCCTTTATCTTCTCAAGAATGCTGGCATCGAACTCACCCGATATTGATGCTGACCTGAAACTGTTTATGTTATCAAGAAGGTCTATGGAATTCTTGAAACCTCCCTCGTCCAGAAGATAGAATCTCTGAACATCCTCCTCTAACACCTGAACCTGTTCTCCCGGGTAATCCACATTTCTTGCTGCAAGTTTCTTAATCTCCTCGAGAACTTCTTCCGCCTTTCCTTTCTCCTCAATTTTCCCGTACATGTCCAGATTCTCTATCGCTGCGGAAAGATTCGTCACGCAAACTTGAGCTCTGCTAATAATATCGTCCGTCAGCGCCTTCGATGATACCCTGGCGTCGGAACCAGGCTTGTATCCCTTGTAGGAGCCTATCTTGTTCTGTATCCTCTTGAGAATAAGCATGCTTCTGTCTTCCGGCACGGTGATCCTGATATCGCTCATCTCCTCTCCCATCCCTCAACGATATATTAGGATTATGAGGTCACATCAGCTAAGACCATTTTCCACAAATTCTTCCCTCTTCTCAGCATTTTTAGTGGAATTCAAAATTCGGATATAGTGGAGAATGAAATTAATGCATTGCAAAAAGAAATGAATTTATAACTAATAGGAATCCCCTACCCTCAAGGTGAAAGAATTGCCCTCAAAAAGTAGTTACTCATTCCAGCCCGAAAATTTCCTGGCGGCGAAGGAAGAGATGAAAGGGATAATAAGGGAAAGGATGACAGGCTGGAGGGATTCGGAGACAGTGGTGAGGGTACCGTACCCCACTAAATTAGCCAGAGCCAGAGCCCTGGGTTACAAGGCTAAGGCTGGGTTTGTAGTTGTGAGGGTCAGGGTGCCGAGAGGGGGTCTTCACAAGAAGAAGATACTAGGTGGCAGAAGGCCCAAGAGGTACGGTTACAACAAGCTCACTCACGGCAAGAGCGAGAGGTGGATCGCGGAAGAGAGGGCGCAGAAGAGATATCCGAACCTCTCCGTGCTGAACTCCTATTATCTTGCAGAGGACGGAAAGCACAAGTTTTACGAAGTAATCCTTCTTGATCCGGCACATCCAAATATTTCCAAGGACAAGAATCTCAGGTGGTTGGCGAATCCAGAGCAGAAGGGCAGGGTTTTCAGGGGTTTGACCGCCGCGGGAAAGAAATCAAGAGGTCTCTCTGGCAAGGGGAAAGGATCGGAGAAATCAAGGCCATCTATAAGGGCAAACGGAAGGCTCAGAAGACATTAACCAAAAATTTGCTGCCCCATCTCCTGATTTCCAGGGTGACATCAGGGTGCTCGAGATCCACCTTCATCCCCTGTTTCTCTAGAAGCGGGGCAAATCTGTCGATTGCCTCCTTCCCTCCCCTTATCGCGAAACTCTTGCCTTTCACATCGATTTCCTTCAAAGAAGAATCCACGAGGTAAACGTTCTTTCCTCCGCTTTCGTCTGGAAGAGATCCGGAAGGGAAGAGGAAAAGGATGTGGAATCCCTCCCTCTCCTCGTAGAACTCCACGCCCTTCTCAATGAGTCTTTTCCTCAGGGACGCGGCCTTTTCCCTCCTTACAAGGATTCCTTTCACAGGTAGTAAAGAAAACAAATTTATTTTAGTTTTCGTTGAGAAAGCGTGAATTTTTACACAGTCAAAATAGAAAAGGGTGAAGAGAACGTAATCCTTGGGCAGTCCCACTTCATCAAGACGGTAGAGGACCTCTACGAAGCAATCAAGAATTCCTCTCCTAATGCAAAATTTGGCATAGCTTTCTGCGAGGCATCGGGGAAGAGGCTTGTGAGATTCGAAGGGAACGATGACGAACTAATGAAAAGGGCGATAAGGAATGCGAGTGCAATAGGTGCAGGGCATACGTTCATAATCCACCTCAGGGATGCCTTTCCTATTAATGTGATTCCCCACATCAGGTCTGTTCCCGAGGTCCTGTTCCTGTACGCGGCCACGTCCAACCCCCTGAAGGTCATCGTGGCAGAAGAGGGAGAGATGAGGGGGGTCGCCGGGGTGATGGACGGGGAGGTTCCGAAGGGGGTAGAGAGTGAGGAAGACAGGAGAGAAAGACAAGGTTTCCTCCGGGACATAGGATACAAAAGATGACTGATTTAAAAGATTTCTACGATTTCGAATCCTCCTACTACGAAAAGATATACGGCTCCTTCATCGAGGACATCCTCTTCTACAAGGCGATATCCTGCCCTCCTCCCTATTTAGAACTGTTCGCCGGCACCGGAAGGATAATATCCAAATTTCCCGAAGGGGTGGGCGTGGAAATCAACGTGAAAATGCTGTCAAGGGCAACGAACAACTTCAACAGGGTTCTTGGAGACGCAAGAATTCTACCCCTAAAGAGGGGATTCAACACTGTGATCATCGGGCTCAACAGCCTTCTTCTCGTTCCTGACGCGGAGAAGGGGGAGATAATCTCAGAGGCAAGGAGGGTGCTGAATACAGGCGGGTATCTCGTGATAGATGTGCTCAATGGTTTCTCGCTGAAAAGGGGCATGTACGAGATAGCTAATTTCAATGAGAACGGCCTCAGGATAAAGCTCAGGCTTCGTCCTAAGAGAATCGGTCAGACGTACATGCTAAAATATCGCTACCTGATTTCAGACGGAGAGGAAAAGATCGTAGAAAAAAGTATAACCATATACCCCATAACATATGATGCCCTCAGGGAGATGGTGGATCAAAGAGGATTCAGGATAGAGAAGGTGTACGGAGACTATGACCTTTCCCCGTACGATAGCAGCGCAGAAAAACTCCTCGTTCAGGCAAGGGCCGTCTAGGTGGTCGAATTGAGTGCGAAGGACAACACGGAGAAAATGCTGAAGTCCATTGAGGAGACCAGGGAGAAGAACAAGAGGGTGCCGATAATAGTGGAGGGAAGGAACGATGTAATCGCCCTCCGGAGGCTTGACTTCAGCGGAGAGATAATAAAGCTGCATTCAAGGATGAGTGTGGAGAACTTTTCCATGCAGCTTTCGAGAAAATACAGCGAGGTAATCCTGCTGCTTGACTGGGATCAGAAGGGGAGAAAGCTCACCTCATCCCTCATAAGACACCTCACAACCTATGACGTCAAGGCTGATTTCGATCTGTGGAAGTTGTGTTTTTCAATGACATCGCAGATGTCGAATGTGGAATCTTTGCCGTCAGTTTTTTATAGATTAATCTCTGAGAATGGTACTTCCCGGCACATCTCACGCACATCTCGAGCTTAGGCACGTAGTGTTCCGAGCATACCGGCCTCCCGCACATCTTGCAGGAGACTCCGGCAGGTCGACCGCATATGTAGCATAGTGATAGTACGGTCATCGTCTCTTATATCCGCATCAGCATAAACGTTTTCCTATCTTGGGCTTGAAGGGAGCTGAATAAATTAGGTAAAATAGTTTTATCCTCATAAT
Source organism: Thermoplasmata archaeon (assembly GCA_049966795.1). Classification (GTDB taxonomy): domain Archaea; phylum Thermoplasmatota; class Thermoplasmata; order Thermoplasmatales. The sequence continues at coordinate 16,171 of JBMFTY010000019.1, forward strand.
GCATTCCCATCGGATAGCCATGAATTCACATTTAACCGATTTACTCAGGGAGATTGGAGTCAAGGATGTCGATGAACTGTTTTCAGACATTCCAGAATCGATAAGAACAATTTCTATAGGTCTTCCACAGGGAGTGGATGAGGACGAGGTGAGAAGGGTTGCCTCTTCCTACGCCTCAATGAACAAAACGTTCATGCAGCAGCACTCCTTCCTAGGGTTCGGGATCTACAATCACTACGTTCCCGCAGCTGTGGCAAACATAATTTCTAGGAATGAGTTCATAACCGCATACACCCCTTACCAGGCGGAGATATCGCAGGGGATGATGCAGGCCCTGTTCGAGTACCAAAGCATGATGGGCGACCTCCTTGAGATGGATGCGGTGAACTCATCCATGTACGATTCTTCCACTGCTCTCGGGGAAGCCGCAAGGATGTCATCCTCAATAACTGGGAAGGATGAGTTCCTCGTGCCCAGATATATCGCAGGTTACAAGAGGGCAGTGCTGGAAAACTACTGCAGGGGTGCCGGGATCAGGGTGAAGAACGTGGAATTCAATGAGAAGGGAATGATAGACATTTCCTCTCTCGAGAGCCTGCTCAACGAAAGGACAGCCGGGGTGTACGTGGAATATCCCAACATGTTCGGGATCATAGACACAGGTGTTTCCGAGGTGAAGGAGATAATAGGGAACGAGAGAATGTTCGTAGCGGGAATAAATCCGATATCTCTCGGAGTCCTTTCCCCGCCCGGCAGGTTCGGGGCGGATATCGCCATAGGGGAGGGTCAGGTTCTTGGGCTTGGAATGAACTTCGGTGGTCCCCTGCTGGGAGTGTTTGCCACGAAATCCGAGTTCATCAGAAAAATGCCTGGAAAGATAATGGGCCTTACAAAGGACAACGAGGGGAAGATGGCATTCGCAATGATATTGCAGACAAGGGAACAGCACATAAGGAGGGAGAGGGCTGTGACGAACATGACGAGCAATCAGGCCCTTATGGCCGTGGCTGCTTCAGTTTACCTCTCTCTTCTGGGTGACTCGGGTCTCAGGAAGATCGGAGAGATAAATATGGGGAGAACCAGGGAGCTAATTGAAGTTGCGAAGGAATTCAACATAGAGATGCCTTACGGGGATTCCCCCGTTTTCAACGAATTCCTAATAAGACTGAAGACTTCGAGAACATTCATATCCAGAATGGCAAAGAAACTGAATCTCATACCGGGCTACATTTTGGGCAAGGAATATGGATTTTCAGACAGGAATGAGGTGAACATCGTTGTTAACGTGACTGAAAGAAGTACTGACGAGGATTTCAACGCGTTCCGCGAATTCCTCAGGGAGGTGGCGTAGGTGTATCATCAGGCGGTGTTTGACGAGCCTATCATCACGGAAAGGAGGGGAAGGAGGACGATCAGGCTTCCATTCGAAGACAGAAATTTCCCAATAAGCCTGCCAAAGGGATTCAAGAGGGATGAGGTTGGTATAGGTGACAGGGAGGAGTTCACCGTGTTGAGGCATTACGTGAGGCTCTCTGAGATGAACTATGGGACGGATTCAGGTTTCTATCCCCTGGGTTCATGCACGATGAAATACAATCCCAAGGTGGCGGAAGAGATTGCAAATCTGGAAGGGTTCAGGATGATTCATCCGCTCCAGGATGCAAGCGATGTTCAGGGAGCACTGAAACTCCTATACGAGCTGGGAGAAGCGCTGAAGAAGATAACGGGCATGGACGAAATCACACTCCAGCCCCTTGCGGGGGCGGATGGAGAATTCACGGGGCTCTCTATCGTGAGGGCTTATTTCGACTGCAGGGGGGAACTTGACAAGAGGAGGGAGGTCGTCGTTCCAGATTCCGCCCACGGCTCAAACCCTGCCTCCTCAAAAATGGCAGGTTTTGACGTGGTGGAAATCCCTTCGAAGGATGATGGGACCGTTGACTTGGATGCTTTCAAAGCGGCAGTGACGGAGAAAACTGCCGCATTCATGATAACGAATCCAAACACCCTCGGGATATTTGACGATAAGATCCTTGACATGGCCAGCTATGCACATTCCAAGGGCGCCCTTCTGTATTACGACGGCGCAAACCTGAACGGGATAATGACCAAGACCACGCCTGCTAAGATGGGCTTTGATATAGTGCACCTTAATCTTCACAAGACATTTTCAACGCCTCACGGAGGAGGAGGTCCCGGCTCAGGGCCTGTTGCTGTAGTCGAGAAGCTGAAGGATTTCCTGCCATATCCTCTCATAACATATGATGGGAAATACCGCATGGACTACGTCCCTCCAAAGACAATAGGCAAGGTCGCAAGTTTCCACGGAAACTTTCTGGTTATGGTAAGGGCATGGGCATACATCAAGATGATGGGGGAGGACGGCCTCAGGGATGCTTGTGAAACCGCCGTAGCAAACTCAAACTACATGAGCAGGAAGATGGCTGAGTTCATGCCTGTTCCAGGAAAGGCACTGAAGAAGCATGAATTCGTTGCATCAGCCACAGGTCCCAACATGCCGAAGGCCGGAGATATAGCGAAGCACCTCATTGACAACGGAATCCATGCTCCAACGATCTACTTCCCGCTTATAGTTCATGAGGCCCTCATGATAGAGCCGACAGAGAGCGCAACGAAGGAAGAGATGGATTCCTTCATACAGAAGGTCAGGGAAGCAATGAGCACTCCGCACTCCCTCCTAGAACAGGAGCCCAGGAACCTGAAGGTTGGGAGGATAGACGACGTCGACGCCTCCAAGAATCCGAGGCCCACGCTCAGGATGGCAAGGAAGTTGCAGGCATCGCAATAAATATATTTCAAAACTGATCCCCATCTAGCGGAGGTTGCCGAGCCTGGCCAAAGGCGACAGACTCAAGATCTGTTTCCAGAGGGATTCGCCGGTTCAAATCCGGCCCTCCGCATATCCAAGGGATGATCGTGTGCATTTGATCGATTGGGCCAATCGAATACTCCCTGATGATCACACCTAAAAAAGAACAAATCAACAGGCCAATTACCTCAGAAAAAATTTGAGGGGATTTCGAAACGCAGTTCTTAAAGGAAAATAAACAGATTTTACGGAATGTTTTTACTGGTAGGGAACTGCATTGTTTTACGTACTACGTTTACTATTACGTACCCAGGTAGAAACTCATTTATGAATTCATTCCCTGAATACCCCATCAACGAGTTATCCTCTTTGCTGATTTGAATATAACCAATGGGTTGTCCATTGCATACTGTACTTGATTGTCCAGTATAAATAGGTTCTTCAAATACACAATCCCAATCCCCATATCTGAGCAGCACTGAAAAGGTTAGTCCGAAAGCTTTTATTCTGACGTTCCCAATTTCATTATTGTTTTTGTAGATTCTAAGTTCTGGCTTGAGAAAATTTGATCCTCTGCGTCCAACTATATTATAATCACCTAGGATGTATAGATTATCCAGAACACTGTTTTTGAACTCTGAAGCAACCTTGCTAATGACCTTCACCTCAGTGACACTCCTGTCTGGATCAACTGCCCTCATTTGTTCATCCATTATGCTTACTGTCCATCGCATATAATTCAGCCGGATCAGATCCCGTGATAATTCAGATTTCCTCCTATTGATTACGCTTAGAGCATTCCAATCCTGTTGAGTGGAGCCATAATATCTTATCTTCTCATTTAACTCATTATACTGTCCCATTAGATTCCTGCCCTCAATGAGTATTTTTATTGCATCCTGATCATCCAATAATGACTTGTCATATAGTTCTTCAATATCTTCTAAACCGACGACGGGATGGGAGAAAAATCTGTACATCATGTTTGTTTCTGCGAATACTATTTTATCAATAATTAAATCTTTCGGCGGTGCCATGCCCTTCATCGCTCGAAGAGCAATATTTAAGTATAGAAAATCCGTATTAAATTTTGAAGATGGAGAGTCTCATAAAATCTGGAACAGTTTTTGTCATAGGTATTTTTATCCTATCTTTTCTGGTATACAGTGGTGTGGGTAACATAGGCGCACTTGGCCAATCCCCAAGTTTCTCTGCCCTTCCAGAGATTTTGGACAGTGGGATCGCAAATCATACTGATGGTCAATACAATAATATAACATTGAATCCTGGCGGTTCAATTTACATTTATGGTGCAACAGATGGAGGCGGCCAACCCTTCTCATCGCCTTCGAACTACACCCCCATTTTCTATGCCTCCAATCAGCATATAGGCACGAACTCTGTGGAGGGCTACTCAGCCAGTAACAGCGCTGTCTCACCATACGGGGAGCCTATCTCACAGAAAGCTATTGGTGGTGTTTCAATAGGCTACCCAGGTGCTGTTAACACTTCCGTGGGTTACAGCACGAAATATTTCCAAGCTTTGGGAGAGGTGGAAAATTCCTCTGTGTCGTCTATGAACTATGAGTTTAACGTAACCGGTAGTGAAAAGCTGGCAGTGCTTTTCATAGAAGGATCCAACTACGTAAACCCCTCCGTTAATGCAAATTTCCAGGTAGACAAATTGAATATTCTTAATGGCCCGTTGCTTTTCATTTATCTGGGATATTCATTGCTTAACCCCGGGTCGTACAAAATTAAGGTGTCAATGGCGGAGGCCACTGATAATTCCCTGGCGTGCGATTCTATTCTTGGAATTTATCTCTTCCCCGCATTAACATTTGTTCAGCAGGCAAAGCAGGCAGGTTATCCGGTGACATTCAATGAAAACGGTCTGCCCTCAGGATCAAAATGGGGCGTAATGATTGGCAGTAGCTATTATTTTTCCACCAACAACTCGCTTATTGTAAATGAACCGAATGGCTCGTATTCATACAGGGTGATCCCGCCTTCTGGATATTCACCGTCACCATCGTCCGGATCATTTGTGATATCAGGCAGTCCTTTGGGGATAATGATTTCTTTCGTAAAATCTACCAAGGGGCCCTACAAAATAACTTTTAGTGAAACCGGACTGCCAGCTGGGACAGAGTGGGTCGTACAATCACCCAATACCTTCATTTATAATTCAACGAACAGTACTATTGTATTCTATGAACCGAACGGAACATATTTCTACCAGGTTTTTACGTACACGGACTATTATGCTAACCTACCGCAGGGAAATTTCACTGTCCAGGGTGGGCCAGTGAACATATCCGTATCCTTCTCCACCAGCGTATCGGGGACATACAATGTGAGCTTTTATGCCATGGGTCTTCCATCCGGTAATTCGTGGTCGGTAACGTTTAACGGCATCACGAAAACGTCAACAACCGATTACATTAATTTCACTGTTCCAAATGGGGTGTACTCCTGGTCTTTTACTTTGCCTCCACCATACCATGCGACGATTACCCCTGAGAAGATTGCAGTAAACAATTCGGGCGCAGACATAATAATACCCGTCTTATCAAAAACATCCGTTTCCTCCTCCGGCTACAGTCTATCCAAGATGCTTCCGATCGCAATAATCGTTATCGTAATAGCAATCATAGTAATTTCCCTAATTCTAATAAGGCGCAGAAAGCCTAGCTTATGATATAGATTATGACAGAGGCCTTGGCAGCGATTCATTTACTCGCATATCTTTCAAAAAACTAAATATCAGACCTCTGTTATATATTCTCCAAAGGAATACAAGCACTGCTACATGTATAGGATGGATGCTTCTTGGATTGTAAGTCGCGACAGTTTTGACTCTTTGTGTCTGGGTGGAAGATCGAGACGTTTCCAAAATTTTTCTCAGTAAAATTTTTTAACGGAACCAAAGTACCCAAAACCATTTTATACCTTCTTTATCATTGATTTTCAAATGAAGGGATACCGTGTAATAATCTTCGCAGTTCTTCTTTTCGCCATAGCCATTTCATCTGCAGCCCCGGGTGTGGTGCATGCCCAGGACCAAAGTTCTTCTGAAAATGGCCATTCATATTCAAGTATTCTATCAGCATCTATCACGGCTTCTGCTGAATCTCAATCAGGCTCACTGACGTTAAGCCCGGGTGGTGCGGTGTACCTGTATGCTGCTGTCACAGGAGGGGGGCAGCCTATTTCAGGTGAATCATACGCCGTCGATCTCTTCGTCTCAAATTCGAATCAATACATAGTGGGCCCTGTGATAGCAATAGGCCATTCATCGAACAACACTGGAAGTTTTTCAACGGCAGCATCCTATTATGCCATCGGCGGTGCGAGGGTAACAAGCTTGATTTATGAAAATTATACCTTCTTCAATGATAGTACGGGCGCAAATTCAACATCCGGAAGTTTCAGTGTCACACAGAACGGCTCCCTGGTGGTTCTTGTGTCAGCGGCATCCAATGGCTATAGCGGGGCAGTAACATCAAATGCCCCATTCACATATGATGCCGTTACCTCCGGCACCTATGGAAATGCAAGTTCATATTCTGGCATTGTAATTGCTTCAGCAACAGTTGGCAGGGGTCAGTACAGTTTCACTGTTAATTATGAGAACGGACCAGGGAGCTCGTATGCTTCATCCGTGGGTGCGGTCATATACATTTTTTCGCAGGTGTCAGCCAGGGAATATAACGTGACATTCTCCGAGTCTGGCCTTCCGAGCGGAAGCAGTTGGTATGTCAATTTGAGCAACGGCCTCTCCTATGATTCCTCCACATCCCTCATCTCATTTAGTGCGTACAACGGAACCTACTACTACTCAATAGGTTCTAATACGGCCTACGGAGCCTTTCCCCCTTCCGGTGCATTCACAGTAAACGGAAGCAATGTGGAAGAGAGCGTGATATTCAAGCTCGTTTATTATAATGTCACGTTCATTGAATCAGGACTTCCAGTGGGAACAGCGTGGTCAGTCACGCTTTCCGCCACAACTGAGAGCTCCAGCACGCCCATCTTGACATTCAACGAACCTAATGGGAAATACAGTTTTGAGATTGGCAAGGTTACGGGTTACATGTCCAGTCCATCCTCAGGGACTGTGACTGTGAATGGCGGCAACGTTACGCAGAGTATCTCATTCACGCCGGAGAAATATAGTGCAACATTCATGGAGACGGGGCTGCCATCGGGAACCGCCTGGTCCGTCATCCTGAATGGGAACTCGCTGTCTTCCAATTCTAACAGTATCACGTTTTCTGTGAAGGATGGAGTTTATCCATACTCCGTTCCCTCAGTGAACGGATTTACACCCTCCCCCAGTAACGGTACCGTAAATGTGAATGGTAACAATGTTACTGTTTCCATAGCATTCAGGTCCTACGAGATAACTTTCAGGGAAATCGGTCTTCCCTCTGGTTCGTCGTGGGAAATAAGCGTAAATGGGCTTTCGTATTCATCTTCCAACGGTTCCATATCGATCAAGGAAGGGAATGGAACATACGCTTTCAGTGTCGAAAACATGACCGGATATAGGATTTCGCCGGACAGCGGGAAAGTTGTAGTGTCTGGTAAGAATGTTTCACTCTTGATTACGTTCTCGTTCGTAAGCCCAGCGAGCTTGTCCGTATATTACTCGCCGAACATGGAAATGGCATTCGCGTTTGTCCTGTTCATCGTTTTAACGATGGTTGTAGTCCTACTGAGAAGAGGTGAACAAAATGGGCCCTGATTTGGGTAATCAGCCCTATCCATATGGGGTTTATGGAGGAGGGAGAAAGCGGGGAAGAACAGGGATAGGTGTCCTTCTGATAGCCATCGGTCTAATACTTGGTGTTATTCCGACCGTTGGGGACTTTCTGAGTTTCCTGATACTTGTCGGCCTCGTCCTCGTGGTCCTTGGTTCATCAGAAATCTCGAAACTGCACAGGAGAATGAGCACAATTTCCCTCGTCATCTTCATAGCTGCCCTAGGACTGATGTTGGCAAGCGTCCTGAGATATTACACCCTCCTTAGTATAATTGCATCAGGCACATCGCTCACCTACTCCATAATCGTCAAATACACGGACCCTTTCCTATTCTTCATTTCACTGGCATACGTGATCATGGATGCCTCGCTGTTTCTAGCGATTTACAACGTTTTCTCAAAGAAACGCAGGATTGTCCTTTGGGCATTCTATGTGGTTACGTTCCTTGTTGTCTCGCTCGGGATCTATTCTTCCATGAGCACTCTCAATAGGCTATACTACCAGCCCGTTACACTGTCCAATGTGGGGGTCTTCACATCCGTTGCGAGCAGCCTAGATGGTGTTGTTGCCCTGTTCCTGATTCTATGGGCTATAGCATACTTTCTAGCCTACTTCGATATCAGGAAAGCCTCCAGGCCTCCCCTTCCTGGGATTAATATCCCTGGTTCTGCAATGGGGAACGCCCCCACACAAAATGCCGGGTACGATTTCCAGCAGTCTCCTGTTGCCCCGATTCAGCCAGAGGGTAGTCGGCAGACTGGTGAGACGTGGAGTCAGCAGGGTCCTCAGGTACCCAGCGTCAATCAGCCGGGAACTCCACCCTCGCCATCCCCGTCCTCTACTGCGGGACAGGAGGAAACAATCCTCTTCACTCATGCAGGCGCCGTGTTAACATCCATAGACGGCAAGAGAGTGAGCATTCCTCCCCATTCTGGGTCGCTCATAATAACGGACAGAAGATTCATGTTTTTGTCTAAGGGAAGGGGGGGCGTTGCTGTAACAGGTCTCCTGGGAGGTTCTCTCACTTATGGACTGCTTTCAAGGGCCACGACGAAGGTGGATTTGGATGAGATAAATGATGTCCTCCGTAACCCTGGCTCGTTTTGGGCCGAACTGGGGAGAATCAGAGAAGTGAGTGCCTCTCCCTCGACAGTATGGCATACTGGAAAGTTGAGCATAGATTTCTATGACCAGGTAAATCCGAACGAGACAAATGCTTTTGGTAATCGGGTACTCTTTACGTTCATGGGCAGGGGGTCTCCAGGGGGTACGATCCTGAAGAAAGAGGAAGTTAACTATCTGAACAACAACCTTAACACGATCATAAGAACGCAGAGATAGCTCAATATACGAATATGGGGTCATCAAGCTGTAGAGGTATTCGAATCAGGCAACTTGTTTCCCCTCCGCTAAACCCTGATTTCCAAAAGAAAACAGATATTCATAGATCCCCCGCGAACATTAAAATCCTTGATTCAAGTCATTTTAATTCTCTTAGAGGTCTTAAAAAAATAAGGAACACATTTAATAAATTCTAGTATAAAATTAAATACTCGAATCGTTATGTATTTTTAGTCTTTAGGAAGGTAGAACTCAATGAAGTACTGCACAAAGTGTGGAGCTCCGAACGAAGATGATGCTGTCTTTTGTAAACAGTGCGGAAGCCCGCTTCCTATGTCGGGCACTCCACCTCCACCACAACAGAACGCTCCTCCAGGGGTAAACCAGCAGGGCCCTCAGATCCCGCCTGCCGGTGCCCAGCAGCCTGGGACTCAGTGGGGTCAAAATGCTGGTCAGACTAATCCTCAGCAAGGGAATTATCAGCCTCCCTATGGCCAGGCACCAAGGCAGCAGTTCTCTGAATTTCTTTCCGTGGATAATACCATATTGATAGCGCTTATATTCTCAGGTATATCAGTGCTCGTTTTCTTCATTGAAACAATTTATTCAGTAATTTCACTCCTTTCCCTGAGTGCGTATGTTGCTTCCCTGGGTCCCTCCTATTCTTACCTTTATTCTGGAGCCATAGCTGGCGATTATGTTGCCATTTTCGTGTATTTTATAGTAATGGTGATAGGCATACTTGTATTCCTGAAGACGTGGAGAATTTATAATATGGTGAAGCAGAGGCGGTACCAGGAAGCTTACAGGGAAGATACACTGATGTGGGGGATAATTGGGATAATATTCGGCCTGATTATTACAGGGGTTTTTCTTATCCTTCTTAGAGGCGAACTAGAAAGAGTTCCAGGTGTCCAGAGAATCTGACATCCTCTCATCCCTGAAGGGATTGAGGTTCCTGATTCAGCCACACATAGGTAACCCGGAACCGTCGTTCACAATTCAACAAGAGACAACAATGTCGTAGAATGGTTGCATGTTCCCAGACGACCCAGAATAATCACAGGGTTCATCATGCTGGGTATCTCTGGCTATCCAGTCACGTTTGAGTTTCTGAGCATATCTCCTTATACGTCTCCTCAACTTCCGACTGGAACGCGAAGAAGCCCCTGTCATTGAGATCGTTTATCAGACCTGTTATCAATGTGATTGCTTCCCCCCTCTTTCCGTTTCTTGCAAGCAATCTAGCCATTTCCATCCTTGCTCCCCAGAGGAATATCGGGTCCCCCGACTCGTATCTCATACCATTTTCAAGTTTCACTTTAGCCTCCCTCATCCTACCCTTGTGAAGCAGGAACGTACCTTCAACATAGTCCACCATACCTTTAAGCAGCTCATCTCCTGTTGGGGTTATGATCTTCTTTGCCTTTGCGATGTCCCTGGAAGCTTCTTTCAGCTTTCCAAGCTTGATGCTTGCAAGGGACCTCTTCATTAGGGTGAAGGCCATGTCGGACTGGCTAAATCCGAGGCTTTCAAGGATCTCAATCGCCTCGCTGTAGCTCTCAACCGCCCTTTCCATCTCCCCCTTTGATTCCAAGATGAATCCCCTGGTTTGCTGGGATGCGAGATATCCGTATTTGGAATTTAGGCCGAGGAAGCAGGCAGCTGCCTCCTCGTTAATCTCCCAGGCCCTTCCCTCATTTCCCCTTACGTACTCCATGAAAGCAGTGTTGATCAGAGAGACACAGTACCCGCGCGATCCTTTTGCATTCGAAAAAATCTGGGTCATTCTTTTCAGAACCTTTTCTGCCTTCTTTATCTCTCCCAGGTACGTGAGCATCCTCCCAAGGACCCCGAGAATATCTCCCTCCAGAGCCCCGCCGATTTCCTTAGCTACGGCAACATGGTCCTCAAGCACATCTCTTGCATGCTTCAAGTCGCCCATGTATTGAAGGACGACCGCTTCGCTTTGAGCCATCCGAACTTCAAGTGTCGTTGAATGAGGGCATATCCTCGCCTTGGAGAAGCACTCGAGCGACCTTTTGTAGTTTCGTGAATTTCTGTACGTCCTTCCCGCCCAGAAAAGCAGAAGCGCCTTTGTTTCGCAAGACTCCATAGACTCTGAAGCGTCAAGCAGTTCCCTCTGGAAATTATTCAAATATTCAGAGTCGATAAGGCCCATTCCGTAATCGTCCAGGAATGAGGTCATTTCTTTATTCATTCCAGACTTCCACAGATGGTGAAAACCCTCGATAAGGTCTCCGGGGCCGTTTCTGGAAGTGAAGAATTTGGAGAGTTTTAGATGCATTTCCCTCTTGTTTTCCGTGGCCTTATAGGCGGCTCCTCTTATGAGGTCGTTGACGTATATGAGACCGCTCCTGATTTTCAGGAGGCCAATAGCCTCTGCCAACTGCAAATCGTCCCCGCTGAATTTCCCCAAAACGAATTCAGCGTCATCTCTATTCACAGCACCCCTAAAGAAGGAGAGCCTTGTTATCAGCTTCACTATTTCCCTTGGTAGAGAAGGAAATATGACCTCACTCACGTACTCTTCTGGAGACATGCTGCGTGACGTAACGCTCCTGTCAGCAGGAAGATTGGTTGATATCTTGAGGAGAAGAGGATGGCCACCGACTCTTCCAGCGAGGGAGGCGCCTCTATTTCCTGAAAGCTTCCTTGCGTCAGCCGCGTCAAGTTCTCCCAGCATAAGGGTCTTCAATGATGATGAGGTAAGGGGGATATTGGACCTTGAAATGAGGATCACGTTCACATTAGGAACGCTCTTGAGGAAATCTTCTATTAAGGAGATGATCTCCGCATCTCGGCACTTATGGATATCGTCAAAGACCAATGTGGTGCCGCTTTTCCTCATTCCTGATATTGCAAGGTTAGCCTGAAGCCTTCTGTCCCTGCTTGTTCTTAGCGACTTTATCAATGAATCCTCTCCTATTTTCTGAAGGAAGGAGGCCATTCTAGCTAGGATGTCACTCAGAGTGTCTGTCTCCCTCATTTCATGCCAGAAGGTACTTCTCCTATTGACCCTAATAAAACGTGCGGCAAGTGTTGTTTTTCCGATCCCCGGTATCCCTTCAATGAGAACATGAGGATTTCTCTTCAGGAAGTTCAGTTCATTTTTTCTCCCAACGAAGTTCGCGACAGAGGGAATCACTGTTTCTTCATACTGGTATTCATACATCACTTCCGATCCGCTGGAAGTAGTCTCAAAGTTAATTCCATTGTCGAGCGATATACCTATCTTCCTGACCGATGGTTTAAGGTATTTGACGAGCCTGTCGCCGTTCCTCCTCCACTCCTCAGTAATCATCCCGGCTTCCTTGAGCGTCCTGACCTTTTCCGATACCCTGGATTCCGTGATTCTCAATCTTGAGGCTATTTCCCCGACATATGACGGTTCCACTGATATGATGTTGAGGATCTCGAGGCACCTCTTGTCAGAGAGGGCCTTCAATAGGAGCGTAGGTTGCTGTCCCACGCGTTTATGACCGCCCTCCTCTATTAAAACCCTTTCGATCATCCTATACATACTAATCCCCTTTCGGACTCTTTCTCAAGTATGAGATAAAGCATAAGAACTGCAACGCTGCAACATAGTGTGGGCATTCGCCATTCTGCCATCCCCTACCTTTCGATAACGGGGCCTGAGTTCCTTTTGATTTTTAGCAGCAATTTGATCATTCGCAAGGCAATTGTCCTGGGGGAATATTCCTAATTTCATAAATTCCTTTATTGCACCCTCGTTGCCTTGCACAACCTTTGGGGCCTTCAGCATTGGGGATTGGAGTCCTTTTCTAAGAGATAATTGAGTTCCGAAAAAGGCTCCACTAGAAAATGTACCTGGGCGCTTTTGATTTTCTTCTGGTTTCATTTCACACGACTCTTCTCCTTTTTATGTGGTCACCGTATTTTAACACTGGTTTTACATCGACCCCGTAAAACTAACATATTCAAAATTCCCTCAATAACGCGGGAAGCTCTATTAGGCTAGATATGACAAGATTGTAGGGCGGGTTGCTTCCCGGGGTTTCTCCATATCTATTGACCCAGATAGTCTTCAATCCAAGTTTTCTTGCGGGTTCTATATCGTGGTACAAGCTTCCCGCGACGTGAATGGAATTTTCTCTCGAGGCGTTGAAGTGTTTGAAGAAATAAAGCCAATGCGCTGCGTTGGGCTTGTAGGACCCAACGTCCTCGGCGGTCACGAATCCGTCGATCTCCATTCCAGAGTTGGCTATGGTCTGTTCAAGGAGGTCCCTGTCGACGTTCGAAAGTATCACCCTCACGAAACCTTCATTTCCCAGTTCTTCAAGAGCGGAAACAGTATCAAAAAAAGGGGGCCACTTCACCATGCTTGACGAGAAATCCTTGGCCTGGGCAGTCGTCACCTTCACGTTGAATTTCATTGCAAGGGAGATGAATGACTTCTCAAGGATCAGCCTGTAGGGAGCGTACCCCCGCTCCTCCTCAGCTTCAAGGGAAACGTATTCCCTGAATATTTCTTCGTCGCTTAGCTCCTCAACTCCAGTGATTCGCCGAAAGCTCTCTGAAATCCCCTTCTTCCAGTCTATGAGCGTTCCGTAACAGTCGAAGGTCACGAATTTTTCCATGGTACCTGTATATCTTAAGGGTAAAAATGTACTACTGAGAATACAGAAAGATGTTAAATATGAGCTTTCATCATATCTCTATGCAAGGAATTTCCCCAGAAGTCAGTCTCCTGAATGCTGAGAGGCCCTTGATTTTCACTGTTGTCCCACTTAGGGACAGCAAGACCGGGGAAAAGGAGCATGATGAGAGAATCCTCAGGAATTTGGAGGCGCGGAAGGCTGAAATAGCCAAGGCGGTGAAAGGTATCTCAAGGCTGACTGCAGTCAGCGTGCCTGAACTCGTGGAAGAGAATCATGAAGGAAGACCAAGGTACAGCAGCATCTACACCCGTGCTCTTGCCAAGGGGATAGCGGACATGCTTGATGTGATAGCTGTGGTGAACAAGGTCGTCGCGCATATCGAAAGCTACGAGAAATTCGTGGAATGGATGGAGGAGACTTCATACTACGGCATCAACAATGTGATCTTCGTGGGAGGGAATACGAGGCATCACAGGTACCCAGGCCCAAGCGTGTCAGAGGCCAATATAATCGCCAGAAGGTTATGGGAGAAATATGAGAGGAAATCACTGACAATAGGGAACATCTCACTTCCAGAAAGGAAAGAGGAAGCGAAGAGGATGCTTTTCAAGACAATATCAGGGGCGCAGTTCTTCACGACCCAGATGCTTTTCAGCAGTTCTGACATCGTGGCCTTGCTGGAAGAATACGCGAGACTGTGCAGGGTTGCAGCGATAAAACCGGCGGCGGTGGTATTCAGCTTCGCACCTCTGAGAAGCATCTCCGATCTGAATCTTCTTGATTTCCTCGGGGTTGACCTTCCTGAAGACAAGAAGATAGACATTCTGGAAGGGAGGGACATTCATCAGGCATCCAGGAGGTCAATATACAACTCATTGAAAGTATTCGGGGAGATAAGGGTGGAAATGGAAAAGAGGAAAATAGAGGTTCCAGTAGGGGTAAACGTGGAACAGCTCACCAAGTCCAACCTTCCATCTTCCGTAGAGATGCTGAGGGAATTCAGCAGGATCTTAGACCTTCCTGGAGAGGCTATTCTGGATTACTCCGATAAGTTCAAAGAGCAATGAACTTAGGAAACAAGGGATGCTATCTGTGAGCCGCTGGGACACCGCTCTATCTCTATCTTAAGGCTCCGAAGGTTTTCTTCCATCCTGGGACCGAGGTTTGTGCAGAACACCTTCCTGACTTTGTTGTCTGTGAGGAGCTTGAGGACCAATCCATGGCCTACACCCTCACTCTCTTCCTTGTTGTGGGGGTTCTCAATAAGCTTACTGTTCTGCAACTTTCCATTGGAGGCTTCTGCTACCATAAAGTATCTGCACCTTCCAAAGTGATCGCTAACATGAACTCCGTCATCGGTAGGTATTGCGACTATCATGGGGATCATAGCAGTAAGTTCGTCCTAGCTAAAAATCCTTTATTATGTTGCAGTGTTCAACTTTCTAGCCTATAGAGGAATCAAGTTGAAAAGGCCCTTCGTAAGGGATCAGTTCTCGTATCCCATAATTGCTCTAATTGTTGCAGAAATGATCTGGCAGAACATTCCATCTACAATTAGAGAAGAATCAAAACTTAGCGAGTCGGGGTGGAAATCGGTTGCGCACTCGTTCAAGGGACGGAGTTTTATAACGAGAAAGATGTCCTTAAGATCCTATAATACGACGAAAACTTCCAATCAATCTGTAAGTTGTTCAAGTGGGTCGCCACTAAAGCTAATATTGAGAAGGCCCTTGATTGGGTCACTGGAAGAGGTAATAAGTAATGTTTTATAATCTCAGTACAGACCTCAGCTGTAGCAGTTGATTTAATAATATGTAAAATGGCCGATAAATTTGTGACTTTATGAATTTATGATTTCAGACTTTGATTGTTTGATGGGATGATATTGTGACTTCGCAAGATGGGGAGAAGTTAGCTGCTGAAACTAACTATGTTTGATTTCATTTCCTACGGACCCTTTCTGATCAGAATGCATCTGGGAAACTCTTATGTGTGCAAATTTACTACTTGAATCGTGAGGAAGGTAATCATTGCAGCAACAGCGGTTGCAGTGGTAGTTATCGTGATAGTTGCTGCTCTCGCCTATAATGAATACATCTATTACTCTCCAGGAGGGCAC
>JBMFTY010000020.1:0-31260 GCA_049966795.1 Thermoplasmata archaeon
GGTGGAATCAACTGCAATGTTCTCAATGCCCATGTCAACGCCGATAACATCATTCGTCTCAACAAGAGGTTCCTCTGGAACTTCCACCGCTACCATGATGTAGAACTGCCTGTTCTTCCTCACAAGGTCACACTGCCCCCTTATCCTCTGAAAAGGTATCTCTCCATACTTTCCTATGGTTATGGGTATCCTTATCCTTCCATGAACTGTGTTGATGCTCACCTCATCCATACCCTTGAAGCTGAGTATCCTCTGGTCATATACGATGGATCCGAAATCACTGAACTCATGGAAATGTTCCTTATCCACCTTATATGTTTCAACAACCTTGGCTATGACTCTTACCGCAAGCTGTGCAGAAAGGCTGAACTTCTCCCTTATATCCCTATAGACAATCCTCTGCAGGAAGACCTTGTTGTAGAGTTTCTTATCAAAGGCTATACTGGAGATGTAGTTGCACGCTTCATTGAACTTTTTGAATGTATCTGTGAGTATCTCTCTCTGCTTGTTGTCAGGGAGAAGCTTTATCTGGAGCGTCTTAAGCACAGTATAGATGTATCAAATCAACATATAAGTTTCTCGCAATTCCTCTCCACCCTGAAGGATGGAGCTTCCTTGCGACAGGAGATCGTGAATATGTACTAACCTGTTGTAGCACAAACTATAGCCTAGCTTTCGTGAAATTCATATGATTAGCCCAAGGGCTATGCCAACAAGAGGGGATGCGAACCATAAAAGCGTGATCCTCACAATCGGTCTCAGGGAGACGGCCCTCATTCTTCTTGCCAGTCCTGCACCTATAATGCCCGAGGTCAGTGCCTGCGTGTTTGACAATGGAATGCCAAAGATGGTTGCGGCTTCCACCAGAAGGGATGAAGAGAGCATGGAAGAGAGGGCGTTGGAATAGCTTATGGAGTACATGTCATAACCAAGTGTTCTGACCACCCCTCCGCTTAAAAACAGGGAACCGAACACTATTCCAAGAACTACGAAAAAGTAGGATACAAAGCCCCCATCTCCGAGAGCTCCTATGAATCCCAGCGTATTTTCCCCCAACGTGAATGATGAAAAGAATCCCAGGGCGATTATGAGGGATTTCATGAGGGAAGCGGTTCTCCATATCCTGGTAACCTTTCTCCTGATCAGCATTGCAGAGACGGTGTAAGATATACCTATGGCTATGGGAGGAGCGATTACCCACATCAGGGCGATCTTCTCTACGGATGAGAGAGCGGATAAATCCCCGCGTCTGACGAAAACGCCGACTGCAATCCCCACGATGGCCATTGTGAGGGATATCGGAACCCTCGCTAATTGGGCAATGATGAATATTGCCACCGACCCCCAAATAACAAGAAATACGAGAAGGGAGCCGTAAGGTAAGAGAGTGTGAACCGTACTGCTCATCCTCTCAGTTCCTACTAGGAATCCCACCGTGAAACCTATTGTTGCGATGAGGATTGCAAATCTTCTTCCCGTTACGTTTGACCCTATGAGGGACCCAACTCCCGCTGAAAGATTGTTTCCTGAAACTATTGCTGCAAGAACAAACAGGGATGCTGAGATTATAAGATAGTTCAACTGGTCACCGCTGTGATTATCTGAAGAATTATATCGGCTATGTCCTCGCTCTGGTCAAGGAGATCATCTATTTTGTGAATGACCGAGGAGAGGTGGATGAACGAAAGGTAGCTTATTCTCTTAGAATCTAGGTAAAGCCTGTCAAGGAGTTCGTCCTTTATGTCGTCCACTTCAGATTCCATCTTTTCAATGGCACTCCAGCTTTTTATGACCGAACTGAGGTTTTCGTCCTTAACGATCTTCCCCAAGCTAGATAGAGATTCCAAGTTATAATCCAGGGCCTGGTTCAGCCTATTGTAATAGCCGCACACAGTTTCCCTTTCCCCCGCGGAGGAAAGTGCGATGTATTCCCGGTATCTTGCGATCTCCCTTCCGATGTAGTACAGAGTGTCAAGGATGTCGTCCGTTCTGTCAACCAATTCAAGGAATGAATCGATAAGCGCGGGATTCACGGCACCGCTTGTGATGCTGTTCTTCATCTCAAAGGTCATTGAATCACCATCCGTCTCTATCTTCTTCAATGTCTCCTTTGCCGCGTTGAGATTGACAGAGCTCTCACAGGAGACCATGGTCTTGAGGACATTAGTTGCATTCATTCCGAGGGTTGCGTACTTCCCAATCTCCAAGAAGAGGTTCTTCTCCCCCGATACGAAGATGTTCTTGATTGATTTTCTGACGCCCATTCCAAATCAGTCTTCGCTCATAATCATTCGATATTTTAAATATTTGAGATTCCGAGATAATTTTCCGAAATTAAGATGAAAAGGGCGAACGACTCAAGTGCGTTTCCCATTATCATTTATGAGGGAATTACGGGTTCTCTTAATTCCAAAATGAGGAACATCTCTCACGTCATTCCTTCCCAAGCTTTGCCTTCTTTCTTTCGAGCTCCTCATCAATGTTCCTGATCTCCTTTTCCGCCCTCCTGTGGGCGTCCACAAGCTCCTTCAATGATTTCATGTACGCAATCTTATCCTTCACGTATATCGCCCTTTCACTGAGGTATTCATCTATCCCGATGTCGTATTTTTTGACATCCTCCAGAATCCTCTGCATCGTCTGAATGCTCAGGCCGAGATTCATCAGCTCCTCGAAATAGCGGAGAACCTTCAGGAACTGCTCGACGGTGAGGCCTCTTGACGAGATCGCAGACAGAGCGTTTCCAACTTCCACCAATTTACTTGGCTCGAAATTTACCTGCTTCAGACCCCCAATCAGCCTAACCAGCTTTTCCTCATCCCCCAGACCAAGTTCAGATCTTATTTTCTCAGCCAGCGTTACCTCCCTTGAAAGGGAGCTGATCCTCTCGCTGAGAGCGCCCACCTCTTTCTTCACCTCGTCAAGCCTTGAGGAATACTCCTGCAGCTGCATCTCCCTTCTTTTTATCTCTCTCTGCAGCTCCTTCCCCCTTTCAACCATTTCCTCCAGCGCCTTCGGGATATCCACGTAGTCCACCCCGGAATATTTCGAGAAGGACATCATCTTCTGCGCAGTATTAAGGAATCTCTCCCTGACCTCTTTGTCCATTGAAGAAATCGCCTTCACTACAGGCACTATTTTTTCATCCTCTATCCCCTTGAAAATTGTGTAGTAATGATACCCCTCCACCAAGTCATTCACCGATATCTCCCTGTCTCTCATAAGATTGGCGAGCTCCTTCACTTCCGGCATGATATCCGCGGTGAGCTCTAGACTGATATACCCGTTTTCCCACTCCCCAATTATCTGGTTTACCGATTCTAGAGGAAGTCTTTCTTCGACGGAAATGTCCACCGGCTTGATTCCGTTGGCGAACTTCGCTATAATCCTGTTCTTGGTCTTCAGCGGTACTTCCTTCACGTGTTTCTAGCGAAATCTCGTATTTAATCGTTGTTTCATTGGTTTCATGCTCATCCAGGTTCCGCTGCGTATCGTTTCAAGCACTGGATCAACTCCCCTTTCTCCCATTTCTTGGGAAGCGCTGACATCCTCTCATCCCTGAGGGCATTGAGGTTCCTGATTCAGCGACACATAGCTGATACCTTCACGATTCAGGTATCCCGCCAGAGGTATCTCCACAGGCGTGAATTCGGGAATGTCCCTCCCTATTTTCAGTAATTTAGTTCCGTATCTCTGTTTCAAAATGCATAAAGGAATGGTAATTCTTACTCTCCCCTAAAATATCACAATCTTCTGTCGCAAGGAAGCTCCACCCTTCAGGGTAACGTCATAATAACAGCAGTTCCGATACCTTTACCGCTTTTCCATCTCTGAGAATGTAAACGTCATCCTCATAATCAGCATCTACTGTTATCCCCTTCCCCTTTCCAGTGGTTATCAAGAACTTGCTTTTCTTCTCATTTCCTGCAAGAACAAGTCTGACCTTGTTAGTGAGTTTGCCGTCGGATTCGTAGCCGTATAAGACAAACTTCCCAGAATCTAAGTAAACCCTCCTCTCGATTTTTCCCTGCTTCGTTTTGGTCTCGTACTTCTCCATGAGTGTTGAAGGAGGGTTTGGATTTATATCATTTTTTATGTAACTTAAGTTAACAAAATAATTTTAAGTAAGTTTTATCTCCACCCCTATGAGAATCGTAACGCATGAGAGAACAGGTCCATACAGGATAAAAATAAAGGATGTTCCTGGCGCAGAGAAGATTGACGACAAGTCTAAGCTCCTTGAATATGAGATACATATATGTGGCTGCGGCCTATCGCACGATAAGCCTTTCTGCGACGGCAGCCACAGGATCACGAGGGATGAAGACCCGGCGAAGCTCTACGCTTACACAAGCAACAAGGAAAGGGTAACCCTTGATAGGTTCTACAACACAGAGACAAAAATATGAATTCAGACAACAAGAGAATAGATCCCCCCTATCTAATCAGTGGGAGGGAGATCAGGGATGGGGCAGGAGTCAGAATCACTAGACTGTTCGGAAGCCAGGGGACATTCAATATCACGGACCCCTTCCTACTTCTTGACTTCTTTGGGTCGAAAAATCCAGAGGAATACCTCATGGGATTCCCCTGGCATCCACACAGGGGCATCGAAACTCTGACTTACCTTGTCAACGGGAAAGTGGAGCACGAAGACAGCATAGGAAACCGCGGAGAGCTCCTTCCTGGAGAAATACAATGGATGACAGCCGGCAGCGGAATCTTTCATCAGGAGATGCCCAAGCCGCTCGGAAGCAACCCGGAGATGATGGGATTCCAGCTCTGGATAAACCTCCCCAGGAAAAACAAGCTGTCGAAGCCAAAATATAGGCATATAAACGTCACAAAACTCAGGAATGTGAGATACGAGGGGAACGATGTTAAGGTTATCTCGGGGTCATTCCTTGGAAGCTTGAATGAGGGAGCGGAAGAACATCCATTGGGTATCACATATCTTGACATCACTTCCTCAGGCAGCACAATTGCCTTTGAGAAACATTCAGGCTTCACCTCCCTAGTGATTCCGATGGAAGGGGAGCTCGTGGCAAACGACATCGCTATTAAACCCGGTGAAACGGGCATATTCTCCGGGGATGGAAATTCAATAATCGTGAGAGGGAATAAGACGTTCAGGTTCATCTACATCTCCGGTGCAAAAACAAGGGAAAGTATAGCTTGGTACGGGCCGGTCGTTATGAACACTTGGGATGAGATAGAAAAGGCATTCAAGGACCTTCAAAACGGGACATTCGTAAGGGATGCGAATCCCGAGTTCGTCTCGTACTAACCGCTAAAGATAATATTCTCCGATTTCCTGCCGTAATGTGAAAGTCTACGTTTCATTTCCTCTTGACGAGGAATTCAGGCAGATGGGGGAGGAGATTCTTGGCAAGGGAAAAATAATCTTTACCCCGGAAGAGGATGCCGCTGCTGCCCTGGTTCGGGACAACTCCTTTCCCCGATACAACGGACTCAAATTTGTTCAATCCATTACAGCGGGTACGGACCAACTGGACATCAACTCGATACCTAGAGATGTAACAGTTGCAAGCAACGCGGGTGCCTATTCGATACCGGTTGCGGAACACTGCTTCGCTCTTATCCTTGAGCGGGCCAAGAAGATATCGAGATTCTCATCCAGGACTAGGGCTGGTTTCTTTGAGCCTGAAGGGACGAAAGCACTCTATGGGAAAACTATAGGCATAATAGGATACGGCGGGATAGGTAGTAGGGTAGCACACATAGCCAAGTCCTTTGGAATGAGGGTGGTCGCGATAGGCAGGGGACACAAGGACCAGAACGCAGACGTATTCCTAGGACTAGAATCCCTTGACTCGCTGCTCTCGGAATCTGATTACGTGGTGATCTCAATTCCGCTCACCTCAATAACTTCAGGCCTCATAGGTAAGAGAGAGCTTGAAAGGCTGAGGGAGGGGTGCATGATTGTGAATGTGGCTAGGCCTGAAATAGTCAATATGGAGGATATGCTTGAATTCCTTGACAGAAGGAGGGACGTTAGCTATCTCACTGACGTCTGGTGGGGCGAGCCTGAATTGAGAGACACGAACAGGGAGAATGTTGTCGTGACCCCTCACGTTGCAGGGGGACTTTCCAAGGAATTTATGAGAATCGCTTTCGGGGAAGCGTTCCTGAATATAAAGAGATTTCTCGATGGGGAAACCCCGAGGAATATCGTCAGAAGGGAGGAGAGCGTCTACTTCCAGAGAAAAAAACTGGGGGTCTAAGAAACATTTTAGTTGGGAACGCGTTGATCGTGCATGGATGAAGATATCACGAAGGTCAGGAGACATCCGGAAAGGGCCAGCTACGACAGGAATCTGCTTCTCGATATACTGGGAAATAATTTCGTATGCCAGGTTGGGTTCGAGATCGGCGGGCAACCATTCGTCATCCCCATGGCATACTACAACGACGAGGAGAACATCTATCTTCACGGATCAGTCTCAGCTAGAATCGCTGGGCACATAAGAAGTGGAAACAGGATAGCCATCTCCATTCTAGAGATCAACGGCCTTGTGATCGCAAAGGGTCTGGCGGATAACTCCATAAACTATAGGTCTGCAATAATCTTCGGCAGAGGAGAGGAGATCCTTGACGAGAGGGAGAAGCTTCGCATGTTCGTGGAATGGCTGGACTGGCTTATCCCAGGAAGGTCGAGGGATACCGAGCTGCCTGGAGAGAGTGACCTGCGAAACGTCTCTGTTTTCAAGGTTCCTATTGAGGAATTCTCGATAAAGACTAGGGAAGGGGGGCCAATGGAGAAGAACAGGAACCCCGGAATCTGGTCTGGCGTGATTCCAATATTTATTGTGTACTCTAGACCCATGTTTTCCGATGGTGAGACCCCCAGGTACATTGAGGAGTTCATTGAGAGGAGGAACAAGGGACTATGGGGGAGCCCTTGAGGAATCATGGGGGAATTAATTTTCCTTGGGCCTGAATTGTTCCTTGAAAAGAAGGGGGAGAAGGTGCGCTTTGCTCTCGGAAATTAGCAACGGAAAGAAGACTGTTCCCTCTTGGAGAATGGAGATGTGCATGAAGCTTTCAATATCGTTGGATCAATGTGACTCGAGGAGGTCCTCTGATGCTTAACCTCATAGAGTCCATCCTGATCTTGCTGGCAGTAGCGATCGGGCTCGGTGAGGTTTTCAATCTGCTGAATCTACCGGAAGTAGTTGGTGCTATAATCGCGGGAGTGATACTGGGGCCGGCTGTATTCGGAGTTCTTACCCCCAACACGGATTTTTCCACGATAGACGAGATTGCCCTCTTCTTCATAATACTCCAGATAGGAATAGAGGCGTCTTCTGACGTTTTCACGCTTAGCATCGGATACATGCTGCGTTTCACCTTTTTAGCTTTTCTCGTGCCTCTTGCTATAATGACCACAGGCGCTCATTTCATCTTTCACGTGACCTTCCTTCGATCCTTGATCGTATCTCTCGCAGTTGCGATTCCTTCGATATCCATAACATCTGTGCTTCTCATCAAATCCGGACTAATAAAGGCGGAAGCAGGTCTTAAGCTTCTTGGAGGCGTTGCACTGAGTGATCTCATAGCGTTTGTTATACTTTCGTCCGTAGGAAGCACCTCCTGGAGGATAGCGGAGGTTGCAGCTTCGCTTACTGCCTTCATAATATTCTTGGGCGTGTTCGATCGTTACCTGAAGCTCCGTTCTGAAGGTCTCATTCACGGGGCGGAGAGATTCATGGAACGAAGGGAGGGACTGGTATTCGCCATTGTCATAATAATGGGCCTTGCGGTCTCCTCCCTCTTTGAGTACATCGGAATAACGTTCGTCCTTGGAGCTTTCTTCTCCGGTCTCATTATTCACAGGAACACCGTTGGGGAAAGGGTACATGGTACCCTCATGAGAACGTTCCAGAGGATAAACAACAGTTTCTTCATACCAATATTTTTCAGCATATCTGGACTCCTCGTTACAAGGCTGCCGATTACATTGATCCCCCTGGCTTCGTTCCTGGTGATCGTGACCTCGGTTGTGGGGGGCACTCTCTCATACTTAATCGCGAAACGACTACTCAGGGAAATCAGGCCTGCCACCGCTCTTGGCATCTTTGGAGGAAGAGGTGCAGTCGGCGTTATAATTGCAACGATATCTCTGAGCAGAGGGCTCATAAGCGATGAGCTTTATTCGATGGCGATGATGGCGACCGTTGTGATGGCTATTGTGTTCACATTCATCTTCGATCTTTCGATGCGCGGAAGAGCGATTGCTATCTCCTCAAAGTGATGGGATTTTCGTTGCGCTTGTGAATTGAGAGTATTATGATGCCTGCGATTATCATAAGGCTTCCCAGGTAAAGGGCCTGGGAACCAAGTGTTATCATTATGACAAGCGAAAGTATAACGGACAGAATGGGAAAATAGGGGAAAAGGGGAGCGTTGAATCCTTCCGCTGGCAGTCTCCTTCTTATGAGTATAACTGCAACCCCCGAAAGCGCATAGGAAAATATCACGCCAAAGTTTGACGCGAGGGCAACGTAGCTCAAGTTCCCGAGAAAAAGAGATAGGATGGCGAGACCTCCGATTATCAAGACGGCCCTCTTCGGAGAGTCCGGATTTTTACCCTCGATCCATTTGGGAAAAAGACCGTCCTCGCTCATCTGCAATAGGGTTCTTGATCCAGCCACTATGAGGGAGAGGGTAACGGTGAATGTAGCCACCACGGCAACTGCGCTGACTACCATTGAAATGGCAATCGGTGCCTTCGAGAAGCTGAGCGCCTGAGCCAGAGGATCGGCCGAGTTTCCGTACAGGTACCAAGGCATCATCGCCAGCATGCCAATCACCACGAAAATGTAGAGAACGGTGCTGATCACAAGCGAGGTGATTATCGCCTTCGGCACATTCCTTGGCCCGTCCTTGACCTCCGGGGTAAGGGTGGCAATTGTGTTGAACCCTGAGTACGCAAAGAATGCGAGCGAAGCGGCCTCCACTATGCTCAGAGGGCCATGGGGAAATAGCGGCAGGAATCTGGATGGGGTCCATCTTCCATATATGAAGGAAGAAATTACGAAAACGACCAGACCAAGGGCAGTAACGATGACAAGAGCCTCCTCAATCTTTGCGACCAGCTTTATTCCAATGTAATCAACTATCGTTATCGCCACCAGGAAGATTACGGATATTGCGATGATCAGAAGATAGGATTGAACGTGAAAGAAGGAGAGGAGGTAGGAGGAGAAACCGAGTGTGACTGCCGCACCGGCAATAGCATATGATATCCCCCTGAGCCATCCCACAATGAAGCCTATTGAATCCCCCATCGTCACCTTTGCAAACGAATACAATCCACCGTGCGATATTATCTTGGATGAAAGATCAGCACTATTGAACGCGACGGTCATTGCAAGGAACGCGGTGAAGGCAAACGCTACTATGGCTCCCGGACCGGATTGCCTAATCACCGCCCCGGCAAGGACGAATATTCCTGCGCCTATGATGTTCCCCAGACCTATCGCAGTAGCCTGCCATACCGATATCTTTGCTTCCACCTTCTCTACCATTAGGAAAGGTGATATAAATAATGATTAGTCCAGGCGATATGAAGCACAAGATGTGCTACATTTCCTGAGAAGGTTTACCTTTAGCTACGACGTTCACATTCAGGGCAACGAAGAGTACCAAGACTGCAACGAGAATTCCCATGAAAACGGGTCCATATCCAAATCTTTCAATCAGGATTCCACCAGCCGTAGACACCACAATACCGATGCCCGTCATGAAGGAAAAGAAGTAACTGTTGGCCACATTCCTTTCCTCCTGCCTGTATGCCCTGGCGATGGAAAGTATTGAAAGTGGATATGTGAGGCCGTGCGGGACCCCGAGTATCAGGAGAGATACCGCGAAATACAGAACGTTTCTTGAAAAGAGCATGACTGCCAAGCCTGCAGCTGTAAGTGCCATGGCAAGCATCATGTTCCCCACTATTCTCCTCGGAGGGAAAATGGACATCGCAAGCCTGGAAAGAAATGAGGACAGGAAGAAGAGGGAGAACAGGATGGAGATGAAAGAGAGTGATACACCGAATCTTTCGTGCTCATATATCCCACCGAATGCTATGAGTATGGTAAAAGGGATGTTGTAGGACATTATGTTTATTATTGAAGACCTGAATCCCCTGTTTGACAGAACCCTGACTTTTCCACTTGCCCTGCCCTCCTCTGGAAACCGAAGGAAGGGAGAAAGGATTACCGCCGCAATCGCGAAGGCGGAAAAGACGAGGAACGTTTCCCTGAGGGAGATGAAACGAAGAAGGTAGCTCTCCACTGCCGGGCCGATCACCAGAGAAAGGCTCAAGGAAACGGTGTAAAGGGCAAGCACCCTCTCCCTGATCTTCTGGTCTTCAAACAGTCCTGCGGAAGTGATCAAATTTGGCATAATCAGTCCGAGGGACGCCCCCGCGAGAGAAACTAGGAGCCAAACGACGATTGCATTGGTCCTCCAGAAGCCTATGAACGTAGCTGCATAGATTACAAGGGAAATTACAAAGCCGATCCTCCGCTCACGTGAAGAGAGGCGTGTGTTTACCATCGCAGTGGTGATGAACGTCACCAAATAGCTTACCGCAGTTACCAGACCAATCTCGTCCTGATTGAATCCCAGGAAGTACCTTGCAAGGAGAGGGGTTGATGTGATCATCATGTTGTTGCTTGATCTGATGAAGAATGTGGTAGAGAGGATAACGAAAATGGAAAAATAAATGCCCCACGCGGGGCCTATTGAAGATTTCGGGCTTCTCAAAAGGTTATTACCTCGTAGCCACTGTTCACGTAATGCGCCAGTCTTTCCCCGAATGGTTGGAGGGGAACGTTCATTGCCTGCAGTTTCAGTTCCACGTCGTATTTCTTAGCAACGAATACGCACGCTGAATCTATTGCCCCCGCTTTGACTATTTCCTCAAATGATTCCCTTGCTTCACCGCTCAGGTTCGCCACGTATTCCTCGCTGGACCCGAAAAGCAGCACTTTCGCATCTTCGTATCTATTGGCCTTTATCTGCCTTGCTATTGTCATTATAGCAAGGTTTGTCTTCTCCGGAGTTTCCTTCCCGCTTAGCAGGAGAAAAAGCACTTTTGCCATGACCCCTTAGTGGCTTAGGTATATTAAATATATCTGTACATTCTAAGTAACTCTCGATATCACGGCAAACGCAAAGCATCGCCTCTATAATGGGAAAAAAATCCACATGATCCCGGAATCGATTTCCTGTCATCTCTCCATTTATCTTATGCGGTTCAAACTCCTTATTCCCTTGGTATCTCCTGATTCAGGAATTCCCTGTTACCGGACATCCTTAAATTAAACAAGAGTTACTTGTCAATTCTTTTCAATGATTCCCTCGTTTTGAACCTGAAAAACGTTATAAACCCCCCAAACATCTGAATGACATGAGAAATTTGGCTTACAATCCGGACATCTTTGATAACAAGATTGCTTTCATAAGCGGGGGTGATGTCTGGGAGTATGACAGGGCGCAGGGTGATTTCAGAAAGTTAATCAGTGGATTTGGTGTCGTAAACAACTGCAGGTATTATGATCACGGAAAGAAGATAGCCTTCAGGGCGATGTACGGAGAATCCATAAATTATGCGGACATCTTCTCGTACGACAGGGAGAACGGTTCCGTCAAAAGATTAACGTACCTCTCAGGTCAGAGCGTTGCCAGGAGAATGTTCACAGACATCGCCGGATTCACTCCAGAAGGGAGAATAGTCGTGTCTACGCCTGTCTTCCAGCCGTTCAGTTCAATGACGTACCTGTATGAGGTTGAGGACGATGGAAGGATACTTCGTCCCCTGAATCTAGGACCTGCGATACACATAATATATCACAAGGGGAAGATATATCTTGGAAGGAACACGTTTGAGCTGCCACACTGGAAAGGTTACAGAGGCGGCACAAGGGGGAAGATATGGGCAGGAACAGTCGAACAGGGGTTCAGGAAGCTGGTGGACCTGGAGTATCATGTTTCCTCCCCAGTAATTGCTAACGAGAGGATTTACTTCATTTATGATGGAGGAAAGCATGGACAGATATGTTCCGTGGACCTCGATGGAAAGGACTTCAAGATTCACACAAATTTCTCCGAATATTATCCAAGGCATCTGAACACCGATGGAAAGGAGATCGTTTTCTCAATGGGCGGAAGGATATTCATCTTCAATCCCGGGAATGAGGGGATTGAGGAGATACCTGTGGGGGACCTATACTCAGGTGTTGATGAAAGGGTCATCTCTGCGACCAAGAACATAGAGGACTTCGATGTGAACGACGAGAATTTTCTTGCTGTGGTTAGCAGGGGAAGGGGGATCATCACAAATGATGAATCCTCGCTGAATATCAGGGTTGAACAGGGACTGAGGCTTCGGAGGGTCGTCTTCCTGAGAGGGGGGAAAGTTCTTTACGTCACAGGGGACAAGGAGGGAGATTCCCTAATAGTATACAATTACAAGGAAGGAAAGAGAAACGAGGTGAACCACCGCTTTGGAAATATCTACCATTTGGTCGTCTCCAAGGACGGAACGTTTGCCGCCTTATCCAACGACAGGTTTGAGATCCACCTTCTCGATCTTTCTACGGGCGAGGCCAGGCTTGTGGACTCCAGCCAGGAGGATATGATTACTGACTTTGACATATCTCCAGACTCCTCCTATCTCGCTTACAGCTTACCGACGAAGAAAACGTTCTTCGGGGGGTATACCCAGAGATTCATCAGGGTCTATGACATCAAGGACAACAGGACATATGACGTCACTACCGACATCTCAAACGACTTCAGCCCTGCATTCAGCCCTGACGGAGAGTACCTTTACTTCCTTTCGTCCAGAGATTTAGACCCGGTTCAGGACAAGGTCGCGTTCAACTTCAGCTATCCCTTCGTGGCAAGTCCGTACGTGATACCCCTTAAGGAGGGAGGCGTCAGCCCCCTTAAGAAGGACCTGGCTTCCCTCGTCCCAAGGGGTGAAAAGATTGACCTGCAGGAAGCGGCAAAAAGGGCGCAGTCCCTTGGAATAGCGGCCTCGGACTACAGAAGGATAATTCCAATGGAGGGAGGGGTACTGTTATATGAGGTCCCTGTTCATGGGGAATTTGACTCATATTATTCCGGCGTTCCTGAAAAGGGGTCCATAAAATTCTTCGATTTCGCAGAGAGGAAAATGAGGAACGTGAAGAGCAATGTTGTTGCGTTTTCCGTTTCCCCTGGCAGGAAGAGATTGCTCTACAAGAGGGATGACGGGAAGATAGCGATACTGAAAATAGAGAAGGGATTCGGCGGGAAGGCGGAGGATGCTGCTGGTATAGATTCGCAGAACGAGAAGGTAGTGAACACGGATAACCTGGCCATGACAACAAGCATGTCGCAGGAGTTCCTACAGATGTACGATGAAACCTGGAAGATGATGAGGGACCATTACTGGGAACAGAGGAGGGCTATAGAAGTCTCCGACAGGATCTACGGGAGGTACAGGAAGTTAGCGGAACAGGCAAGAACGAGGTTCGACCTGAGCATGGTAATAAATGAGATGATAGGCGAGTTCAGGACCTCACACTGCTATGAGATGATGGGCGAATTCACCACCATCGAGCACCCGAGAGCTGGAACGCTTGCGGCAGATTTTGAGTATGTGAACAACGTTCTCGTCGTCCGCAAGGTATATCATGGGGACTTGACGAATGAGAAGGAGAAATCTCCCCTTATCACTTGGGGCGTTAGGGAGGGCGACATCGTGGAAGAGATAGACGGGGTTCCGGTAAGCGATAGCCATGTGAATCGTTTCCTCCTTGGGAAGGGAGGGAAAGTTGTCCGCCTGAAAATTCGCCAGGCCGATGGAAGGGAGAAGATTGCCTTGGTAGACGTTCTTAACGATGACCGTTACATAAGGTACAGAGCATGGGTGGAGAGGAACAGGGAGTACGTGCACAGGAAGAGCGGAAACAGGATAGGCTACGTTCATGTTCCTGACATGGGAATGATGGGCCTCAACGAGTTCTTCCGCCTCTTCGTGAACGAGAGTTCCTATGAATCCCTCATAGTTGATGTGAGATACAACGGAGGAGGATTCGTCTCTCAAATAATTCTGGAGAAAATCAAGTCTGAGAGACTTGGATACGATAAACCTAGAAGGGGAACTCCTCGCCCATATCCAGTGAATTCAGTTGTCGGAGGGATAGCCGCGATAACGAACGAGTATGCTGGCTCTGACGGAGATATCTTCAGCCATTCTTTCAAGGCCCTCAAGATAGGCAAGCTCATAGGCACCAGGACATGGGGAGGGGTGGTGGGGATCAACCCCCTGAGGAAGCTCATTGATGGAACAGTGGTCACGCAACCCGAATATTCCTTCTGGTTCAAGGAGATAGGATTCGGGGTGGAGAACTATGGCGTTGATCCTGACACGGAAGTGGAGTTTAAACCGGAAGATTATTTCAAGGAAAGGGATCCGCAGTTAGATGCCGCTATAGAGATATTAGAGAAGGAGACCAAAACAAGAAGGGAGAATCTTCCGGAGGAACTGAAGTCCTGAACGACATTCCTGAGCGTTACATTGATTTCTTCGCTAGAATTATTCTAGAGCCGTCATAGCTTCGCTTACTGGAACCGATAACGCGATATTCTCCATAAGAAAAAATAGTAAATTTCTTGAAGTTGAAATGAAAGGTGCGGATTTCCACTTGAAATTATCAGACCCCCCTAAAATTTTTAAATATGCCCTTCAATGTAGGAAGGATGATCAGGGAGCTAATGTGGAGTGACTTAGACGCGCTGATTGAGAATTATTATTCATACTATGAGGAGGCAAAGGAAAATCCAGATTTAGGCATCTCATTCTATCACAGCAAACCGGATTACCAGTCTGAAATAGACTGGTTTTCAGACCTCTACAAAAGCGTGAAGAGCGGGGATGCTGTGGCCGTAGTTGCAGAGGAGGACGGAAAAGCAGTTGGACTTTGCGAAGCAAGAAGGATAAGGCCCGGGACAGAGCTGTCACATGTTGCGACGGTTGGAATCTCCCTGAGGAAGGATTACAGGGGCCGTGGATTGGGAAAGGCAATGATGCACCTTCTTATAGATAGGTCCAGGGGTAAATTTGAGATACTGAGATTGGAGGTATTTACAGTAAACAGGGCTGCAATAGACCTTTACAGGAAACTTGGGTTTGTAGAGTATGGGATGATGCCTCGTGCCATAAAAAGGGGAAGCAGGTACTACGATGAGCTGCTCATGTACTACGAAATCTGATTCATCCTGGAGAACGATGACTTTCATTGCATAGGAAAAAATAAGCTTTATCTTCTAGGGAACGAAACACTTTTGCAGTGGAATAAGAGAGAGGTTAAATTAGAATCCAGCCTTACGGATTGATTCCAGATGAGCTAAATGTCCAGCAATTTATTTCAGCGATATCTATTACTGAAAACCTAGAAACATGAAAATTCATCTGGAAAGTCTGCGCTGTTTCCAGTTATGAGAGGCATCAATCTCCTGCTGACGTGCAACATTAGGTCTCTTTTTATCTTGCTGCGGCTTAAGTGTGTGATCGAAGGGATCATATCACACTTTCCTTGACAATTGATTCCTTTCTTAGGAGGCAGGATTCCAGAAATTTCGTTGCTCAAAAAAAGAATGAGGAATGTTTTCAAAAATGATAAAAATCAGCATTCAATATGACAGAAAAATCATGTTGATAAACTGTCTGATTTTTCAACAAAGATCTCTTCCCCCGCTGCCTCTTCCAGGGGCACATTCTTTGTTTCCTTTAGGAGTATTGAAACCGCTGCTCCCACAAATGACACCATAGCAAGCATCATCAGTACTTCTTTTAATCCTATAGAGCTTAGCAGATACGCGAAGAAGAATGTGGTAATAGCCGCTCCTGTTTTTCCTGCAGCTGCAGATATCCCATGGCCGGTCGTTCTGAATTTAACGGGATAGACTTCAGCTGGGACTATGAAGGTGGTGGTATTGGGTCCCATATCTATGAAGAAGAACGTCAGGGAATACAGTGCGAACATCACCTCCACAGGAAGTACGAAACCTGTCACTTTCGCTCCCTTAGCTACTATGAATGATGAAACGAGGAAGTAGAGTATCCCCATGGCTGCAAAGCCCAGTACCTGCAATGTTCTTCTTCCTGCTTTATCCATAAGTGCAACTGCTGCGAAGTATCCAAAGAATCCAACCATAAATGGTATTCCTGCGAGCACTATTTTAGAGGATAGACCTGTTGCTGGAATTATGGAACCTGTTATGGGACCGGAAAATATTCCGGTACCGTAGAACGCAACGTCGAGCAAAAACCAAGAACCTGCAGTAACGATGAGTGTTCTCCAGTAGTTTTTGAAAAATGTCGATGCTGATGATATGCTGGTTTTTGCTGAGGTGTTTATTTTTGCATTCCCTTTTATGAATTGTGCGGCTTTCATAGCCCCGTTTGAATCCCTCTTTACCAGTGCAGCATACCTTGGTGTTTCTGGCAGCTTCCTTCTCATGTATATGACGGCTAATGCAGGAATGGCACCGAAGGCCAGCATGAACCTCCATGCAAATTCTGCGGGGAGTACAGCAACGGCCCCCAGGCCTACAGCAACTGCCGCAACCGAGCCTATGCCCTGGTTTGCAAACACAAGAGCGATAAGCTTCCCTCTGTCCTTGATATTTGAATACTCACTCATTATAGTTGCACTGACAGGATAGTCTCCTCCGATGCCGAAACCAAGTATAAATCTGAACGCTAACAGGGACCAGTAGTTCCATGCGAACGCGCTCAGTATAGCACCTGAAGCCAGTATCGCTGCCTCGAGTCCATAAATTTTCTTTCTCCCGAATTTGTCCGCAACAGTTCCCCAAATAAGCTGACCAAATATGGCTGCAATTATTGCTGATGAACCAAGGAGTCCAGCACCTTCGAATGCATTTCCTAGCGCAACATGGAAGCTTGTGCTGTATCCACCCTCAAGGATTATCAGCACGATACCAATTATGAATAGATCATAGGCATCGGTGAAGAATCCCATCCCTGAGGTAAACCATACTTTCAGGTGATTGAAGTTCAGAGGGACATCATCAATGTCCCTGAATGCTTTCGAACCCATATTTTATGAATAACATCATTTTATTCAAAAAAAGTCAAAGTATTTTCAGGTAGATATTGTGTAGTAATGTCCACTATATAGAATAGGTACTTTCGATCCTAAAAAGGAGAAGCAACCGTCTGAATTGTCGATCACAATCTTTTCATCTCCAATCCATTACTTTGAGCTCAGTCATTTTTCGCAGCGCAATATAAGTGTCGTGTATGGAAACAAGCAATCAATTCTCTCGATTCCGGCAAGCGTTTCTATAAACACTCTAATGCCAGGTCTTTGCTTCGAGAATAGAGAACAAGCGGTACCCGGTTATAACCCTGTAGTAACCTGAAAGCCTCTTATCCGTTTCTGGGCTACCTGTGTCTATCAGCATTCCGTTCTGTGCAATAGACGCTACCTTGTTCTGTGTTGCCACAATTGAGATGCCCTCCCTGCCTATCAATTCAATTATCCTCGGGCTGAGCTGCTGATTCCCCCTTCCAAATATGAAACCTTGACCGCCAAGGGGAGTGATTATGAGACCTGCTTCCCCCTTACCTATTCCAGAAACGATTCTGTAGATTGATTCTTCATTCAGGTCCGTTCCCACCAGCTCCGCTCTTCCATCCTCTCTCACACGTACTATGTCAATACCGAGCGGATTGCTCTCAAAACCAAGTTTTTTCATGATCTCCTTTGTTGTGGTTCCCGGACCTATAATATAGTAGTGACCAGGCTCGATATTCTCTATGACCTGTTCCGCTATAGCCTCCTGTTGAGCCCTTTCGCTATCCAACTGCGTAGCTACTTTAGGATGTTGTGTGAGGGATGCCTCATGGGGAACCCTCAGATAGCAGTAAAGCCTGGTGGAAAGAACCCCCCTTCTGAACATCTCCTCATCCACATCCAGAACCTCTGCAAGTGAGGTTTTAGGCCCTTCTCTGGTAAGATGGAGGAGGGCCAGATCACCTGCAGCCTCTGGCGTTATTCCAAAGCAGGATGAGTACATCTTGACCCCGGATGGCACTCCCAAGACCGTTATGGTGTCGCCAACGGTCTCACATATATCCCTGGCTGTTCCGTCCCCGCCCACAAAAATCAAAAGATCAACTCCTTCATCCCTGAGAATTCCTGCGCATCTCTTGGTATCAGAGGCAGTTGTCACGTCTTCTACTTCGCAGACAACCTTCAATTTGAACCCTTCATCCCTAGCAATATTCTCTCCCATCATTCCGGAGCAGGTCAATATCTCAAGGGTATCATTTATCTTGGAAATCCTTTTTAACGCCCTACGCCCCCTTTCCGGGGAAATCTGGGTAGCCCCCATGCTTCTTGCTATTCTTGGTATTTCCGCGCCATCTGTGCCCTTTAGGCCAACTTTGCCACCCATTCCAGCCACAGGGTTTACGATTAGCCCCAATCTTTTCATTTCGGGTGCTGAAACAAATTGCACATTATTATTTTACCCTGGATTTAATTGGTGAAATTTCCAGTAAAGGGATTGGACCTGCAGTATCCGTCCATTGTATCATCAGCTGAAAGCTTTCACGGATTCGAGGAGGAGGCATTAAAGAGGGCTGCTTCATCATGTTCTCAGCGCTAAATAAGGTGTGACCGCTAAATCATAAATCCCCCTCTGGACATAATCTTCTAATAAGTTCCATTCCTAAGCCAGTAGATAATTTTTAAACCTTAACTCGCTAAGATTTAGGTAATATGTTTGAGCCCCAGAGTATTTATTATATTCTCCACCTTCCTCGGTATGTCCAGGAATCCTGTTGTCCCGTCCGCGTATTTCACCAGGTATACCCTGGACAGCTGCAGCAATACCTCATTAACGGATAGCTTACCGACAAGGTCCTTAGACTTTATCAGCGCAAGGATCCTGTAGTGCTGGTATAGGGAGAGGAACGTTATGAAGAAATAGCCCCATATGGATTCATCATCCTGCAGGTATGTCTTGTCCTCCTCCAGTTCATTCTTCATCGCATCGAAAGACTGTTCAACATCCTCTCGGCTCTTGTATATATCGTACAGCAATTCACCGTCCATTCCAAGCTTGAGAGTATTGAGACCTTCCTAACTTGGTTGCGTCGTATCTCTTTATCCTCCTATTCTTCATCAGTACTATTAGGTTTGATTCCACCTCCCCTCTCAGCTTCACGTCCTCGTACAGGTATAAAAACACCCTTTTTTCTTCCTTCACGGGGATGATTTTTCCAATCTTATCAGTCATAACCACCCTTGAATAGCGTATCCCTCTGTCCCTGTAGATGAGCACATGGTCAAGGGGGATGGAATGGTCTATGATCTTCAGCACCCTGCTGACTGGTTGTATGAAGTCTATACCATTTGCAAGAAAATATTCAATATTGCGGAAAGAAAAGAACCCCCTGTCCAGGACGAGGATGCTTTTCTGTACATCAAACTCCTTCAGGAATGATGAGATGGACTTCACGTCCCTCACCGAACCCGGAAGAGGCTTCAGCACAGTCGGTATGAATCGCTACTGGAAAATGCCATTGCAAAGTTTATCTGCCTTATGTTTATGCGATG
The DNA here is from genome assembly GCA_049966795.1 of Thermoplasmata archaeon. Classification (GTDB taxonomy): domain Archaea; phylum Thermoplasmatota; class Thermoplasmata; order Thermoplasmatales. The sequence continues at coordinate 19,671 of JBMFTY010000020.1, forward strand.
CCTGTTGTACCCCTTCTCTGAGAGGAGCACATTCTCCCCCTTGAGAATATGCTTGAAAGGTCGAACAAGAGTGTGTCTCCCTTCTTCATCAGCCCCATGAAGAATCTCCTCTGCGATTCCCAGTCCTTCCATATTGATTTCAGTGTTGAAGAAAGAGCAGAGGGGGACATGAACGCTTCCATTTCCTGGCTGAGTTAGAGCTTCTCCCATGCAACATCCATGTATTTCAGAGCTGCATGCCTTATCGTTCTTACTGTGCACATAGCAAACACTTCCCTCCACATAGATGGGAAGTTTGTCTTCAACGACTCAATCATGCCTGAGGAAAGATCGTAGAGCAGCTTTGCATTCCCGTACTCGAAAACTGAGGTTGGTGCGGAGCTTCTCCTTCTAGCTTTAACTATTCCTGAAGGGGTTACCTTCCCTATGTATTCGCCGGAGATCTTCCTTGCCCTCTTCTTCAAGGGATCGTAGACGCTTGATACTCTGCTTACATAATAGTTGTTACCAATCTTCTTCACTTCAACAGCCCCTTATCTTGACCTTGCCTCATCAACTATCTTCTTCATCCACTCTTCCATGAAAATTACCAAATAGGTAATATCGTTATTAAGCTTCTTTATAACCACATTTGGAAAAACAGTCAGTATACAACTATATCCGGCAAATACAGACTTTGCTAGAGTGATAGATATTACCAAAAATTCAGGAAGTTAAGGTTTTAAAAATCGTGTTGAGGACCCCAGTAAAAGCCTCTAAAACTCCTATTTTAATTCTGAGTCCTCGTTTACGTGCTTCTTAATGTAGGCCCTCCAAGTTATGGCCCATTTTTTAGGATCATCGAAATATTCAGTTCTGTCTATTTTGTGAACGACGCTGTTATAAGGTGCATTTTTTACCAGATCTGGATTAGTGTAAGCTTCTTCCGCAATATGCTCCAAAGTGTCAAGATATTCATCCATTTCATCCCTAGAGTAAGATTCCGTCGGTTCTATGGTGAATGGTTGCGGGATTATGAATGGGTGATGACTCGTCCAGAGATGGAAGCCAAAATCTGCCATCCTTCTTATTATATCTTCAGAAGTGACCCCAGTCTCCTCCGTAAGCCTGTTCCAACTATACCTTACCTGTTCAACCCTTTCCTTCGTTGATGGAAATGAGATGCCTGCCCCCCTTATCTTAAGAACTCTGTTCATCACATAGTTATTGTTTAGAACAGCTACCTGGGAAACCTCCTTCAGCCCTTCGGCCCCAAGAGACATTATCCAAGCATATGCTCTCAAGACTGCTGGGAAGACGCCGTGAAATTCCCTGACTTTTCCAATTGAGTGAGGAATGTTATAATTCAGGAAATACTCTGACCCTGCCTTTTCTACGATTGGAACAGGGAGGAATTGAGTGAGCTCCCCACTCACACCAAGTGCTCCGCAGGCGGGACCACCCGAACCATGGGGTGTAGAAAATGTCTTGTGAAGGTTGAAAAAGCACATATCAAAACCGGACTCTTTGGCCCTTGCTATTCCGAGGAGGCCGTTCGCATTGGCCTGATCGTAAGCGCAAAGTCCCCCCGCTTCATGCACGATCTGCGTGAACTCCTTTACCCTTGGATTGAATATGCCAGTATCTTCTGGATTTGCTATAATCAATCCAGCAGTTCTGTCTGAAACAGTCGCTTTAAGTGCCTCTATGTCTGGGATGCCATTCTCGTCAGGATATATGGTGATGATTTTGAACCCTTTAACAGCAGGGGCTGCAGCATCAGATGGATGAGAAAATATCGTTGTGATGATTTCATCCCTTTTTTCCTCCTCCCCCCTGCGTCTGAAATAGGCTCGAATTATTGAAGCCATTGCAAATATGGCCTGTGATCCTGAACCAGGTTGGAAAGAGAATTTATCCATCCCAGATAACTCCCTGAGAAGAAGGTCTAGCCTGTAAATTATTTCCAGCGTTCCTTGTATTGTGCTAACGTCCTGATGAGGATGAATATCCGCAGCCCTGGGATTTGACACAAATGTTTCATTCACTTTTGGGCTATACTTCATAGTGCAGGTTCCCTGACCGATATCCACATTCAAGTCGGCTCCGAGGTTCTCCTGAGACAACCTTAGATAATGCTTCAGGACCCTCATTTGAGATATTTCCGGAAGTGCCGGAAGATTCTTCCTTATCATGAAATCAGGGAGGCTAGATGTCACATCACCAACCTCAAGCTCTATCTCCCTCTCCACCCCTGGAACCAGAATTCCACGCTCCCCACTCCTGCTTAATTTAAAGATAACGGGCTCTTCCCATCTGGCCTCGTGGAAGTTCCTCATAGGATTGCCTCCTTAATCTTCTGCACAAGGAAATTTATGTCCTGGAGCGTATGAGCTTCATTGATGCTGAACAGCGCTGAATTACCGAGATCAGGAAAGTCATTTGATAGGTCCAGACCTCCGAAAATTTTGTTTTGCAAGAGATAGTTGTTGATCTGTTTCACATTCTTCCCTGTTTCCTTGAAATCAACGATGAATTCCGTGAAGTGAGGGGATTTGGAAAAGGGTATATTCACTTTTGATATTTCGCCGATTTTCTTCATCGCAAAATGTGAGCGCTTCATTATCAGATTCCCTAGCTCATTCATCCCTTTGGGACCCATCAATGCCAGGTAAACGCCTGCAGTGATCCCCCAGAGGGCAGCCATAGTGCCAACGAAATCCTTTCCTGCCTCCCTCTTAGCAAATGACGTTCGCTCGTAGGCTACATCCCCGAAGACCTGTTCACCCTTGGAGTTCTTTGCGGTGCCGAAGAGGCGAAGCGGATACTCCATCACTATTCTTTCATCATCGGGACTTGATATAAAACCTCCCAATCCTCCGCCAAAGTGCTGGTGAATACCAAGGGACTGGAGCTCCCCGCAAACAATGTCTGCGCCGTAATGACTTGGAGGAGAGAGTACACCCAAAGAGATCGGGTCAACCCCAACTACGACCATTCCCCCTTTCTTATGGGCAATATCTGATATCTCATTTCCACCTGTCTCGATGAAGCCAAGGTACGCAGGGTTTTCAAAATATACTGCAGCAGTATCCCCTGAAACATTCTTCTTGAGATCGTCAAGATCGATCATCCCTGTCTCCCTGTCATGTCTCACTGTCCTTATAATCAAGGATGGATCGCAATAATTCCTAATTACCATCAGCCTTTCCTTCGACATCAGGTCCGGGACAATTACTTCCCTCCTCCCTGTTATTCTTGATGCCATTCTGAGTGACATGGCTGCTGCTTGACCCCAGCTGAACGTCGGAACGCTTACAACATCCATATCCAGCAGTTCTCCCATCATACTCTCATATTCGAAAAGTGCCTGGAACCTTCCGTGATCTTCGTAAGGGTCCCCAGCATATGCAGTCAGGAATTCCGAACGGCGATTGATCTCGTCGCATATCGCAGGTACGTAATGATTCCAACATCCCCCTCCGAGAAAGCTCCTGTATTCCCCGGGGTCACCATTTTTATTCAAAATGCCGAGGACATGGTTCCTGAGCTCCAATTCTGATGTTATCGGTTCAGGCATGCTCATCTTGCCTTTGAATCTTATCTCCTCCGGTATATGCTTATACAGGTCCTCAATGCGCTCCACACCTATGGTCTTCAACATTTCCTTCTTTACGCTGGGCACGGAATTTGGTATGTATGGATGTGCCACCTCTTCATCTCCCAACTCATCTCACCTCCTCAATGCTCCTCTAGGCCCCTAATATACTGCCCGGCAGTTTCCCCACCGTCTATAACAATTGATTGCCCCGTTACGTATCTAGATTCATCAGAGGCCAGAAATGCAAATAGTGCCGCGATCTCCTCAGGTGTAGCGTGCCTGCCCATCGGGATGCCTAAATTAACCGCTTGAAGCATGTCTTCAGTATATTCAGCTTTCTGCATTGGGGTCAGAACATACCCGGGGGAAATGGCGTTCACCCTCAACCAGGGCGCGAACTCCAGAGCAAGTGTTTTGGCCAATAGGATAACACCCGCCTTGGATGCATTGTACGAAGCATATAAAGGATGCCCTTCAATACCGTTGGTAGAAGCTGTGAAGAGAACAACCCCGCTTTTCTTCTTTATCATCCTCTTTATGGACTGCTTGGCACAGAGGAACATGCCACCGAGATTCACATTGATAACCTCCTGCCACTCCTCATATTTTATGTCAAGAAAATGCCTTCTTCTGCTTATGCCGGCATTTGATATTAACACATCAATTCCGCCCAGATGTTCATCGACCTCAACGAATGCGTTGTCCACACTCTTTGGATCGCTAACATCTGCCTCTATTCCCACCAAGCCTGGATTTCTAGATATGGCATTATCCAATGCTTTCCTATTCGAATCCAATATGGCCACGCGAGATCCCTCCGAAATAAATCTCTTCGCCGCGGCTAATCCTATTCCTCCGGCACCTCCAGTTATCACGACTTTCTTTCCGGTAAGATCAGGATAAGTCATGTCCGTCCGCCTCCGTCCACAACAATATTTGACCCGGTTACCTGGGAGGAGAGATCACTTGCCAGAGAGAGAATCGCATAGGCTACCTCCTCTGGTTTTCCTATTCTTCTGATATGTCTATCTGCCGCTTCATCAAGAAATCTACTGAGGTCAGAGCCAAGCTGCTTCCCCTCATTAATGAGCCTAGGAGTTTCCATGTTCCCAAGATCCACGCAGTTTATCCTTATGTTCCTTTGGCCCAAATCTATTGCCATGGGTCGTGTCATATTTGCTACTTACCCTCTGGCTGCACAGTAAGCAGCCGCATTAAGTCCACACTTCAGGCCCCACCCGGAACCAATTTTAATTATGTTACCTCTTGCTTCCATATATTTCTGAGAATAATGAGAAACTGGAAATAATCCCTTCAGGTCGACGTCTATCACTCTATCCCACTCTCCCTCATCAAGCTCATCAATACCCTTTGTTGTGATTATTCCAGCACAATTGACAGCCATGTTTATTCTTTTGAAATGATCGTGGATGTTTATTAGTGTTTCCCTGATCGCTGCAAAGTCAGTGATGTCACATTGGAAAAAATTCTCCCCTGTTAAAATGGCCACCTTGCCATCAAGGTTCACTTTGTCTTTCAACCGTTTGGATACATCACCCTTTCTTTCATTTTTTATTTTAATTCCACTCATAATTGTGACCTGAGAACTTTGATCTCTGCTCCCGTTTGTACATTTTTTATTTCTATTTTAGCGTTTCTCTGATAGCCCCACTTGTACGCCGTGCTGGCATTTTCACTTTCCTGAAGGTCAAGAGCAACATGCTTCAGTGATATGTAAATAACTACGCCCCGAACGGGATTTGAACCCGTGTCACGAGCTCGACAGGCTCGTATGATAGGCCACTACACTATCGGGGCTGTGCGTCGTATTTAATGACTTTATTTAATGTTTTCTTGTTCCATCAGGGGCGGAAACAATCTTCTGAGCGCTGCTATCTCCCCTTCCAGGATATGAGATACGGCGAATGAAGTGAAGGGATACCAAAGCCCCCTCATCCTCACGTTGACCATTATAATGATCTTGTCCTGCATTACCTGAAACACCTGAAAGCCCTTCAGCGGACCTTTGCCGTACCTTATCACTATGGATAGATCCTCCTTCCTGCTGCCTATCCACTCCTTCTGCACCTTGTTTCTAAATGCAAGTACGGATTCCCTATTATTCTGGTCTATCTTCCTTATCTGCACGTGGCCGCGCCATACGTTCACGTCATCAATGCTCTCTATCAGCTTTTCATAGGCATCGACTGGCTGCTCATTTATAGGGAGTTCGTAGTACACCCGCACGATTTGTTATCTGAATCACGAATATATTTTCTTTGCGGAGAAGAAAGGAAAAGAAGATGTAAGTCCTCGCCATGTTTCCACAATGACGGAAAGCCTGTTTTCTGGGAAGATAAGCAGAATCGGACTCGGTACCTGGCAGCTTGGAATGAGGGGATGGGGCGAAGGATATTATGAGGAAGAGCTCATCAAAGCACTGAGAGCGGGTCTTGAGAAGGGCCTTAACTTCGTGGACACTGCTGAGATCTATGGCAACGGAACTTCTGAAATGCTTATAGGGAAGGCCATTCAGGGGATAAGAAGGGAGGATGTGAGTATTGCTACGAAGGTAGCTGGCTTCAATGCCACTGCAAGACGCGTGAGAAAGAGACTTTCAGGAAGCCTCAAGCGTCTCCGGACTGACTATGTTGACCTTTACCAGGTCCATTGGGAGCCTTCCGCATACACTAACCTCAGGGAACTTTTCAGGGAGCTGGAGAAGCTGCGAGACGAAGGGCTGATAAAACACATAGGCGTTTCTAACTTCTCGCAGGAGAGCATAAAATTGGGCAACCGGGCCATGAAGGAGGCAAGGATAGAGAGCAACCAGATAAAATTCAACCTCGTGGAAAGACCTGATCAGGGTCTCCTTGACTTCATGGACAGGGAGGGGATAAAGCTTATCGCATGGAGCCCCCTTGCCCAGGGATTTCTGACTGGCAAGTATTCAGAGGAGAGGAGACCATCCGGCTATGTCAGAAGAATCAACAAGCTTTTTTCTCCATCCCTTTTTGAAAGGTATAAGCCTCTCCTGTCCAAATTGAAGGAGATCGCAGAACAGAAGAAAGCTACTCCCTCTCAGGTCGTGCTCTCATACGAAAGCGACCTAGGGGTCCTTCCGATACCTGGCTTTAGGAACACCGAGCACGTGATGGAAATCGTCGGCGCCTCTACCCTCTCCCTTTCCAACAAGGAGAGGGAGGGGCTTGGGGCAGCTCTGGAAAAATGCGGGGTACTGAGAGCCTCTGGTTCTTTTTATCCGAGGTATCTTCCAAATTTCATCGCGATGATGGGTTCCCTCTTCACATAATGTAGACATTCGTCGACTCATGACTCCGGCAAAGGATAAATAGTAGGTGAAATTAAGCTGTGATCTAGATGAGTTCTATAGTCTCCTACGGCTCTTACGTGCCGAGGTACAGGATAAAGGTTGAAGAAATTGCCAGGGAATGGGGCGAGCATCCTGAGAACATAAAAAATGGTATAATGATATACAGCAAGTCAGTCCCAGGACCTGATGAGGATGTGTTGACGATATCTGCGGAAGCTGCGAAGAACGCCCTGAGGAGGGCTGACATTGACAAGAGGACAATAGGGGCGATATACGTTGGTTCAGAGAGTCACCCTTACGCTGTAAAACCTACGTCATCAATACTGGTAGAAGCGCTTGGTCTCCCCTATGACATCCATTCAGCGGACTATGAATTCGCGTGCAAGGCTGGAACTGCTGCCGTGCAGAACGTGATGGCAATGGTGGACAGCGGCCAGATAGAGAGGGGGATAGCAATTGGGGCAGACACATCCCAAGGGGCTCCCGGGGATGCACTTGAGTATTCCGCGTCCGCTGGAGGGACAGCGATAATAATAGGAAAGGAAGGATTTGCGGATATCAATGCAACCCTTTCATTCACAACGGATACCCCGGATTTTTGGAGAAGGGAGGGGGAAAGGTACCCGAGCCATGGGGGGAGATTCACGGGTGAACCCGCATATTTCAAGCACGTTCTCACTGCTGCGAGGAAGATGATGGAAAGGATGTCCACGAAACCGGAGGATTACGATTACGCTGTGTTCCACCAGCCAAACGGGAAATTTCCGATAAGAGCTGCAAAGATGCTCGGGTTCAAGGACGAGCAGGTGAAGGACGGCCTTTTAACTCCGTACATAGGCAACACATATTCAAGCTCCATGATAATAGGCCTATCGGCGATACTTGACAAGGCGAAGAGCGGGGACAGGATCCTGGCGGTTGCCTTCGGCAGTGGCGCTGGCTCAGACGCCTTTGACATAACCGTAAACCACAGATTAAATTCATTCAGGAGAGATAGGGCGCCGGGCGTGATGGAACAGGTGAACAGAGCGATTTGGATAGATTATTCAACGTACGTGAAGTACAAGGGAAAGATCGTAATGAAGGGGGAGTGATACTTTGAAAGAGGTTTACATAGTAGGCGCAGGTGCCACGAAATTCGGGGAACTCTGGGATTCCAGCCTGAGAGCACTGGCGTCAGAGGCTGGCCTGAAGGCAATTCTCGATGCTGGGATTTACGCGGAGGACGTGGACGCCCTTTTCGGAGCCAACACGAGCGGAGGGCAGTTCGTCGACCAGGAGCACGTGGCTGCACTCATTGCTGATTATTCCGGGATCGCGGGACTCAACATACCTTCCATAAGGATTGAGGCGGGTTCCGCAAGCGGGAGCGCTGCCCTGCTGCAGGCTTATCTTGCCGTCAAATCAGGACATTATGATACGGTCGTGGTCGGAGGTGTGGAGAAGATGACCGACGTTCCTTCCGAGGTGGCTAACGAGATCATAGGCGGGTCCCTCGATGCGGAGTGGGAAACGTTCTTCGGCGCCACTGAGGCGTCCCTTGCGGCAATGATCGCGAGGAGGCACGAATACGACGGGCGGGCAAAGAGGGAGAACTACGCGGTATTTCCGGTGATAAGTCACAAGCACGCGTCGATGAATGAAACTTCACACTTCAGGAATTCAATAAAAATTGAAGACGTCCTGAAGGCCTCTTTCGTCTCGGAGCCCCTGACCGTATTCGATACAGCCCCGGTAAGCGATGGAGCTTCTGCCCTCGTGATTTCCTCGGATGAGAAGATAGTCAAGAAGGCGGAACATCCCGTGAGGATAAAGGGGGTGGCAGCTGCAAATGATTTCCTCTCGCTCCATGATAGGCAGAGCATAGATACGTTCAAGGCTGTGAAGAAGAGTGCCAGGGATGCCCTTGAACTGGCTGGTGTCACCGTGGGGAAGATAGACGGATTCGAGATTCATGATTCGTACAGCATAGCGGCGCTGATTCAGATGGAGGAGATCATAGGCCCCGAGGCGGTCAAGATGTCTGAGGGGAATGAATTCTACTTCAACTCCTCCATGCCCGTAAACGTCTCAGGAGGCCTGAAGGCCCATGGGTATCCTCTCGGGGCCGTTGGGGTCTATCAGGCGGTGGATGCTGTTATGCAACTGAGGGGAAAGGCAGGTCAGAGGCAGATCAAGGATGCAAGAAACATGCTTCTCCACAACATGGGAGGCCTTGGTACAACTTCCATAACAACGATCCTGGGGGTGGATTGAGATGAGCGAAGTTCCTAGATTCTGGAGGGAGAGCAGGCATAGATACAGGCTTGTAGGAACCAGGTGCACCAACTGCAACACCTTGTATTTTCCACCAAGGGAGGTATGTCCTGAATGCAGGAGGGAATCCGTGGGCAAGATGAAGGAAGAGGAACTCTCGGGAGAGGGGGAGGTGTATTCATTCACCGTAGTCCATGACGGCCTGGAGCAGTTCAAGATGCAGATACCCTACGTCATAGCGCTCATAAAAATGAAGGAAGGTCCCCTGATAACAGGACAGATCGTTGATTGCTCGCCGGAAGATGTGAAGATCGGCTCCAAGGTGTCCGCAACGCTAAGGAAGGTGAGGATGGAGGGGAAAGAGGGGATAATACAGTACGGATACAAGTTCGTTCTGAGGGACTAGAAGGTTCAGGGCTTCACTGATATTATGTCAACCCAGAAGTAGAGGGTTCTCCCTGCTAGGTAGGGGTTGCTGTTCAGGTAGTAGTACCCTCCAGAAACCTCGCTTATGTATGCGCCAGATGGAAGGACTGTTCCGTTGATGATGATAGTGGTGTACTCTATCACGCTGCTACTGCCTGAACCGGTTATGTTCTGGACGAGGATGCTGAATCCGGGAATATTGCTGTATGGGAAGTACCTCTCACCTATCTGCACCTCATTTTCTATGTTCGCGTAGTAGCCGTTGAAACTCATGATGTAAACATACCATCCCGTGGAGGGATCTATTATCGTCTCCCCAGCAACGGGGGAGGTGTTGAACTTCGACAGGAACACGGAATAGTTGAGCGTCTGGTAGACCGGGATCGTCCCGTTGATAGGGGCCTTCTTTATCAAGCTGGCATTCTCAAGACCGTAGCCCAGAGAAGGGGGGACGACTATGAGACCGCTCTGACCCTGGGCCATGCCTATGAGACCCTGGTCAAAGCCCTTGATCATGGTGCCTGAGCCTATCGTGTCGTTCAAGGGGGTAAACGGGGGATGATACTTGAAGTCCGGGGCCTTCTGGTACGTTACGTTGTTGTTTGCAACGCTCGCGATGTTCGTGTCAAAGACAAGGGGATTCCCGTCGACCACTATGTAGCCGTAATACCACAGGGAAACGGTGTCGCCTGACTTCACCACGATCTCCTTGTGCTGGAGGTAGCTGTAGCTGCCGTATGCAGCCACCGGAACCACTATAACCAAGATGATGAGCATTATTATTATGGTCCTGAATTGCATTTATTCTGGAACGGGAACATCAATAAAAAATTACTCATCGTTTGGCTGAAGGAAAAAGGATTTTTTCCTGAAAATGCTCGGGATTGGATGGAAAGGAGGGCTGCATATGTCGGCCTTATATTCGTGGCTGCAGTATGGGGGTCCACTTTCCCCATAATAAAGGATACCCTGGCCTACATTGACCCCTTGTCCTTTCTTCTTTACAGGTTCCTTATCGCTTCCCTGGTGATGCTGCCGTTCATAGCAAGGAAGATAAGGAGGAGGGACGCGATATACGGTTCCTTGGTTGGCATCCCCCTCGCACTCGGTTACATAACGCAAACGGTTGGGCTGCGGTATACATCGCCGTCAATGTCCGGCCTCATAACTGGAATTTACGTGATCCTCACTCCCATTCTTTCCATATTTCTCCTCCGAGTTCCCCGCGATCCCGTGAAAATCTATCTGGCTTTTGCGGCTTTCGTTGGTATGGCTCTGATGACCGTTACGTCAACATCAGGGGAGATGCTCGGGAATGTACTGACTGTTTTCACCGCAGTATTTTACGCTCTACAGATAGTGCTGACGGAGAAATTCCTCCGGGATGGAGATCCCCTTGTCTTTACGTTCTTCGAGCTGCTCATTGTAGCCCTGCTGAGTTTTGTGGTCAGTCCTGGTTCTGTGATGAAATCCCACCTGCTTGAGAACAGGTACGTCCTCTTCTCCGTTCTCTTCAACGCTGTCCTCAGTTCCTTCCTGGCTGTGTGGATAATGAGTATTGCGATCAGGGACATAAGCGGCTACATGTCAGCACTGATCCTGATACTGGAACCCGTTTTTGCTGTCCTTATTTCCACTCTTCTCTTCCGATTCCCTGTGACCATTTTCATGGTAGCGGGGGGCGTGATAATTCTAATATCCATGTTTCTCGCAATAAGGAGGGAGAACGGCAGGAACAGGAGCGGCACTCCCTCTTGAAGCCATCCTCAGAACTCCGTTAAATTTCTATGGAGATAGCGGAGATGCAATTGCTGGGTGAAATTTCAAAAATTTTCAGTATTGATGGAGAATCGCATTCCTTAGCATTTCCCCTCGGATTTACAGAAATAGGAGCAAGAAAGCTCCGATCTCCGGGGAGGAGATGAATTGTGAAAAGTATATAAGTGCACAGCTAGTAGTATGCATGGAAAGTCCTGTGAATAAGTCCTTTGCAG
>JBMFTY010000021.1:0-29965 GCA_049966795.1 Thermoplasmata archaeon
ATGCTCAAGGAGAGAAAAGAATGGAAGTATCAGAATATAGCGCTTACGGAAAGCAAACTCTCAAGACTTGATGATGACTGAATCCGGACACTCCGGTCAATGGAGACTGCTGCATGGCTCGGTGAGACATGAATCCCGAATTCTTTAGAGTGAGTGCCATTTACCTGCCCCCGCTTTATGGTCAGATTGCATGAGAATGCTTATGCGTGTATGCGGAAAGGGCAGTGAAGGCAGTTTCCATCCGGGTCCAATGGATATGCTCATAAGGGAGGTCTTCATCATGTAATGCAAGAAGGGCTGACCTGAGATTTTACATGCGTGTCTGAAGTTCAATTTCAGTTACAAACCAGGGTTACATCGGATCAAGTTCCATCTCCTCCGAAATTTCACTTGAGTTTTTTTCCTCCTTATACTTGCAATATGACTTGAGGAATAATGGCAATCTAATTATCTATTCAGATGATAAAGGATAAGATGCAGGATTCTCTGAGGAAACAGAAAAGGTTCATCAGAAAAGTCACGACTTTGTCTGCAGCTGGCGTATTCCTTGATGGATATGACTTGTTCATTATCTCCGTTGCCCTGATTTTCGTTGAATCTCAGAACTGGCTTTCTTCGGTGCCCTCGACGAGGAGCTTTCAGTTAGGCCTCCTAAACTCCTCCGCCCTCCTCGGGATGTTCGTTGGAGCTCTGCTTGTAGGGAGCTATGCCGACAAGATAGGGAGGAGGACGATATACATCATAGACCTTGTTTTCTTCGTATTCTTTGGATTCCTCACGGCCCTGTCAACAAACGTGACGCAGCTCATAATCTTCAGATTTCTCTTGGGAATAGGGATCGGTGCCGACTACCCTGTGAGCTCGACGTACGTTGCAGAATTTTCACCTAAAAACGTCCGCGGAAGGCTTGTCACAAGGACCTTTATGTTCTGGGGAATAGGATCCCTTGTCGCTGCAATTATTGGGTTTTCCTTCGGGAGAATGGAATTTGTTAATATCTTCGGAAGGCAGGTGGATTCCTGGAGGATAATGCTTGCGTCCGGCGTCATCCCTGCCCTTCTGGTTCTCTTCCTGAGGCACTCAATGCCGGAGTCCCCGAGGTGGCTACTCACCAACAATAAGAAAGATAAGGCAAAAGAGGTCATTGACGAAATAAGGGAAAAGTATGCCCTGGACTATTCAAAGGACCTTTCTGCTGTGGAGCCTGAAAGAAAAGGAAGGATTTCCGAGCTCCTCGGGGCAAGGTACAGGAGGAGGACGCTCTTTTCCTGGATACCTTGGTTCTTCATGGATATAGGGGTCTACGGGGTAGGCATCTCCCTCCCATTTATGCTCGAGACTATAGGATTTAAGGGTGGAACCCTTCTGGACAAGGTCCATGCTATTTTAGGCACGATCATTCTGGACATGTTTATCGTTATAGGCTTCATTGCCGCCATACTGATAATCGAGAAGATAGGAAGGATAAAACTTCAGGAAATTGGCTTCTTGGGCATGGCTCTGGCGTCCCTGGTTCTCGCGGCTGCCTACCAGTACAGCATATTCATCATATTCATATTCCTCGCCATCTACCTGTTCTTTGAGAACGCAGGTCCAAACGTGACGACCTGGGTGATCCCAACTGAGATATTCCCAACGAGATTGAGGGCAACCGCTCAGGGGAGCGCTTCCGCGATAAGTAGGCTCGGCGCTGTCCTTGGAACATTCAGTTTCCCTGTTCTTGTGTATTTTTACGGCTGGAACATAACTTTTTTGACGATAGCTGTTTTCATGCTCCTCGGCCTTTTGTCCACAGTCCTGCTGGGCGTTGAATCCACGGGTCTCTCTCTGGAAGATTCCTCAATGGTGTTTCTGGAGTTTTCCAAGTACCTTGAGAGACTTGGGCAGAAAGTCCTTGAGGGAGCTGAAAACCTGAAGGATATGATAGAGCATTACGACAATCTCGAAAGCAGAGCAGAGGAAATTAGGAAGATAGAGCATGATGCGGACGGAATAGTTCACGAAATTTACACGAAGGTCAATCACATGACCAAGCCTCTTGAATCCGTGGATGTCGGAATGCTTGCAACCAAGTACGATGATATTCTCGATTTCATAAACGCAGTGGCAAAAAGGATAGTGCTTTTCAAGGTTTCAAGGGATAAGATGATGGAGGAATTTTCTGACCTGATATACCAGTCAGTGGTTGAGGTCAACAAGGCACTGAAATACTTCGAAAGCTTTGACCAGGCGGACTTCGGATCCATAATACAGGAATGCATCAGGATCAACGAGCTGGAGAACCAGACAGATGACCTGCTCAGTTCCGCGTATGCCTATGTTTTCAGGCTTGATGATCCGAAGGAGATAGTGAAGCTCAAGGAAATATACGAATACATGGAGATAGTGACGGACAAATGCGAGGACGTCTCAGACATCTTCAGGGATCTTGTGATAAAATACAGTTAAACATTAATTGCCCGGATGTAATTTATCTTCATGCCAAGGCTGAAAATCACCGTGACCCTGAGAAGAGGGGTGGAGGATGCTGAAGGTCTTTCCGTTCTCAAGGCTCTGAAGCTCCTGGGTTATAAAGACGTGGAAGATGTCAGGACCGGCAAGGTCTACTATGTGACCCTAAAGAGGGGAGGGAAGAAGCTGGGAAAGGAATTCTGTGAAAAACTTCTTGCCAATCCCGTTATAAATGAGTGTGTAGTTGATGACTAAAGTTGCGATAGTTGAGATTATTGGAAAGGGAGACAAGGAGATTCTGGAGGTCTCCAAATCTCTCTCCCTTGGTCTCTCACTGGAGGAAATGAAAAGAATCAGGGAATACTTTGAGAGGGAGGGGAGAGATCCGACGGACGCTGAACTTCAGGCCCTGGGACAGGCATGGAGCGAACACTGCAGCTACAAGAGCTCCAAGGTCCATCTCCGGAAATACCTTATGGATATAGGGAAGGACAAGATACTCGCAAGAGGGGATGCGGGTCTCCTCCCTCTGGATGAGAATATTGCAGTCGCTTTCAAGATGGAGAGCCACAACCACCCGTCTGCCATTGAACCTTACGGCGGGGCTGCGACTGGCGTAGGAGGGATACTGAGGGACGTTCTTAGCATGGGTGCCCAACCCGTGGCCTTGACAGATGTGCTTTTCTTTGGCGTGAGGAAGGTCAATGGTTTCCCCTCTCCAAAATTCATCGAAAGTGGCGTGATTTCTGGCATCAGGGACTATGGTAACAGGGTTGGGATCCCCACACTTTCCGGTGGAATCACGTACGCCAATTTCTTTTCCCCAAACGTCCTGGTTAACGTTGGATGCGTTGGAATCGTGCAAAGGCGTAAGGTCCGCTCGGCAGCCGTTGATATCCCGGGATTGAAACTGATAATCGCCGGGGGGAAGACAGGGAGGGATGGAATTCATGGGGTGAACATGGCATCAGAAACTATAACAAGGGATGAGGATGTGTCCACCGTCCAGCTTGGTAGCCCAATTACTAAAGAACCGTTGATACATGCAGTCCTAGAAGCCAATGATAAAGGTCTCCTGTACGCGCTTAAGGATCTTGGAGGAGGCGGTCTGAGCAGCGTTGTTGGGGAAATGCTTGAAGCGGGCGGAATGGGCGGCACGGTCCATCTTGAGCGTGTTCCCCTTAAGGACAGTGGAATGCTACCGTGGGAGATCTGGGTCTCGGAGAGCCAGGAAAGAATGCTACTTGCCGTGAAGAAGGAGCATGAGAAAAAGGTTCACGAGATAATGGACTCCTGGGATATACCTTCATCAACCATAGGCATCAGTGAGCCAGGGAATAGGATCCGGGTTCTTTACGGGAAAAAAGTGACGATAGACCTTGATATAAACTTTCTAACAAATCCTCAGGCATATGAGAGGCCAGCAGAATTCAGGAGGCGGAGGGATAGCGCATTCGTGCCAAAATACCCCGAAGATGTCGGCAAAATCCTTCTCTCCATGATGGGGGACGGAAGCGTGAGAAGCAAGGAGTTTGCGGTAAGGCAGTACGATCACACCGTGCGCGGAAGCACTGTACTGGGCCCGTTCTCTGGAATAGTAGGAAGGGAGGGGCCTACGGATGCATCAATTGTGAGAGTAGACTGGGATTCATATATGGGGATTGCAATCAGCCATGGATTCAACCCCTTCTATTCCTCCCTGGATCCGTACGCTGGCGGCGCGGATGCCGTTGATGAGGCTGTCAGGAATATAGTTTCCGTGGGAGCTGAACCCATTGGCTTCTCCGATTGCCTGAATGCAGGAAGTCCTGAAAAACCGGAGGTGATGGGGGAATTCATCTCCATGCTCAAGGGGATGAGGGAGGTTGCGAAGACCATGGATATCCCGTTTGCTTCAGGAAATGTTTCGTTTTATAATGAATCCGGGAAGAGGAGAATTCCTACTTTCCCGACAATCATGTCCATTGGAAAGATTGTAGACATAAGGAACGCTCTTTCCCCAGACTTCAAGGAAACCTCGTCCCCCATATATCTCGTCGGCCTACCTACTACCGACCTTGGCGGATCCCTGTACTTCCGGACCTTGGGTCAGATGGCCGGGGTCGTTCCCATGTCAAATCCAGAGAACCTCAAGCGGAGGAGCGTGAAAATACTGAAGGCCATTGGTGCTGGAACCGTTTTATCAATTCATGATGTTTCAGATGGGGGCATCGCGGTTGCCATGGGGGAGATGATCGTTGGTTCCGATATCGGTGCAAGGATTGACATTTCCCGTTTCGGATTGAGGGCAGATTTTGTGCTGTTTTCGGAGCCCACGTCAACCTGGATCGTTGAGGTTAGGAGAGAAAGGGAAAGGGAGTTCGCCGAACTGATGGCAGAGGATGCAATACCCCTTGGCCATACCGAGACTGAGAGACTTGTAATACGGAACGGGGAGGAGAAGGTTGTTGATATTGATAACGCAATGTTGCTTAAAAGATGGAAGGGGGGATTCAGGTGAGCGGGAGGGTGAGGGTTGGGATAGTGACGATGGAGGGAACGAACAATGAAATGGAAGCCTACCTTTCATTCCTTCATTCGGGCGCGTCCCCGGAAATAGTTCACATAAAGAGATTCGAGAACAAAAACAGAAGCGTTTTCGATTTCGACATACTCTTTTTCCCTGGAGGCTTTTCGGGCGGGGACTACGTTAGGGCCGGGGCGATAATGGCAGCCAGAATAAAATCGTCATTCATAGGAGACATCTATGAGTTTGAGGAGGAGGGACGGCCCATTATGGGCTCCTGCAACGGATTCCAGGTTTTAACGGAGATAGGTCTCCTTCCCAATGTGAGGAGGGAGCATAGAGTTGAATCCGCACTCGCGCCAAACATCTCAAACAGGTTTGAAGCTAGGACGGTTTACGTGAAGATAAACAGGAATGATTGCGTATTCCTCAATAGTTTCAGGGTTGGACAAGTAATAAAGCTTCCCGTGGCCCATGCGGAAGGGAGGTTTATCCCCATTGACGAAGAGATTCTCGATGAAATTGTGGATGAACGTCTAAATGCGGTAATCTACGTGGATCACCGTGGGATGGAAAGAGGGTATCCATGGAACCCAAATGGGTCAGTCATGAACATAGCTGGCCTCTGCAGCAGGAAGGGAAATGTGCTCGGATTGATGCCACATCCTGAAAGGGTGTTTCATATGCTCACCGAATCCGACTGGACCAGACAGGGAAATCACGAGGGCATGGGAAGCCCCTTCTTCAAGAGTGCCGTGAGCTACGTGAGAGAAAAATTTTAATCGAGGTATTTATGTCGTCCAGTGAATAGGATATTCCTGGCTCTGGCATTAATACTTGCTCTGGCCGTTGTTATGGCAGGCTCCGGCCAGGTGCACGCGCAGAGCTCTTCTAGTTTCCCCACGATAAGTTACGTGACGTTTTCTGGATACAACATAACGATAACGGATACTATGTGGAATCAGACCGTCTATCCCGTAATCTACAGCAAGAACTTCTCTACGTACAACTGGAAGGACAGCCCACTGAAGAAGTACATTCTCTTTGACTACAGCCTGACAGGCCTGAATCCATATGGAGCGGAGTTCATCGAGGCCATGGAGTCCATCGGCAATTTCACGATGGCTAATGTCACATTAGCCTTCAAAGAAATTGCGGACCTTGATGCAACGAACTCCGGTTACACCAACCAGGAGAAGCTCAACGCGGGAGCCCTCCCTGGGTTTGCTAATTCCACGCCGACAAGCTTCAGCAATCCGAGCGTGAGGAACACTTACGGCTGGATTTTCACTGGAGGTGTGATTGTTTCTATCATAGCCCTTTACTTCGTATTCAACAGGAAGAAGAATGAATGATCTTTCTATTCAATTCGTTCAGCAGGTCTTCAAAAAATATTATGAAAGCGTCAACTCCTTCGGGATAATCAAGGTGATGAAGAGGGAGCTTGCATTCGCACCTTTTTCCAGACAGGGTATGATAAGGCATACCTCATTTCCATCAATGGAGTCGTTGGTGGCCTATGTGCGGGAAAATACGCCGCAACACTTCTATTATTCCAGCGCCTATTACGAGAACCCATCTGCAACAATGGAGAACAAGGGGTGGCAGGGGGCTGACCTGGTATTCGACATTGACGGAGACCACATACCGGGCAGCGAGAAGATGAGCTACGGTGAAATGCTCGCTACAGTGAAACTTGAAGTCACAAAGCTGCTGAACATCCTGACTGATGATCTTGGTGTCGGAAAGGACAATCTTGAGATTGTATTTTCGGGCAGCAGGGGGTATCACGTGCACGTGTATTCACTTTTTGACGACCTCGAATCGCAGGAGAGGAGGGAGATAGTGGACTACATATCTGGGAGATGTATCCAGTCCAGCAACCAGCTCTTTCCGAAGTCAAGATGGGCGGAAAGGCTCTTGCTCATGAAAAAGGGTCTCCTCAATATCCTGAGCGAGAAGGGGGAATGGAGGGAAAAACTTGAATCAAGAACTGGGGAGACAACGGGTAAAATGACGAAAAAAGAGATAAGGGAAAGTGATTACATTGAGAGGAACGCAAGGAAACTGGCGATTGAACTTTACGCTTCCAAGATAGATGAGCCCGTGACCATAGATATTCATAGACTAATAAGAACGCCGGACAGTCTCCACGGCAAAACAGGGCTTGTTGTGAAGCATGTCAATTACGATAATCTCGAAGAGTTTGACCCGCTAAGGGAAACGATTCCGGAGGGGAATGAGATAGAGGTGAACGTTCTTGTTTCCAAAGGCGGAACGGTCGAGATTGGGGAAAGGAGGATAGAGGTAAAGGAGGGAAGGGCAAAGGTGCCAACATACGCCGCGGTATTCATGATCCTCAGGGGAACAGCGGAACTTGTGAAGGAAGGAAATGAAATATTTAATTAGTTTGTGCTCATACCGTCCTATGGGTGCCATTAGGCCTACTCTAGTCAAGACCGTTGCGAGGCAGCTGTATCAGGAATATGAAGGTAATCTGAGCGATCAATTTGAGCACAACAAGGAAATCGTCAGCAAGGCAATACCTGATGCGTCGAAAAAATTGAGGAACCTAGTGGCCGGTTACGTGACGACTTACTGGAAAACAAAGAAGATGCCAAAGAAGAGAAAGGAAGCCGAAGTGGAAGACTTTTCACTCTAGGTTCAGCAGCTCCTTTCTGGTGAGTATAAGATAGACGGACCTTTCGTTCCTGATAACTTCGTTAACCGCATACCTCTCCTTTTCAAGCTGAAGTATTGCTTCCCTCAGCTTCATCCTCCACTTTTTCGCTAGGTCAACCTGATTGCTTCCAATGTCTAGAGGAACCTCTATGCCAACTGAATCATAGCCGAGCCTAACTTCCTTCCAGGGTTCTGGGAAGTCTGTTATCTTTCCTACCACCTCATAGTCCTTCGGTCTCACGATTTCCCTATCCAGAAACTTGTGAGCCTCGTACCTGTCGGAATCCACACCACCTGTTTCCTCAGTATCCATTTCTCCGTAATAGTTTATGATGTAGTTGTAAGCGTATGCTCCTAGCTTGTGCACATTGAAATACGCATTCCTTGCCTTCATCGGGTCAAATGCCCAGCGAACCTCGTTGTATCCCATCTTCTTTGCCATGGCGAATTGATGGAGTTTTAGTTCGTAACCTATGTTCCTGTTTCTGTACTCCTTGATAACCCCTGCCATATGGGAATAAAGAAACCTCTTCCTTCCGTCGGTTCCGGGAAAAGCCAGTGTAAATCCAACTATCTTATTGTCCTCCACTGCAACCTCTACCAGGCCGCCGTTGTGGCTGAACGCCCTTATGAGCCCGGCGGGAACAGGGTTCTCGCCCCTCATGCCCCATACTTCCCTCTGCAGCCCTTCTAGAGCCTTGAATTCCTCGATGGTTTCAGGTGGACGAATTTCCATCATCCTTGCATTAAAACGAGGATAAAACATTTTGTCAGGTATCTTTGCTCCTTATCCTGTTCTTGACCGCAATCCCCCTGGAAAAATCAAGCATTTCGTCCCTGCACAGAACGGCCCTTCCGAATGCAACAAGTTGATCATCAAGGTCCACAATTATGACCTCGTCGTGGGGTCTCACCACGGGGTCCGCATCGTGGACAAACTTTGAAAAGACGTTCTTCCCTTCCCGTATGAACTGAACCGCCTCTTCGTCTACAATTACCCTGTGCCTGGGCATCTCGAAATTGTCATGGATCAATTTTGCTCCAAGGACTGTTAGGCTGAAAAAACCATCTGACGCCCTGAAGGCGAATGCAGGAGAATCATTGATCAGAATCATTCTGACCTTGCCGGTATTCTTGCTCCTTATCAGCTTAACATCCTCCTTTTTCACTATAGAGTACAGGGGTTTTCCAAATTGATAGGAGAAAACATGATCCATCTTCCGCAGAAGAAAATCTTTCCAAGGTTCATCCTCGAATCTATCTTCCTTTCTCTCTTTGCTGTATGATTCATCGGGGAAAAGGGACTGCGCGACCGGGTACGTTTCATCAAGATACAAGGGAATGTTTCCGAAACCTGTTTCAACGCATTCCACAGGTTCATCTGCGTAGTAAGAATAGGGCTTCCCTGCGATTCTGTAGCATGGACCGGGAATGCTCACCCTCTCTCTAAACCTCCGTACTAAGGGTCTCTGCAGCGTTTCTTCACCGAGGTAAAGGATAGGCGATTTTCTTGACCTTGGTTCGAACTTCTCAAGGTATTCGTAGTATTCCAGTATCTTCCTGAGTGCGGCAAGAAGGCTCGGGTGAGAGTGTGCTCTATATTCTGCGTAGTTCCAGATGTTCTCAGCCATTATTTCTTCCCTTATTCTCGTTATTTCCATCACGGATACGTAAAGGTTGTGGAGCCCGAGGATACGGGTTCTCTCTTCCGTCTCCATTTTCTCGAGCTCCTTCTTAGTGTAAGGGTCAAGGTATGGCGAAGGTGGAAGGGATTCATTGACATCACCAAGTTCAAGCGTTCCCGTCTCCGTTAGAATCCTGTTGTCCCTCGCGTACTTTATGTAGGCCGAGGAATCCACAACATCAACGCCAATCAGGAAGAGGAGCGGGAAGAACATCGGATGCCCCGCGCCGAAGGCATGGATGACGCTTGATGGCCTCATATTCATCTTGGAAATGAGGATCGCTTCAACCACCTCCGAATACATATACCTCTCCATGAGGGGCACTATGCCCCCTATCGGGTAGTACTCCCCACCGAGCGATGACATGAGGGTGGCACTCTTTGCCCTTAACCCTTTCACGAGACCGCCTTGTACCGGGAGCGCGAGATAGGAGTTCGTTTTTGAAATTGCCTCAAGACCACGTTTGTAGTTCTCGTAGATGTCGCTCTCTATCCGTTCCTCACTATGGCCAACCTCAGAAAACACATCCCTTATTGTCACTATGTCCGAGCCCACAGATATCTGGTAATTCACCATCTCAAGATTTCCTGCATCCAGGGGACCGTACATGTGCTCCTGAAAGGTACCGGAATCCGTCATGACAACGCCCTCAAATTTCAGGAGTGAATGAATATCCTCTCCTTCCCTGAAACCCCCCTTTTTCATGGTGTAGGAATTTGTTATGACAGCGGAGAGGTGTAGTCTTTTGACCTCAGATATCCATGGTTCAGGTTTAAAAGGATGAATGACCGGGAGAAGCAGCGGCGTCAGAACCCTCTTGCCCTTTACTTCAAGTTCCCCAATTCTCGCTAAAGAATCCCTATGTAAAATCTGGAACATTCATTCTAAGACTAAAAATAATAATGTAGGTGATGTGCCACACCTACTTTTTGAGCACTATTTCTATGGAGGAAACGTTGCTCTCTCCGTCCTCCCTCTGCACCTTCTCCGTTGAGATTTTTATGTCTTGGTATTTGACCGGCGTCTTCATCATTGATTCCATTCTGTTCCTTACGATCTCTGCCACGTCAACTGCTCTCTTTATTGCCATTCCCCTCGCCTTGATCGACACTTCACTCGCTCCGTTGGTGAACAGCATAATTGTGCTGAAGACGTAGTTCTCTGTAGGCTTTTTCCCGATGAATATTGTGTTGTTGTCTGCCACGACCATCACCAGGATTGTCTCAGTATTATACCGTATATATATCTTTCGCGATGGGCATTAGGATGCCAAAGAGGGGGAATTCTTCCATTATAATTAAATGTAATTACAGTAAATTATTTTTATAACGAAGACCTCTTTCATTATGGCCAACGAAAGGAACGAAAAGAAATACACCACGGTCTCGATACCCACACCCCTATTCGACAAGATACAGGAGAAGATAAAGGGCACCGGATTCACCTCCGTAAGCGACTATGTAACCTTCGTCCTGCGGGAGATTTTGGCTCACGGGGGAGGGGAGGAGGCATTCAGCGAGGAGGACGAAAAGAAGGTCAAGGAGCGTCTTCGCTCACTAGGGTACCTTGACTGAGGTGACATGCTTGAAAGTTGTTGTAATAGGCCTCGATTGTGCAGCGCCGGCCATAATGTTTGACAGGCTCAAGAACGACCTTCCGAACATCCGAAAATTGACCCAGGACGGGATTTATGGGAGGCTGAGGAGCTGCGATCCCCCTATAACAGTCCCTGCCTGGATGGTGATGGCAACGGGAAGGAGTCCTGGAGAACTCGGTCTCTATGGGTTCAGGTCCAGGGTGTCAAACTCCTATAGTGAAATAAAAATCCCCTCTTCAAGGGACATCAAATACGATACAGTCTGGGACATACTTGGAAGGAGAAACAAGATAAGCATAGTGATCGCAGTCCCTCCCAGCTATCCGCCCAAGCCCATACCAGGCATTCTTGTCTCTGATTTCCTTACGCCAGACAGGGACAAGGAATTCACGTATCCTCCAGGCCTAAAGAATGAGATCCTCAGAGACTTTCCGGATTACCAGTTTGACGTGAAATTCAGGAAGCCGGAAAGAAAAAAGATAATTGATGAAATATTCAGGATGACCGACACACGGTTCAGAATGGCGGAAAAGTTCCTCTCAACGAAGAAATGGGATTTCTTCTTCATGGTGGAGATAGGAATAGACAGGGTCCACCACTCATTTTGGAGATACATTGACCCTGAGAGCCCTCTGTATGAGGATGATGAGGAGATGAGAAACAAGTTCGTCTCCTATTTCAGGATGGTCGATGACCATGTGGGAAAAATAGTGGAGTCACTGGATGAAGAAACTGTGGTCCTGGTGGTTTCGGATCATGGGGCCAAAAGGATGAAGGGGGCATTTGCGATCAACCAGTGGTTGATCAAGGAGGGATATCTAAGGATAGAGGATTCGGAACCGATGGAGGGGATGTCGCTAGAGGATGTGAAGGTGGACTGGGCTCACACAAAGGCATGGGCCTGGGGTGGCTACTATGCCAGGATCTTTTTCAACGTCAAGGGCAGGGAGCCTATGGGCATCATAGAGAAGGATGATCTGAAAAAGGAGATTGCCGAACTCAAAGAAAAAATAAAGGGGATAAAGGGGCCAAACGGGGAAAAATGGAATACAAAGGTGTTCGAACCAGAGGAAATGTATGAAGTGGTGAACGGTGACAGATCAGACTTATTCGTTTATCTTGACAATCTTGACTGGCGCGCCGCTGGAACTCTGGGGCACAGCACGGACTACCTAAAAGAAAACGACACGGGTCCTGATGACGCGGTTCATGATTTTGACGGCATATACATCCTCTACCGGAAGGGAAGGGAGATAGGAAAGTACATAGATTCCAGCATTTACAGGATCGCGCCCACCATACTGCGCCTCTACAGCGTGAGGAAGACATACGGTATCAAGGGGGAGCCGCTGGAGGGAGTGGAGTATGTCGAATGACCACGGCTTCGTACTTTGGCTGACTGGCCTGCCTGGGGCAGGAAAAACTACACTCGCAAACGAGATCATGGCTCGCCTCAGGAGCAATGGGACGAGGGTAGAAGTTCTGGATGGGGATGAGATAAGGAAAGGCCTCTCCCGTGACCTTGGTTTCTCGAAGGAAGACAGGGAGAAGCACAATGAGAGGGTCATCTTTGTTGCAAAGCTCCTTGCGAGAAACGGCGTTGCAACCATCGTCCCCCTGATATCCCCGTACAGGGAGGTGAGGGAAAAGGCAAGAAAGGAGATAGGGAACTTCGTGGAGGTTTACGTGAGATGCCCCCTCGACATCCTGATAAAGAGGGACCCGAAA
The DNA here is from genome assembly GCA_049966795.1 of Thermoplasmata archaeon. Taxonomy (GTDB): domain Archaea; phylum Thermoplasmatota; class Thermoplasmata; order Thermoplasmatales. Next base: position 12,650 of record JBMFTY010000021.1, read on the forward strand.
GGGCTGTACAAGAAGGCGCTCTCGGGGGAGATCACCAACCTTACGGGTCTCCAGGATCCATACGAGGAGCCAATTTCTCCTGAAATCATAGTTGACACGGATAAGCTTTCCATTGATGAAAGCGTGAAGACCATAATGAACTACCTGGTTTCTAAGGGACTGGTGGATGGGATATAGCTTCAGGCGTACTTTCCCCCGGTAGCCTTCCTCACCCTGTTCATGATGGCAAGCCCTATCCCTTTCTCCTCGAACTCCTCGATTACTCCCCTCTTGAACTCGCTCTTATCCAGCTTCCTGAATGATGTGAAGAGATTCTTCGCAACCTCGTAAAGATTGTCCTTTGAGCCGAGAATGATAGAGGGGCAATTCAGCTTGCTGGCTGTTTCCCTACTACCAATGAATACAGTCTCTCCATCGGAGCATATCCTTTCTATTGACTCTAAACTCAGCCCGAGGATAAGGGGTTTTTCAGGCGCGTAATGCCTGTACTTCATCCCCGGCGAGACAGGGGTACCATCCTGGGATGATGAGACCACTATCCTCTTTCCAAATATTTCCTTCAGATCCTCCGCTGTGAAAGCGCCAGGCCTCAGAATCACTATCTCCTCGTCCCTGAACATGATGACGGTAGATTCAACTCCGAAGAATGAAGGCCCCCCGTCAAGGATTAGGTCCACCTTTTGGCCTATATCCTCCTCGACCTCAGATGCAACAACTGGGCTGGGGCTTCCGGACTTGTTGGCGCTTGGAGCAGCTATGGGGACGCCGCTCCTTTCTATGAGATTGAGCGGTATCCTGTGAGCAGGCATCCTGACCGCAACAGTATCAAGCCCGGCTGTCGGTACCGCTCCTATGTTCCTTTTCCTCAGGACCACCGTGAGTGGACCGGGCCATATTATCCTGAGCTTCTCATCCGTTCCACGGGGAAGACCGTGAGATATCTCTTCAAGCTGGTTGAAATCTGAAATGTGAACGATGATCGGGTTGTCAGATTGCCTCCCTTTTACCGCGTATATCCTCCTGCAGGCGTCGTCGTCCAAAGCGTTTGCACCAAGGCCATAGACGGTCTCAGTTGGGAATGCAACCGTGCCTCCCATTTTTATAAGAAGGGCGGCCCTCTCTATGACCATGGGATCTGGATTCACTGGATCCAATTTGACAATTTTCACTCTTCACCACCAGGAAAACTAGAAGTGAGAACCCTTCTTAAGGAATATGCTCAGGAAGGAGGCTGATATGAGGATATCAACAATGGCCGTCAGAAAGTATCCGCCGGCGTAATATGAAAGCCAGGAACTCAGCAGGTACCTTGATGAAGAGAAAATCAGGAAGTTGAGCATTATCACCGGTGCTCCTATTACGAATACCTTCAGGAAGACCCACCTGCCTCCTATCCCTTCCTGCGATAGGGAATAGACTTCATTAGGTATTGCCCTGACCAGATAGGTCCCTCCGGTGAAAAGAACCGCAGTTAAAATGAGGATGTAATAGGGATAATCCAGTGCAAGAGATTCAAGCAGCGACCTGTTCGCCACAGCTATCACCCCAAGCAGGATGCCGTAGTAAACAGCGCCAATCGCCAGAATGCTATAGAACTTCGAATAGAAAAATTGCCGCCTGGTGATAGGAAGGGCCGAGAGATGCCAGGCAGCTTTTCCTTCAAGGCCTATGAGCATCACGAAATCTATAAGGAAAATCAGCGAAATATATGGCACGTAAAAGCCCAGGACTGATGAACCTGGTTTGGACATGATTATGGAGGGGAGTATCGGTAAGATGAAAGTTACGGGGATGACCGTTATCATTATGGCACCTCTCTTCCTGAGCATCAGCTTGAAATCCTTGCCTACCATGGAGCTCAATGGTCCTGTGGCCCTGACCTTTTCAGTCTGATTGGTTCCCGGGACAGATATGTAGCTCTCCATCCTTTCACTCATGCTCCTCCGTTGCACCAAGAGGTACAACGGGTACACAATCGCAAATATGGCAAGGAAGAGAATGAACGGATAGGGACTCAGCGAGGAATAGTACTGAGCACTCATAGGAGAATAAGTGAGGAAGTAATGCGGAATCTTCACATACTGCTGGAATGACGGATTCGTGGCTATCTCTATGGAGAGAATAAAAATTACGAAAATGACAACCTGAAAAATCTGCCCCAGGTAGAGCCTTTTAGACTTCCTGGAGGTATTGGTCTTGGCGAAGGATACCCCAAGGAGGAGAGAAACCAGCCTCGACAGGTAGATGAACAGCACTGTATACATGGCAAATACCACGAAAGGTAGAGGATTCCTTGTTGCAATGGATATGACGAGGCCAGCCGGTACTGATATGAAGGGGAGATAGAATTCGTTGTACATGAAAAGGGAGAGAGGGACCACACTTTTTTCAACCTTCAGGGGAAGATCTGCCAGCGGTGAGAGGAGTTTCATGTCCCAGATTCCCCTGTAAAACTGCGTATCTGTCATTATACCTAGAACAAGAAGGAGAAGGAAGAGGATGAAGCCGTCGTTTGATGCCACCTCAGGGCTTGCCAGGCTGCTGTAACCGAAGATCAGGGATATCATCCCGTAGACGAAGGTATTCACATAGAGCGATGACCTGACGCTGTTCATCAGGTATCTCTTCGCATGTGCGACAGAATGCCTGTCGTTCGACTGGAATCTTGGCGTATTTTTGAGATACTGATACTTCAGCTCAGTATTTATCACTCTGGCCAGAAATATGCTATTCTTTAGGGACATCCCATACCTCTTCCAGAACCTTCCTCTTCCTCCTTGCCAGTTGCAGAGTTTCATTATCTATGGTCACAGAACCTGAAGCTTCCTCGAATTTTCCAAGGGAAAATATCTGCCTTCCATCAGGGTCGAGAACCCTGCTTCCCCCCCAGAAGACAAGATTCCTCTGAAGACCGGCCACATTGACATATGCCAGATAGCTCTGGTTCTCTATGGCCCTTGCTGGGAATGTCCTCTCGAAGTAGGGGTAGGAGGTGAAGGGTGAGGCGGAGATATTGATTATAAGATCGAGGCCCCTTTCCAAGGTATCTTGGAAGAAGAGATCGTAGCATATCTGCAGCCCTATCCTCAAACCCTTGAAGTTCAGGGTCATTGGGGAAGTACCCCTTTTAAAATATCTCAGTTCTTCAAACGGACCAAAGTTTGGAAGGTGCATCTTCCTGTACATCCTTACCTCCTTCCCTTTCACCGCAACCGCGGAATTGTAAAGAAACCGGTCTTTCACGGGTGCACCGAACACGATCATCCTGTCCCCTAGACCCCCAGTTAACTGGTTAATGAAATCTGAGTCAAGCACCCTCAAATTCAGATTATCCCTGTGAAGATAGCCCGAATAGAAAAGCTCCGGGAAAATTGCAATGTCAAATTCCCTGTCCAGAATTTCGATTATTTTTCTCTGATTCTCTTCTAGGTTTTCTGACGAATTCAACTGGTTAATCAGGACCTTGAATTCCGGCATTCCGTGCTTATGATAGAATTGTCGAATATTTATTTAGCGCCTCCCTGTGGTACGATAAAATCTCCCTGGGGACAAATGCCTGAAAAACAAAGAAAAATGAAATTATTGAGGGTGCACCGGTTGCGGCTGAACTGGCTCAACCTCTATGTCTATCTGGATTTCCCTTTCGGATAAGACCTTGTCCAGCTCCTCCTCCATTATTGACTCTACGTAGCTTCTGTATCTCCCCTCCAGAAAGAATATCCTGCTGTCTATGAATGAATCTATATCCTCTTTTATGCTCCTATTGGCTTCGGCGAGCGACTGAAACTCGTTGTTGTCAAACACTTCTATCTGATCTGTTTCAATTCTCAACTGAGAGAGCGTGCTGTCTGCTACCCTCTTTCTGTTATCCTCAAACTCAAAAGGCCTGACGACGTAAACTCTAAACGGAACGTTCGACGTTTTGAGCATCTTCACCGTCGCTATGACTCCACCCGATCCCGTTCCACCGCCAAGGGCAACTACAAGCACGACAAAGTCTGCATTCGAGAACACTCGGGAATCTATGATTCCAGCTTCCTCCTTAAAGACCTTTCTCGCGATCTCAGGATGCCCACCTGAGTCCCTGTTGTCAAGTATGTATTCCATTCCAACGTTCATGTATTTGATGTCATTCCTCTTCGCATTTGATATGGAATCAGTATTGAGGCAGTAGTGAACGACATTCCTTCTCTTCCTGCTCAGCTCAGATACTATGTTGCACCCACCACCACCGATGCCTGCACACACTATGGTGGGCTCCGGATATTTCTGCCTATCCTTCAACCCCTGCTTTAGCCATCCAAGGATGTCTGTTTTTGACAAATTCATCAATCCTTTTCACCTCTTTGTCTTTCCTCACTTTCTTCAGGCAGAGAAAAGTCCTCCTGTTCCAGAAGGTTCCTGGTGTCAAGGTATCCCCTGATCAGTTTATTGAGCCACAGGGGGAGGAAATGCTCTTCATTCGCTTTCCTTATTATGAATTCCAGCGCATCGTTCCTGTCCTTGAAGAGGCCTTTGACTGCCATCTGGTCTAGAATGTTCATTGTTGCCTTGGAGAGCGGGGTCTCCTGTTCTTCTGTTCTGGCCTTTGGAGTGGGCTGATGTATGTACGAATATATAGCCGCCCTTATCAGCTCGGACTTTGTCTTGAACCTGAGGGATGTGCTGAGATAGTCGTTTATCTCATCATCCTCCTGCGGTGTCAGACGAAGAGCGATCCTCCTGGTGTTGCTATTGTTCAACTGGAACCAATCCTCTATCTAATGTTATGTTACAACTCGTATTTAAATATTTTTAATCAAGCCCCAGATTGATTTTAGTAGCTTCCAAAAATAATAAATGGAGAAATAATTAAAAACTGCTTTTTAATACGGTTCCTCGAGAAATCTTTATTGAATTTTAGCGTAGAACATAGTTCGACTTATTTAATCACATTTGTCAAACATCCCATGCCTAAGGTGCAACCCGCCGGACCAAGTGTTTGACAATGTTGTACATCTTGCTAATATCTGTAAACTCTCAAATTTTTTAAGGGAGGTTTGGATAACTCTAGGTGAGCGACCATAATTACGAGGAACTCCTCAAAAAGGTGAAATCAGCGGTTACCAAAAGGGAAGATAAGATAAGATTTCAGATACCGCAGCCTGAAGTAATAACAGAAGGAAAGTTGACCATAATAAAGAATTTCAAAGACATAGTGGATATGATCAATAGAGACGAAAATCATGTGTTCAAATACCTTCTCAAACAGTTTGGTCTTTCAGGAGAGATCTCCGACGGCAGACTGATTCTCAAGGGAAAACCTCCGGAAGGCGCCATTGACAAAGCGATAGATGAATATCTCCGCACCTACGTGCAGTGCTATGAATGCGGGAACTTTGATACAGAAATCAAGAGGGAGAATAGGAATGAGATTGTTAGATGCAAGGCATGCGGGGCTGAGAGGCCGCTGTACGCTAGAAAGGAAATAAGGTATTCCGAGGAGAGGATAGAGGAGGGGAAGGTGTACGACGTGGAGGTAACGGATGTCAATAGAGACGGGGATGGTATAGCGGTCAAGGGGAACATCACTATAATAATCCCAGGATCTAAGAAGGGAGAGAGAATTTCGGTGAGAATAGAGAGGATGAGGAAGAACTACGCACTTGGAGTTCCGGTGAAAAAAGATTGATAATCCTTGACACGAATGCATTGATATATGCTGCCAGGCAGAGGATAAACCTAACCAAGTTCATCAAGGAGGAAATAGTTGTTCCGTCATCCGTAATGGATGAATTAAATGCTTTATCCGCAAGATACAATTACGCTAGGATCGCGAAGACGCTTGCCTCAAGATTCAGGGTTGTGAGTGTTGAGAATGGAGGGGACGAAGGGGTCATAGAGGCGGTAAAGAGATATGGAGGGATAGTCTTGACAAACGACAGAGAACTAATACGGCGCCTGAAGAAGGAAAAACTGTTGTCTTGTTCCGTATCGGAATCAACGGTGAGGCAATAATGAACCCTACGCTCTACGATTTCATGAAGAGGATTTCTTACCGCCACGTTGGGGGCAAAATCACGCTAAACACTAGGGCAATTGCATCTGAAATGAAAATATCACAGCAATCCGTCTCAAGATACCTTATAATCCTTGAGGGGGAGGGGTATCTCATAAGGAGGAGGGTGAGGAACGGAGAGGAGGTCATCCTAACGGACAAGGCGTTCAAAGAGTTTCAGAATGAGCTGAATGCCATACAGTATATCCTCGGAAGCTCAGACGAGATTGAGCTCGAGGGGATACTATTCACGGGCCTTGGAGAGGGTTCATACTACATATCCAGGGAGGGGTATGTCACAAGAATCAGAGAAATCCTTGGTTTTACACCCTTCCCGGGAACTCTGAACATCAGACTAGCTGAGGGATTTGAGAGCTACGTTCCAATACTCAACAGCTTGAATGGGTTTGAGATACATCCGTTTGAGCAGGAGGGCAGAAAATTTGGCGGAGTTAAGATACTCAGGGCAAGGTTCATGGATGAGAATGTGGGCATAGTGATTCCTGAGAGAACGCACTATGAGAACGTCCTTGAAATCATTTCAACTGAGCAGCTGAGATCAAAGTATGGCCTGAAGGATGGAGACAGGATAAAGGTAGTAGTTTTGAGAAATCAGGAAACTTAGGATTCAGAGGATATTTGCCTCTATCTCGTCACCCTCCATCTCAGATTCGCAGTAATGGCATCTTATTGTCAGGGGACTCTTGGATACGAGCGTGAACGACGGAACCACAGACTGCTCGGAGTTTGTGACGCATCTCGCGTTGCTGCATTTCACTATTCCCGTGATAATGTCAGGAACATTTACCCTGAACTTCTTAACGACCTCGTATTCTTCCACAATCGATATTGTAGCACCTTCAGCAACAAGGGCAATCTTATTGAGCTCTGAGGAATCCAGAATCCTGTCCTCTATCTTGACAACGTCCTTCAGTCCCATCTTCTTGCTTTTCACGTGAATCGCAATGCTTACCGTGACGCCTGGATCCGAGGAGATACGGAGAATCTTGAGTACCTTGAGTGACCTCCCAACTGGAATATGGTCTATGACCGTTCCCTTCCTTATCTTCTCCACCTTGAGCATCCTTTCCTTCGGCATTTCACTCACCCCTCAGAATCAGGTCCAATATGGCCATCCTGACGGGAACACCGTAGGCGGCTTGCTTGAAATATCTTGCCTGCGGAAGATTGTCCACATCCGCAGCGATCTCATTGACACGTGGAAGCGGGTGCATTAAGATAAGATTTTTCTTGGCCTTTGAAAGAAGAGCTGGCCTTATCGAATAGCTTCCTGCAACCCTGTTGTATTCATTTATATCTGGGAACCTTTCCTTCTGGATTCTGGTGACGTAAAGAACGTCCAGTTCTTCGATTACGGATTCCACGTCCCTCGCCTCCTTCACCAAGACCTTCTTCTCTATTTCCTTCTTTATGTGCCTCGGTATCTTAAGCTCCTCTGGGGAGATGAGGTAGAGTGAGACGTCAAACATTGAGAGGGCTCTCCCCAGAGAATGGACAGTCCTCCCGTATTTGAGGTCACCAATCAGACCTATGTGTTTCCCGTCCACTTTTCCCGTTTCCTTCCATATTGTGAAAATGTCTAGCATAGTTTGGGTGGGATGCTGCCCGGCACCGTCTCCCGCATTTATCACTGGAACATCAGAGAATTCGGATGCCAGTCTCGCTGCACCCTCAGAGGGGTGCCTTAGTACAATGGCATCCGAATATCCATTAAGAATCCTAATGGTGTCAGGGAGGGATTCCCCCTTCACTACGGAGGAGGATTCCAACGAACCGAAGCCGAGGACACGGGCGCCCATCCTCATGGCAGCTGATTCAAAGCTCAGCCTGGTCCTGGTGCTAGGCTCATAGAAAAGAGTTGAAATTATCTTATTGGCCAGAGGGGCCTCCGGGTGGCCTGAAGCTGCATAAGGGATCATCCGATCCGCCTTCTTTATGACCTCCATTATTTCCTCTTTTGTGAAATCCCCAATTGAAACAATATCCCTGTTTAGCCACATCGAAAATTGAACGTGGCGCATAATAAATATTTATCCTTGTTGTATTCACTTGCATGAGACAGATAATACTTCATGGGGGCGTCGGAAGCAGCCCTGACTTCAACAGCATACTAGAAAAATACGCATCTATGGCAATAAAGTACATGGACCCATTGGACGCAGCTGTTGCAGCGGTTAAATACATGGAAGATGACACGAACTTCAATGCAGGCACAGGCTCCGTGATGAGACTGGACGGGAGCATACAGATGGATGCGGCCGTGATGATTGAGGGAAACTTCGGTGCCGTTATCAACATAGAGAAGGTAAAGAATCCAGTGCAGGTGGCAAGGGAGGTCATGGAGAGGTCACCCCACGTGATTCTCAGCGGTGACGGTGCGGTCCAGTTCGCAAGAAGAATGGGGCACCCCCTTTACGATCCCTCCACGGAGAGGGCGAGGGAGAGGCTCAGGGAGGCAAGGAAGGTTGCGAGTAAAGATCCGCGATTTCTTTTCAGCGAGGAAAGCGTGGATACTGTTGGTGCTGTTGCGAACTTCGACGGAAAGATAGCAGCAGCGCTGTCGACTGGAGGGTCAAGCCCCATGATGAGAGGAAGGGTCGGTGATACCCCGATTCCGGGATCTGGAATACTGGTAAGGGAGGGGTTCGGAATTGCTGCCACGGGTACGGGCGAGGAGATAGTAAGAAGGACTCTCTCTTTCCACATGTTCATCAACAGGGAGAACCTGGATGAGGAGTGGGAGAGAATAGCCGGGAAGTCTCAGTACCCCCTGGGCGCTGTGGGATTCTACCGGGAGAAGCATTTCGTGCTGGCAAACAGGCCCATGGCCTTTGGATATGCAAGGGAGTAGCACTAAAAATATAAATAAGGAAATATTTTGTCAAATTGGTAATTATCATGCCTGATAGTGAAGCCTACCTAGACACGGATGCAGAACTGATAGAAGTACTGAAGTCACTGAAAACAAATATCAAGATAGTAGGTTGCGGGGGCTCGGGATCCAACACGGTCACCAGAATCATGGAAGAAGGGATTCAGGGAGCTGATGTTGTTGCGGCGAATACTGATGCACAGCACCTCTTGCTAACGCAGGCCACCAAGAAAATTCTCCTCGGAAAAAGGGTGACAAGGGGCCTGGGAGCAGGTGCGATCCCGCAGATAGGTGAGGCAGCTGCGAGGGAAGCGGAAGATGAAATCAGGAAGATTGTCGAGGGTGCGGACATAGTGTTCGTGACAGCAGGGATGGGAGGCGGAACCGGGACGGGGGCTGCTCCGGTGGTCGCGGAGATTGCAAAGAATGCAGGCGCACTTGTGATATCCGTAGTTACAACTCCATTCACCTCTGAAGGCGCTATGAGGAAGGAAAACGCGTTGTGGGGGCTCGAGAGACTGAAACAGAAATCAGACACCATAGTGATCATACCTAATGACAAGCTCCTCCAGCTGGTTCCCCGGATGCCCCTTAACGAAGCTTTCCGCTTTGCGGATGAGATCCTGATGAAATCAATAAAGGGTCTGACGGAGCTGGTTACAAAGCCCGGGCTTGTTAACCTTGATTTCAACGACCTCAAGACAGTCATGAAGGATGGGGGCACTGCAATGATAGGTCTTGGCCAGTCTGGATCACAGGACAGGGCAATTGATGCGGCGAAGAAGGCTCTCAATTCACCTCTGCTTGACCTCGAAATCTCCACTGCAACATCAGCCATCGTCTCGGTAACAGGCAGCTCCAATATGTCCGTAGAAGAGGCTCACGCCGTTCTTGATGAGGTAAAGAAGAGGATAAATCCGAATGCAAGGATCATCTGGGGTGCGAGGATTGACGAGTCTATGAAAAATGATATAAAGGTATTAGCCATATTGGTAGGCGCTAAGAACAAATACGTCTAGGGGTAGTAACAGATGGATGTTGATGACAGGCTCGAGGGCTTAGAAGAGGGAATCACGGAAAGAGTAAAGAGGATTGGTAGAGGCAAGTATTCCAGGATCCTCAAAATGGCACGGAAGCCAACGAGGGAAGAGTTCGGGAAATCATCTCTCATAACGGGCATAGGAATAATCATAATAGGTGGCGTTGGGTTCCTGATTTACCTCGCAATGAATGTATTTTTCCAGGTGCCGTAAATGGTAAAGTGGTCTTCGACGGGCAAAGATTTGGAAATAGGAACGAACAAGAAGGTTCCGTTTTCCATCGTTCTGAAGAATGATGAAGGCCAGGAAACGGAAGGGGACTTCGAGGTTTTCCTAGAAATAAAGGAGAAGAATGAGGAGATTGAGTGGTTCATCATAGAGGAGCAGAAGAAGGGAAGGCAGGTCGCGATATCACCTAAGACCCCGGACAGTCTCAAAGTTCACTTCAAGCTCAAGGGCGGGGAAGAGGTGGAATTCCGTCTTTCGGTTGAGACCCCCAAAGGGGCAGACCTCGCGGATGCTGCGACCGTTAAGCTCAGGATCAACGGTGCGGAAGAGACTCTCTTCTCAGTTAAGGTAAGGCAGACCATAATAGTCGTTAAAACAACAATAGGTCAGGAATTCAAGATAGCGAGGGACATCGGCCTGAAGGCAAAGGTGGACAAGCACGATTACATCTACGGAATTCTCGTTCCCGCAGATGTTAAGGGTTACATCTTCATCGAAACTCTGTATCCGGATCGCACGATGGCTCTGCTGAGAAGCATTCGAGGAGCAAGAAACATGATATCCGGCGAAGTTCAGATTTCGGAGATTGAGAATTATCTTGTTTCCAAGCCTGCAATAGAGGCCCTCGGCGTAGGAAACTTTGTTGAAGTCACAGAGGGGCCTTTCAAGGGTGAAAAGGCCAGGATAACGCATATAGATACCTCTAGGGATGAGATAACCCTGGAGCTGCAAAATGCTATTGTTCCTATACCTTTGACAGTGAAGGCTGATTCCGTGAAATTACTCGAAAAAGAGGTGTGAATTAGATGCCGCAAGAAATCTCAGTAATGGTTGAGGGAGGGAAGGCGACGGCTGGCCCTCCGCTTGGGCCAGCGCTCGGGCCAATGGGCGTTAACATCGGTCAGGTGCTGAAGGAGATAAACGAGAAGACGAAGGCATTCGCAGGCATGCAGGTGCCCGTGAAGGTGATCGTGGATCCGGAGACGAAGAAGTTTGAAGTATCCGTTGGAAAGCCTCCAGTTTCCGCGCTCCTCAAGAAAGAGCTGAACGTGGAGACAGCAACCGGAGCCTCCAAGACAAAGCTTACCGGTAACCTCAGCATTGCGCAGGTGAAGAAGATTGCCGAAACCAAGATGGATAATATGAATGCAGCTTCATTGAAATCCGCCGTGCTTGAAGTACTTGGGACGTGCGTCTCCATGGGCATCACTGTGGACAATAAGGACCCGAGGGAGATACAAAAGCTTATAAAAGAAGGGTCAATTAAGATATAGAGTAGGAGAGCGTCGAGCTCGTCTAACTACTCTGGTGAAACATATGGAGAATGAATCTCTATTCAAGGGTATAGAAGAGGCTTTAGGTAAAGCCAAGAAAAGAAAGTTTGAGGAAACGGTGGACGTTGCGGTTAATCTCAAGGATGTTGACCTCAGCAATCCCAAGAACAGGATAAACGAGGAGATAATCCTCCCCCACGGTCGAGGGAAGGCCGTGAAGGTCGGGGTCATATCCGGGAACGAAATGGCTTCAAAGGCGAAGAGCGTCGCTGACCTGATCATAAGCGCGGAGGAGCTTGACAAGCTGGCTGAAGACAAGAAGGGAGCCAAGAAAATAGTGAACAAGACGGACTTTTTCATAGCTGAAACCGCGCTGATGCCCAGGGTCGGTAAGATACTGGGTGGCATAATGGGGCCTAGGGGAAAGATGCCAAGGCCCATACCAGGAAATGTGGATCCCGTTCCTATCATAAACAACCTGAGGAGGACCGTAAAGGCTAGGAGCAAAGAAAAGCCTGTCATCCACGTGCCAATAGGTACAAGGGACATGGACATACAGAAGCTCACGGAGAACGCAGCTGAAGTGATCAAGAGAATTGAATCCAAACTGGAGAAGGGAGAGGACAATATAAGGAGCATATACGTAAAGACAACGATGGGGCCGTCTGTGAAGGTGGAGGTGAAATAATGCGCGAAAACAGGTTCTCTGAGGAAAATGACAGGGTTATAAAAGAACTGCAGGAGAAGATAAAAAGTTCAAAATCCGTAGCGATAGTGGGGATAGAAAGGGTCCCGGCAAAACAGTTCCAGCAGATCAGGAAGATGCTCCGCGGAAAGGCAGAGATTAAAGTAGTTAAAAAGACTCTTCTGAAGAGGGCCCTGGATGGTAGCAATCTGTCAAACATCAAGGAAATGGAAAACTTTATGGAAGGACCTATTGCCGCAATATTCTCGCACGAAGATTCTTTCAAGCTGTTCAGGGACGTCGAGGGGAGCAGAACCAAGGCCCCGGCAAAGGGAGGAGAGCTGGCTCAGGAGGACATCGTTCTTGAGGCGAAACCAACAAACCTAAAGCCCGGGCCGGTTGTCGGCGAACTCCAGAAGGCTGGAATACCGGCTGCAATAGACCAAGGAAAGGTGATCATAAGGAAGGAAACAGTTCTTGTGAAAAAGGGAGAGAAGATTTCCAAAGAAAAGGCGGCCGCGCTCACAAAGCTTGAGATATTTCCCCTTGATATAGGTCTTGATTTCAGGGCTTCGTACGAGGAAGGCATACTTTTCCACAGGGATGCGCTTGCTCACACTGCTCAGGAATACTTGGATCAGATGACCCTTGCACACTCGAGGGCAATTTCACTCGCAGTGAGCATCGAATATTACGCTAAAGAAACGATTCCAATCCTGCTTTCCAGGGCACACAATGAAGCACTCGCCCTGAGCCTGAGCATTTCCTACCCCACGAAGGAAACTGTACAGTACTTAATCGCAAGGGCAGCACAGTCTGCGAAGTCTCTCGAGTCAAGGCTACAGGGTGGTGGATGAAATGTTTAAAACGGCAAATTTATTATCAAAGAGTAATTAGAGGTGAGGAATATGGAATACATATACAGTGCTCTGATATTGAACTCAGTCGGGAAGCCGATCACTGAGGAGGGAATAACGGAAATACTCAAGGCGGCCGGTGTGACCCCTGATCCCGCTAAGGTTAAGAGTTTAGTTTCCTCGCTGCAGGGCGTGAATATTGATGAGGCAATAAAATCCTCGTTTGTGGCTGCACAGCCCGCTGCGCAGGCCGAACCACAGAAGAAAGAGGAGAAGAAAGAGGAGAAGAAGGAAGAGAAAAAAGAAGACAAGAGTGAGGAAGAGGCAGTGGCTGGGCTTGGGGCTTTGTTCGGGTAGATTCCTAGATGAGCCCAAGATCCATTATTCTATTTATTTTATTTTACATTGTTCCAATAGCAATATTCGGAACGGGCATCTATCTTAGAAACCTTCCACTTGATCTCATCGGTCTGATGTGGCTAATTTCCGCGTTTATACTCAACCTCATGAAGGAATAGTTCATTTTCTCAGAGCAGGTTCAGTTGCAACTATTCCCGCTGATTTTCTTTTCGAGTTTGCCTTCAGGATGTAGAAGATCGTGAAGGCTATGAATCCTGGTACAACTGCAAGTCCCCATATTTCATAAGGACTCATAAGGTATGTGAGAAGCATGGTACCGTAGGCCGGGCCCATCGCCCTCCCGAATGAGTTAAAGAAGTTGTATATGCCCATGTAGGTTCCCACATCCTCTCCATGTGCTATTTCAGAAACCAGAGCGTTGCCTGTGGGAGTCACGAAGTTCTCCCCCATCGTTATGACGAACATGGATGCGAAGAACTGGAATATAGAGTGATCCAGGGAAATTGAGAAGTAGCCTATTATGTACAGAGCTGTTCCGAGGATCATGCCGTTCCACATTCCCATCTTCCTCACGACAAGGTATACCGGATACTGGAAAAGAACCACAACAAGGCCGTTCACCAGATATATGAAACCTATGGAAGCTGACCCAAGGCCTGCGATATGGTTCGCATATAGCGAAAGGGTTACGGTGAATTGCGAAACCACCACGAAAAGGAAAATCGTTGCCGCGCCCAGGAAGAATATGTTCCTGTTGGCTTTAGAGATGTTCAGGCCACCACTGCTTACTGCCCCCTTCACGTCGTTCAGGATGGTATACGCTACAAAGGCGGAAAACGTTGCAAGGGACGCGATTAGAAACATGTCTGCATATCCGAACGCTGAAATCACGAGGCCACCAACCGCAGGACCGAACGCCCAGCCAAGGTTCGTTGCTATCCTCATCACGGAGAATCCAGAAAGGGGGATGTCACTGCTCAGAGAAATTATTGCGTTGGCCGATGGCTGGTAGAGGGATGACATTACGTTGTTCAGGATGAAAAGAGGGATGAAGATTAATGCGGTGAGATAGAGATGCGCAGAGATGAACAGCAGAAAATAGGAGACGAAATTCCCGAAGGAGAAATAAAGGAGAGTCCTCTTGTAGCCCAGTGCATCGCCTAATTTCCCGGAATAGATCTGCACAATCCCCCCGGTGATAGCGTTTACTGAGAACACTATACCTATTACCAGGGAGGGGACCTTGAGGATGTTCGACATATACAGCGCGGAGAAGACCCACGCAGCTCCGGTTCCGAAAGAGCGAATTGCAGAACCAAAAGAAACTGTGTATATGTTTCTCCTGTCCGTAATCAGGTCACTCTCATACTAAGGGTTTCCCGTCCAGGCCTTCAGGAATGTCACAATTGAAGAGCCTCAGTATGGTTGGCGCGAGGTCATATATGCTTGCGGTAACGCCTCTGGCATCTATGCCTGGGCCGACCAATCCGAATATGCCCTTTATCCTGTGGTGAGCAACCTGCCTTGTCCTGTATGCCATCCTTTCCTCAGGTATCTCTGAAGCCCAAAGGTAGCCGGAAAGCTGAAGGCGCTGATGATATATCTCGTTTGTTATTGCAACTACATCGGGAGCTTCCGAAACGTATGGCCCCCAGTAAATTTCCCTGCCGCGCATGATCCTGTTGTAGAGTTTCTTCCCTGTCCTGGATTTCAGGGAATCGAGCTTCGAAATTAATTCTCTCAGGATCTCTTCCTTCTCATCTTCATACATTGGATTGATGAAAAACAGGCCCTCGTCTAGAGCGATGACCCTTGATCCCTGCCAGTTGATGAGACCCTCTATGCCCGTTTCCATACTGCTCTCTATCTTCCTTACCCGCCTTACTATTTTTTGTTGCAGCCCATCTGGAAGGCCCTTGGCAAGTCTATACAGACCGGTTTTCTGCCCGATGGTAACCACTTTCTCTCTAGAGATGATAGGGTCCCTCCTCTCTTTCTTTATGAGGAGCCCCTCTCTGGCCAGATATTCATTAGCGTAAAACTCATCCTCGATGGGCCCGTTGCCGTGATCGCTCATTAGGATTGTGTAGCCGTCCTTGTTCATGGAAAGAAGGCGGGATATGCCACGGTCGTTTGCCTTTAAATTTCTGAGCATTATGTGTTCGTTGTTCCACATGAAATGGGAGACGTGGTCATTCATCACTATTGACACGTGAACAAGATCGTGGTCCCATAGCTTTTCCGCCATCTCGAACCTCGATTCTATGTCCCTTTCTATCCCATCCATCGTAACCTCGGGATCCTCGTTCCTTGTGAACAGGTGAAGCTGCTCCTTTGGATATGTATCTGGTATTGAACTTTCGAATTCAGGCGGGTATACCCAAGGGCCGTCCCCATGTGGGAAGCCGCTTATCATCACGCCGTTGACCTTTTTAGGAGGGAATGTGGAAGGCATGTCTATTATCGCTACCTTCTTCCCGTTTTCAGAGAGTATGTCCCAGTAATCCTTCCCATGGAAGCCAAGGGAATTTATGTTCCTTATACGGAAATCCTTCCAGTCTATCCTGGACCAGAAATAGACGCCCATCTTGCCTGGATTCAGGCCTGTGGAATAGGCTTTCCACCCTGGCTGCGTTATGTAGGGTATCGTGGATAGCAACGGCCCATGGAGCCCTTCCTTCCAGAATTTCGCATAACCAGGCAGTTCACCTCTTTCCACATAAGGAACAACTGGGTCCCATGTGGCACCATCTATTCCGATGACCACTACTTTCATTTTGGGCAATATGAAATACAGATATAAAATAGGTTTCAATTCCTTATTAGGGCATCCGCAAGGGCCAGTGGCTTCATCATGGTCTCGATAAGATAAAAGGGGTGATCAATGTGCCCTCCCGTGGAGCTTCTGATGCCTAACGAAATGGATTTGTTCTTCAGGTATGTTTTCGCAGTTGCACGGAGGTAGGAATAACGCTTAGCTACTAGTTTCTTATAGGTGTTTATATCAGAATGATCATGGTAAAGATATGCCTCCCTCACGAGAGCACCGCGAAAACCGCTCTTCAATGCCCTGAGGTTGATATCATAATCCTCCCCTCCACCTGCTATGCTTTCATCAAATCCCCCTATCTTTCTGAAAATTTCCATTTTCCACGCGGAATTTCCCATCGGAAGATAGGCCATGCTAGAGGGAACCAATTTCTCATACACGTAGTCCTCTATCTTGTTCATGTAAATCTCTGGCTTGCTCTTTGGCGGCATGTGCTTTATAACGCCGCCCGTAAAGTCAGCTTCCCCCCTCTCTATGGGTGCAATCAGAGCTTCCAGCCATTGTTCAGGAGCTATTTCATCAGTATCTATGAAAGCAACCAGCTCCGTCTCTATGAATTCCAGAGCCTTGTTCCTGGTCTGGACGACATTCCCCGGAAGCACTTTGAGCGTTGCTCCGTACCTCTCGCATACTGTTCTTATATCCCATTTTGTGCCCCCGTCTGCAACCAGGATGAAATCAGGCTTTCTCCTCTGCCTCGAGAGAGAATCAAGGGTGTTGGATATGCGCTCGTCGTTGTAGGAGGTTACGAGAACTGTCACAGCTAGCAACCGGACACCCCATTGGATATTGGTACCGAGTATAAACTCTTTGTATTGTAGGTCTCCGCCTCGCGACTTCCCTCTGAGGTCTCCGAGACCCCGTCTCTCCTTAAGAATAAACCATGAATTCGACTACATAGAAGTGAGACTTGAACGATGGCTCTTGCCCAGTTAATGAGGAGTTAGCACAAATGAGACCGGCTTGAATCTATTACACTTTAACGTGGACCTATTATGTGCGTCTCTATTTGGGGCAACCGGTGTTGTAATTAAAATAAAGCAGAGATTTTCATAAAATTTACAGAAAAATGAGCAAGAAAGCTCCGTCATTTATGGAGGAGATGAATTGCG
>JBMFTY010000022.1:0-29444 GCA_049966795.1 Thermoplasmata archaeon
TGTTTCTCGGCTCAACATAGGTTATGGGAATACTATTCAGCTTTGCCTTGTACTCGATGAATTTCTGGAACTGGTAGAAAGACCATGAGTTCAGACCGTAGTTGAGGCTCTTCGTGTGTTCTTTGTTTTTTCTTATTCTATCGAGCCTCTCTAGCTTTATTCCGGCATTTTCCTGTACAGCTTCACAACAATCTTCCTAGATACCTTATGATTCAAATCTGTGGATTTTCACACATCACATCCACCCACTCATATTTCATGCTTTTGAGAAAAATCTTCAAAGTAAATATATATTTATTTTATAGAAAGTCACTTTCAATAGATGAATTTTTATTTTTTATACTTGTATATTTTAATATTATTAAGCGCTTTTTTCCTTTAAATACCTCTTAAGAAAAAATATAGGACTCGATTACAAAAAGAAAACGGGCCCGCCGGGATTTGAACCCGGGTCGCCGGCTCCGAAGGCCAGAAGGATCATCCAAACTACCCCACGGGCCCAATCGTATATCACTATTAGCTATAAAGAATGGCATATCTTCCGATTCTTCTGTAGCCGGATTATCGAATGGAAATTGTCATGCAAAATTTACGGAGCTGCAAGCTGTCCTTGCGAAACACGATTCCATTTAGGGAAGTGGTACCATCCAGCTTGATTCCTCTGGATGTTTCTGCAATAAAATCAGTTAGGTTTTTATTTCCATAGTAATAGAGTGTCAGCGAGCGTGGTGTAGCCTGGTAACACGTGAGCTTGCCAAGCTCATGCCTCGGGTTCAAATCCCGGCGCTCGCATGATTTTCCTGGCAACGAGACTGAATTCAATTATCAATTTGCTTACCTGAGTTTCACAGCCGCTTGATTCGACCATAGAAAGCAAGCTTGCTTGGTTTGAGGAATTCCCATTAATCTTTATTACCCCTGGACGATTCTAGTGGAGAGAAAAATGAAATGGGTAACAAGGGAGAAGGCGAAAGTGGACAGGATAGCCTGCCCGTGGCTCATATCGAGATTCATTGATAAGAAGGCTGAGTTCATATTCGTACCCAAGGATCAGGTACTAAAGGTTGCTGAAGAGCAGAATGCCATTCCATTTGATACACCGGGCGCTGAACTTAACCATTTTGAAGAAGAAGGATATGAATACGTGAGCTTCGATGCCATAATAAGGAAATTTGGGCTCAAGGATCCGGCTCTTCTAGAATTAGCAAAGATAGTGAGAAGCGCCGATGCGAGACCGCCTGATGCAGTTCCGGAGGGAGCCGGCCTTGAGGCTGCCGCGCTCGGCTTCAGGCTCATTTCTCGGGATGATCACGAGAACATTAGACTTCAGTTCCCACTTTATGACGCACTTTATGCATACTGCAAATGGAAAGTTGAAGAGGGAGGAAGTCTCGAACACAGCGGGACAAAATGAAAAGGTTGAAGGAGGTTATGAGAGCGGTTTTACCCAGCTGGCTAGGGCTAGCTAGGTAATGTTGGGGAGATGCTTCGTTATCTTCCCATTCTTCACCACAAGCACCACGCTCTCGGGACTCAGCTGCCTAATATTCAGGAACGGGTTCCCCTTCACTCCGATGATATCCCCTCGGAACCCCTTGCCTATGACCCCCACATTCCCCAGCCCGAGACATTCCGCGGCAAGTGAAGTCGCAGAAACAATCGCGCTGCGGACCCCTATGATCTCCGAAAGATAGAGAATCTCAAGCCAGTTTGACCCCAAGGGCTCGTCTGTCGTCCCTAGAAAATCCGTCCCCACCGCTATCTTCACTCCCGAATCTTGGGCAATTTTCACCTCTGTTTCAATGTGCCTCTTTATCATTGCATCCCTGGTTTCGTTTGCCTCCCTTCTCAATGACTTGTAAACGGAAAGAGTTGGAACGTAGAAAGTTCCTTTCTTGGCCATCTGTGCTGCAAGGTCCTCATTCAAGCCTAACCCGTGCTCTATGCTGTCGAATCCCGCATCCAGGGAGTTCTGAATAGCGGAAGCTCCGTATGCATGTGAGGCCGCCTTCACCTTTGATCTGTGCGCTTCATCCGCTATAGCCTTCAGCTCGTCAACAGTCAGCTCGTCCCTTATTCGCCCTCCTCCCACAAAGCTAGAGGAGGAATAGGCCTTTATTGATTCAGCGCCGTTCCTGATGTTGAGGCGAACCGCCTTTCTGCATTCCCATGGCCCGTCGCAGTAATAAGAATACGATCTTTTCCTTGAATCTTCATACGGAAGAAATTTCGGGTCGTCGTCCCCTCCTGTCTGCGCTATGGAGTATCCAGAGGATATCATCCTCGGGCCTCGCAGGATTCCTTCTTTTTCGGCAACGCTGAGTCCAAGGGAGACCTTATCGCCCATAGTTCTTACGGTGGTAAACCCGCTCTTCAGGAGATTTTCCGCGTCATAGACTGCCTTAACTGCCAGAACAGCGTCTGGTGTCATCGTCCAGCTGAACAGCGACCTCTCCTCCCTCCCGAAGAAATGGATGTGCGTATCAATGAGCCCTGGAAGGAACGTTATATCCCCGGATACTTCCTGGGACTTTCTGGTATCTTCAATGTATTCTATAGTCCCGGTAGACTCGTCTATTGCAAATTCCGCAAATTCGTGGATTTCACTGCCGTCAAAAACCCTTCCTCTGTAGATCATAAATTGCTAACTGATTGCGGAATATCTACCTTCGCCTGCAGTTTTCCCTCTTTCTTCCTAGGAATTCCCCTTTCCCTTGAATGGCACCATTATTAGGAGTTGATGTGGACTGTGCGAAAGTTCTTCCTTATTCCTTTTTGATCACCAGACCGCATCAGGCTGCCTGCTTCACCGCAGGCACAGGGATCGCACCCTCCCTAGACAGCTGTGCCCTGAAGAGCCAGTACATGGACCTGAAGACGCCTGTCAGGCTGTTCAGGTCGATGGAGCTGTACTCATAGGCCTTCTCCCCCCTCGTCTCCATTAGCTCCTTGAATACCTCTTCCACATGCGCGAGAGTTCTGTCCATCAGGAGGTTGACTATGCCCCTGAGAGTCCTGCTGAACATCCTCCCAGTCATGTACGGGAAGATCTCCCTGGTGACGCGGAGGTCGTTCTTCCAGCTCAGGTAGAGAAGATCCCAGTACTTTGAAGGAAGGGTCTTCAGGGCAGGGAATGGATTCTTGCTTATCTTTGTGGACCCCATGGGGATCACAGGCAGCGGGAATACCCACGTCTTTGCCCCGCTGTTGAAAAGATTGTTCACGAGGTCTATGCTCTCCTGCACGTCATCGTCTGTTTCGTCAGGGTAGCCTATGGTCATCGTGTAGCATGGTGTTATTGACGCTTTGTTGAGTATTGAGGTTGCCTTCACTATCACATCCCCCCACTCCTCAGGCTCGAATGGAAATGGCTTTCCCCTCATGTATTTTGAGATGATCTTCCTGCTGCCGTTCTCCAGTCCAACCACTGGTGCTTCGGCGTTGTATTTTCTGTACTCCGCAATCTCCGATATTTCCATGACAGTTTCAGGGTCCGTGACGACTGGCGGGGCCGATATGTGCGGGAAGTATATCTGCTCCGCTCCCGCTTCCTTCACGGACCTGAAAAGTTCAACGACAGCCTGGTGGTTCGTCTTGAGCCTCGTTGATCCGTAGAGGAGAATGTCGTCCGTGAGTAACTCTATTGAGGTCTGCCCTGAGGATATGTTGAGCTTAACTTCCTCTATTATGTCCTTGAGGGGAATGGAACGGAATGTTTCGGGAGTTACTGTGCAGAACTGGCATCCCCTCGGGCATCCCCTTGTTACTTGCACTTCGCCGAGCCTGGCAGGTTTTTTGATGGTCGGTATCTCCCCGATCTTCGGATCCCTCCCCTTCACTTCTCTCGGAAGTGCCTTGCCGGCTATTGCGTCCATCATCAATACGGGAAGGTCCACCTCTGCCTCCCCGTTGAATATCGTGTCAAGCCATTCAGGTCTTTCGAGAACAAGCTGCCATGTCGCCGGTCCCCCTGCGATGACCTTGAATCCGTACCTCTTCTTGAGCTTTGAGACCCTCTCTGACAGCTCGTCGAAGAACACCGCGTTCCACGCGGGTCCTCCTCCGAAGAGCATAGTGAGCTTCATCGATACGGGGCTCAGGCCGCGAGGGTCGTGGACCGTTATTCCTAGGACTTTTGTGTCCGCATCCACCACCTTCTCGAGGTTGTCAGGCGGTATCACAACCACATCCTTTATTCCCTTCTCAATGAGCGCCGCTTCAACCTTCCTCAGTGCGTACGGAGCAAATACTGCTTCTCCCGACCTGTAAGACTTCATTTCCGGCGTGAAAAGAACGTTCATCAGGGGCCTTGGAACAATCCTTGCGGGCATGCAGGCAACGTATCCAAGCGTTGATATCCCCCCGTAGTCTGTGAATGAGCCTCTATCGGCAGTTAAGACCACCGTGGGCATGTGTTCAGGAAAATTTCATAAAATTTAATATTTTCTTAAGTAGAAGAGTTAAATTTTCCAATATCTACAAAGGAAATCTTCCACTCCCGAGATTTCAAGAGTTCAAATATGGAGCGTATATGGAAGGGAACGTTTCTATGAGGTACAGATTCACCTGAACGATATTCACAAATGGCGACCCGAAGAAGAAAAGCGTGTACTGCTTGAACTTCTCAAGTACGGATTTCAGCTCTTCCGACGGAATTCCGGTGGCATTGTGAACCCCGGGAATCTGCTTCAGCGCAATTTCAAATGGAACATCCGGATCCCCTCCTGCAACCGAGCTGTTTAGCGGGTGGAAGAAAACGGGGAGGGAGAAATTCTGGTAGACAAGGCTTGACCCGATCGATTTCCCATCGTAGTACAGCGGGGATCCCTGTGACTGATCAGGAAATGCAACCTGGCCTATTCCCGTCATTATCACGGGGAACAGCAGGCCACAGACCGCTATCGTCAGAAGGGCAATCCGTAACGGAGCAGAGAGACCGCTGAGCTTTGCCATATTACACCCCTGTCCACGTGATCAGAATGGATATGACCTTTATTGCAACGAAGGGAAGCACTATGCCACCCAGGCCATATATCATCATATTCCTCAGGAACATGCCCATCGTGTCGAGAGGCCTCACCTTGTTCCCCCTCAGAGCAAGGGGTATCAGGGCCGGGATTGTGAGCGCATTGTAAATGAGTGCAGATAGGACTGCAACATGCGGGGTAAGATTCATGAAATTTATCTCCTGAAGGTGCGGCAGGCTGGAGAACATCACTGGTACAATGACGAAGTACTTCGCAATGTCGTTGGCAATGCTGAACGTTGTTACTGTTCCCCTCGTAACAAGGATTTGCTTGCCTAGGACCACAACGTCGATTATCTTCGATGGGTTTGATTCCAGATCCACCATGTTTGCAGCCTCCTTCGCCGGTTCCGTTCCGGAGGCCATCGCAAGACCGACGTCCGCGACAGACAGCGCGGGCGCGTCATTGGTACCGTCCCCAATCATCGCCGTAATCCTTCCCTCCTTCTGTGCCTTCCTGACCATCTCGTATTTCGTCTCCGGCCTTGCCCTCGCAATGAATTCCTCTATTCCAACGTCCCTTGATATTACGCCGGCGGTCGAGGGCTGGTCCCCGGTAACCATGACCACCTCTATGTTCATGTTCTTCAGAGCCCTAATCTTCTCCCTCACTCCTGGCTTCACCTCGTCCCTTAGCTTGATGAAGCCCAATATTTCCCCGGATTCCGCTACGGCCATGACAGTGGCCCCATCCTCCGATATCTTCTCCAGCATCTCGTCAAACCCTTCCGGTTTCTTTTTAACGTACTCCAGGACTGCATCCGGCGCACCTTTCACTATCTCCAGCTCTGGTTTCTGCGACTCGGGTTCGAACTTCCTCCTGAGGCGCCTTCTCTGGAGAAGATCTCTTCCGCCTTTGGGGAGAATGAATTCTCTCGTATCGGTTATCTTCACGCCGCTCCTCCTCGTCCTAGCGCTGAACTCTTCGAACTCCGATTTATACAGATTAATAATTTCCTGCGGGATGTACCCTAAGTGATATGCTAGCTCAACAATGCTCTTCCCTTCCGGCGTATCGTCCTCCCATGACGCCAGGAATGCGGCCTCCCCGACCTCCCTCTCCGTGTGATTTCCGAGGGGAATGAAGTTCACCGCCTTCCTCATTCCCCTGGTTATCGTTCCCGTCTTGTCAAGGAGGAGGGTGTCCACATCACCCGCCGCCTCAATTGCTTTCCCGGACTTGACGATGATCTTATTGTGGGACATTCTGTTTATCCCGGATATCCCGATTGCCGGGAGCAGTGCGCCTATGGTCGTGGGAAGAAGGCAGACGTAGAGAGCTATGAGAACAGCAAGGTCTATGCCTAGATGCAGCTCCACCCCTATCGCCAGCAAAGAGATCGTGATTATGGAGAATATTACGGTGAAACCTGCAAGGAGAATTGACAGGGAGATCTCATTCGGGGTCTTGGGCCTGACGGAGGATTCCACAAGCTCTATGAGCTTGCTCACGTATGTTTCATTGGGATTCACTGATACCCTGGCGACTAGCGCATCCGTGACCACTGTGGATCCACCGAGCAATGTGGAGCCCATCGATTTCCTGACATTCACGGATTCACCCGTGAGGAGGGATTCGTCGACCATCGCTATGCCTTCCAGAACCTCGCAGTCTATCGGAACCTTGTCTCCCTTCTCAACGAGAATCAGATCACCCTTCTTCAGATCTTCAGAGAGGACGATCTCATATTCCCTCCCGCCTCCAGGCTTTATTCTCTTCGCCTTCAGCTGCTCCCTTATCTTTCTCAGGCTCTTGGCTGTGTTTCTCACCTGGGCTTCCGCTATTGAATCCGAGAGCGTGCTGAACCATACCGTCATTATCAGGATAAAAGCGACAACGGCGTAGAAGTACCTGTCCCGTGGCGTGGAGACCGCGGGGACAAGGGAGGGAAACAGGGCCATGATGAAGACAACCAAGAAGGAGAGCTCCGTTATGAACATCACTAAATTCTCCTTCAGTATCACGGGGTTCAGCCTTATCACAGAGTCAAGGAGAATGGAGGACCATCTGATCTCTAGGTCATCTTTCTTGCTCATAGCATCACCACCAGCAAATGATCCTCAAGGAACTGAAGTATGGGGCCTATCACGAGGAAGGGGAAAAAAGCGAGGACCGTCAGGACGAGAATCACGACGACGAGAACCACGGGGAAGCTGATGGAATCGGTCCTCAGGCCCTGGACCGGGGACCTCTTCCTCGTTGCCATCCCGTCTGCCAGGGAAAGCATGAAGACCATGGGAAGGAACCTTCCCATCAGCATCACGATGCCCGTCGAGACATTGAGAAACAGCGTGTTCCCAGACGGGCCGAAGAAGTCCGAGCCGTTGTTGGCGGCTGCTGAGGCGAATTCGTAGAACACTTTAGTGAAAAATGCAGGAGAGTATGGGAAGGCATTTGAGATGCTCTGTGCGCCGACCGCAAAAACCACGATTACAGGCACCAGAATTATAAGGGGGTGAATTATGAATGTTGCCACCGCGTTCTTTATGTCCCTTCCCTCTATCTTCATGCCAAGATACTCCGGAGTCCTTCCCGCCATGAGGCCCACGATGAATATCGTCACTATAACGTACATCAGCATGTACATAACTCCAACCCCTATCCCGCCCGGAGCGGCCTGAACAAGCATGCCGAAGAAGGCCGAAAGTATTACGATGGGGCTGAACGATGAGAGGGATGCGTTCAGGGAGCCGGTGGTGAACGACGTGGTCGTTACGGTCCAAAACACGGAGGCGGCACTCCCAAGCCTAACCTCTACCCCCCTTGCCTGCACGTGAGGAAGGAAGGCTATCAGTATGTCTATCCCGTAGATCGCATATGCCGCTATTATTAGCGTCCTCCCTTCCCTTCTGTTTCCGACCATTCTGCCAAATAGGAAGAGGAGGGATGTCGGAATGAGCATCATCAACGAAATTTCGAAGAGGTCGCTCACCTGATTGGGATTCTGTAACGGGTAGGCAGAATTGAGGCCGAAATAACCTCCCCCGTTTGTTCCCAGCTGCATTATTGACACGAGGGAGGCGATCGGTCCCCTGTAAATTATCTCCCTGATACCGGGTTGAAGCCCCTGCACTACCTGGTACCCAGAGAGGGATTGCGGGACTCCAAGCCACATCAGGACCAAGGTTGCAATGAAGGCAAGAGGTATCAGGACCCTTGTCAGCGACCTCACGTAATCCTCGTAAAAATTCCCCAGGTCCCCAGTTCTTCCAGAGATCCCCCTTATCATCGCCACCCCTACCGAAAGACCTGTGGCAGCTGACGCAAACTGGAGAAACTGGATCACAGCCATTTGGCTGAGGTAGGAGAGGGTGGTCTCGCCTGCATAGTGCTGCAGGTTCGTATTGGTTGCGAAGGATACCGCAGTATTGAAAGCAAGGGACCATGAGATGTTGGAATAATGCATAGGATTGAGGGGAAGGTTCCCCTGGAACACGAGGAGGATGAAACCTATCGCCGCCTCAAAGGAGTTTACGAGGAGAAGCGCCTTGAGATAATCCTTCCAGCGCATCCCCCTCTTCGGGTTGACGCCAATGCATCGATAAATGAGATTCTCCACCGGCAGGAGGATCCTGTCAAGTCTTCCATTTGCTCCGGAAAACACGTCAAAGAGATATCTGGACAGAAGCCAGGAAATAGGGATGACGAAGATCCAGGTAAGGAAGACCACAAACAGACCCTGAAGCGTAATCATTGTTTCACCTATGAATCTGGCACCATCCCTGCCATGTGCGTAGATACATAGGCATCCCAATCTTAACTTTTCCCAATTTTACTGTGGGGGAGCTTCCAGGTTATGGTTCCGATGGGACTTGAGAACTATTGATGTCACGGTGCTCTTAATTCCCTTGATCTTCATTATTCTGTTCTTCAAAAGGTCCCTGAACTCCTCGATATCGGCCACGTTCACGAGGATTATGACGTCAAATTCTCCCGTAACCTCATATATCTGCACCGCGTTCTTTATTTCTTTCAGGGCGGCTATCACATCGTCCATCAACGGTGCTTCCACGAATAGGTCCACGAACGCCAATACCCGATCAGCCAAGTTTTCACTACCCTCTGAGGTCTCCGGTGCATTGCGTGGTCATATAAAAACGTTGACGGGTCGCGTTGCTGCAATGTGAAAAAATAATTCAGCCTTTTTTTATATAAATGCTTATTCTGTCCCCCTCCTCCACGATGTGCTCAAGTCCCACTCTCTGGTTGGGGTATCTCACCGATGGGCCGACAACAGTCGCGAACTTGAACTTCTCCACGAAATCGGAATGAAGCGAGAGACAGACGTCCTCTATGGAACTACCCTCCCTCACGACAAGGGGCTCATCATCCCCCTGTCCCGATACGGGCTTCAGGTAAATTCTGATCATCCTTACCGCCTTCGATATCCTCTCCTTCAGCAGGTCTATGTTGAGCGATGTGGTCACCGAAACTGGAATTGCCTCAAAGCCCTTTGACATTAGCTTCCTGTAAGATTCCTCAAACTCCGGGACGTCAGCCTTGTTCATCACGAAGAACCCTGGGATATAAGACCTGTTCCCCAGGATTCCGTCTATGAATGATTCAAGCGTCACGCTCTCCCTGATTATCACGTCGGCGTTGATTATGCCGAATTCCCTGCAGACAGATTCTATAAGCTCCCTATCCATCTTCGCCTTCCCCACAGCCATAATGCTAAGCCCTCCCCTGTTCTTCCTCACAATGGAGATCTTGGGGGGATTCTCGTTCAGCCGTATCCCAGACTTTCTCAGCTCGGAAAGGATGTAATCGGGGTCAGACTTGTAAGGGTCAAGGATTATCACAATGAGATCGACGTTCCTGAGGACTGAGATTACTTCTCTGCCCCTTCCCCTCCCCTGATGCGCTCCCTCTATCACCCCGGGAAGGTCCAGAATCCTGTACCTCAGGCCGTTGAATTCCATCACCCCCGGAACTATGGAGAGAGTTGTGAAGTCAAAATCTCCCACCTTGCTTTCCGCATTTGTTATCGCATTGAGAATGCTGCTCTTTCCCACAGAGGGCGGGCCTATGAGACCGACGGTTGGATAAATGCTCTTCTTGATGAAGAAACCGGTGCCGCCTCCCTTGCTCCTCCTCTCCTCCCTTATCCGCTCTAGCTTCGCTATCTTTGCCTTCAACCTGCCGATGTGGTGCTCCGTAGCTTTGTTGTACTGCGTCTTCTTTATCTCCCGCTCCAATTCCTCTATCTCTTCGTCCAGAGAAGGCACTTCATTCCACCCTTACCACGTCAATTCTCTCAGACTCGTATTGCATGCTCCTCATAACCTTGAAGCTTAACGAGGGAAAAGAACCCCTTTCAATGGGGGAGATGCTGCTTTCGATTATGAACGCCACCTTGCAGTAATTTTTGAATTGCCCTAGAAACATGGCAGTTATTTCGTTGCCCTTGGGACCGCCCGTCCACGACGTATCGTCAGCATCCCCTGACGGAAGATAAGGGGGGTTGAAGATGCAGTAATCGAACTTCCCCCTTATTCCGGAGAACAGGTCCGATATCACCACCTCCGCTTCTATCCCGTTCCTAAGGGCATTCGCTTTCGCGCACCTTGCCGCTTTGGGGGAGATATCTGCCATCAGCACCCTTCCCCCTGTCGCGGCGTAGCTGAGGCCCACTATGCCGGTTCCGCAGCCTATCTCGAGAATATTTCCTGCGACCTCGTTTATCCCGGTGAGCATGTAAGAATCGTCATCCGGGTCGTAAACTCCTGGGCACCTTTCAATCTTCATAGACCTAGTGCTTCTTCTATGTTGGATATCTCCACGGTTGTGCTGTCCTCTCCTATCAGGGCGCCGTTGCTGTTAGAGACAACGGATGCCCCTATGTACATGCTTCCGAAATTAGCCGTGCCCACCTTTCCCTTGACGCCGAAAAGCTTCGCAATGCTCTCTATCTCGTCATCGCTCATGTTCGGGGGTATTATCATTCCCTTCTTCGTGACGAGGCCGCTTGAGCCGACGGTCTTGATGCTCTTGAAGCTGCCCCTGAAAACTTCAACTCCAAGCGCATCTGCGATCGTTCTTGCCGCATCTTCCCCCATCCCCTCGTGCACCAAGGCGGCCTTGTCGTTGACCAGAATGTTGTTTCCGACCGCGTTAAGCCTGTCGTCGACAACGGCAACGTTTATCTCCCTCGGTATCAGCTTCAGCTCCTCGTCCGTGATCATTCTTCCGACAACCATTCCATTGGAATTCAGCGCACAGAGCGAACCGACGAGGTTTGATCCCCCGATGCTGATCTCAATAGGCTCAGTCTTCAGATACGTGGAAATCATCCTTCCCACATCCCTTCCGCTCCCCCTGGGATAGAATGTGTATTCCTCCCAGGTCCTCATGAATACCCCCAGAAAAGGTGAGTTGAATATCCTTGCCTTCTGTATCATGCCTTATCTGTGAGCAGCACCTCCGCCGAGTTGTCTTCCTCTATCTTAAGGATCTTGACACGCAGCTTCTTTGGAGGTTTTTCTATGCCCCTGCTCCATATAAGCCTGTTGACTGCATCGTCTATCCAGACGTTCTCAAGCGGTACCTTCACGAACCTTGATACTTTCCTCCTTAACAGGGAGACGGCAGCAGAGCTTCTCCTCTTCCTGGATGTGTAAACGACCTCCCTGAGGGAAATCGTCATCTCAACTTCTTTCTCCGGCATCAGTTTCACTCCTTAAGCTTGTTCCTTCTCCACGTCCTCCTCTTTGGATTCGTGGTCACAGACCTGTTTGTCCTGACCATGACCCAAGCAGGTACACGGGAGTTCTCCTTGATTCTTGCCATCAGCCTCTTCTTCAATGCCACATGTTTGTTTCTAGCCAACTCAGTTCATCTCCTTTCTATCCTTGGTTCTCTCTTCTCAGTCAGTCTGGCGAGCAGGGATTTTACTTCGCCATCTGTGATCAGCCTGTTGAGCCTTCCGGACTGTGCCAGCATGATTATCTGATTTTCCACAGTTTCCACGACCTCCGGCCTCACAAGCCTCACGTTGGAAAGCCTTTCATAGGCTTCAGGTGTAACGAAACGCTTGACAAACTCGTGCCTCTCCTTCTCGGCCGCCCTCCTCTCTGCTTCCTCCCTCTGCTGCATCTCCTGCTGGGCAGCAGCCTGATTCTGCAGTTCCATCAGGCGCCTTCTCCTCAGTTCTTCGAGTTCCCTGTCGTCCGTCAACCTGCATCACCCCCTACATGTATTTCTCTATGGCAGGTATACTTTCCTTTAACTTCGTTGCAATCTCCAGCGCCACCGAATTCAGAAGCTTGAGACCAGCCGGGGATATAGATCTCCCCTTAGCGCTCTTCGCTATGTATCCAAGACCCTCGAGCTCCTGTATGACGCTCCTCACAATCTTCCTGGAACCCTTGCTCGCATGGTATCTCTGCGATCCCCTATCAACCTTCCCACCATATTCGGAGGAAAGCCTCTCTATTCCTATTGGAGAATTCAGGGCAACCTTTCTCAGCACTGATGCGACCCTGATAACATACCAGTCAGAGTCCACGGGCCCCCTTTCCTTGTGCTGCCCTGTCTTGACCTCCCTGACCCAGGCAGGTTCCTTTATGCTACCCTTCAGCTTAAGCGAAACCTCTTTTATCAGCATTTCCGGTGGTACATCCTTGAAGTTGACCATTCCTACATCCTTCCTTCACCCTATATGAAAGTCATATTTAAAATTCCTTTTTTCCTCTACCTCAGCCTCACCGTCTCCAGGTCATAAGGAGCGTAGCTTTCAACGCCAAATTTGATTGAGACGGCCCTTGAAAACTCCTGTGCCTTGTTCGCATCCCCATGGTTCACTAGAATTCTCTTAGGTTTGTACTCAAGCGCCTCTATGTATTTCATGAGCTGCTTCCTGTCCGAGTGACCGGAAAAGCCATCCACGCTCTCCACAGACAGCCCTATGTCCACCTCCCTCAGACCGTCGCTCCTCCTCACGCTTATCCTCTTTGCCCCGGAAAGAATCCTGCGGCCAAGCGTGCCCTCCGCCTGGTAACCTACGAAAACAAGGAAATTCCTTGGGTCGTCGGCCCAGTTCGAGAAGTATTCGAGCACAGGCCCTCCATTCATCATTCCCGATGTGGCAAGAACGACGATGGGACCGACGTCACTTATTATTTCCTCCCTCGTCTCGGGAGCATCGACACGCTGGAATATCTCTGAGAGGAATGGGTTCTCCTTCCTCCTCGTTATCAGGTCCCTGAGGTTAGAATTCAGAAATTCTGGGTAAGCGGTGTGTATGCTCGTTGCCTCGTATATCATCCCGTCGAGATAAACGGGGACCCTCGGTATCTCCCCCAGCCTTGCCTTTTCCTCAAGGACGAGCATTACCTCCTGGCTTCTCCCGACAGCGAATACAGGAATCAGAACCTTCCCTTTCCTTTCCGCGGCCAGCCTGACTATCTGCGCCAGCCTCTCCCCTGCCTCCTGTCGCGAAGGCTGGAAATCGTTCTTCCCTCCGTACGTGCTTTCGGTGACAAAAGTTTCTACCCTGGGAAGCCTTGTGTCCGCGGCGTTGAATAGCCAGGAGTTCGTGTACTTTATGTCCCCCGACATCAGGAGGTTGTGGAACCCTTCCCCTATGTGGAAGTGCACTATGGATGATCCCAAAATATGGCCCGCGTTTCTCAACGTCACGCGGACATCCGGGGAGATGTCCGTCGTTTCGTTGTAGTTCAGCGTTACGGTATGCCTTATGAGGTTCCTCACGTCCTCCATCTTGTACGGAACCCTCCTGTTCTCTGAAAGGCCTAGCTTCACGTAGTCCATGAGGAGAAGGAGAAGAAGATCCCTGGCGGGGGCCGTGAGGTATACCGGGCCATCATACCCTATGCTGAAGAGATACGGCAGAAAGCCCCCGTGGTCCATGTGGGAGTGCGTTAGGACAACTCCGTCGATTGAGTTGAGAGGCCATATTTCCGGTGCATTAAGGTATGGCGCCCCGCTGGCAGGATCGTCGCTGTCAATCGCAGCTGGGTCCAGACCGCAGTCTATCATAACCTTTGAGTTCTTCGTCATGAGGAGGGTGGACGATCTCCCCACCTCCCTCCAACCGCCAAGCGCGGTGAGCCTCACGTAATTCTCCCCCGGTATTGGGTCTCTAGATATTCTCCTCGCGAGATTCCTCAGGAACTTCTTCCTCTCCTCAGATTCAGCCTTGAGGAACTCCCTGACCATCTTGATAGTTGCGCTCCTGATTGGAGGGGTTCTCATTATCCTCGGGGCCCACATGACCTCCTTCCTTATTGAACCCATTATCTGTGAACTGTACGATTGCACCCTCTCAGGGTCGTCGACCTCTATCAGAACCTCCCCCGTCTCATGGTCAAAGAAGATGTCTGAGATTGATACCCCTTCCGGCATTATTCTCCTTATCCTTTCCTCAGCCTCCTTCTCGTCCATCAGGACTGAAGGGTCCGGCCTCACTATGACCCTCTTCCTTATGGACTGGGCCAGTTTCTTGATCTTCTCAGGGTCCTCGAGGAACCGGTAGTTTTCCTTGGAGTAGAGAACCACGTTGGCCCCTTCCATGTCCAGGCTACTGTATTCTATTCCCGGGAATATCCTCTCTAGATTTTCCTTCGTTATAGAGATGACTTCTTCATATTTCATTAAAAATTCCCCTTAAAATTAAAAAAGAATAAAATTACGACTATTTAATCTTCTTGATCCTCTTCTGCACGTCCTCCTCCACCAGCTCCACGTAACCGGAATCTGGCGTGATCGTTACCACGTCTATCCCGTTCCCTGTAGCTGCGTCCCTCTGCAGGCTTGTCGAGATGGCCCGTATTGCGAGGTCTATACCATCGTCAAGCGAGAGATTCTCCTTATAACCGTCCTCCAGGACCCCATAGACGAAGGGGGACCCTGAGCCTGTGCTGACGTACTTGTCCTCCACCGACCCTCCAGCCTCGTCAACGGAGAATACGTGAGGGGCCGTGTCTAGACCGGCTATTATGATCTGAACGTAAAAAGGCGCGAACTTCGTCTGATTCAGCATGTTCGCGAGAAGAGTGGCGAGGCCAGAGACCGTGATCCTCGTCCCCTTCCTGTACTTGTAAAGCTCTGCCTCCGCCCTCATGTACCTCACGAGGGTCTGAAGATCACCGACGAGGCCTGCTGTGGTCATGCCTATGAAGTCGTCGATCTTGTAAACCTTCTTTCCCACCTTGTGAGCTACCATATAGCCCGCAGTAACCCTCCTGTCTGCCGCTATCACGATGCCTCCCTTAACAACCATTGCAAGGGTCGTGGTTCCTGTCTTGAGTTCCTCCATGATAAGCACCTTTTCAAAACCTACTGGACTATGCGCTCGTTTTATTTAACTTTTCTTGACCTTCTTAGCTATTGCAGATGCGATAATATTATATTGCCCTCTTCAATAGACAAAACGTGAGGGTTATTAAATATTACTTTCACAATAAAAAAGAGGTGATACAAAATGAATATAGATCCAAATATCACCAAGTATCTCATCAAGGTAAAGATAGTGACCGACGGGATCGTCGAGAAACCCGACGTGGTCGGAGCTATTTTTGGCCAGACAGAGGGGCTACTGGGTGATGCTCTAGATCTTAGAGACCTGCAGAAATCAGGGAAGATAGGAAGAATTGAGGTAGACATCGAATCAAAGAACGGAAAATCCGAAGGATTCGTATACATACCTAGTGGAGTGGACCAGGTGGAGACGAGCATACTCGCCGCAAGCCTGGAGACAATCGACAGGATCGGACCTTGCAAGGCGAAGGTCGAAGTGGTGAACGTAGAGGACGTTAGAGCTGCAAAGAGGGAGAGGGTAGTAGACAGGGCAAAGGAAATCCTGCAGAAGATGATTGACAGCAACAAGAACCTTGGGGAAGACCTTGTGCAGGAGGTCCGCAGCAAGATAGAAAGCGCGGAGATAGCAACCTACGGACCGGACAAGCTTCCGGGAGGGCCGAACCTAAACGCCAGCGAATCAATAATAGTTGTCGAGGGAAGGAATGACGTGCTGAATCTTCTCAAGTACGGGATAAAGAACACGATCGCGGTGGAGGGGACGAACATATCCAAGACCATTTCTGACCTCACAAGGCAGAAGACAACGACCGCTTTCCTTGACGGAGACAGGGGTGGAGATCTCATTCTCAAGGAGCTTCTCCAGGTTGCGGACGTGGACTTCGTCGCTAGGGCTCCCCCGGGATTCGAGGTCGAGGAGCTGACATACAAGCAGGTCGTCAAGGCCCTGAGAGACAAGATGCCGGTGGATCAGTATCTTGCCTCGCACGGCATGCAGGAAGAGCTGAAAACTTTGAACACGAAGAACGAGGCCTCTGGAAGGAATGTTCCCGTGGAGGCAAACGGGAACAATTCATCCAACGGGTCACAACAGAACGTGAAGCAGGAGAGTGGGGAGAAGGCGAAGCCGCAGAAGCCCTATGTTAAGCTCCTGGACGAGGCGTCGCAGGAGAAGGAGGTGAGGTTCTACGACGATTCCTGGAACCTCGTCGGAAAGCTCCCGCTGAGCGAGGTCATAGAGAAGTTTGATACCGTTGAGAAGAAATACACAAAGATCGTAACTGGAGGAATAGTTTCGCAGAGACTCCTAGACAAGGCCTATGGGAACGGAGTGCATGAAATATACGGAATAAAGCAGGGGGCCATAACAAAGAGACCAGCGGACATAAAGATAATAACGAAGGAATTCGGACGAAACCAGTGATCCCCCTCAATTGGGGATCACATATTGAGCATCCTTCTGGCCTCGTCAGATATCATGTCAAGATTCCATGGCGGGTCCCAGACAAGCTCTATGTTGCACTCCTTCACCCCCGGAATCTCCTCAACCCTCCTCTGAGCTTCAACGAGTATCCAGTCCGTGACGGGACAGGTTGGAGCGGTCATTGTCATCTTTATATTGACCTTCCCGTCCTCTATATCCAACTGGTATATGAGACCGAGATTAACCACATCTATTCCGATTTCGGGATCGCTTACGGTCTTCAGCACCTCTAGCACTTCCTCCTTGCTGACCATATTTTAATCAGGGAATTTAGATATTCATA
This sequence comes from Thermoplasmata archaeon, assembly GCA_049966795.1. GTDB lineage: Archaea > Thermoplasmatota > Thermoplasmata > Thermoplasmatales. The sequence continues at coordinate 17,075 of JBMFTY010000022.1, forward strand.
TTTTTTGTCTTTGTCCGCTGCTTCAATTTCCTCCCCCGTGGAACCTTAAAATCTTTCTCAGGTAATTCATAAGAAGACGTTAAGTACGGATGAAATATCTGGCATCATGCCTCTTGTCTCCATAATAATGGGCAGCAAGAATGACTGGGAATACATGAAGGAATGCGCCTCAGTTCTGGACGAGTTCAAGGTGGAATACGAGAAGAGGGTTGTTTCAGCACACAGGACGCCGGATTTCATGAGGGAGTTCGCAAGGGAGGCGGGGAAGAGGGGGGTGAGGGTGATAATTGCCGGCGCCGGAGGGGCTGCGCATCTTCCCGGGATGACCGCTTCCCACACCCTGCTGCCAGTGATAGGCGTTCCCATACCGTCAAAGAACCTCAACGGCCTGGATTCCCTCCTCTCCATAGTGCAGATGCCTTACGGCATACCCGTGGCGACCGTTGCTATAGGGGGAGCGAGGAACGCCGCGCTGCTGGCCATAAGGATACTTTCCCTTGGCGATGAAGCGCTTAAGATGAAGCTTGAGAAGTTCATGAACGAAATGAAAGATGAAGTTCTCTCAACTACCCTTTGACGGGAGCATAGGAATAATAGGGAGCGGCCAGCTCGGCCTTATGATGGTGCTGGAATCCGCTGGGCTCGGAGTCAGGTTCAACGTCCTCGGGAATACCAGTGATCCTGTATGCAGATACGCGAAATGCTACGACAATTCCGAATACGAGAGGTTCGTGGAGGAGTCTTCCATAGTTACCTATGAATGGGAACAGGGAAACGGGAATGCAATGCTTCTCGCATCCGAAGAGGGAAAGCTTGTGCCGGAATATGGAAACGTATGGATGAAGATAGAGAGGGACAGGGAGAAGGAATTCCTTTCGCGGAAGGGATTCCCGGTGGCCAGGTTCACGGTTGTTGAAAATGGCAGAGAGGCGATAAAGGCTGTTAGGGACGAGTTCAACTGGAATGCAGTCATCAAGAGGGTGAGCGGGGGGTACGACGGAAAGGGGCAGCTCTACGTTCGGAATGAGAAATACGATCCCGCCGTTGAAAAGATATCAGGCAGGCTTGTGGTCGAGGAGTTCGTGGACTTTGACTATGAATCCTCCATAATCCTAGCAAGAAGCGGAGAGGAGATGTCATACTACCCAGTATCGTACAACTTCAACAGCGATGGCATTCTCGTCTACAACTACGGCCCCATCAGAGATTCAGGGGAGAGGGAGATAGCTGGAAAGCTCGCTGAGTCGCTTGGCTACAGGGGAGTTATGGGCGTGGAGTTCTTCGTCAGAGACGGGAAGGCGATCATAAACGAGCTCTCTCCCAGAGTTCACAACTCCGGGCACTACACCATAAACTCTTCAGTGACATCTCAGTTCGAAAACCACGTGAGAGCAATAACTTCCCTCCCCCTGGGATCAACCTCCACCCCAAGCTTCTTCGGAATGGTGAACATCCTGGGAAAAAGTTTCGTGAATGCAGGGATTGCAAGGCAAGGAAACGTGTTCCTGTACGGAAAGGAGAGCACGTCTCCGAGAAGGAAAGTGGGGCACGTCAACGTATCAGGAAACTCCATTGACGATGTGCGGGGGAAGATAGAGAGAATCATCGGCGAGTTGTACGGGAACGACCTCTCCTTCCTTCGGACTTAACTTAAAATATTCTCAGCCTGGAGTTTTGGTACGAGAACCTTTTCTTGATTATGCACAACTGGAAAGAATGAGAAAATTGCCAATTTGGAGTCACCTGTGCCTCTTGGGGATCATCTGCTCGTACCATTTCTCCGTGACCTCGTCGCTCTCCTCCCTCTCCACCTTCATGTTGAGGGATTGCAGATACCTCGTTATCCTCTTCTTCGTGTCCTCCCTGAGTTCTGTAATTATCCTTATCTTTGATCCTGACCTCTTGGCCTTGAAAAATACTGGCTCTGTACCATCCCTCAGGAACACAAGCCTGCCCTGGGTCTTCCAGCCGAGAATCATTGAGATGTGCTGCGTCGCTACCGTCCTCGGGAAAAGTATGAGGTCCTCCGCTGCCTCTGGGATTTTGAAATCTTCGTCACTAAGGGCATACATTATCTCATCCCTCGATTCCAGGGGAAGGACCCTCTTGAATCTTCCATCCTTCACCCTCCTAACAAGGTAATCTGAAATGTAGTCCATGGAGACGTCGCCGTTCAAAATGTTTGAGAGTATGCGGCCGTTGAACAGGCCCAGCTCCCTCGTGATCTCGTCCATCGCCTCATCCATCCCGGAGGAAATGGGCGTGACCTGGAGTCTTCCCTTCGGGTCCTTGTATATCACGCACTTCTTCATCATCTCGGCCACATAGTTGAGTGTCTGGTTTATCGTGAAGCATGATTTTTCAACCAGCATCTCTTTCGAGAACGTCTGAATCTTCCTAGCTACCTCGTAGAGCTTCCTCGCGTTCTCGCTGAGGGACGGGAGCTTTAGGGCTGCAAGGAGGGAGAGGTTCTCAAGACTCAGGAACCCCTGTGAGCCGTCCAGAAGGTAGCCCTGCACTGCGAGGTTGCTCATGACGAGCTTCTCAAGATCTATGCTACGATCGCTCTTCATCATCATCTCGAAGTTTCCCCTGTACCCAAGGATTGAGCTTAGCGCCTCCACCGGGTCACGGTACTTGAACCTGGAGAGGAGATGGTGTTTCGCCAGAAGGTATGAGAGGAGTTCCTCCTCTCTCAGGGATAGATCTTCCACGGAGGAGCCCCTAAGGAGGAAATTCCTGACGGCAATGTATCCCATCCTTCTCAGCTCCTCCCTATTGGGCAGCGGAAATGGTACCCTCCTTATTATGAGGGAATCAAATCTCTCAGTCCCCGATATCTGTTCGATCGCACCCATCACCTGATCGAAGTTGCTGGCGTATTCTCCCGTGATCTCAAAGATTTCGAGAATTCCGTTTTCCCTCCCCGTTTCAACTCCTAGCTTCACTGACCCGTCTTCTATGAGGAAATACGTCATCCCGTCTCCTATCTCCCCCTCTATTCTCTCCCTGTTGACGAGGAAGAGGGGATCGTGCCTGTCTAATATCGCCCTCCCCTTCTTTGATGACATGTCGGTATAGAAATAGGTCATATGACCGCTGACCAACTTCTTGACCTTCACCCCGCCGATGTGAGAAGCGATTGATGTGCCGAAGAACCTCATCAGGTCTTCTATGCTGAGAGGGCCATACGTATGTATAAACTTCTCCACCAGCTCGCCAGGTTCCCCTGGGCCTTCTCTGACAACCTGAATCTTCCCCTTCCTGAAAATGACGTATACATTCCTCAGGAGCTTGTCCAGGACCTTCTGATCTATGTCCTCCTCCGATATGTTCCCACTTTCTATGGACTTCAGCAACCTTGATTCCTCGGAAGACAGTTCCTCGATTCTGTTGAGGGCCACAAGGCTCGGAAGCCACCTGTCCTGGAAGAAGGCCTTCACATTTCTGGTGAAGGAGCCGAAGACCACCTCATTCCCGCTGATCTGCTCCTCCGGAAATCCCCTGACCTTCAGCGCATTTTCACTGACGGCAAAGAGAAACTGGTCGAAGTAATTCTCCTCCCTTCTCTCAAGTCCCCTGTTCATCCTCGCCCTTCCTATTTCAGCTTCATCAACTGACCTCAGATTCCTCAGGTCTTCCATTAGGATGTACTGCTTCTCCCTCTTCGGGTAGAACCTTCCTGAGGCAATAACCTTCTTCTCGAGAAGGGTTTCGAGGACGTCGTCTATCTCACGCTTCTCCCCTATCCTGTCCACGATCTCGTTGTACGTCAGGGGCCCGTTCTGCCAGAGGAGCCAGATGATCACCCTCCTTATCGAGTCCACGTAATCCGCAGGCTCAACTACCCTGTGGTACCACCTGACCCTGTTTCCGTGCCTAATGAAGTAAGCGCTGTACGATCTCTCCATCTTCCTCAGTTCTATCAGCGCATCCCCCGGTTCAAGTGAATTACTCTTCGCAATCGCGTTGGTTGTATCCCCATCCTTGAATTTTAATGAAGTATCCGAGTCCTGCCTGAAGACGGTTGCTATGTAAGGAACGTTCTCCCTTAGGGCGTAAGTGGTCTTTCCGGTGAAAACAGGCACAATCCTCCCTTCCTCTATCAGCCGTTCCACCATCCTGCCGTATGAATCCCTGTCAGATGCCCTCTTCATGGGGGAGAAGGATACCGTAGAAAAGAGATCGGAGAAGCCTGAATTTGAAAGGAAGGATATCAGCTCTTCCTCCGTATTTACGACGAGTTTCCCCTCCTGGTAGTTTATCATCGCCTCAATGTCAATCTCAGAGCTCCCCTCCAGCCCCATCTTTGCGAGGAGAGATTCCTGCAGCTCCCTTATGATCGCGCTCTTGTCCTCCATGAGGACGACGTCGCTTATTCCCGTTGAGATTATCCCGAAGGCGAACGGGCTTGGGTACCTGCTGTACTCCCTCGTCTGTATCTTTATGCTTCCCTTCCTTATCGCGTCCAGAATCTTTTCGGAGTTGTCGATGTCCATCACTATCTCCTCTATCTCCCTGAACGTCTCTTCTATAATCGGGAACCTGTCCATTGAGAAGAGGATGTCAAGGACCCTCTCGCTTCGGAGCTGCTGCCTCGCCACGGATACCTCCCTGCCCCTGTAGCGCCTCAGGACCATGAAAGCCCTTGTCGCGCAGTGCCTGAACCTCTGCTTGAAGAGCTCAGTGGATTTCACGGCGCTTCTCAGGGAACTCCTCACGTCTATCTCGGCGATGGTTTCCACCACCCCCGCAATATCCACCTTCCTGTTGAACGTGAGCATGAAGCCATCGTCCGTGAGTGAAATCCTCGAATTCACGGAAAATTTTCTTGATATGTTGAAAGCGATGACCCTGCTGAGCGCATCGTTCACCCTCCTTCCGAATGGGAAATGGAATATCACTGAATACTGGTTCGCCTTGTCTATGTACCCCTCTATGAGGAGGAGCTCGTTGGTTGGAATACCAAAGTTCATCTGGCTTTCAATATAGGAAACCACGGAACGGATGCTGTTCTCGTCCGCCTGGTATTCCTCCCTCAGGAATTCCTCCGCTGTTCCCTCCCTCACCCTTTTCTCAAGCTCGCTCCTGAACTTTCCAACCTCAATGGAGAGGTCGAACGTCCTTGGAAGCATCTCCCCCACCCAGGAGGGAACCGTTGGCTTTCTCCCGGAGGCATCCTTGATGAATATCTTGTTCCCCCTCATTCTCATGAACTCATAGGTCCTTGCCCCCAGGACAAATATGTCTCCCCTGTGCAGCTTCTCCACGAATTTCTCCGAGAGGGAGCCGAGATGCCTGTTGTCCACGGAAAACACATCGTAGTCCGCCTCCTCGGGAATCGTTCCCGCGTTCGTGAAGTAGATGAGCCTGGTGCTCTTCTTCCTGCCGAATGTGTGCTCCTCCCTGTCCCACCATATCTTCGAGTAAACGTTCCCTTCTTCAAACCCGCCGGAGAGGTATTCGAGAACCTTGAGAAAATCATCCTCTTCGAGGTCCCTGTAGCAGTACGACTTCCTAACCATCCGGAGGACCTCCCGGTCATCCCACTTCTTCTCCAGCGATATGCCGGTGATGAACTGGCTCAGCACATCCAGAGAGTTCCTGGGAATCGTGATCCTGTCGAGCCTCTTCTCCCTTGCCGCCTTCACCAGGACAAGGGATTCCACGAGGTCATCTATGTCCATTGGGATTATCCTGCCCTTCGCAGTTGCAAAGACAGAATGTCCGGACCTTCCCACCCTCTGCAGTCCCTTGGCTATCCCCTTGGGGGATCCAACCTGGACAACGAGGTCTATGCTCCCTATGTCTATTCCAAGTTCCAAGGAAGTAGATGAGACAGCGCACTTCAGTTCTCCCCTCTTGAGCCTCTCCTCCACCTCCAGCCTTGATTCCTTCGAAAGGCTCGAGTGGTGCGCTTCAAGGTCCAGAATACCCCTTTCGATAAGCTTTGATGACACGCGCTCCGCACCGCTCCTCGTGTTCGTAAATACCAGGGTTGTGGTGTGTTCCTTCACTAGGTTCTCGATTATGTCGTAAGTCCTCTCGTTAACCTGCTCCTGAGGTGCGGAGAATAGATCGGAAACAGGGCATATCACCCTCATGTCCAGGTTCTTGTTTGATTCGGCTTCTACCACGTGAATATCACCCCTCTCCTCGTTCCCTATGAGGAATTTCGCGATCTCATCTATGGGCTCGGTTGTGGCAGAAAGGCCTATCCTCGTGATGTCCTTGCAGTTGTACTGAAGGAATTCCAGTATTAAGCTTAAGAGTTCACCCCTCTTGTTGGATGCGAGGTCATGAATCTCGTCGATGATCACGAACTCCACGTCCCTGAACTTTTCCTTGAACTTCGGAGAGAAGAGCGAGAGGGCCAGGGATTCCGGAGTTGTTATGAATATGTGAGGAGGGATTCTATTCATCTTCTGTCTGGCGTACTGGCTGGTGTCTCCGGACCTCACACCTACCCTTATCTTTGGAATATCCACACCCTTCCTCGCCGCAAGCTCCCTTATCTCCGCAAGCGGCACCTCGAGGTTCCTGTGAATATCGTTGGCAAGAGCCTTGAGGGGGGAAACGTAAACGCAGTATATCTTGTCCTCAAGCCTGTTCTGCTTGGCAAGGAGGAAGAGCTCATTTATTATCACGAGGAAGCCGGAGAGCGTTTTCCCCGTTCCTGTTGGAGAGGAGATGATAACGTTCTTTCTCTGGTGAATCAGAGGAATACCTACCTTCTGGGCGGTTGTGAACTCCCTGTACTTTGACGTAAACCATTCTAACACAATTGGGTCAAGGAAGTTCTCCAGGTTGTATTCCGTAGTATCTCTTACTATCATTTTCCGCCCTGCGTAGTGGGAAAGGTATATGGAAATGCTATAAAAACATGTGGAATTTGGCCCCTGATATCTGATGGATGACAACGAAATGCGTGGACGTTTTTTCATCGCTCCCTATTTAGGAGAGCTATCCCTGCAGCCCCACGCTCAGTGGTTTTCCAGGTGAAACAGGGCCATCCTTTCCAGCAGTTCTTCAGCCGACCGGACGCCCCATGCTCTTTTCTTGTCATCCGTAACGTCGATCCTCGGTCTTGCTTCATCTCCGCAGTCTTCCTCCACGACCACAACCTTTCCCGAGTAACTCTTGACCCCTACAAGGTCAAAGCCACGGTGAATCTGCCTCTGCATCGAAGCGTAGAGGATTATTTCATTCCATATGGACCTGCTTATCATCTCCCCGCGATCAAAGTTCCTCGTGGCATACATGATTGCGAGCTCCACGTGCATGTTACCAAGAATCCTATCCTCCCTCAAGACGCAGCCTTTTCCCTTCCCGAGCTCCCCGTGGTCGAAAGACTCCAGAAGGCGGTATGTGAGCTTAGCTTGGATCTACCATCACCGTGCCCGCGGTTATCGTCGTTTCGAACTTCGAGAGAAGGGATGTCTTCGATCTCGTAGGTGCGAGAACCAGTTTCAAGACCTCGCTTATCGTCTTCACGGGATGAATTATGATCTTTGATCTCTGGGCTTCGTCAAGTACTATGTCACCCTGGTTGCTCTCCGGTATTATTACGCTCTTGAAACCAGCTTCAATGGCCGCCTCAACTTTCGCCGTAACCCCCCCAACTGGAAGGACCTGACCCCTTACGGAGAGGGATCCAGTCATTGCGAACGACTGGTCCACCGGTATCCCCTCCATCGCAGATACCACTGCCGTCGCAATCGTGATGCTTGCGGAGTCTCCCTCAACACCCTCGTAGCTTCCTATGAACTGGATGTGAACGTCGTGGTTTGAAATGTCCTGGCCTGTGTATTTCTTTATAACGGCAGAGACATTCTGCACAGCCTCCTTCGCTATCTCTCCTAGCTTCCCCGTTGCGATGACCTTCCCGCTCTCCTTTTCCTGCGCTGGCGTGACCTCTGCCGCGACGGGCATCACTATTCCAGAATACTCAGCCATCCCTGAGCCAGCGCTGAAAACAGCGAGGCCGTTCACTATCCCTATGGAATACCCTTCGTTCATAAACGTCCTGTATACCCTGTAGGCCTCTATGTGCTTGTCCGCAATCTGCTGCTCCAGAGGTTTCGCCTTCATCTTTGCCTTTATCACGTGCTCCGCCCTGACCACTGATGACCCCTCAGCCACCGCTATATCGCCCGCGATCCTCACAAGGCCTCCCATCTCCCTTAGGCGAAGCGTTATCTTCCCCTTTCTACCGGCCCTCTTCTGCGCTTCCCTGATCACCTCAGCTATCGCTGTATTGTCAAATGGAGGTATCTTCTTGTCCTTCGCTACCTCCTGCGCAACGAACCTCACGAGCTTCTCCCTGTTCTCCTCCGTGTCGTCCATCACTGTGTTCATGTAAACCTCGTAACCGTAACCCCTTATCCTTGATCTCAGGGCAGGGTGCATCCCTTGAAGGGCATCGATATTTCCAGATGCAACCAAAATGAAATCGCACGGAACCCCTTCAGTCTGCACAAGAGCTCCCGCGGATCTCTCGCTCTGGCCCGATATCGAATACTTCTTCTCCTGCATCGCAGTTAAGAGGCTCTGCTGGCTCTCGAGCCTGAGTGTGTTTATCTCATCTATGAAGAGAACGCCCTTGTTCGCTTTGTGAATGTTACCCGCTTCTACCCTCAGGTGCGCCGGAGTCTCTAATCCTCCGGACTGGAAGGGATCGTGCCTGACGTCGCCGAGAAGCGCGCCTGCCTGTGCACCCGTGGAATCTATGAAAGGCGGCTTGTCCTCCTTATCGTGGCCTACGAGAAGTTTTGGAACCATGGTCTTGTCCTCCCTTGCCACTGGTCCCATGTTCATCGCTATATACAGGAATGCGGCCGCCATTATCGCGAGGAACAGAGGGGTGGAATCTATGGTGTGTGTTGAGGGATAATTGATGAACGCAAAAATCAGCCCTATTATCACTATGAAGACAACGAGTATTCTAACGCTCCTCTGCCTCTCCACTTTCTCCTGATCTGCCCTCTTCTGATAGTCCTTGACTATCTCCTTCCCCTTTCCTGCAGGAACCGTAACGATCTTAGGCCTGTTTGGGTCCTCGGGATTGTGGAACACGAGTATATCCTCCAGCTCCTCCTTTGGGATGAAATCAACCATGGACTGCGCTAGCATTGACTTCCCGGTACCAGGCTCCCCTATGAGAATGACGTGCCTCTTCTGCTTCGCCGCCCTCTTTATCACCTCAACTCCCTGGTCCTGCCCGATGACCTGGTCCACGAGCTTCTCCGGGATCTTCACGTCGTTGGTGGTGTTGTATCCCTTGGACTTTATCCATTCCTGCAGTTCGTCCATTCGGGTACTCAGTAAAAATGAATAATTAAGGATTTTGATAGGTATTGCGAGAACAAAGTTCAACGGGGGATTTTAATCGTTGAATGACATCACATTTCATGATTCTTGACGGGAAGGGTCTTGCCAAGGAAATGCTTGAAAACCTAGGAAAGGAAGTCGCAGGCATGGGGAAGATCACTCTTGCTGCCGTGGCTTACGAGGAAGACCAGGAATCCATCGTGTATTTCAACAGCATAAAGAAGAACGCCGAGAAAATAGGGATTAATTTCGTGATCAACGTGATAAAGGGCAGCGATCTTATGGAGACCATATGGAAGCTCAACGAGGACAGAACGGTGAGCTCATTCATCATAGGGAGGCCGTTTCCGAAGGGAATAACGAACGATATGGTTTCAGAGGCCATAGATCCTGATAAAGATGCTGACTGCGTATCCCCATACAATTTGGGACAGCTGAACTTCGGTGTCGAGAGGATAGCACCAGCAACTGCAAGAGCTGCAATAGACCTGCTTGCGTACCACAAGATAGACCTCAGGGGAAAGGCAGCTCTAGTCATAAACAGGTCCGTGACTGTGGGAAGACCGCTTGCACAGATGCTTCTCAACAGGGATGCAACCGTGACCGTAGCGCACAGCAAAACCCTTGACATGGGAAGGCTGATCGAGGAGAGCGATATCATATTCCTTGCCGTTGGAAGGCCTTCCTATCTCAAATCATCCTTTCTGAAGGGGAAGCATGTGGTTGTTGACATAGGAATCAACGTGGTTGACGGGAAAGTCAGGGGGGATTTTGAGGCGGATGTGGAGTCAGAAACGGACTACACTCCGGTTCCAGGGGGAGTCGGAACTGTAACGAGCGTGGAGATCCTGAGGAATGCGGTGGAGCTCGCGAGGTCCCAATAACATTTATAAACGGAGAATCCATACCTTCTGACTTGGGTGCTTAACGCATGGGTGTAAACACAAGGGAGAGCAGGGAGCAGCTGGCCATTGAGTTAAAGAAGGCCGCTGAGAAGAACAAATCTCGACTCTGGGCAGATGTAGCCGACAGGATAAGGAAGCCTAAGGACAGGCTCAGCGAGGTGAATGTAGGCCACATATCAAGGTTCGCGAAGGGAGGGGAAATGGTTGTAGTTCCGGGGATAGTGCTTGGCTCTGGGAGGGTTGAGGAGCCGATAGAGGTTGCCGCCCTTTACTTCACGAGGACCGCGAAGGCAAAGATTGAGGAGGCGGGTGGGAAGGCCCTGGGTATCGATGAAATGCTGAAAAAGAATCACAAGGGATCAAATATAAAGATAATAGGGTGATGCGCTATTAGATTAATTGATGGTACCAATTTGGTGCTCGGAAGGGTTTCCTCATACATAGCGAAGGAACTGCTTTCCAAGGGAGAGGAAATAGTTGTAGTGAACGCGGAAAAGGCCGTGGTGACCGGGAGGAGAAGGTTCATTATTGAGAGATACAAGATGGAGAGGGATGTAGGTTCCGTGAGGAAGGGGCCCAGGTATCCCAAGGAGCCGGACAGAATCTTCAGGAGAACGGTGAGGGGGATGCTTCCGATGAAGACAAGCAGGGGGAAGGAGGCACTGAGGAGGCTCAGGGTTTACAAGGGCGTCCCAAAGGAATTCCAGGGAAAAAATCTTGAGATTCTGGAGAAATACCAGAACAAGCACATTTCAAACGTCGTTCCCCTTTACGAGATAGGCAGGGAGCTAGGATCGAAGGTGGTAGCGGATGATAATTGAAACGAGCGGCGCAAGGAAAACTGCGGTTGCCAGGGCCACTATTAAGGAAGGCAACGGAAGGATAAGGGTAAACGGTATTCCCATAGAGATTTTCATGCCAGAACTTGCAAAGCTCAAGATGATGGAGCCCATAACTCTCGCCGGAGACAGGATATCTAAGGTGGACATTTCCGTGAACACAAAGGGAGGGGGAGTGATGGGTCAGGCTGACGCAGCCAGAACGGCAATCTCAAGAGCGATAATCGACTACTTCAAGGACCAGGAACTTGAGAAGGTCTTCAAGGACTATGACAGGACATTGCTCGTGAATGATGTGAGGAAAAAGCTGCCTAAGAAGCCCGGAGGAAGAGGGGCAAGGAAGAAGAAGCAGAAGTCCTACAGGTGATCAAAGCATGATAATTCCTGTGAGATGCTTCAGCTGCGGAAGGGTTATCGGTTCTGACTACGTGAAATTCATGAGCAAGATGGACGAAATAAGAAAGGCGCAAAACAGGGAGCCGCTGCCTGAGGAGATAGCGAAAACTCTGGATGACCTGAACATCACAAGGTACTGCTGCAGGCGGATGATCCTTTCGAATGCAGATCTCCTCGAAGAGATTTTGCCTTTCGATTGATGGGACCGTAGGGTAGCCTGGACCATCCTACCAGCTTGGGGTGTTGGTGACCCGAGTTCAAATCTCGGCGGTCCCACTTACATTTAGGGGATATATACAAGACTCTGAAATTTTGACCTTTTAACAATATCCATTCACTTCGTTAAGTAAAGTTCCCTCAGTATTCTCAGAGGGTTAGAATCATGCTTGAAAGTCCTATTTTTTCTTCCACATTCCATAGGGCCTGCTTTGATATTCCCTTATCCTTTACGGCCTTGGGCTTCAATGAAAGAATCCAATCATGGAAGTCATTCATATTTTCATACACAAGGTATGAATCCTCATCTATGCCCATAACTTGAGATTCATCAAGGTTGTTGGATTCCTTCCAACAGTAATGTAACAGTCGTTAAAAAGAAGTGAAAGGCCAGTATGGAAAATCGTTTTCCACAATTGAAATTTCATCTGGGGTCAGGCCGTATATTTTATAGATTATCTGGTCTACTTCATTACTCAATTTTTCAGCTAATTCTAGTCCCTTAGCACTCTTATCTGTATTGGCTTCATCGGAATTCGCAAGCGAGGCCATTATTGATGTGATTTTTTGAACCCTATCGACAACCTCTTTCATAATATTGGGAGGAATATCAATTTTATTGGGAAATTTCTTGCATAATCATACGTCAGCTACTCCTCGCTAGAGCTTCGGAGCTTGTTGCTG
>JBMFTY010000023.1:0-25327 GCA_049966795.1 Thermoplasmata archaeon
TATTGAAAACTACAGGTATAAAACCGATTCCAAGGCACTCTTCACCACAAGAACCGGAAGGTATAATTATACCAAACTGAGAAACCTGGTCAAGTACGTGGGAACAAAAGTTGGAATCCCTCAGCTGCACCCTCACAGCCTCAGGCACTACTACGCCACCTCGCTGTGGAAAGCGGGAGTCGATATACGTGAGGTTCAAATTCTCGTGGGACATGCCCGCATCGATACAACAACAAGGTACACTCACATCTCGCAAAAGGAGCTTGGAGAAAAAGTCAGGGACAAGGTGGAAGAGGTGTTTTCCTTTCATAAGAAATTAGAACCTGAGGTTCAAATTCACGTAAAAAATGATGGGAGCGAACCCAACATGATGGGAGCACTGGGATTTGAACCCAGATCTGCGGGTTTCTCTTAGGGTCATCGCTCCAGTTTTTCATCAAGATCAGACGACCCACATTCAATCAAACCCTAACTGGAGCCCGCTAGGATGCCTGACTACCCCATGCTCCCCGACTAACTCCGGGATGCCCTTCTGATCCTCTTCAGTCTCCTCATTCTCTTCTTCCGCCATTTCCATCGCATGTTGTGCCTTTTTTTCCAGTCTCTAGAACTTCTCTTCATCAGAGCACCCTTTCTACCCTTTATCATCAGATGAATTTAAGCATTTTTATGAAAAGGTAAAAGAAATGAAAAATAGGTGAAAAATCGAAAATTACTTCATTTCGAGGACAACCACGTCCTTCACAGATCTCATGGTCTTGAATGGAATAACAAGCCTTCCCTGGGCATCCTTCTCCTGATTATCGCTCGCTATATCTTCCGCGGGGTTCACAAGAACATGGTTTATCTGGCCCGTGTCTGTGTCGATGACAAAGTTGGAGATAGTGCCCAGTATCAGGCCATCGCTAGTCATCACCGTTTTCCCCTTCAACTCAGTTATGAATTTTCTCATTTTTTCACCTGTAATATATCAGATCTTCTCTGCGGGCAGGTTTTGCCTCCCTGCTCATGTTCTTAGATACTTCTTCGTAATATTTTATTGTTTCCTCGTCCAGGCTCGGTTTGACCTTTCTCAGTGCAATATTGAAATCATCCATGGTAACGACGCTGGCATTCAGGTCATTCCTGATTGCGTTAAGCCCGGCTTCCCTCACAAGATTCTCAATGTCGGCACCCGTATAATGCTCGGTCTTTTCTGCAAGTAGCTCCAGGTCGACGTCCTTTGACAGGGGCATTTTCCTAGTATGAACCTTGAGGATCTTGAGCCTCGCTTCCTTGTTGGGAGGGCCGATGTATATGATCTTGTCAAACCTCCCCGGCCTGAGAAGGGCTGGGTCTATAATGTCAAGCCTGTTCGTGGCTGCAAGTACAATAACACCCTTCATCGCTTCCATTCCGTCCATGCTTGTAAGGAGCTGGTTGACTATCCTGTCCGTAACACCAGATGATGCAAACATTCCCCTGCGCGGAGCTATCGCGTCCAGCTCATCGAGGAAAACTATCGTGGGAGCACTCTGCTTGGCCTTCTTGAAAATTTCCCTAACAGCCTTTTCCGATTCCCCAACCCACTTGCTCATTACCTCCGGACCCTTGATGGATATGAAATTGGACTGGCTTTCCGTCGCAACAGCTTTAGCCATGAGCGTTTTCCCCGTACCCGGCGGACCGAAGAAGAGGATTCCCCTTGATGGCTTCAATCCCATTCTCTCGAAAACCTCCGGACTTTTTACGGGAAGCTCGACTGTCTCGATAAGCTCCCGCTTGGCATCCTCAAGATCACCGATGTCGTCCCACCTCACATTGGGTATCTCTATCATGACCTCCCTTAGAGAGGATGGTTCTATTTCCTTGAGAGCGCTGAAAAAGTCATCTGATGTAACATGCATCTTTTCAAGAACTTCGGTGGGTATTGGATTGTCTAGGTCTATCTCCGGGAGATACCTCCGTAGGGCTTTCATTGCCGCCTCCCGAGTGAGAGCAGCAAGGTCTGCGCCAACGAATCCATGTGTGACCGAGGCCAGTTCCTCGAGAAGTTTCTCCCTCTCTTCAGGCTTGCCGTCAAACGGCATTCCCCTCGAATGTATCTGCAATATCTCCTTCCTTCCGTTCTTATCGGGAACACCTATCTCTATTTCCCTGTCAAATCTCCCTGGCCTCCTGAGGGCGGGATCCACCGCGTCGAGTCGGTTAGTCGCGGCGATCACGATTACCTGCCCTCTGCTCTTGAGACCATCCATGAGGGTGAGTAGCTGCGCCACAACCCTCCTCTCAAGCTCACCCTGAGTCTCTTCCCTCTTTGGGGCAATTGAATCGATCTCATCGATGAATATTATTGAGGGTGCTTCTTTAGAAGCCCGATCGAAAGTTTCTCTGAGAGCCTTTTCGCTTTCACCGTAGAACTTATTGATGATCTCCGGACCATTTATAGAAAAGAACCGTGCCCCGGACTCGTTTGCGACAGCCTTTGCGATCAACGTTTTACCTGTTCCTGGAGGGCCGTATAGAATAACCCCTTTTGGCGGATCTATGCCAAGTCTCTCAAATAGCTCTGGATGCTTCAGAGGAAGCTCAATCATCTCCCTGACTTTCTTGAGCTCCTCCCCAAGGCCACCGATATCCTCGTACGTTATCTTCTCTCCCTCTTCTTCCGCAGAGATGGCCTCTTCCCTCATTTCGATCATTGTGTCTTCCGTTACTATGAATATGCCTTTTCCTGATCCAACCTTTGCCACCTTGAACGAAACACCACCCTTGCTTGTAAGCGCCAGTCCCTGCACGGATATTATGTCCCCTTCAACGATTGGCCTCCTCAGCAGCGACCTCCTGACATAATCCTCAATTCCAGGGGCAAATCTGATCCTCTGGTTCTCTGCTATTATTGGCGCAAGAACAAGCGTTTCAGCCGGCTTGACCTCCGCTTTAGAGACCTTTATCTTGTCTCCAACCCTCACGCCTGAATTCTGTCTCACGAGTGGATCAATCCTTATTATCCCCCTATTCTCTTCCTCCTCGCTGAGCCTGAAAACTCTTGCTGCCGTTACCTTTTTGCCCTCTAGGCGGATGATCTCGCCTATCGATACCCCCAAGGCTTCCCTTGTGGCTTGATCTATTCTCGCTCTTATAAGCCCAACATCCTCCTGGAGGGCCTCCCAGACAACTAAAGTTACGTAATCAACCATAATTTCACTACTTCCTTATTTATCTTCCATATTTAATTATTTCTTTTGACTAATTCAAACCGCGAAGGGGAGCGGTGCAATATTGAGCTCCATTGGGTTATTTTCAATATTACAAGAACCACCTGATAGTTCTTGGATACCCCGTAGTTTTTCAATTGCATAGGGAGCGACGGTCGTAATCAGACAAATGTCCGACACAGACCGACAAAAATCAGAGAGTTATATATCGGAATACATCCACCAAAAAATGGCGCTATTAAAAAAAGCCATATCTGTTCTATTAGCAAAATATATATATGGCGTCATACATATAGATGACAGAGGTAATTACAATGCCGATGAAGTCTATCATCAAAAATGCACTAGGTGAAGACGAGAATAATGCGCCTGATCCTTCTGCAGCTGCTCCCGGGGTAGTAGGTATACAGGGTCCGAAAACCCCGCTTGCATCTCCTGACGACGAAGAGCTTGCCAAGATTGTCGAACAGCTAAAGGTATCCATAAAGATCGTTGGCTGCGGCGGTGGTGGAAGCAACACTGTGAATAGGTGCATGGAAGAAGGCGTTTATGGAGCAGAAATGATTGCTGCGAATACTGATGCGAAGCACCTTTTGACGATAAAAGCACATAGGAAGGTTCTCCTTGGAAAAAGAATAACCAGGGGACTCGGAGCTGGAGCGATTCCGCAGATCGGAGAGGAAGCCGCCAGGGAGGCAGAGGAAGACCTGGTGAATGCACTCGGGAGAGTGGATATTGCCTTCATAACAGCAGGCATGGGTGGAGGCACTGGTACTGGTGCTGCACCGATTGTAGCTGACATAGCCAAGAGGCAGAAATCCTTGGTCATCAGCGTGGTCACTCTTCCATTCAGCTCTGAAGGACGCGTGAGGATGGAAAACGCCCTATTCGGCCTCGAGAAAATAAGGAGGAATTCCGACACCACGATCGTAATTCCTAATGATAAGCTCCTGCAATTGGTTCCTAGGTTACCCCTTGATCAGGCCTTCAAGGTGGCAGACGGGATACTGATGGAAGCGCTTAAGGGGCTGACTGAGATAATAACGAAGCCTGGCCTCGTGAATCTGGACTATGCGGATATAAAGACCATAATGGCTGGAGGCGGGGTCGCAATGATAGGGATCGGGGAATCCGAGGCCTCGGGGCAGAACAAGGTTGAACAGGCTGTCGAAGAGGCAATATCCTCGCCGCTTATAGAAGCAGATATTTCCGAGGCAAAGGGGGCGCTGGTCAGGGTTGTCGGCGACGACCAGATGTCTGTTGCAGAGGCGGAAGCCGCAGTCAGGCTCGTTCAGCAGAAGGTAAGCCCAAGTGCGAGAATCATATGGGGTGCGTCCATAGACCCTACACTGAAGGGTGCAATCAAGGTATTGGTTGTGCTTACTGGCGTCAAGTCGCCTTACCTAATTGGGCAGAAGGGTGAAATCAGCTCCGTCGCGAAGGCTGCGGGGGCCAAGGGTCTTGATTGGAACATCGATACAGTGTAGAATCGTACCTTGAAAGCTGTAATAATGGCCGGAGGCCTAGGGACGCGCCTTCGGCCAATAACAGATAAAATACCAAAGTCTCTAATTCCCGTTGCAGGCAAGCCGATCGTATTCTACCTGATGGATTCCCTCTCGAGGGCTTCAAACGATTTCATATTAACGGTCAGCTACAGGTATGAAAAGATCATAGACCTGTTTTCCGGCCCCATCGCTGGGAGGAAGAATATTCTTTTCTCGGTTGAGAAGGAACCACTGGGGACTGCAGGCGGATTGAAAAAAGTTGAGAAATTCATAGACGGAACATTTGTAGTTGGGAATGCGGATACGATATTCCAGGAAGACGTTCGCAACATTGTAAAATTCCACAAGAGAAACAGGAACACGATAACCCTCGGACTAACGGAGGTTGAAGATCCATCAGAATACGGTGTGGTGAAACTGCGCAGCGGCCGGATAATAGAATTTCAAGAGAAACCTAAGTCGAATCCCATATCTCGCCTAGCCAATGCAGGTCTCTACATAATGGAGCCGACTGTTTTCGATTACATCAACAGAGGCAGGGCAGAGGATGTTGCCAGGGATCTCCTCCCGAGGCTTCAGAACGACGGGATGAGGATAGGTGGTTACAGGATGACGGGTACCTGGATAGACATAGGAAGGCCTCAGGATCTCATAAGGGCAAACATTTTCGTAGCTGAAAGGAAGAGGAGGAACATTCGGGGGATTTCGGGAAGCGCCTACATAGGGAAGGGGGTTAAGATTGGGAAAGGATGTGAGTTGGAGGACGTAGCGATATACGACAACGTCACTATTGAGGATAACGTGAGGATAAAAAATTCAGTAATCTACGACAGTTCCTTCGTGGGAAAGGGGAGCAGCATAAGAAATTCAATCCTCTCATTCGGTTCAGTTCTTGGTGAGGGCGTGATCATTTCTGACTCCGTCATTGGTGGCGGACTCATGCTGAGAAAAGGGGGCAAGATAGAGGGCACGGTCGTCTCATCTAGCGAGTAGAAGCCATATTATCATAAGAAGCAAGAGAAGAACAGCAAGCGCGATAAGAGCCTTCTCGCTTATTCCCTTACCGAATACAATCGGAACGGGGCCTATCATCACGACTCCGCCGTACGATACCTTTCTCTCTTGTCCTTCCACTTTAGCCCTTTCTCTTTCCCAATGGCCTTCTTGGGACACGTACTCCTCATCTCCTTCAGGTAAGGATCGCTTCTTACCCCAGAGTGATGAAAAGAAAAAGATGAGGGGGAAGAAAAACAGCACGAGGGGGACCAGCGATAAAGGGGAGGTTGACACGAAAACAGGGATAAAGAGTAGGAAATACACTCTCACGAGACCAAGCAGGAACAAAACTATTTCGGAGACCAAAAACAGAGCTATAGAGATCAAAGGCATCAGGAACATTCTCGACATGATCCTCCAGTCACCTCCCTGACCTAGTTAGGACTTTGATAACAATAAGAATTAGAGCCATTAGCTTTTCCTATGCCCAACTAGAGAAAACCTGCCTTCTGGAGGACGAGAATGTCCTCCGTGGAAAGAGATACTCCATTCTTGAACTTCTCGTATATCTCTTCCGCCTTTGCCTTGGCTTCGTTCTCCTTTCCCTTCTTCCTCTCCTTCGATTGCTTCTGCTTTAGGGCTAGGATAAGCTTCTCATACTCCCTTATTGTGCTGAAGAGCTCATCCAGCCTCTGGTTCTCCTTGAATAGCTCTGCCTGCACCTGCAGATATTTCTCATGAAGCTCGTCGGCCTTCCCCTTTGTTTCCAGCATCTCCTCATATATCTTGTTCTGATTGTCTCTCAGCCTGATTACTTCTTTTATAGTTGCCTGGTACTCATCGTTCAGCTTTTTTATCTCCTCTCTGTTAACTCTGAGCGACTCATCAAGCTTCCTATAGTTCTCATCATTGAGAGCTATCTTCTCCGATTCCTTCTCGTAATCCTCTATCAGCTTGTTGATCGTATGAATCCTCTTGACGATTTCCTCTTCTTCTTTCTTGTTGTAAACGCCAGTCATTTGCCTCTTTATTAGATCGTCCCTTTCCTTCTTCAGCTTCCTTATGTCAACCTGCTTTCCCTTGTCCCTGAGTATCGCGAGTCTCAGGGCTCTCCTTTCGTTAAGTTGCTTTCTAAATTCTTCCGTCAGCTTATCCTTCTTCTGCTTTAATTCATTTGCCTTGCTGGATAGGTCATCTTTGACGCTCTTCATCTCCTTGAGCGTCTTTATGAGTTCCTTAACCTTGTTATTCAAAACGTCCCTCTCGTCTGCAAACCTGTCCATTTCCTGCCTTAAATCTTCCCTTCTCTTTCTACTTTCATCGAGGTCCTTCTTGATTACCATTCTCTTATTTTCTAATTCTGAAAGTGAGTCAACAGTCATAAACCTCAGGCGAGGCTTATCTGTTTCGAAAATTTAACTTTTATGCGGCCCCATTCAACCGATAGCAAATCTGGCGCACATAAAAAGTTCGCATCTGCGATGCCTTATATCACACTTTTCATTTTAATATCATATGACATTACGGAATTCAATGAAAGCTCTGGAGAAGGGAGTTATAAGGAATCTTGAAGTCAAAAACAGGATAGTAATGGCTCCGATGATATCGAATATGGCAAACTTGGATGGCAGCAGCAACAACAACATCGCAAGCTACCTGGAAGAGAGGGCTAGAGGTGGAGTTGGGCTGATCATAACGGAATACACGTATGTGGACAACGTCAATTCCAGGGGATCTCGGAATCAGCTTGGCGCGTATTCGATGTCACTCGTGCCAAAGCTGAGGAGGATAACGGAAGGCATACATAGCCATGGGGCAAGAGCTTTTATGCAATTGGTTCACGCCGGGGGGAAGGCCCTTTGGGAAGAAAATCCGGAAGACCCTATGGCTCCTTCATCCGTCGATTATATGGGCAGAAAGCCGAGGGAGATGAGCCAGGAAGATATAGAGAAGGTAATAGGCTCATTTCGCAACGCTGCAAGGGTGGCGAGGGCAGCAAAATTCGATGGCGTGGAAATTCACGGTGCTCACGGATACCTCGTTCACCAGTTCCTCTCGCCTAAGTTGAACAGAAGGAGCGATGCCTACGGAGGAACTTTTGAGAATAGGCTCAGGTTCCCCCAGGAGGTCATCGATGCCATAAGGTCTGAGGGAGACTTTCCACTAGGGATAAGGCTCAGTCTTTACGAGGATGACCCGGATGGGTGGAATGAGGAGTATGGCCTCAGGATAGCGGAATCCCTTCGAGATATTGATTATGTGCATTTCTCTGCCGGAAACTTCAATCCTCCTGGTTCTTCGGCCTCCTTCTATTCTCCGGAGACGCACATTCTCAGGAGACTTAGGAGAAAGCCCAACATAACAGCGATGCTCGTCGGTTCCAT
This sequence comes from Thermoplasmata archaeon, assembly GCA_049966795.1. Lineage (GTDB taxonomy): Archaea > Thermoplasmatota > Thermoplasmata > Thermoplasmatales. The sequence continues at coordinate 8,086 of JBMFTY010000023.1, forward strand.
AACAGATTCCGCTGGAATTGAAAGAGTTCTTTCCGTCGTCGATTTTGCCGTCATTGGAAGGGGGCTCCTTGCGGATCCGTACCTTCCGATGAAACTATCCAAAGATCCTGGGCTCGTGAGACCCTGCACAAGATGCAACCAGGCATGCAGGGACCTGTCCCTGGGTGAGGTAAGATGCACCGTAAACCCCGACCTGGGCCGGGAATTTGAAAGGGTTGGGAAATACAGGGGTGGGATCACGATAATCGGCGGTGGAATTCAGGGACTCGAGGCAGCACTGTACGCGGCCAAATCAGGGTTGAATGTGAGGGTATACGAGAAGGAAGAGAAAATAGGCGGACAGCTCAACAAGATCTATGATCCCTACAAGAAAAGGGCTTTTGAACCCCTGCTGAAATACTACGAAAACTCTTTCAAATTGATCGGAGTTGAGGTGGAGACAGACTCCAGCTACAGAGGGAGCGGAATTGAGTGTCTTCCGCCTGTCACATATCCGGCTCCTCCTGAGGAGGGGGACACGTTTCTAAGCAATGTTTACCAGAGCCATGACGAGTTCCTAAGGATCTCGGAGCGAAAGAGGATAAAGGTGGGAATTGGAAGCCTTGACAGTCTCGATAGGGCTAGGAGGGTAGGGTACTTGGCACTTGCAAAGGAGAAAGGGATTGAGGTCGGTGAATTCGATAGCTATGATTTCGTACTGATGGTCAGTGACCAGTATGACATAGGCGCTGCAATGAAACTTGGCAGAGCAAAGGTAATGAGGTTCCTTGCGGAAAATGGAAACGAGTTTCTCTGAAATCCCGGGAAACATATTTCCCCTCATATCTCCTCAGGAGAGACATGATACACCGGGTCTGCCCACAGTGCGGCTCAGAGCACATTGATTTCGAAATTGGTTATATAACGGGGAAATACAAATGCCTTGATTGCGGCTACGTGGGGAGCGTGATATTCGAATTTGATGACAAAAACTACGAGCGATTCCTCAAGGAGCTAAGACTTGAGGACGGGGACCCCTAAAGCCAAGCGTGAAAAACAATCAATATTTATAAGCAATTAGACTATGTAAACAAGGAGAGGAAGCATTTGGCGAATGTGGAGGAGAGAATAAGGAAACTTCAGAACAGACTTACTGAGTTAAGATCATCAGGCTCTTATCCGAGCAATTGCGAGGCGGTGGCGAGGATAGACATTCAGATCGCGCAGGTCTATGCTTCTACAGGCAACACTCTTCAGTACCAGGATTACATACAGGATGCCATCAGGACGCTTCAGGAACCGATGTGCCCAAAGAACCAGAGAATCGAATCAATGATCAAGAGTCTTGAGTACTACAAGGACAAGCCACAGCTTCTCGCAGCAGGGAACGTTCCCGGGATTTACAGGTATCTTTCGCTCATCGTTCTCCTTGTGGGTTATCTTATCGTGATCGTTCTCGATGCATACCTGAAGCCAGTTTTCACTGAGACGGATTTCCTAATTGGCATTGTCATCGTTTTCTTTTTGAGCATCGTCGTGAATTTCGCCGTAAGGGGGAGGGCTACCAGGAGGGCATCACAGCAGCAGTACCAGTGATGTTTCTCAAGCCGGCGATAACTCATTCCGAAGAACCTGCAAGGAATCATGAATTAAAGCTCAACTGTGGTTCCGTTACAGGCTGACCTCTGGATCGCAAGGAGGAGCTTCGTTGATATTATGCCTGCTTCTCCTCCTGCTATTCGCGAATCCCCATGGGCAAAGGCCTTTATTTCCTCCTCGTACATATCAGTTCCTTCGTACCTTTTTACGAATGAACCGTTCACGTGTAGCTCCGAATCAACGGATGTGGAATACAGGTTGGTCACCCTTATGCTCCCCTTTTCCCCAAGGATCAGGAGATCGTTGTAGTTATCGGATATCATCCTTGAAGATATCCCGTCAGCCACGATTCCTGAACTGAAATGAAGCGTAGCATGAGCTGTCTCATCTATCACGCTACATTTTGGGCTGTTTGTTGCGGAAACGCCTCTCACATCATTTCCGAACAGATTGATGAAGCTGTCAATAACGTGAACCCCAGTCCCCACAAGTGACCCTCCCCCCGCCATGTCCGCCCTGGACTTCCATGATGTGTCTCCACTTCTAGGAGAATAATAGCTCCATTTCCCATATGAGTAAAGCACCCGACCAATTTCACCCGAAGAAATTATCTTCTTCACGTCCTCCACGGCAGGATGAAATCTCAGGTGGAACCCTATTGAGAGCCTGACCCCTTTTCTCTTTGCTAGCAAATCCAGCTCCACAATTTCCTCCACCTTCAATGTAGCAGGCTTCTCAAGCAATACGGACTTCCCAGCATCGAGACAAATCTTCGCATGGGGAAAATGAAGTGAATTCGGTGAGGATATGTATACCGCATCAAACCCCATCATGGCAAACTTCTCCAGGTCTGGCACATATTGCGCATCTATTTCCCTTGCGACCCTCTCCCCTTTCCCTCCGTCGGTCGAATATATGAAAGAGATCTTGTATCCCGCTTTTCTTATCGCTGGAATTACTTTCGTCATTGCATGTCTCCCTAGAGATATGATTCCGAATTCCATAATGCCGTATTCCAATATGCTTAAATTGTTTATCTTATCAAAGAATCATCAGATTCGAAGCGTGAAAATTCAATGCGTCTTCTCCCTACCACCAACCCCCAAACTGATAAGGTGCACCTCTTATATCCCATACAAAATTTTCTTCAAATGTGCAACCTTCCATCAAACCCAGGCAGCAGCCTGGCTTTGTAGCACATCCAATAGCTATGTTGGAAGGTTCTGGAATTAAAATGAGGTGATGTAATGGCTTCGAGGGATATCGGCTTTGTTGGGCATGGAGGGAAAAGCATACACGAAAGGATTATGGGTCACTCGGAAAGGGAGTTCTCATTCCTTCCGACGATTGAGGTGAACAGTCAGGAGGCCAATGAATGCCTTGGACTGGGGTACGGGTTTTTCTCCCCTCTCGAAGGCTTCATGAACAGGGATGAAACGGAACTCGTCTGCAAGGAGATGTCATTGAGTAACGGCATTCTCTGGAGCATCCCGATAAATCTCAACGTCAATTATGAAAGCCTTAAATCACGAGGGATAAGAGAAGGGGAGGATGTTATTCTCACATATGAAAAGAGGCCCCTGGCAATAATGAGCGTCGAGGAGATTTTTGACTTCAATCTTGAGGATATGGCCAAAAAGGTCTATGGCACGACTGATCCCAAGCATCCTGGTGTGAGGAGGACGCTGATGCAGAAGGGTAAGTTCATCGCAGGCAAGGTGCAGCTTATCAGGGAACCCGTGTTCAGACCACCTTATGACAGATTCTGGCTTACACCCAGGCAACACTTTGAGCTTTACAAGATGAAGGGATGGCAGCACATTGTGGCTCATCAAACCAGAAATGTCCCCCATACAGGTCACGAATGGCTCATGAAATATTGCTGGTTTGCCGCAAACGAGGACCTGCCAGTGGACGAACCGAAGACAGGAGTGCTGGTCAGTGCTGTCATCGGGGAAAAGAGGACGGGGGATTACATAGACGAGGCCATAGTCCTTGGTCAGGCTGAACTCGGAAATGCAGGATACTTCAATCCTAAGGTGTTTGCCGTTTCTTTACTTTTGTGGGACATGAGGTATGCTGGCCCGAGGGAGGCAGTGCATCACGCTATAGTGAGGACAAACATAGGATGCACCCATCACATGTTTGGCAGGGACCACGCCGGAGTTGGAAACTTCTATAAACCCTATGATGCGCACTATCTTCTGAAAGAGGTTAAGGATAGGTTGAGGATACGACCAATCTTCATGAAAGAGAACTATTACTGCACCGTCTGCGGAGAAGTAACAAACGGCGAATTGGATAATCACGCAGATAAGGCGCAGAGTTTCAGCGGAACTCTAATAAGAAGCATTTTGATCGACGGCGTCAAACCAACAAGGGGGCTCATGAGACCGGAGGTATTCGACAAAGTCATGGAAGCGAGCGAAAAGTACGGAATGGGATCGCCGTTTGTCACTGACGAGTATCTAAGGTCGAGAAGCCCCATATTTTCTCTTGATGGCCCGAAGGGAGGTGATTGAATGAGCCAGAAAATAGCCATAAATATATGGCTGAATGATGAGAGGTTCAAACAACTTGAGGTCAACGGTCTTGCAAATATGGCCGAGGACAGGTTGGCAGGGATGAAGATGATAAGGGTTTTTGTGAATGAGGAGCAGAAGGATAGGATAATGCTTCTCTTTCCTATGGCAAAGTACGATTCGTCCACAACGGGCACGATAGAACTTCTTCCCAGAGATGCGAAGGATAGGCTTTTTAATCTCTGCCTGAAAATGAAAAAGGCTGACGAGGAGGTAGTTGATCGCTTCATAGAAGAGGAGGAAAGGAGAAGGAAGTAGCTCAATCTTTGATGAGAGAGGCTTTCTTTTTCCTTCATTTTCTAAGCTTCAGGTATGGTTATAGCGGTCTCGTCAGGCAAGAAAAGCTAAAAGCATTAATATCCCTGACAACTAACCTGAAAAAGGGGCCGTAGCTTAGATTGGTCAGAGCACCCGGCTGATAACCGGGAGGTCGTCGGTTCAAATCCGATCGGCCCCATTGAGCTCTTAGTTCATAGCAACTCGAAAAATTCTGGAAATTCGATTGCTAACGTGGTGCACAGGGGTACCGATGTTCACGTGCATCATTTCTATTTAAGACCCATGTTGTTTCTGGGGCAAGGCATATGCTCCACGGTTGACACGTTCTCCCAAGGTATGCTAAGACCGCAAGCAATCAATCTCACTTTATCTTCATTAATCTCCTCGGAATCACAGACCAAAGGGCTATTTTCCTAGGAGGCCAATTAGGACAATGACAACACCCGCGATTAGAATCAACAGATACACAGGGTGAAACCCCCTTATCATATACAGAGCAACAGTCAAAATGATTTCAATTAAGCCCATTGCAATTATCCTCAATCTCATTCCTGACCGTATGCAACTGTTATTAGTAAATCTTTTCTTTGGGGGAAGTCCGTGTATCTCCTCCCTGAAGGTCGGAGCTTTACTGCTTCCCCCAAACTCCTAACCTTTCCATAATCGATATCGTTAATCGTTTATCCTCGCCTTGGTATCTCGGCGATTGTCTCTTTCGGGTCCATCCCCTAGATGAATTTTCTTGACCCGCCAACAAGAAGCGGCACAGGCCCACGTGCTTAACGAATAATCGTCGTCTCGCTCTCTATCTCGTACCAATAATGGTACTGTCATCTGAAATCTCCTATCAGTGGCATAAGAAATTCCTTGTTCCCCCATCCGTAATCCCAGTTTCTCAATGTTTCGGTAACCTTGATTGTGGCAATCCTTCCTTTTTCCCTGTATCTTTCCAGGAAGCCGTATTCTCTGAGGAATCCTAGGAATTTCCCCTTGAACACAATCCTTCCGTGCTGGTACGCTGTACATTCTCCGTTCTGGAGATTCACAAGCACAACCTTCCTGTCAAGGCATCTTCCATTGCTGCATTCGCCATCATGGAGGATGATATCGTTCACTGAAAAGTGCCCCCCAGTTTCGATGATAAGGGCCTTAATGAATTCAAGGCTGTCACTGCCTAAGTAAACGCCGCACCTAAGAACAGACCCATCAGAAAGACGAAGAAGCGCGCTGTTAGACGGAGGAACAGATTTAGCGGGCAACGGCGCGACACTATTAGTTTCGTTAAAGCAGCACTTTCTTGATTTCACAGCAGCCTTGAGGGCTATGATCTTCCCTCTTCCGCGGATCACAGGAACAAGATGGGTTTTAGCCGCCTCTGAATTGCTTTCTCTAAGGAAATATAGGAATTCCTCTGCAGTTTCCCTCATCATGGTATCATAAGGATTTACTGTGTCTCCCAAACCTGAAGCCACGTCTAGCTGATATTTTCCTCTCGGGGCCTTCCCGTCCCTCGCCGTGAGGATTGCATATCCCGAGAAAGATTCGTCCCTGATTAGGACGAAGTGGCCAGCCCCGTACCTTATCTCGTGAGCAAATCTCAACTTCAAATCTCTGCCTTCCCTAAGGCCATCCTCGATCTCCCTTTTCAGGGAAGAAAAGTCATCTGAGCTAAAACCGGTTTGGTATTGCCTCAGCGTTCTTCTTACAGGTCTTCCCAAAGTCAGGCTCTTTATTCTCCCAGAGGATACGTGTGCGGTGAATCCTTTGAAAACCACTATCTCCTCTAGGTCTCGCATCTCTCAACTGTCACCTCCTTTAATAGATCTGAAACTTCCTGGCTGGTGGGATTGTTCATTGGATCTGCGGCGTCCCATCTTTTGAGGAACTCTTTGAATGATCCCCTGCCCGCAGTAAAGATGTATGCCCCGTCGCCTCTCGCTATGTCAGGGTTTGACAGATATCTGAGGAGGGCTATGTTAGTCATGGCGCCTCCAAGGCCGAAGAAATATGCGAATCTGAATTCCCTTGCACCGTATTCATGGATGGTGAATCTGAGAAGAACCGCAGTGTTTTCGTCCTTGCCGGCTCCGTAAACCCTGTCCCTTATCCTGAACCCGACCCTTCTTTCAGTATACAGCATTATGGATCCACCTGGGTCCTCAGAATCAAAACGATTCTCCGCCAGCTTTATCCAGGAATTTCTCTGGTCCTCCCTTCTGAACCTGTTGATAAAGTAGAGCATGGCAAGGTTGTGCTCTGCACCTCCAACTCCAACATATGTCACATCTCCCGTTTCTTTCCCCGCGAGGCTTTCAAGGAATCTGAACGCGGAAGACCATTCATCCCTCCAGCCAGTTTCCACCTTCGGAACATTTACCCACCTCCTCACTGGAATTGTAATGGTATTTGATCTCCTCTTGTTCCCAGCTACGGGAACACAAAACAGCTTTTCCGAAGTTTCATCTGCCCTCTTCTGCATCACTTCGGCTGATCTTATGATAACGAGGCAACCGCTTTCCTCATTCCCGGGATTTTCCCATCTGGAGTCAGAGGGAGTGGAGAGGTCAATCAGCTCCTTCACGCAGGCCGCAACCTTCTTCGCGGTCTCAGCCCCATCTTTGGAAGATGCGCTGAACATTTCCTTCCCCCTGAATACAGTAAAATCATCCGGAATTGAAAAAATCAACTCACACCTGTTTTCCCTAGAATATCTCAGTAATAGGAGGGAAAGGAAGCTTATGCCGAAGACCTGCCAGCTTACCTCATCCAATTCCTTATGGGAGACTTCCTTTCCCGAAGCTATCCCTGCCTCCATCAATCTCTTCCTTTCTCTGGCTAATTTTACCACATTCCTTGCGTACTGCTTGAACTCCCTTTCGTATATTTTGCCTGCCGTGGTGTGTTTGTTCGCAGGGCCTTTAAATTCAAGCGTTATGCTGTATATGAAGAATCTGTTGAAATAGGGTTCGTTCGAATGCACCAGAATGGCATCTTTACCCATCTTCTGGGCTGCGATGGCTCCGTAAGCGTCGCTTATCCCCGCAGCCTCAGGTCTCCACATGTCGAAAGGTCCTAGTGGGAACTCCTCCCCGGGACGTTTTAGATGCCAGTAGTAGAGGTTCCTGTCAAGACGCTCAAGTATCAGGATTACCACGAACAGGGCGATGCCAAACAGCACGGAAATAAGGATGCCTGCGAGGACACCGTATGTTGAGAACTTTAACGTGAGCGCGAAGGTGAATATAGGAATCAATATCGCAAGGATCAGGTTGAGGGGGATCCAGTATTTTCTGAGTCTTCTTGGTTCAGTTATCAGCCTCCTCATCTCCGCGTCATTCTCTATGGACTTGAGAATCGGCTCTATCTCCCTCTTTTCAATGCTCTGCCCAACGAACATCACGTACCTAGCATGAGAGGCGTCCCTTTCACCACCTTCTTCCACCGGCTTCGAATTCACTGGGGGATATAAATTTTGATCGTCCGAAGATTTCTGAATTAATGCCCTCCTGCAATAGAAATTAAAATCAGTCCCGGGACGCAATATGCGAACCCCGCGATTGTCCTAGAGGAGGCGTCATTGCGGCCCTTGAGCGAGATGCAAGTTACGGTAATCTTTTTAATCAGCAATCTGGAGAATCGGGTTGCCTGAGTCATTACCTATCCTAAGCAGAGAAGCCCGAAAATCTTCCTCTTGCGCATTAGCAGGTCCCCCAGAGCCAAATGAAAAATGTACTGCCCCTGTTAACTCTTGGGATTGAAGAAGACGTAATGGGATAGTGGAGAGAATATCCCATGACCAATGATGAAGCTCATTTCAAAACAAATATGTAAGGAGATTCAATGTATAACGGATGCCTTCAGTTCTGGTTAGATATTACGCGAACCTGAGGGACGTTGTCAAGAGAAAGGAGGAGGTGATCTCAGGCGCGACCGACCTTCAGGGTTTGATTTCTATACTTGTTTCCAGATACGGTGAAGCCTTCAGGAGATGGCTTTTCAGGGACGGCTCCCTGATGGGGAACGTTATAATCCTGGTCAACGGGAGGAACGTGTTATTTGGAGATAAGCTGGCAACTGCACTGAACGAGGGGGACCAGGTTGATATTTTTCCTCCTGTTGCCGGAGGATGACCTAAGGTCTGTAGAACTCCAGGTTGAGCTCCTTTATTTTAGAATCGGTGGGTATACCTTTCTCGTTCCATCCGCGTTCCCTGTAATAATCTCTGAGGAGTTCCCTCAGTGGAACGATCTTCCCCTTGTTTGGCCCCCTCGGTATACCTTCTGTGAGGAACCTTTTCGGAAGGGTATCCTGCTCCGGTGGAATGCCTGCCTTGAGATTGAAGAGCCTCTCAAGGTTCCAGTTCCTTTCGCCGGCTTTCATCAGCTCCTGGGATTGGTAGTTCAGCCCGGTGACAGCGTTTATCAACTTCCTGTAATCCTCGAAGTTCAGCGCGAACGAAGGGAACTGGCAGAGCCCCGAACAGTCCATCACCTCTGTGAAATCCTGAACGTACTTCACTATGGCAGCCTTTCCTTCCAACTTGGTCGGCTCCGAAACTGGATTGACCCCAAGTATCTCGTTGGATATCGTGTAAGCCCTCATGTGGGATCCGCCGATGTTGCTCGTGGCGTACTCCAGTGCCATGCCCCAGACGCCTCTAGGGTCATAGGCTGCAATCTCCTGCCCCTTCACAGACAGTGAAGCATCGGGATCTCCATATTTGGTGGCGAGCCTGAGCGAGCCTTCAGCCAGAGCATCTCCAAAATCCTTTCGGAATGCCAGTTTTCTGGACATCTCCAGCACTGCACTCTGGTTACCGAATCTAGGTTTCGTGGGTCCCACATCCTTGTCGGGGATCTTCCCCTTCTCATATAGCTCCATTGCCGCTGAGATGGTGAGGCCCGCGGAAATGGTATCGTATCCAAGCCTGTCTGCAGTATCGTTCGCAGCTATTATTGTGTAGAAATCATGTACCCCTGTGTTGGCGCCCAGAGCCCACGTACTTTCATATTCCGGTCCCTCGCTCTCCCCCTCGTTGTATCTTACGACCCTCCCGCACCTTATCGGGCAGGCAAAGCACGGCTGATTGTGAAGTAGGTAGGTTTCAGCAAGCCTCTCGCCACTGATCTCTTCAGCTAGGGGATCGTCTCCGGAATCCGTGGAATTTCTCACGGAATATATGCCGGACTTGTTTATGATGTTCACGAGGACCTCGGTTCCGAACTGGGTCAATCCCTGGGACGTTACGGGATTCTCCTTGAGTTTCTTAAGCATCTCCTGGAGCACGAAGTTGTACTCCTGAGGGTTGCCTATCTTTGGAAATGAGCCTCCAGCGGCAACAACTGCCTTAAGTTTCTTTGATCCCATCACCGCTCCAACGCCGTTTCTTCCAGCAGCCCTGTGCTTGTCGTTGATTATCGAGGCAAATCTCACGAGATTCTCGCCTGCAGGACCGATGCAGGAGACGCTCGCAGCTTTCCCTACTTCAGATACCAGGTAGTCTGTGGTCTCGAACACGTCCTTCCCCCATAGCTTGGAAGCATCTCTCAGCTCTGCCCTCCCTCCCGAAACGAAAAGATAGAGTGGCGAATCAGCAGCTCCACTGAATATTATCATGTCGAAGCCAGAGTGTTTGAGCCGGGCTCCAAAGTACCCGCCAGAATTGCTTCTGGTTATCGTACCCGTGAGGGGACTTTTCGTGACCACCATGTATCTAGATGCCGTGGGTGCATTCGTCCCGGTAAGAGGACCTGGAGCGAATATAAGCTCATTTTCTGGTGAATACGGATCAACCTTCGGGTCAACATCCTCGACGAAATATCTAGTTGCGAGGCCCTGTCCCCCTATGTATTCTCTTGCCCACTGGATGTTTGTGTCCTCAACCTTGATCTCCCTTTTTGTGAGATCAACCCTCAGTATCTTTCCAGTGAATCCTCCAATCATGATCATTACCCATTACGCATTAGAAAGAATGCCTAAATATGTTTCCCAAATTTAATCGGGTTTAAAAGACGGGATAATTTACAAGATGAAGAAGCCTGAGGATAATGGATTCACAATAGGCCTCCTAAGAGCTGGGTAAGAAATCATTGTCCTTGACCAGTTGGCCTGCATTCTTGAATGTATTTTCCGTGAAAAGGTTCCGTTGTCGATTAAAATCTCTTGAAACTTCCACCAAGTCCAATTGCGGTTGCTCGCTAGCGACTGGAGTGCGCTCCTAAATCCAGAATCTTCAGGTCGCTTACTTTAGAGAGAAGCAAGTTTCTCAGCCTTTGGGACCATAATAAGTCCAACAAGGGAAGGAATTTATTATTCAATAGATCATCAGCATTACGATGATGCCTTCTGTGTGCTCTTCATGCGGAAAGGAGAGGACCGAATTCAATTACAAGCCGGTGTGCGAATGCGGCGGGGTTCTGGTTCCAAAGATAACATTCAAGTACAGGGAAGGGAAGTACATCTTGAACTACCCGTACATTGAGAAAGAGGTAACATTAGGCGAGGTTGAAACCCCCCTTGTAGATATGGGCAATTTGAAGCTGAAACTTGATTATTACTCACCCACATTCTCCTACAAGGACAGGGGGAGCAAGGCACTTATATCAGGCCTTCTGACAGAACTTCCCAAGGGGTATGAGATAAACGAGGATTCTTCTGGAAACGCTGGGGCTTCAATCAGTGCTTACGGTTCGGTAGCCGGTTTCAAGGTCAACATTTTCGTCCCGCAGACCGTGAGAAGCGAGAAGGTGAGGCAGATAGAAGCCTATGGCGCAAGAATAAAGATCGTGAATGGCACAAGAGCACAGGTGCAGGAGGAAGCCTCAAGAAGTCCAGGATACTATGCGAGCCACGTTCTCAACCCTGAATTCAGGGATGGAATGAGGGAGCTTAGCTATGAGATATTCAGGCAGCTGGGTCATAGGATCCCCGAGAGGGTCATTTTACCTGTTTCCGCAGGTTCCCTGATGCTGGGGGTTGTTTCTGGTTTCGAGCACCTTGTTGACTCGGGGGAAACTGATAGGGTTCCGGAGATAGTTGCTGTTCAGGCAGAGGCGGTATGCCCCCTATGCGCTGCAGTTAACGGGTTCAAGTATGACAAGAACAACAATTTGACTTCGGTGGCTGATGCCCTTGTGTCAAGGGAGCCTGTGCTTCTTGACCTTATGGTTGACGCCGTTAGGAAATACGGAAGGTGTGTAGTGGTCTCGGATGAGGAGATATTAAAGGCGAGAAGTTCATTGGCAAGGAAGGGGTTTTACGTGGAATACAGCTCCGCCACCACACTCGCAGCATACGAAAAAATGGAGGAGAAGGAGAGCGTTCTCGTGCTGACGGGTAATGGCCTTAAGACACCCTAGCCGCCAACAATGAGTCCAGCAACTATCAACGCTCCTCCTAGAAGCGTAAGATACTCTATAGGCTCAGATATCATAAAAGAAGCAGCCACTACAGTTACAAAGGGGGTGATGTAAAGCGTGCTACCTGCCCTTATGGGGTCAACTTTCTTAAGCCCGTCGAACCAAAGGTAGTACCCCAAGAAGGTTGCAAATACTCCAAGGAATATGAGGGAGATTATGAGGAATGGACTCCTTACAGAGACCAGGGTGCGAAGACCAGACATTGCAAAGGGAAGCAGCATCGCGGTCCCGATGATAGATACGAATCCCGTGACGTTCATCGGATTGTGCCTTGAGAGGATGCCTTTACCGGCCACGGTAAATACGGCCCACGAAAGAGCGCTCAATAGGACCAGTACCGCGGAAATAACTTCTTCGTCCGTGATTCCCGTAGGCTTGAGAAGAACTATAAGGCCAACCGTGGCAAGGACTAGGCCGAGAAGTCGTCTCAGGGTCAGCTTGTCCTCCTTCATCATAACACCGAGAATCGCTATGAATATCGGTTCAAGGCTCACGATAAAGCTAGCATTTCCAGCAGTTAGGCCACTTTCACCCCATATGAAAAGCAGCTGGTACAGAAGCACTCCAGTCAAGGCAAGGAGGAAGAGCACGAGAACCTCACGGTGCGAATATCTCTCCTTTATTATGAGCACAAGGGGGATGAAGAATATGGAGGCGAGGAGGAACCGTGAGAAGGCGATCTGCTGCGGATCTAGATAGGATAGGGAATACTTGAGAAGAACGTATGTGACGCCCCATATGACGGAAGTTACAAGAAGTTCAACGTATCCGAACCTGCCGCTGCCCCTGATCACGCACCAGTAATCAAAGCTTCAATAAAAGGATAAATATGATGCGAAAATCAACCTTGGTGTTGCTGGACCCTGGAATATTTCTTGCGGCAATGGGAATAACGCTCCTTGAGATTTCAGAGGCTTCTGCCGTAGGCCTTGCGATCTCTGGGGAGGGTGGGAACAAAGTGTTCCTATACATTGCTGCGGGCGTTCTCATCGTTTTCGTGATAACGTTCATAGTCGGACAGCAGATAGCAAGGCTGCCCGTGATTGCGGTGAGGCTAGTGGCCGCCGTACTTCTTCTGTACTTTGGTCTTAGGTTAGCGAGAAGCGCGAGGAGGGCTGTTCTCAGGTCTAGAAAGGGGGAGACAAATGATGGAGAGGATATTGAGAAGGGGGTTTACTACACGGCCTTCACAGTTGGCCTCGTGGAGGCGTTCGAAGCAGCAATAGTTCTTGTTGCCCTTGTACCCATGAGTTTCTATTCAACCCTTTACGGCCTGATATTGGGCTTGATAATCGTAGTAGTAGGTACCATAGCACTGAAATCTCAGGTCAGAAAGATAAAGCAGGCCAACATGAAGGTCGTCGTCTCCGCCCTTCTCCTGTCCTTTGCCGCCTTCTGGTTCCTGGAATCGGCTGTAAGAATATCTGACCTGGTACTCGTGCCACTGTTCATAGTGTTTGCCGCGGCCGTTTATCTCTTTTCTCACAGGAGGTAGCTTTTCGCTGGGATGATTGCGGTCCTCCTTACCGGATCCCCTCTTCACAGTCCCCTAAGCAAGTCAAGTGATCCATCGTTTAGCGGTGCCGGTGGGGGAAAACATGGCATAAAATATAATAAGAATGCATTAATACAAGCCGGAGGAGATTGAGCTTCAATTTGCCCCATGGATTCAAAAGTCTCAGGAGCTTTATCCTCTCAAGCTATCTTGGAAAGTGGGCTGTGGTGGGCATCTCCATAGGAATCATAGCTGGTCTTGGATCCACGGCCTTCTATTACCTTCTTCAGGAATCTTCTGACTATTTTCTTGGAAGCATAACAGGCTTCGTTCCGCCAAATCCCGCTGGAGAGCTGCCGGTCCCAACTCCGGTGAATCCTCATTATTTTCTTCTGCCGGTGTCGGTTGCGCTCGGCGGACTAGGAGCCGGCCTTCTGATATACTTCTTCGCCCCAGAAGCCGAAGGCCATGGTACAGATGCCGCGATCGACGCCTTCCATAATAGGAACGGCATCATAAGGAAAAGGGTTCCCTTGGTCAAAATGCTCGCATCGGCGCTAACCATTGGATCAGGAGGAAGCGCAGGAAGGGAAGGTCCAACCGCCCAGATATCTGCGGGTTTTGGTTCCTTTGTGGGCAGCGTTCTAGGCCTATCGAACAAGGACAGGAGAATTGCGGTCGCAGCGGGAATAGGAGCAGGGATAGGATCGATATTCAAGTCGCCGTTCGGTGGGGCAATACTTAGCGCTGAAATTCTTTACAGTGCAGGAGATATGGAAGTTGAGGCGCTCATCCCTGCCTTCATAGCTTCACCTATAGGCTACGTAATATATGCATACTTCACCAATTTTGATCCTATATTCGGTACCGGTGTTTCCTACACATTCAACCACCCCTTCAATCTCCTTTTCTACGCTGCCCTTGGACTGGTGGCAGGTGGAGTTGGGCGTCTTTATACGTTCTCGTTTTACCAGGTGAAGGCGCTCTTTTCAAAGGTAAGAATAAAGCCGTTTCTAAGGCCAATGATCGGAGGCGCCATAGCTGGGGGCATTGCCGTTTTCATTCCCGAAGTAACGGGCATGGGCTACGGGTATCTTCAGTACCTTATAGATGGGAAGCTCTCGATGATCTGCAGCAACTACATCGTGCTACCCCTGGTCCTGCTGCTTCTCATGATCATTCTCGCGAAAATAGTGGCGACATCTTTCACCATAGGATCGGGAGGGAGCGGCGGGGTTTTTGCCCCTTCCCTGGTGATAGGAGGATTCCTAGGTGCGCTCCTGTGGGTGTTACTTGACATGGTCAACAGGAGCATAGTTCCATCGCCAGCTCCCTTTGTGATCGTAGGGATGGTGGCGCTTTTCGCCGGGGTGGGAAGAACCCCGATAGCCGTGATACTGATGGTCAGCGAGATGACAGGCACACTGGAGCTGATGATACCGTCGATGATTGCCGTCGTTATATCTTACTACGTCACCGGTCCCAGCCACACCATATACAGAAGCCAAGTGAGGACAAGGGCGGATTCTCCTGCTCACCGCGGAGAATACAGCGTGCCTGTCCTCTCGAGAACTAAGACCTCAGAGATCATGACGCCCGACCCGGTATGCATAGATCCAGCAACAAGCGTGGCGGAGGCACAGAGGATAATGACAGGGAAACAGATAAAGAGGCTTCCCGTTATCCAAGATTCAAAGCTGATTGGAATAGTCACGCAATCTGACATCCTGAACGTGAGAAAGGAGGATAGTCAGTATGTATCAGTATCGAAAATCATGACAAAAAACGTGGTCTTTTCATATCCGGAAGATTCTGCCCTAGACGTTCTGAGGAAGATGCATGTGAATCGGGTAGGCGGTATCCCGATTGTGTCCAGAGAAGATTTCCGTGTTATAGGCATTGTAACTGAGAGCGACATCTACAGGGCATACCAGAAATACGAGGAGCTGACAAAGTGAGTAGATAGTGGGATATTGTAATAGGCAAATCCCCTTTGAAACGCGCCTGGGAGAAAAATGTCTCATGTGGCACCGTTCTCATCCCGTCAATGAGTAGGTGCAAGGAATTGAAAATCCAAATTCTCGCGAGTATGATGGAATATAGAAAAGGCCACAGCTGGTTCTTCATTCATGTGGCCAGTGGAAATGAGATATAAATAAAGTTCAATCACCTTTCGACTTTCTACTAGCTATAGAGGCTAATTTTTCCAGGGCCAGTGTTCCCTGATATTTAGGCATCAGGAACCAAATTTCGTGTCCAAATCTATATATGTATCTTATCTCGATGCCAAAGGTCTCAAGGATGGATATAATCAACACGGTGATTCCAGGAATCTCAGTAAATCTCTCTCTCATTCTCATCCTCAGTAGGGCCAACCCCTCCTCCTTTTCATCTTTACATAGTACATCATAGCCCTTCTCTGACCTGAAGGCTGTGAGGAAGCTTGTCTGTAGGTCTTCTAACGATCTAACGGTCTTTCTCACGAGTCCGTATTCCAGAGATATCTCCAGTTCAGAAAGAGCGTCATATGGTTCAACGTTCTCAACTTTTTCTGAGTCCATCCTTGTTAAGGCCTTCACGATGGTATTTAGAGGAATACCCGTCCCCAATATTTTATCGATAGACCCCTTCATTTTTCTTGCCAATGAGGAATAATTCACTATGCCCCTTGATATGGCCATTCGATACACAATATCTTGGTTTATCAAATTATCTACCAACTCTGCGACTCTTCCTTTCTCCACAGGTCTTAATTGTCTATGTGTATATGTATTTTGTCTAGATGCTATAACTTTGATCACGAAAATGACGTATTGTCATAAATAGTTAATACCAGTCCTTATTATTGCCATTGATGATATATGCTGGAAAGTGATTTTGATCTAACTAAGGAAGACACGTACGTAAAGGACAAGAGGATATTCTAGAAGGTTGTATATGCTCTCCTTAGCTTGGCAATTGCATTCATGATAGGCGGAATCATAATGCAGACTGTCTTCCACCAAACGAAAGCACCTTTGTGGCCCGGACTAATAGTAGCACTGCCATTGGCTATCCCCCTTGAGCTTTGGAATTTCACGGATCCCGACACACTTTGGAGAGTCTTGGCATTTCAGGACAGATTCCTCATGGTCTGTTTTGGCTTTGTAATAGGTGTTGGTTCAGTAATCCTTTATGGCCTTTCCTTGTTTATCCATCCCAACTTTGGAATAAAGGACTTCTTTGTTCCCGGTATTATGATCGGAGGTCTTTTATTTGGTTTGGGGTTGGGCTTGCAGGCTACTTCCCAGGGACTATATGGATAGCTCTCGGCCAGGGCAGAGGAGACGCTATCTATGCCGCCTTAGGCGGTCTGCTGGGTGCATTCTCGTGGTCAGTGGTTCTTGCGAATGCACGTGGTTTCTTCTGGGAGACACTTAACTTTGGTCCAATGACATGGCCATCAATCTTTGGAATTACAAGCAAGATTGGTGTCTTCGTGGTCAGACTTGTCTTCGGCGTGCTCCTCATCCTCGTTTTCCTCTTTCTTCCGAGGTATCCTAAGGTCAAGATCAGGAATTCTTGCGCAGCCCACATGCTCGGAGTAAGCAAAAAAACAACGCAGTTTACGTCAGTAGTGAAGGACGAGACTATGTCACAAAGTATGTGTAAATCACGGATACCTCGTGCTGAACATTTCCCTCAACTCATCCCTGCATTTAAAATATCCGTTAAGGACTCTATGAGAATACCTCTCATTGAGTTCTGCCACCCTCAGATAAACGATCTTGAGTGCTGATTCCTCTGTTGGAAGGGAATCTATCACCTTTATGCGTCTTCTCACTTCCTTGTTCATTCTTTCAATGATGTTGTTGCTGTGTATTGATCTCCTTATTGGCTGCGGATATGAG
>JBMFTY010000024.1:0-17139 GCA_049966795.1 Thermoplasmata archaeon
CCCACGGCCCATGAGATCATAACAAAAGTGATGGTCTGGCATGGGGCCCTGGCATACACCAAAGACTCACCGCTTGGAGCTGCCCAAGGAGGGGTTATGTCGTACTATGTGGGAGCTGAGGGTGGAATCAATATAATGAAGCTCATCATTGCGAGAGAATTGCTCGGAAAGGAGTTTCTCAGCTATAAATCAACATGATTTTTATTCCCTTTTGGATAGGGTAAAGGAAGCCCCGTGGTGTAGTGGACAAGCATTTCGGACTTTGGATCCGACGACGGCAGTTCGAATCTGCCCGGGGCTACTTCAATTAGCGAAATAATATTTGCAATGCGGGACAGGCATTGCTGAATAAATATCAGAGGATTCAATTGAAAACTAATGAAATCTTTTGAAGGCACTCATTCTAAGGATGGAAGAATGCGGGAAGATCAACAGGGGCCAGGGATAAATAAAAGCATCAAGACTTTTCTGAAAGCTCATCACTAGTGCCTCGGGACAAATGGAAAATCCCAGGTTCAGTGTTCATTTCTCGATCCTGAAGTTTTGTTTTTATGTGTTGCCACAAGACAAGCGGAAGATAGAACGCGATTCTATCATGCAAATATTAGGAGGCGAGTTCTGGATACTGTGCGCTACTTCTCAGCTGAAGCATCGGAGCTTCCTGATTAAAATTCGGGGGAGGGATTTCAAATGGTTTCCTATGATTCCATTAAACAGAGACAAGTTTCGGGAATGTTTGGCAATGTCGCTAATGTTGACTCAAAGACCTCTCACATCTTCAATTGACTATCATAACCGGTACTTTCGATTTTAACATCAATTTCCTGACAAGTCTTCTGGCCGTTAATTCCCTGGGACTAGAACCAATGGGATACTGTAAAATTATGATATCTGCCTTGCGCTCGATGGATAACTCAAGAAGTTTCTCAAACGGATCACCCTGTATGATTTCCAGGTCCGTTTTGGTTCCGGCAGGCATCTCAAGAGCGGAAAGAAAGCCCCTTAGCTTCTCTAAATTTTTCTCCCTAGAATCTCTTTTTGCTTCAAACTCAAAATAATCCCAGAAGTGTGAATAAGTATCCGGTAAAACGGAAACAAGAACGAATTCCTTTGTGTCCTGAAATGTAGATATTGCCTTTCTTATCGCCTCTTGCGAGCGGATTGGGAGATCAATAAGAAGCAGAACGCGCTTCAAGGTCTGACCCCAATTTAGGAAAAAATTAAAATTCTCTGCCTTTGCGCCTGAGAGGGTTGTGAAGCTGATATGAGCCTCCAGTTATTCTGATAGCCTTTCCCTCAACTATCGCGTCCGCAATCTTTTTTCTTGCCTCAGAAACAAGCCTGTGAAACGTGGCCTGAGAGATTCCCATCATCGCAGCTGCGTCCCTCTGATCCATCTGCTTCAGGTCTTTGAGTCTTATCGCTTCGTATTCTTCCACGCTTATGATGGTCTCTTCTGCCTTACCTGATATTTTTCCAGCGGGAAGGAAGTAATCCGTTCTGGGCAGCTCACTTACTCTCCTGAATCTCCTCGGTCTAGGCGTTGCTGATCACTTCAGTTCCTTCAATCTCTTCTCTATTCTTTCCTTTTCCTGCTCCAGATCCTTTAACTCCTCTTCCAGTATCTTCACCTGCTCCTCCCTGGAAAGGTTAACGTCACTGGCCGGAGGCGCAGCCACATTATTTCCGTAATAGGGGCCATGATAAAAACCTCTTCCGTAGAATCTTCTACCTCCATAGAACCTGCCCCCAAAGAATCCCCTACCAAGTCCAAGTCTTGGGACTGCATTATTCATGAATCCTGGGACATTGTAGCCACCGCAGAATCCAGCAGCTCTTCCCGTTCTTGGCCCAAGTCCATTGGGCCCCGTTCCATCTCCATATGGCATTTTTTCACCTCTTATTATGAATATATATTCATAATCTCTATTTAAACATTTCCTACTTTCTCCCGTTGAGGGGAACCATGCATCTCGATCCCCCATCCAGTAAGGTTTACCTCTTTCCTCAAGCTCCCAGCAGGATTTCAAGACAGTAAACCTTCTACGAATGACGCAATCTCCTTCATCGATTTAGACGCGGGCGCGCTGGCATCATATTCCACTAGAGGCATCCTATGGGCCATGGACACTGCGACTGTTCTGTCATAAGGAATACTCCCGATTATCTCCAGGTCATTCTCCCTTGAGAATTTCCTTAGCCCGTTGAATCCGGGATTGATACCCTCTTTGTTTATTATTATGAATGACCTTATTCTGAAATGCTCGGCCAGATAGAAAACGCGTCTGAGGTCGCTGAGACTTGATTCCGTTGGTTCCGCGACCAGCAGTGCGTCCGTGGCTCCGCTCATTGATGCTATCACCTGACATCCTATGCCTGCTGCTGAATCGACCACCACGTTCTTTATTTTCCCTTCCTTTGCCCAATTCCTTGCAATATTCTTCTCCTCTGTTACTAGTTTACCGCTATTGGGCTGCCCGACATCAAGCTCCGAACTTACGAATGGGCCATATTTTGTCCTCCCAATCCTTATCCAGCCTGAGAGATTGTTCTTCGTGATTCTTACTGCTCCCGCCGGGCAAACCACGCTACAGGCACCGCACCCCTCGCATATATACTCTCTTATACGAGGAGAACCGTTCCTGCTTTCTATCGCTTCGTATGTACACACGTCCCGACAGATCAAGCAACTGGTACATTTTTCATAATCAATCACCGCCACGCTTTTTTCCCTGTATTCAACCTCTTTTTCCCAGGAGTTTACGCTGAACATCACGTGGAGGTTTGGAGCTTCTGCATCAGCATCCACAATCCCAATATTCTTGTGAGAAAGAAGGGAAGAAAGAGATGAAGAAACAGTACTCTTCCCGACTCCTCCTTTCCCACTCGCGATCACTAGCTCTGCCATAACAGGTCGCCTACTCTCTTCGCTATTCTCTTGAACTGCATCGATGCATCACTTTCAGGGTATGCATCCACGACAGGCCTCCCACTGACGTAACTCTGGACGATACTTTCACTCAGCGGTATCCTCCCAATTGTCTCATAATCGGGAATGCTTGGTTCATTCTCCACTAAATCGGCCCTGTTCAATATCACGTAGCCCTTTATATTCAGCTTTTCCAGAAGGCGCATTATCATCCTCATATCGTGCATCCCCAAGGGTGTCGGTTCTGTGACCACCAAAGCAAATTCTGAATCCTGCAGGGCACCCGCTACGTGATTCCCTGTACCTGCTGAGGTATCGTAGATTTCCAGGTCGGAATAAACGACATGGGCTCTCCTTTTCGTAGAGAGGACAAGAGGATAGGACCTCTCCTCTCCCTCCTTAAGAACTCCGGTGACAAGGGTCAAATTATCATTGACAGGTGTGACGTATGTGCTTCCAATTTTTTTCCTGTCATCCTCTATGGCCCCGCTCTGGCAAACCAGCTGGCAAGTCCGGCAACCTGAGCACAGGGATGGCATTAGGAACGGGTAGCCCTCCTTGAACATGACTATCGCGTTTTCACTGCAGTTATCTTTGCATAGAGAGCATTTTGTGCATTTTGAATAATTGAAATGAGGTTTGAATATGTAGCTGTTCTCCTCTCCCTTAAGCCCAGATGAGAGCAGAATGTGGTCGTTTGGGCATTCCACGTCAGCGTCTACCAATACAACTTTTTTGTTCTTTGAGAGCAATGTTGCAATATTGACTGCAACGGTACTTTTACCTGTTCCCCCTTTCCCGCCAGTAACTGAAATTTTGGTCGTCTGCCATCACCACGGTCCTCCTCCCCTTCTCATTCCCATGCCATGTCCGCCATGTCCCATGCCGCTCCCTCCACCAGCGGAAGCAATAAGCTTTCCCGAAAAATACTGCTCAATCGCATCTTCCACTTTCATCTCCTCGCATTCTCTAATATCGAGATTTGCACCCTTCAGGATCTGGAACGAGTTTGGTCCTATTGCCCCTGCAATGACGACATTGCATTCATTATCTACGACCACCTGAGCGGCTTGAACGCCGGCTCCACTGCCAGCAGAGGCGCCGGGATTTTTTACTACCTTGGCGCCTTTGATCTCCCTATTGTCTCCTATTTCAACAACTGTAAAATAGGGGGATCTACCAAAATTAGTGCTAACTCTATCAAGAAGCCCTCCGTTGCCGGAGGTAGCAACACATATCCTCACAATAGGTCACCACGTTAGTCAGTGGCACGACGTAGTTAAGTCTTTTGGACGTCTTAGTGTTTTTTGGCGTAACTAAGATTCCCACGTGGCGAATGACCGAGAAGGGATGAACATGGAGGAGGCCTTCACCTCCCGTTTCCTCACGAAGGGAATCCTATCACGGTTTTTATCTCCTGGTCATAAATTGAGCATCTTCCTTGCTTCTTCTGATATCGCATCGGGGGTCCACGGGGGATCCCAGACCAACTCAATGTCACATTCTCTTACTCCCTTCATTTCCTCTATCTTCTTCTGCACGTCTAAAAGTATCCAATCGGTTAATGGACAGTTGGGTGTTGTCATAGTCATTTTGATTTTCACCACATCCCCTTGTACCTTTACATCGTAAATTAAACCTAGGTTCACAACATCTAGGCCCACTTCTGGATCGTTCACTGTCTTTAAAACTTCCAGTACTTCCTCTTTAGTCGCCATTATGAACAGCATATGCTCTAAGCTCAAATCCTTTTTCCAATTTTTCTCCCTTCATTTCGCCTGTTCAGGCCATGTAATTCATGACGGCTCTGAGCATTCACATTCCTGAAGACCAGAAACTCCACAATCCTATCTCCTTGGTAAAAAATGCTTATATTAATAGTACGAAGCGCTAATGAATAAACATGGTCAAGATTGGAATAATCATATGCGACAGATACCGCAACTGCACTGGAGGAAAATGCTTCAGAGCGCTGCGAGAAAGGAATGGCGCCTTTGAAGAATATGAGGATGATGTAGAAGTCGTTGGATACACGACCTGTGGGGGGTGCCCTGGCGGAAATATAGAATATGCACCTGAGGAGATGAAGAAGAATGGTGCTGAAATCGTGCATCTCGCGACGGGGATGCTTGTGGGATATCCTCCATGCCCATACGTGAGTTACTTCAAGAGATTCATTGAGGAGAAGTACAATCTGAAGGTGGTCGTAGGCACTCATCCTATACCCGAGAAGTATTTTTTAACGCATGAAGCGCTGGGAACCTGGAGCCATGACGAATCGGATAGCCTCCTGAAATCCGTGATGTGCAACGAAGAAATGCGAAGAAAATACGATTGAGTTGAGGAGCACACAAACCTCTAGGACTTACCCTGTTGTTGCGGTCTTATCTTGAAAGATATTTGAAAGGGCATTCCCCTGGATGATAGGTCTCTTTGCTCTCCTAGCTTAAGCAGTCTCGGTATCGAGCTCCTGCTCATATTATTAATATTATCTGAGTGTGAGAATAGAAGTTGGAAACTCTTATGCTTCAATGTAGGATAATAAAAAATGGAAATAGCATTTGGACCTGTTCCGTCCCGGAGACTTGGAAGAAGCCTCGGCGTTAACAATATTCCCAATAAGATATGCACCTACAGCTGCGTTTACTGTCAGCTTGGAAACACTATCAATTTTAGAACAAAAAGGATGGGATTCTATGACCCGAGTGAGGTAGTGGCAGAGGTTGGAAGGAAGATTGAAGTTATAGGCAGGGAGAACATAGATTATGTGACATTCGTCCCTGATGGCGAGCCCACACTTGACACAAATCTTGGAATGGAGGCTTCCAGGATATCTGATTTCGGGGTGAAAGTTGCTGTGATCACAAATTCATCCCTCATCTGGGATGGAGCTGTCAGAAATGAACTGAATATCTTTGACCTTGTTTCGCTCAAGGTGGATGCTGTGACCAGGGAGATGTGGAATAGAATTAACAGGCCGGCGTCTAGTCTGGACATCGAAAGGATCAAAGAGGGAATCATTGATTTTTCCAAGGAATTCGGTGGGAAGTTGATAACTGAAACTATGCTTGTTGGAAACATCGATTACACCGGAGAGCTGGAGAGGATCGCATCGTTTCTACAGGCAGTTGATCCAGATGAATCATTCATCTCCATACCAATCAGGCCGACCCCCGAGAGATGGGCAGTTCCTCCCGCAGCAGATGTTGTCAATACCGCCTATCAACTATTTTCGGAGGTGGTAAAGGAGGTGGAACTCCTTGTGACGTCAGAAGGGGAAAACTTCTACTCCACGGGTGACTTTGAAAACGATTTTCTTGGAATAATATCGGTACATCCCATGAGAGATGATGCACTGTCATCATTTCTGAAGAAGTATGGGAGAGACCAGAGAATTGTTGATGAACTCATAAAATCTGGCAAGGTGATATCCGTGCATTACGATGGCCATTATTTCTATCTCAGGAGGTTCAGGGAAAGGGAAACGCTTTTTTGAGGTATTTTGGCAGGTAATAATTTTGCCCAAGTCTTTGGATCGATAATAGCATGACGCAGAATCCAGAGAAAACAGCGTTACCAGGACATTAAAAATATCCATTCCCTTTCTCTGAGAATCTCAAAACCTGGAGGTACCCTTTTCTATGTTTACCCCCTACCTTTCCAATCCATGTTGAGCTGATCATTCGGCCTGTGACAGCAAATTGTCCGATAAGATGAATTCGCTGCTTTATGCTTACATTTGAATTTTCAGCGGAAATGACAAACGCGGGGAGGGGGATTCGAACCCCCGATCCCAAAGGGAAACGGCTTAGCAGGCCGTCGCCTTACCTCTCGGCTATCCCCGCTGGATTTTCCCATACTTGTCTGAGAGTTCAGTGGCAAGCTGTTCCAGGATCTCCTCCAGATCATCGCCCTCAAGTACAAGGTCGTCTCCATTAGGGTATGATATCACGACCCTAAATGTTTCTCCGTCGTGGTAAACGTCCACTTCCCCAAGCTTCTGCATAACGATCAATGGTGATAATAGTCCTATATTAACTTTTTCCGTTGTAGCCGCGCGGGGCTTCATGAAATTTTTCTATTCCCTCTGACTGGAAGTTGCAATGACAGAGAACCCTCAAGTTAGGAGCATTCCATATCGCGCCATTTCAACCTATCTACCCCTGCCTATTGATCGCCCTACTCTGGATCTGTTGCTTTCCGCGATAGAGGAGGAGAAGAAAGATGGGCTCGTGAAAATCATGATTTCAGAGAGGGAGGTTGCCACGCTAAGGGTCGAGAGCAGGAGAATATACATCAACGAAATAGTTGACAACACGCCCCAGGAGACGGAAAAGCTCAGGAAATATCCTGTTTACGACAGAATAGCCTTGAGGGCGCTAATGGAGAAATACGTAGACACGATTACGGGGGATTCCATAGAGGACCTGGATTTCCTTGATGCGGTGAAAAACGATTCCGGAAAGAGGAAGGCGGATGGGCAGAGATTCATCCTCCTTCTTTGGGACAGGTACTGGGACGTCCTCTCCAGATTCAAAGGAGATTCGTCTGATGGGATCTATATCATATCTGAAAGGGACGTGTGGGATGAGGGTGACAGGAACACATTCAACCTTTAGTGCCTTCCCTCAGCTTTTTAAGAACTTCTGACGCATAATCCACCCTGATCGTCTTGTCCCTCACCATCATTTCCGCCACCCTGTCTATCTCTTCCCCCTTTGCCCCAGCGGATATGGCAACATTTCTTGCATGGAGTTCCATGTGACCTTTCTGAATGCCTTCAGATGCAAGCGCCCTTATTGCAGCAAAATTCTGCGCCAGCCCGACCGCACCAAGCACGTCTGCAAATTCCCTAGCCGATGAGATTCCAAGGATTTTTCTCATGAGCTTCGCCTTTGGATGTGTCACAGTTGCCCCTCCAACTATTCCAACCGCCAGTGGGAGCTCAAGATAGCCCACAAGGTCTCCATCCCTGTTCACCTCCCATTTTGAGAGGGAGGTGTATCCATTCATCGCGGCATAAGCGTGTGCTCCGGCTTCGACTGCTCTCCAGTCGTTCGATGTGGCAACGAGAACGGCATCAATCCCGTTCATTATGCCCTTGTTGTGGGTGGTAGCGCGATACGGATCATCCCGGGCAAACCTGTACGCTTCGAGAATCCCCTCAACCACATCCTCTCCCCCTATCGTCTTTCTGTCGAAAATCGCGTAAGACCTGGTTATCCTAAATGTGGCAAGGTTGCTAAGTATCCTGAGCCTCACCCTTCCACCTGAAATCTCGGAAATACGGGGTGCCAGATATTCTGCCATCGTGTTTACGGCATTCGCGCCCATCGCATCTCTCACGTCCACGAGGATGTGCACGACCACCATCGGATTGTCCTCGTCTATAACCTTCACCTCAATGTCCTTTGCCCCTCCACCTAGTTTTATGAGAACTGGATCGCGAGAATTGGCGAGCTGGAGCAGTTCCTCCTTCCTCTCCAGGATCCTGAATTTTGCACCGAATGGATCTGGAACGCCGGAAAGCTCGATCTGCCCTATCATCACCGGCTCGGAGGAAATGGACCTGAATCCACCCCTTACCCTGGCCATTCTCGCAGCGTTCGATGCAGCAGCAACAACGCTTGGTTCCTCAATGGCCATTGGAACCAGGTAGTCCTTGCCGTTGATCAGGAAATTCATTGCAATGCCAACGGGTACCTCCATCACCGAGACTACGTTCTCTATCATCCTGTCCGCGATCCCCTCCTCCAGGCCTCCCATGTTGGCGATCAGCTTCGCCTCTTCGTCGCTGAGATTCAGTTCCTTCCTAAGGACATCCCTTCTTTCCGCTATTGAAAGCTTGTAGAAACCAGAGATTGCTGAATTTACCATGGAACAATATTTTGCCACTGAATAAAGATTTATCTTAGATGTGATATGAGCCAGGGATGAGGGAGGTTCCTCTCATCGTCCCCGGGAACGAGGACGATCCGAAGAAATGCACGGCTAGGAAGTTGAAAAGATTCGGGCTCGCGATGTTCACGACCCGTATACGAAGGAACAGCATAGTCCTTTATCCCGATTCCTCCGTGAGAATCTCAAGGAGGGATGCGGTGTTCGAATACCTTGTTGCCGTAGACGTATCATGGGAGAACATTGGTGCACATGCGTATCGCGGGACGAATGTTCGCTCCCTCCCCTACCTCCTTGCCGCGAACCCAGTCAACTACGGCAAGCCTTACAAGCTTTCGACGGTTGAAGCGCTTTCCGCATCATACTACATCATGGGAATGAAGGAAAACGCCCTCAAGCTTCTTCAAAAATTCTCCTGGGGGATCCAGTTCCTAAAGTTGAACAGGAATCCCCTTGAGGATTATTCACGCGCCGAAAGCAGCGATGAGGTCGCCGAAATAGAGAAGATGTACCTTTAAACCCACTCCCCGTTCTCCAGGTGCGTTCTCCCTTTCGTGTATTCCGATATAATGGCCAGCACTTTCTCCCTCCACTTCCCATCAATTAGACCCGGATCGCACCACTCTGGGTCTTCGTGGAGCTTCTCCACGTGCTCCCTGATTGCGCCGGACATTCCTTTGGATATGAGGTAAAGGGAATGCCGCTTCTCGTCCTCGTCCAGCCTGAGCAACCTTTGGTCATAGTGCTCTCTGAAATCCCGGACATCACTGTCCTTGTATTTTATGATCCGAGGGTCCAATGAATTCGCTAAGAGAAAGAGAAGGATTCCGTTGCACTTCGAGCACTTCCCGCATGGAACGACCTCCCCGCCCTCCATATGACAGCTGTGACAGGATCTCTGGAGACGCGCCAGGTGAGGATACCTCTGGAAGAGAATCCTCTCCTCCACCAGGCCGGTTATCCCTCTGAGAACGGAGTAGAACTTCAGGTCATATCCTATGGACCTGAAATAATTCGTTGCGTCAACATCGAAATGCTGTGTCTGGTCGTAGATCCCGTTATAATGCCTTATCCCGCTCTCAGGAACGAAGCTTCTGGGATCGTCAAACTCATCCCCCTTGAGAACTCCGGAAATGCCGAACTTGAGGATGTAGGGGAGTGAGAGAAACACGTAGACTGGAAATATGAAAAGCTGTATTGGATATGTGTCGGACCACATCTTGAGCGCCCTATCGTTCAGGGCGGAGACTTTGGAATTCATGGTCCTGTAGAATCTGTCAACCGTCGTCCAAACCTTCAACGTGTTCCTCTCGTTCTCGCGGAAGTAATTGTAGGCTGTCACAGCGGTTCTCCAGTGGCCGCCCGATTCATTCACGAATATAGGAAAAACATTTGCGCCAGCCTCTTTCATGAGGCCGTATGTTAGCAAGCTGTCCTTTCCGCCGCTGGAGAGAATGGCAACCGAGTCACCCCACTCCACTCGGTCCCTAGTGCTGTCCTCTATGTCAACTTTGATTTCTGGGGAGTAACTTGCCTCCTCATGGCTTGGAGACCTGGGAATATATTCTTCCTTGAAGAACTCGCTCCTCTTGATCATCTTGTTCACGTAGATCTCCCTGCTGTTTATGATCATCATTTTTTTCAGGAAGTCGTAGTCCTGCTTTGTGATACCGAAGTCCGCCCTTATTTCACACACGAACAAGGAGTAGTTCACCAGTGGTGCCAATGCTATCATGCGAAGGTCCTGTACGCTGGCGCTGACTGGCAGATCGTACCTTGCCAGAAGCTGGATTTCCTCCCCGTCCACCTCGTATGAGAGAGTAAGCCTCCCGTCCAGAAGGGATGGCTCCCTGACTGTTACGTGGTCAATCGACAAGTACCTGTTTCTGGACAGCAATACCGGCCACCAGTTCACCCAGCTTGTCTATCTCCAGGAGCGGTAGAAATGTGGGAATATGATACCTGAGTTCATATTGGTGGGCATACCTTAGCGCCTCCTCAGCAGTGAGATTCTCTGTGTTGAGCGTTATAGCTATGACTTTCCTGCCGGAAAGAAGCTCCAGTATCTTTATCACCCTGCCGACGTCAGGCATCGGGTAGTTGAAGCCATCCATCATTTTCCTTCCTGGGGCGTCCTGTAGGACTATTGCGTCTGGCCTTCCAGCCGCTATGATCTCAAAGCTTCCAGGATATGCGGGATGGACCACCGATCCCTGACCTTCTATCAGTATGAAATCGGGTCTGCTCTCCTTCCAGGCTGCAACAACCTCACTCTCTATGGCCCCGGAAACGAAATCGTTTATCGTGGCATCTATGACGGTGGTATGCTTTATCCCCTGCATCCATGATGTCTGCCCAGTTCCAATCATTTCCGCCGTGAATCCCCTTCTCTGCAATTCCTTAGTCAAGAGGATTGTTGTTGTCCTCTTTCCTATTGCGCTGTCCGTTCCCAGCACGGCTATCTTGAATGACCTGACTGTTTCTATTTCCCCGGTGAAAGGAATCTTCCTGTCCCTGAACATCTTTCTGACATCTATTATCTCTACTCCTCTCTGCTTTGCCAACGCGTTCAGCTCAGGATCATCTGAAATGAAATCGTGCAGGCCATTCACTATGCTCAGCCCGCGGTCTATTGCTTCTCTCACTACTCCTCTGTATTCCGGCGGAAGCACACCACCGTCAGTTGCCGCACCTATTATCAGGTACTTGGGCTTGAGGTGGAGGCATTCTTCTAGAGAGCCCACTATGGGTATCCCCTTCTGGCGACCTTCCAGGTATTCTCCGGCGTCCATGCCCTTCAGCTGGGAATCGATAACTGCAACAATCTTGTACCTACCTGAATACCTCACGAGACCGTGAGCAGTTTTTCCATACGTGGACGAAAAAACCTTTTCGGCTAGTATTACCGCCCGCTCCATTTCTGTCATGTCCACAGAACCTCCTTGCAAGCAACGATCGCTTCATCGGGGAATTTGCCTCTCCGAGCATTCAGTTTCAAAATATCCTCGGTGGCACCGAGAAGATGGAAGCGCTTAAAAATCAAATGGATACGGTGCTTGCCACCCGGGTCCGAATCTTCATTTCCTTCTTCTGTCAATTTTACCTGTTCCTCCTTTAGAGGTCAGAGATTGGAAGAAAATAGCGATATTTAAGGGTTGTGTAAGCATTTTCTCTGAGAAACCGCGAAGGCCGACGGGAAAAAACTAAGAACAGAAATCGTATCTTGCGGTCATGTTCGAGATCAGGGTCAGGCTGAGGAATCCCACAGTCAGCAACGATATAGACAGACTTCTCTCAGAGTTCCTTGTTGACATAGGGTACATCGAAGAGAGGGGGGAGTTCAATCTTGAGACTGTGAAAAACTCCGTTCCGTTCAGGCTATTCAAGGAAGTATTCCTCATGAGAGCAGACAGGACCTGGCCCGTGAACGAGATTATGTCATACCTGAACACATCGAAACCAACACTCTACAGGCATCTGAACAGGCTCAAGGCTCTGGAGATAATTCAGGAGGTTCAGCTTGGGAAGGAGAAGGGATACGTTATGAGGTACAATTCCCTATCGCTGGCCTGGAATTTCGTGGAGGCGAATGTCAAGATGGCCATGGACAACTACAGAAAGAGGGTTGAGGGCATCCAGGCACTGGCAGGTGAGTGAAATGATCACGCATTTAACGAAGGGGTCAAGATACAGGATTGTTTCCGCTAGCTCCACCGAGGAAAACACTGTTTCAGAGGGCACGCTCAACGGCTTCCTCTCGATGGGGGAGGAGCCGGCACTTCTCATAGACATAGGTGAGAACGGGCAGGAAAAATTGCGGATAATACCAGTGAACGCGATACTTTACATAGACGTGATAAGCCACAATGAGGAGAGGGAGAAGGAAGAGAAGGGGGATACGAACTACATAAGCTGAAAGCTCTTAATTACTGTGTATACTGGTCCGCTCGGGGTGAGTGTTGATCTGTAGAGCTTAAAGGACGTGATTTCCTCCTCCCCGAAAACGACGGAGGAATATCTGGAAATGAAGGAGGAAAGATCCCTCTGGTTCTTCATCCGGAGGATCGTTATATGGGGATGGAATGGATGGTCGAGGGCTATCCACTTCGTCCCTGCGTCCACCTGGGAGGCGAGGCGCGATACATCGTCGATCGGGACTGCGTTCACGAACAGTACCCTTGCCTTATTTGGGTCTGGAAACGCCCCCAGGCCCTTGAGCGTAAGATGAAAACGGTGGAACCTAATTTCAGAAAGCTTTTCCTCCGCCACCCTTGAATCCTCTATCTCGCCGAGAAACTTCAGCGTGAGGTGCAGGTTGTCCCCTTCTACGGGCTTCCCCATCCCCCTCACTTCCTTGAGCAGAGATGCAAGGGCCTCGTTCACAGCCACATCAACAGCGACGAAACACCTCATCTGTCTTGTAATTGAAATATGCGCAAAATATTTTCCCCTCTGTTCCATCAGTCAATCATGATCGTGAAAGACGGTCTCTTCTACACAAAAACTCACGAGTGGCTGAAGGCTGATGGAGACGTTGCAACAATAGGAATAACGGACTTTGCCCAGAACCAGATGTCAGATATCGTGTATGTTGATCTCCCCAAGGTGGGTGCGCTGGTGAAGGCGGGGGAGGTCCTTGGAACAGTGGAAAGCGTTAAATCGGCTGAGGATTTCTATTCCCCGGTATCAGGCAGGATCATTGAAGTGAACAAGCTTCTTGAGAAGTCTCCCGAGGAGATAAACAAGAACGCCTACGATGCCTGGATCGTCAAGCTCAAGATGACCAACCCTTCTGAACTGAACAACCTGATGAAGAAGGAAGCATATGAAAAGATGATCAAATAGCCATGTCCTGGATCCAGAGGAGAAGGTCTGAAGGTTATTACAGGAGGGCTAAAAGGGAGGGATACAGGAGCAGGGCCGTCTACAAGCTTGCCCAGATAGACAGTAAATTTTCCCTCATACGGAATGGCATGGATATTCTAGATCTAGGCGCGGCCCCGGGTGGCTGGAGCCAGTATGTGGCTGAAGTCAATCCTGACGGGACCAATGTTGCAGTCGACATTCACCAGATGCGGGGAATACCAAGTGTTGTATTCATAATAGGGGATGTCTTCGAGGAGGGGACGTTGAATAGGGTAAAAGAGGTTTGCCCCTCGGGCTATGATCTCGTTCTTTCGGATCTTCTGATGCATACGAGCGGCAACAAACCAGTGGATCAGGCCAACGCGTTCTTCATTGGAAAGAAGGTTCTTGAGGTGTGCGGGAGGGTTCTCAAAGAGGGAGGAAAGGCCCTCGTGAAAACACTTCAAGGAGACCTTACGGATGAGCTGCTTGGCGAGTTCAGGAAGAATTTCTCAAGGGTCAAGGTCACCAAGCCGCCGTCCTCTACTCAACACTCTCCTGAAATCTATATCCTTGCAGAGAATTTTTCAGGAGGTCAACGATCTCCCTGAACCTCTCAACCTCAAGTATCACCAGCGTGCTCCCCTTTTTTCTCTTGACAATCTCCTCTGCCATATACCTGACCCTCTCCTTCTCCACATTCCTGTAGCCTCCCCTGTTTATATACCTGTCCCATTCGAGGCTGAATGATACCGGGTCCTTCAAGTTCCATCTCCTCTTCAGCAGCCTTCTCTTCCTCAGGCTCAGGGAGAGGAGGTCAGACAACTGGACATTGTTCACGAATATGCCCTCGTATACTCCGCTCGGTATATCTATGCCGGCAACCTCTATGCCGTCCCTGTCAGCGAGACGCACGGCCGTAACATAAGCCTCCGGAGGTATTGATGTGTCCCCAAACTTCCTGATGTGGTATTCGTAAATGAGTTCTATGTCATCCATTTCCACCTCAGAGGGCTCCCTTATGTATTGCCTTATCCCACTGACTTCCTCCTGCGTTATTGGAAGGAGAAGGATGTCAAACCTCTCCCTGGAATAGGTGGAATCCACTGACCTACCTGCGTCCCTGAGACCCTTCACAACACCGAGAAGAACTACCTTCTCCTGACCCAGAAATTCCGCCCTCAACCAACCCTTCTCTCCTTCAGAATTTCCTTGAATTCCTGTTTGTCCTTGACCCTGGAGAGTTCTGAGTAAGATATTATCGGCACACCGTAGTCATCTGAAACTTCCCCTTCCTTCTTGACTATGAGAATGCCAGCCTTGTTGCTCAGTTCATACAACTCCTTGAGGTACTCAACCTTCTTCCTTATTCTTGAGACTTCCTCCTCAATGCCTCCGAAATACGACATATCCTTGTCCTCAGCAAGGAAATTCACTATGGATTTCCTGAGGGGGAATACGGAGAAGCCCTTGCTCTCCATCTCGGCCTTGACCATCCTCTCAAACTCCCTCATCTTGCGAAAACTTACGCTTAGATTCTGGGAATCCACGTTCCAGAGGAATGAAACGTAATCCAGAATATCTTCACCGAGGAATTCCTCCATCTTCAGGGCTATGTCAATTGAGGCAGACATGCCGGATTCGTACATCAGAACAGTTCTCCTTGTTGTACCTATCGCACTGGCTATATCTCCGAGCGAAAGCATCTTCTCAGTTCTTATCCTCCTCAGCCTTTCAGAATCGATCTCCACGTAGAATCCGCCCGGACCTGCCCTAACGGTCGGTTCTATCCCCTCCGTGAGGTAAGAGGTGAGGGTTTGCCTTGATATGATGGGTAGCGAGTATCTCGTGTAAACTACCCCGTCCTCTATCCTTTCTTCCCTGTTGGTGAAACCGACAACCAGGGGATGTGCGTTGAGGAACTTGCATATTGCAATCATTGACTTGGACATCTCCTCCGTTATCTGGGCCACGTTGGCCATGACCTTCACCACGATTATCTCCTCGTCCTTCCTCAGGATGAGGTCGAAGGAGTAGGAGAGATCCTCGTCTGCACATATTACGCTGTATCCTCCCCTTGCAGCGGCCCTCTTTATGACCTGAACCGTCTCGTACTTACTGTCCATTACCTGCCCTCAGACAATGAAATAAACTAAATATTTAAGTACTACCTATTGCGCAGTTTGTCTATGTCCACGAGGCTCACGAGGTCGATTCCCTCGTATTCCAACGCTTCCCTGGCCCCCTCCTTCCTGTCGACTACCACAACAACCCTGTCTGTTCTCACATGGGCATCCCCAAGCCTCTTGATGGCGCGAATGATCGTGCCGCCGGTGGTGGTGACATCCTCCACGAAGGTCACGGTCTCCCCCATTTCAATTCTTCCCTCCATCCACTTCTCAAGTCCGTATTCCTTCCTCTCCTTCCTGATAATTATGAGCTCCTTCCCCGTCTCCAGAGAAACGGCAACGCCTAATGGTACTGCACCAAGTTCCACCGCTGCCACCTTGTCTCCGGTAATGTATTGCGAAGCCATCTTTGAGACTGCCCTGAGGAATGCTGGATTCAAAAGAGCGCTCTTCACATCCACATAATAATCTGATTCCTTTCCTGAAGATAGCGTAAATTTTCCGAACTTTATGTTGCCGTTCTTCAGAAGGTACTCGCTAACATTGATCTCTTCCATGGAAACACCCTGCCCTTATATCTCGTTCCCCATGAATACTTTGCTATCCATCATGGGAAAATATTATTATGTGCTCAGCATAAGGCCATTAGCCGCTGTAGCTTAGTTGGTAGAGCACCCGGCTGTTAACCGGGAGGTCACCGGTTCGAGCCCGGTCAGCGGCGTTTTAAAAAAGGTTCAACCCTATGCCAATTATATACCGTTAGATAGATAATTATTTTCTGTTAGATTTTTGATGGATAATACGAGGTAGCGAAAAGTTTAATATGTATATGGTGCGCGACATATACGTGAGGATTTCCAATAACCTCTATAATTTATGATGAACTATAAAGACTCGATATAAAGAAGGAAGTTAACCGTAAAATGTTTATATGGTATGGTGATTCATAATCATGGTCAAAACCACCATTAACCTTGATGAAGATATATATGAAGAAATAGTTAAAGAATCTATAGAAAAGTATGGTAGTACAAAGAATATTTCTAAAATCATCAATCAACATCTCAAGAACAGGATAAACCCTACAGAAAAACGGAAGAGGAGAATCACTTTCAAGGTCAGTGAAAATCTTTCATCACTTGAAGCAGACAGTGAGATAAGGGCTGGATGGGATGGGAACAACAAATGAGAGTGTTCATAGACACAAATGTTCTGGTGTATGATACCATAAAGAATTCGCCACACCATACCAGGGCAAGTGAGCTTATCGACAGTTCCGAGGACCCCACAATAAGTTCCCTTTCAATTGTTGAACTTGGTTTTGTACTTCCCAGATAC
>JBMFTY010000025.1:0-16189 GCA_049966795.1 Thermoplasmata archaeon
TGTGCAGAAAGGCTGAACTTCTCCCTTATATCCCTATAGACAATCCTCTGCAGGAAGACCTTGTTGTAGAGTTTCTTATCAAAAGCTATCCTAGAAACGTAATCACAAGCCCCATTGAATCTGATGAACGTATCCATGAGTGCTTCTTTCTGTTTCTCATCGGGAAGCAGGGACTCGTCCTCAGGAAAATTCTCCCTGAAGAGGATAGTTCCTGTTGGACTGGCGGTAGGATTCGCTTCAGGCTATTTTGGTATTGGGGTGGTTTTCTGATAGTGACCGGGCTCCTCTTCGGAGGCGCGCTCAACATAACTCAGGCAGTTGGGACAACCCTTATTTCCGTAGGAACTTTTGGAATTACAACTGCAATAAGGTATTGGCTTGGCGGTGAACTCAATTTGATCCTGAGCGCACTGTTCATAGCTGGAGGCATCTCAGGAGGATGGGGCGGGGCTAGAATTGCGAACAGGCTCCCAAGGAGGATACTCACAGAGGTATTTGCCCTGATCATTATTGCGGTTGCAATCTACATAATAGTGGAGAACGCATCTGTTCTCCACCTTTGAATCATTCGTTCAGGAAAAAGAAGAGCGTAGCGAAACCAGCAAGCGAAATCGCATTTACAGCCAGCAGCGGGAGTGCGACATCTGCTCCGTACCTGTATGAAAATAGGATGCTTACTGCTACCACGGCCAGGGAATAGAGAAGCATTATTCCCGAAAATAGCGATAATATTTTCACGTAATAGGCACCAGTCCTCCTGTGACTGCGCAGTGTTGTTTCCAAAATGATCATAAATATAATGACTTCAACTGCCCCAAGGGTGATATTTCCTATCCAGTAGGCCCCTATCATTCTCCACCAATCCTCCTCAATGCGTCAAGCGCGTCCTCCACAAGCATCCTTACTCCATCTTTAAGGTAGAAAAGGGAGTTATACCTCCTGAAGTCACCCTCCACCACATTGTTTTTAATTAGGACCGAAAGATGGTGTTCCACTGTCCTGTAATTCACTCTCAGTCTTGTGCTTAGCTCATTCTTATTCATGGGCCTTTCCCTCAGCATCAACACTATCCTGCTCCTCAATGGGGCTCCCCTGGAATACACGAATAGGTAGTTGAATAGCATCCTCATCTCCCTGTCTTCTATTTTTATTTCCGGGAGATGATTCCCCGGGGTTTCCATCGTGAACCATATGACCAAACTCTATAAAAATATACATAAATAAAAAAATTTAAGAAAACGTAGTTGCCTGCGCGAGCGGGCCCGTTCCAACGTTGTCGAATGTCTCCTTTGTTATAAGGTAGCTTCCAGATTCGTAGATGTAGTGAATCGTATAGACCACGTTGATGTACAGGAACTGCGAAGTGTTGGAGGAGCTCTGGACAACGAACTGTATGTCCGCAGTGACAGTCCCACCGGTAACCGTCCCGTTGGACATTGAAACGCTAACAACCGGCGGTGCCTCTGAATAGAACCAAACAGCGCTCCAGAGGGAGAAGAACTTGTTCCAGGTGTTCTTGATTGCCGTTAGGTTGGTGTAGTTTCCTGCAAGCTTCCCACCTATCCACTGAAGCGTTGAATTGTTTGCGTACTGCGGCATTATTAGGCTCACGTTCTCTATTGCAATATCATTCCAGTGGCTGAAAGCTGCACTCTCTATCGCATGTGTTTCAAGACTCTCGTAGCTCTCTGCTGTGTATGATATTGTTGATGCCGAAATTATGTGCCATATTTCATGAACAATCATCGGTTGTCCAGATACGCTGTATTCCAGAGAATAGTTCGTGACAATATCATTGACCTGCAATGGTGTCGTGAAGGCCGTAAGAACCCACTGCACAGTGGCGTTTACGAAGTAGTTGCCTCCAGAATAAGTTAAGGTCGGAGGAGACTCAGAGTAAAACCAGACCGCTGACCACAGGTCTGTGAACCTCGTCCATACCATCGGTATTTGGCTGTAGTTGTAAGTTCCAGACAAAGGTCCGCCAATCCAGTTTAGGATGGCGCTAGGTGAATACTGCATCGTGATGGCACTAACGTTCTCTATCGCTATATCGTTCCAGTGGGAGAAAGCTTGACCCAGCACAGTCCCGGAGGTCAGGGATGAAACATCTGTAGCCGAATAGGATATCAGCCCGGATGCCACTATGTGCCAGACCTCGTATTCAATGAGCCACTTTCCTGAAAAGTTCCCATAATCCAGCTGGTATGAGATGTTCAGATACTGCACCTGCATCGGCGTCTTGAAAGACGTAAGAACGAATTGAACCTCCGAGGATACCGTGTATCCCGAACCATGAGACGAAATTGTTGGGGGGGATGGGGTGTAATACCAGGCTGCACTCCATGTTCCGAAGAACTTGTTCCACGTGTTGACTATAGACTGAACCCCAGAGTAATTTCCGGAAAGGGGCCCCCCTATCCATTTAAGCGTTGCATTTGTGGCGTACTGGTTCTCGAGCAGAGAGGAATTCTCAATAGAAATGTAGTCCCAGTGGGAGTAGGCAGCCTCAAGAACGGAGTAGGAAGAGGAGTTCCTTAGCTCTCCTTTCAGGGTTGCTGCATTGCTCTGGTAGGCAGCAAGCTCGCTGTTCAACGTAGATATTTTAGAATTTGCGGAAGACAGGGACGCTGAACTTGTCGCGTATCCGTATGCGAATCCCGCTGCAACCGCAACCAGCACTACTATGATGGCTATAGTTGCCGCTTTGTTCATGTTTGTACATCCTAGGCGTATATAAGCCCGTTTTTCAATAAAATATGTAAATTATATGCAAATCACAGGGAGAGGTATCCTCCATCAACAGAATAGAGGGCGCCCGTTACGAATGAAGCCCTCTTTGACAGGAGAAAGATGATTACCTCTGCCACCTCATTTGCCTCTGCAAGCCTGCCGACAGGATGCCTGGCCTCCAGATTTCTGTAGAATGCCTCTCTGTCGCCAGAATCGAGCGCAGCCTTCTCTATCAGAGGTGTTTTCACGTAACCAGGAAGCACAGCGTTTACCCTTATGTTTTCCGTCGCATATGTTACCGCATCAGCTTTGGTAGCCCCAATGAGAGCCGATTTGGACGCGGCATAGATGGATGAATTCTTCGAGCCAACCGGACCTATAACTGAGGCAACGTTCACTATAGAACCGTGCCCTGCCTCCCTCATTTGCTTTAGTGCATATTTGGTGCAGTACATTGCCCCAAACACATTTATCGCAAATGTTCTCATAATCTCACTTCCATTTATCTCTTCAGAAGAAGTAGCTCTTGGGGAAACCCCAGCATTATTTACAAGTCCAGTTACAGGACCTATTTCCTGTCTGATCCTAAAAAAGGCCGCGGAAACCTCGCTTTCTACAGATACATCGGTTTTATAGAATGAAGTGTTCAATTCATTCTTTGAGGATTCAAGGTCGAGAACAGCAACCTTTGCTTCTTCCTCGAGGGCGAGTTCAGCAACAGCTTTACCGATCCCGCTTGATCCCCCAGTAATAACCACAACCTCTTCTTCAAGTTCTCTCATAGTCATCCATGAGCGCAGAAGTCATTACCTTTTCCGTGTTAAACGAGCCACCTTCGATCGTATTCTGAACCGAAGAAATAGAAAAAACCCGAATCTTCGGGAAGAGCCATATCATGCCAAAAGCTTGTTGTGCACAGGGGAGGAGACAAACTTTCAAATTTTTTAAGGAGTTCACGGATAAAATAATGAGGGTCCTCGCCAAGATACAAAGGGATTCTATCTTGCCAGTTTTCATCAACATGCACCCAATAAACATTAAATTCGATGGTGACCACGCTGCAACAGCGGGTCCAGACCTTTTTTAATCCCAGGGGGCCAAATCTTTTTCTGTGAAATATGGGCCCGGCCGGATTTGAACCGGCGACCTTCGCTGTGTGAGAGCGATGTCATAGCCACTAGACCACGAGCCCTCTACCTGCATTTTCCCTTTGATTATTACCTTTTCTGAACCCTATTGTCAACTTGAAGCATGAAACACTCGCACTTTCTGCCCTGAGATTATCTTTCAGTCATCATCTCCCATCATTGAAAAGAAAAAGTTTCACTATCGAAAGAAGGGTATTGGAAATTTGAAAGCATGAGAAATATTGTTAAGAAATTCACCATTCACTCTTAGATGGATAAGTATTCCCTGTCGAACTACGATTTCACCCTCCCTCGTGAATTGATACGTCAGGAGCCTCCATCCAAGAGGTCAGAATGCAGAATGATGATCCTCCAAAAGGACAGGATCGAAGACTCGCATTTCACAAACATTGTGAACATGATGGACAGAGGGGACCTAGTGATACTCAATAGGACTAGGGTAAGAAAGGCCTTGGTATACGGAACGAAAGAAACGGGAGGTAAGATCGAGATTACCTTTCTCAGGGAAGCGGAAGGAGGCTTCCTCTGCCTAGTGAAAGGAAAGGTCTCAGACGGGGCAAAGATAAGCATAGCTGGAAGAGATTTCTCCATTGACACCAGTCAGGAAGGCTTCAGGATCGTGAAAGGCAACCTCGACTGGGACTTTATCGAAAGGGTAGGTCACCTCCCCCTCCCTCCGTACATCAAGAACAGGAAGGACTTCACTTACTACCAGAATGAGATAGGCGATGTGACTGGCTCAGTCGCGGCGCCGACAGCAAGCCTCCATTTTGACAGGGAAACGCTTGCCCTGCTGGAAAGCAAAGGAGTTAAGGTGAGATACGTTCTCCTCGAGGTTGGATACGGGACATTCAAGGAGATCAGGGATGAAAACGTCAGAAACCATGTGGTTGACGAAGAGGAGATAGAGGTTTCCGAAGGGCTGGTGAATGATATGGAAATCGCCAAAGGGAAGATCGTTGCCGTCGGGACCACCGTTGCGCGTGCATTAGAAACCGCCGCCTATCCAGGTAGACTGTCTCCCTACAGAGGGATAACGAGAATCTTTATCTATCCGGGCTGGAAATTCAACTCACCGATTACGAACCTTATCACGAATTTCCACATACCCCGGAGTTCGCTTCTCGCGCTGGTCTATGCATTCGGCGGCGAGGAAAGATTGAAAAGGGCTTACGAAGAGGCGATAAGAAAAAGATACTACTTCTACAGCCTTGGGGACGTAATGTTCATGGATAGATACCCTTAGTTCTTCTGCTCAGCCTTCTTGTAGATCTTGTTTATCTCCTCAGTTATCGTCTTGAGTTTTGTGTCGAGCTGCGCAACCTGCTCCTTTATGGTCTTCAGCCTCATCTCCGAAATCTCCACGTCCTCCTCGAGTTCCTTCTTGAAACCCTCGATGTCTCGTACCCTTACCAGAATCGAGCCCACCCCCCTGTATATCTCATCATCCGGCTTCACGTCCTTCAGGTAGTCAAGCGTCTTCTTGTCTTCCCTGGATTTCAGCTCGTACTGGTACTGCTGCGCAAGGAGGCTCTCGATCTGCTTTTGTATCGTATCTGCCTGTTTAATCTGATCCTGCACATAGGGGCCAAGGTCCAAATCAACCATTGCCTCGTAATAAACAGATTCAATATTAATTTATGTCTTCGAGAAACTAATTATAGGGTCATGCAATTATAATTCATGTATGGTCTGAATGGCAGAATCCTCTGGATAAATTTGAACGAAATGAGTTTTGAGGAGGAAAAAATACCGGAAGAGATATACAGGAAATACCTCACTGGCAACGGGCTCGGCGCATACGTGCTTAACAGGGAGATGAAGGGAGGGGAGGATCCCCTGGGCCCGGATAACATTCTCGGTATCGTAACCGGAATCTTCAACGGGTTCCCGATACCTCTTGGCGGGAGGTTCGAGGTTGTTGCAAAATCCCCAGCAACGGGAACGTGGGGTGATGCGAACTGCGGAGGGAAGTTCGGTCCAGAACTCAAGAACAGCGGATTCGATGGTGTCTTCTTCAAGGGTATAGCGAAGGAACCAGTTTATCTTAAGATAGTTGACGGGAAATATTCCCTTGAAAGTGCAAAGGATATCTGGGGGAAGGATGCCTATCAGACCGAGGATTATCTCAGGAAAGTAGAACCGAAGGGCCAGGCTTTGGTGATTGGGGTTCCAGGGGAAAAGAAGATGCTCATCGCCTCCATAATGAACGATTACGGAAGGGCTGCAGGCAGGTCTGGTCTGGGGGCAGTGATGGGTTCAAAGAGGGTGAAGGGCATACTTGTCAGGGGTTCCAGGAAGGCGGAGCCATATGATCGGTCCCTTCTGAATCAGATTGTTAAGGAAATACAGATACAGTTCAACAAGAACATAGACCTTGCCAGACCTTGGCAACTCTATGGTACTACTGCAACTACGGAACCTTCCCATCTGAACGGCGATACCCCGATAAAGAACTGGAAGGGAGTGGGTATTACGGATTTCGGAGAGGAGAATGCTGCTAAGATCAGCGGAGAGGAGATCGCGAAGGACAAATTGAGATCCTACGGCTGCGCTCAGTGCACCCTTGCCTGCGGCGGGCACGTGAGGAGAAATACAAAGTACGGCCCGATAGAGGGCCACCGCCTCGAGTACGAGGGAACGGGAGCATTCGGCGGCCTCAATCTTGTTTCTGATCTGGATGCAATGGCCATGAGCTTCGAGATATGCAACAGGGCGGGAATTGACATTATATCCGCCGGTTCAGTGGTGGCATTCGCCAACGAATGCTACGAGAATGGAATTCTAAAGAAGGAGGA
Source organism: Thermoplasmata archaeon (assembly GCA_049966795.1). Lineage (GTDB taxonomy): Archaea > Thermoplasmatota > Thermoplasmata > Thermoplasmatales. The sequence continues at coordinate 6,680 of JBMFTY010000025.1, forward strand.
CATTGGCTTCGAAATTGGCTTTGGCAATGCGGACGGAATGGTCAAGCTCGTCAGTCTTATTGCGGAAGGAAAGGGAATAGGGGAGGTACTGGGGCAGGGATCGCTACAGGCATCAAAGTTAATAGGCAAGGGGAGTGAAAGGTTCGCGATGTCTGTGGCCGGCCAGGATTTGCCAATGCATGATCCCAGGTTGATGCCAAGTTTGGGGACAACTTACATCGCAGACCCAACCCCGGCGAGACACACTGCCGGTGGCATAGGCTTCGACGAGGGTGGCTCTCTAACCCTTCCCTTCAGCCACCCGGAGTCTGGGAGGAAGATAGAGAGATATGATTTCAAGGGAAAGGGCCATCTCCAGGCCCTTGCAGCTTACGGGATGCAAATTGTAAATGCCACGGGTATGTGCCTTTTCTCCACATCCGTATGGCCGAACAGCTATCCCTATCTTAAGCTATTCAAGGCTGTTGCAGGGTGGGATATGAGTGTTGACGAACTTGTTGAGATAGGGCGCAGGATCCAGGTGACGAGGCACCTATTCAATTACAAGCAGGGCGTCAACCCAAGAAACATTGAACCACCTGGAAGGATGGTTGGAATCCCGCCGCTACCAGCCGGACCAACGGCAGGGGTGAGCATTGATTACAGGACCATGGTTGACGAGTATCTTGAAGAGGTGGGAGTGGGGAAGGACGGCAGAATTTCCACCAAGATAATCAAGGATCTTGGTATAGAGGTCTAAAGGAAAAGCTCAGGCTCATCCTTCACATCCTTCAAAGCAAATATTGGGCCTGACTCGCAGACGTAATATCTGCCTATGTTACAGTGACCGCACGCTCCAATCCCGCACTCCATCCTGCGTTCTAGGGAGAGAAAAATCCTGTCTTCCACGAACCCAGACTTGAGGACTTCCGATACAGCGTTTTTCATCATCAAGGGCGGGCCTATTATGAACACTGCGGCGCTTTTCGGAGATTTCGATTTACTGATGAGCGAAGTAACGAAGCCAACGTTTCCCTTCCACGAACTGCTTCCCTTGTCCACAGTGAGCTTCACATTAGTCGCCTCGGCCCACTTATCTATTTCCGAGGAATATACAAGGTCATCTGGAGTCCTGGCTCCATAGAGAACTTCCAGCTGCTCTCCCCTATCTTCATCCACCATCCTCTCTAGGAGCGACCTTATGGGCGGTATCCCTATCCCGCCCGCAATGGCCAGGATGCGATCGTAGTCATCCGAAGGCCACTGATTGCCATATGGCCCTCTGATGCCTATTTTCTCTGCTTTGCCGAGGGCCGAAGTCACCTTTCCAACATTTCTTATCGTGAACTCAAGTTCCCTTCCGGGACCCGAGGCAACCGAGATGGGGGCCTCGCCGATCCCGGGGACGGATAGCATGAAGAACTGTCCCGGTTTTGCATCCGATTTCTCATCAAGGACGAGGGTGAACGTGTCTCCCGTTTCCCTTACCCTTCTCTTGACGGTTAGGAACCTGGGAAGGTAGTCATTCCCCGAGGTAATCATGGGTTATCACCTCCTTTATGTCTATGCCCACTGGACAATCTTCGACGCATCTGTTGCATCCGGTGCACAGATATTCCCCCTGAGCCTTCTTGTAGTATGAGAACTTGTGATAGAACCTCTGTCTCAGCCTGTCGGACAGGTCAGGCCTCACGTTGCCTGCAGAGGTTCTGGTGAAACCTGAAAGTATGCACGAATCCCACTCCCTCTTCCTCTCATCTCCTTCATCATGCAGATCGAAGCAGTAGCACGTGGGGCAGGAGAAGTTGCATGCACCACACGATATGCACCTGGCGGCAAAATTCTTCCACAGTTTGGAATCCCATTTAATTCTCTCCTCAATCCCCTCAATGGAAAGTGGCTTCATCTCCCTCATGAATCTCTCTCTAACTCCTTTGAACGCCTCTCCGGAATCCTTCCTGAAGCCATGGAAATAGGACGCATATCTACCTGAAACCATCACATGGTAGCCTTCCTGGTCCCGAAGCACCTGGATGTCGAAATCCTCAAGCACGGGTCCACCGAAAGTTGTGCAAAACCCTCCCTTGCAAGGCTCACTGCACACGTAGTTCACGAAGATCGTGTTCCTTCTTCTGGCCGTGTAAAAGGGGTCCTTGTGAAGAATCTGCCTGTCCATCACGTAGAATCCCCTCAGATCGCAGCTCTTCACGCCGAAGACGGCCCTCCTTTCATTTGGGATCACCGAGAGGACGTTTTCCTCCCTCTGGATCAGAAACTCCTTGGGTGCATATCTCGATTTCTTTTCCGATATGCTTCTGATATCATTGACCCTGTCGAACACCACTTCCCCGTCCCTCTCCACCGCACCGTAAATTTCGTAGTCCTTGGATATGCGCTGAAGAATTGCCTGCATCTCTCCCTCGCTCAGAATGTAATTCATGGAACCAGCCTCACGGGGACCACCTTGAATTCAGGGATCTTGGCCAGGGGATCCAGGTTATTCCCGACAAGCCTGTTGACCCTGGCCTCATCGAAGTGAAACGGCATGAACACGATTCCCGTCGGGATCCTGTCCGTGATGTATGCTTTAGCTACGATGGAATCGTGTCTTGATTCAACTGCAATCTTCTGTCCATTTCTTATCCCGAGGCGATGCGCATCCTCCAAACTCACCTCGATGTAAGGTTCTGGTGATTCACGTTCAAGTATGTCCGTCCTCCTGGACATGGTCCCGGAATGCCAGTGGTAATAATTCCTGCCCGTGGTCATTATAAGATCGTATTTGTCGTCGGTATGCTCTGCCGGTTGTTTGTAAGGTACCGGTTTGAACTCCGCCCTCCCTATAGGGAAAGAGGATGTGTGGAGGATCTCCGTTCCTTCCGGAGAGCTCTCATTCACGGGCCACTGTTTTCCAAGGGGATATATGTTCTGGTACGTGGCGCCGGAATAATTCTTCACAACCTTTCTTATCTCATTGAAGACCTCCTCCGGGGAAGAATAATTCTGCAAGCCACATAATCTTCTTCCCATTTCCTTGAGGATCCACCAGTCTGGTCTCGCATCCCCCGGAGGATCGAAGACCTTGTTGACCTTCTGTATCCTCCTCTCCGTGTTGGTGAATGTGCCCTCCTTTTCGAGGGATGTAGCTGCAGGGAAAACGACATGCGCTTTCCCCGCAGTCAGAGTCATAAATATGTCCTGTACAATGAAGAGTTCAAGGTTCTCTATCCCCTTCTCAACATCTGCCACGGCAGCCTCTGTGACGAGAGGATTCTCTCCCATGAGATAGATCGCCCTCACCTTCCCCTCCGCGGCAGCCTCAAACATCTCTGAGAGGGCGAGGCCGCGGTCCCTTGGAAGCTTTCTCCCCCACAGTTCTTCTATCCTCTCGACATCCTTCCCGTCCACCCGGATGTATCCCGGGTACCATTCGGAAAGGGCACCCATATCGGATGAACCCTGAACGTTATTCTGCCCCCTCAGTGGGTAGATGCCACTGCCCCTCTTCCCGATGTTTCCTGTGAGCAGTGCCAGGTTGGATACGGATTGAACGTTTTCTGTTCCATGGACATGCTGTGTTATTCCCATTGCGTAGAGAATTGCGGTCGGTCCTTCCGACGCAATCATCCTCGCAGCTTTCGTAACCAGATCCGGGGATGCGCCGGTTACGCTCTCCATAAGATGGGGATCATACTTCTCGATCTCCCTTCTGAAAGAATCAAATCCGCTTGTCCTCTCCTGTATGAAATGGAAATCCTCCAGACCCTCTTCCAGAATAACGTACATAATCGAGTTCAGCAGGGCAATGTCCGTGCCAGGCTTGAATTGTATGTAGACGGAAGCGATATCGGCAAGCTTTGTCCTTCTTGGATCGGCAACCACCAGATTCTTTCCCTTCTCCCTCCCCTCAATTATCTTCGTTCCAATGATGGGATGCTGCTCCGTAGTGTTCGAGCCGATCACAAAGAATGTTCCGGAATCCTCAAGGGAATCGATGGAGCCTGTCGCGGCCCCCGCACCGATGGTGGATATTAGACCAACAACGGTCGGGCTGTGACAACTCCTGGCACAGTGATCTATGTTATTAGTTCCGGTCAGCCTCGCTATCTTCTGCATGAGGTAGTTCTCCTCATTCGTGCATTTTGCGGAAGACTGAAAGGCAACAGAATCCGGACCATATTTGCTGATGATATCCCTAAGCCTTCGGCTCGCATACTCAAGCGCTTCTTCCCAGCTGACTTTCCTGAATTCTCCGTCCACCTTGACAAGGGGATGCTTCAGCCTGTCCTGCGAGAAGTTGTATGTGAGGCCAGAATAGCCCTTTATGCAGAGCTTTCCATGGTTCACAGGTGACTTGGAATAGCCGATTACCCTTTCCCCGTGATCTCCGCTGACAACAATCTGGCAGCCGGTTCCACAGTACGGGCAAACTGTAATGACAGTCACTCTGTCATAATTGAAACTTTGTATTTACGATTATCCCGTTATGTCGCACAAAGGCATCATTCACATCCTGCGCATTTCCTTGCCAGTATGAGATCATCCCTGCGGTTCACGCTCATAAGCATCATGCTTTCCTTTTCGCTGAGAGGTTCAAGCCTGAAGTTTTCAATCAGGAACGGATATATTCTTCTGTCCTCAAGGGCATGCTTCCTGAAATTCTCGTATATCGTCCTGTTGTATACAGCAAATAGGGGCTGCGGGAAACCGGTGGAATCCTTAGCAGCGATGGGAACTCCCTCATATTCCCCCAGGAATTTTGATATCAGAGTGCAGTTTATGCAGGGCATATCGCCTCCAATTGCGAGGAATTCTCCGAAGAGGTCAATCGCCGACAAAATAGAATCTATGAGAACTCCAGAGGTTACATCCTTCATAACATTCAATCCTTTCAATGGAAGGTCCTTGTATTTTGAATACACGAGGACATCCTCGAAAAGGTTGCAACTGTTAAGTATTCTGTAAATTCTAGCGAGCATAGGCTCGCCACAAACCTCAAGGAGATGCTTGCCAGGCAGCCTCTCGCTTTCTTTCGCAAAAATCAACGCGTACTGTACTTTCATCCTTCCTCCCTCATCCCTTTCTGCCGCAAACCTTGCAGTCGGGGTTCCTCGGGATAGGGATAGACTCCATAACGTTTTTCCAAACGTCCATGTATACCAGGTTCCCTTCATCTTCTCCCAAGATCAGAAGCCTAAGGGCAGTTGAAACAGCCAATGACGAAAGCGCACGCACGGCGGGGGCGATAACTCCTTGGATGGTGCAGGCCACACCTGGCCCAGAATCCGGATATCCGAAGCAGGAAAGGCATGATGTCCTTCCAGGCACTATTGCCTTCACGTAACCTAAGGTACCCTCAACTGCGCAGAAAACCCAGGGTTTCCCAAGGGCGATGGCAACCCTGTTGATGATTCCTCGAGCATCGTAGTTGTCTGTGGCATCCATAATCAGGTCCCCGAGGCTCAGAATAAGGTGGGCATTCTCGTTGGTTAGACGATCGGCCAGCGGGACAACATTAACTTCGGAGTTTATGGATCGAAGGGCGTCCGCAGCCGCTTCCACCTTCCTCCTCCCTATGTCCTTTTCCGCATAGAGGGTCTGCCTCGCAAGATTTGTCAATTCGACAAGGTCATCATCCACGATGACCAGCTTCCCGACACCCATCCTGACAAGCATCTCCGCGACGGAGGTCCCTGTTCCTCCCATGCCAATTATAACAATCGCGGACTCCCCTATCTTCCTCTGCCCTTCAGGAAATATTTCCTTGACAGCGATCTGGCTAAGGTATCTTTCATCCATCGATTACAAATATCATCTCTTTTAAAACGTTATCCTCCGCTCACAGGTGGAAAGATGGAAACGACATCCCCGTCAAACAGCGGGGAATCGTCCTTCGTAAATCTGTTGTTCACAGCGACGATGGACCCTCTTTCCCTGCTCAGAGCGGGGTATCTTTCCCTCAGGAATGCAAGGAGCTGACCCACGGTGGCAGCGCTGAGCTCTACGTCCTCCTCCTTCTTGCCAGTGGATTCCCTGTATTTCGCATAGTACTTAATATGAATTCTCATCAGCCTCCCTCCAGTAGGGCACCCTTGCAAGAACTGCGTTCTCAAAGGCTTTTCCTATCCCAATGTCATCGAGGTCAGAAAATGGAAAAAGCTGGTCACGCCTGTTAAGGCAAGTTTGAAATTCCCCCTTCGACGTGACCCTCAGGCGAGTACAGTGATTGCAGAAATCCGCGTTTCTCTGGGGTCTCACTATCTCCACCTTTGCCACCCTTCCGTCCTCAATCCTTATCTGGAATCTCTTCCTGTTGTGAAGGGAATTGGTCTCTATTCCTTCGGCCATCCTCGAAAGGTGGTCCTCAAGGGGCCTGAGATCATAATGGTACTTTTGGTATATTTCCGACCTCTCCCCCTGCCTGTCCGTCTCGTATTCTATCAACTGAAGAATTGCATCCTGCTCAGCGCAGAACCTCATCATCCTCCCTATCTGGTCTTCGTTCAATTCCCTGAGAACTACAAAATTTACCTTCACCGGTTCAAGTCCAGCGGCCTTTGCCGCGCTTATGCCTTCCCTTACCCTATCGAGCGCCCTAACGCCTGTAATTGTCTCGAATTTCTCCTCCTCAATTGAATGCATTGATATGTTTATCCTGTTCAACCCAGCGTTCTTGAGTGAATTTGCCCTTTCCTTCAGGAAGAAGGCATTAGTGGTTAGGGATATGTCGCCAGAGACGTGCTTCCTTGTCCTCGAGATGATCTCCTCCATATCCTTTCTCAGCAATGGCTCCCCTCCAGTGAATTTGACCCTGTTGACGCCGTTTGAGGCAGCTATCTTCACCACCCTCTCTATCATTTCTGGCGTGAGCATGCTGCCGTTCTCATCTGTGCCTTCCATGTGACAGAAGAAGCATTTGAAGTTGCAGGAGGCGTTGACCTGTATCCTGAGACTGTTCAGCGGCCTCCCGAAGGTATCGTATATCATTGCGATGATATGGAGATTAGATATCAAAACTTTGTGAAGTTCTCTGGTTTAATTGTGAATCAATGCCACTTCTCGGAGCCGTCAACGTAGATGTCCTTCTTCCATATGGGAACCCTCCTTTTAAGCTCGTCCACTATATACTCGCATGCTTCGAATCCTTCCTTCCTGTGAACGGATATGACCTTCACGAAGAGCGAGATCTCGCCAGGGGAAAGGCTCCCTATGCGATGAATCACAACAGCATCACTCATCCTGTATTTCTCCTTGGCCTCATTGATTATCTTCGAAAGCTCCTCCTCCGCAATTGCTTCATCGGCCTCATAGTGAAGGGCAGACAGCTCCCTCCCGCCCTCATATCTCCTCACGATACCAATGAAGGTGACAACTGCCCCAATACCATAATCCTCCCTCCCCAGGAAATCGGAAACCTGAATAACCCTATCCTGAACCCTTGCAATCACGCATGCGGATAGATTAACTGCTATACTACTTTGTCGTTGCTCTCAGATTACACATCAAATCTGACTCCCTGAGCAAGTGGGATGTCCTCTCCCCAGTTTATCGTCACGGTCTGTCTTCTCGCGTAGTTCTTCCAGGCATCGCTGCCACTTTCCCTGCCGCCACCAGTATCCTTCTCTCCACCGAAAGCGCCGCCTATCTCCGCACCAGCAGTGGCGGTGTTCACGTTTGCGAGGCCGCAGTCGCTCCCTTTTGCCGAAAGGAACATTTCCTCCTCTCTCAGGTCTGTGGTAAAGATGCTAGATGACAGACCCTGCGGCACCGAATTATGTATCTCGATGGCTTCGTCCAAGGTTTTGAATTTGAATACGTACAGGATGGGGGCAAATGTTTCTTCACAAGTGATGGGAGTCACCTTGGGCATCTCTATTATCGTAGGCTTCACGAAAAATCCCTGCTCGAGACCAGGCACTTTGACCTCAGTTCCTCCATAGAGGACCTTCCCGCCCTCCTTTACTGCGATGCTCACCGCATTATTGAAGTTCTTAACGGCGTTCGCATCTATAAGGGGTCCAACAAGAACCCCCTCCTCCAGAGGATTGCCAACCTTCACCTTCCCATATATGTCCTTCAGCCTTTCCACGAAGGAATCGTAGATCGTATCCTGAACTATAAGCCTCCGGGTTGTAGTGCATCTCTGCCCGGCAGTGGCAAGTGCGCCGAAGGCAACCCCCTTGAGTGCCACCTTAAAGTCAGCCTTTGCTGTGACTATGGATGCGTTGTTTCCCCCGAGCTCCAGGATCACCTTGCCGAACCTGTGGGCAACCATCTCAGAAACCTTCCTCCCAGATTTGACTGAGCCAGTGAAGGAAATGAGCTTGATCCTCTGATCCGAGGACATCATGTTCCCTATCTCCTCTCCGCCTCCCGTTATGAGGTAGAAGACGTCAGGGAATCCGCTCTCTTTCACCACGGTTGAAACTACCTTCATAACTGCGATTGAGGTCAGGATTGCCTTCGAGGATGGTTTCCATACGGATACATTTCCAACGACGGATGCGATAAAAGAGTTCCAGGACCACACCGAGGACGGGAAATTGAAAGATGTTATGATTCCTATTAGGCCAAGAGGATGATACTGCTCGAACATTCTGTGGTTTTTTCTCTCGCTTGCTATCTGAAGACCGTAAAGCTGCCTTGATAGGCCGACGGAGAAGTCTGATATGTCTATCATTTCCTGAATTTCCCCCTCCCCCTCAACCACTGTCTTGCCGGTCTCAAGTGATACAATTTTTCCTAGGCTTTTCTTCCTCTTCCTTAGCTCCTCCCCTATTCTTCTTATGAGTTCCCCTCTAACCGGAGGAGGAGTCTCAAGCCATTTTTCCAAGTTCTTTCCGGCGTTTTTTATGACCGCTTCGTAATCTTCTGCAGAGCCCGTAGCGATTGATGCTATCTTCTTTCCATCTATGGGGCTCACGGACTCAACAATCCTCCCGGACGGTTTCTTAATCCAGACACCTGAGAACACTCCTGAATTCAATTCCTCAAGGCCAAAATCATTGAATATCTCGTTCCTGATTTTATCAAGGTTCATGATAATCGTGCCCTCATCTTTTTAATAGTTTAATCTTTTATGTCTGAATGCTGGGCTTGTGGTGTAATCTGGATAGCACAGGGGCCTCCGGAGCCCCCGATTCGGGTTCAAATCCCGGCAAGCCCGTGAACATTAAGATCGAAACCCTTCATTTCTTTCTGCAGGCCAGGTCGAAATAGGTCGAGTATGGGTACAGCTAACGGAAGGGTAATGACAGGTAAGTGATGCGACAGTTAGTGCCAGGAAGAATGTGATGCACTGAATGCTCTAAACGTGAGAAAGATGGTAGGCAAGTGGTCTTCTCCACAAGCATTGGCAAGTTCGACAGATTCCCGAAGGCCACGAATTGACCGACAGCCATGATAGTATCATCTTCTGTCACAAACGGGCTGACATCCTCTCATCCCTGAAGGGATTGAGGTTCCTGATTCAGCGACACATAGCTGATACCTTCACGATTCAGGTATCCCGCCAGAGGTATCTCCACAGGC
>JBMFTY010000026.1:0-16099 GCA_049966795.1 Thermoplasmata archaeon
CTGATAAAAGTAGGGCTGGTGCAGCCCGAATTCACGCCTGTGGAGATCGCTACTTCAGGCTTGTACGGAACATATCCATACAGGCAGATGTCGGTCGTTGAAGCAGGAAGCTCTGAAGCTTTAGCGGAGGAGTAGCTCACAATCCAGAGAGGATGCTTTCGTGGATACAAGGGATAAAGTGCTTCCGCAGGGGAAAGAATGTCAATCGCCTGAAATGAGATTTTCAAGGTGGATTGGAGCGATAATCTCTCACGAAATTAATCGACCCAAGTACAACAATCATGCTACGCCTATCTGGAAATGACTTCCGCTGATAGAAATTGATATGAACGTGATGCACATGGAGAAGCCCATGCTTGACGAAGTCCCGCAATCTTTCGATCTCATAAGCATAGAAAGGGAAACACTGGACTACTGGGAGAGGGAGAGGATAATGGAGGAATCCTTCCGGATCAACGAAGGTGGAAAGAGGTTTTCATTCGTTGAGGGACCTCCCACTGCGAACGGCCCTCCCCACATAGGGCACGCTGAAACCAGGGCTATGAAGGACCTGTTTCTCAGGTACAAAACGATGAAGGGATTCCACATCTACCCGAGGATCGCAGGGTGGGACTGCCACGGTCTCCCGGTTGAGATAGAAGTGGAGAAGAAACTCGGTATAAGGAACAAGGCAGAAATAGAGAAGATGGGGGTGGAGACTTTCAACAATTTATGCAAGAAGAGCGTTTTCGAGTACGTCAAGCTGTGGGAAGATGTGTCGAAAAGGCTCGGATACTGGGTAGATTATGAGAATGCGTACATCACGATGCGTGACGAATATATAGAGAGCGAGTGGTGGGCGCTGAAGAGGCTTTACGAAGAAGGCCTCCTCTTCAAAGACTTCAGGGTATCCCCCTACTGCCCGAGATGTGGGACCACACTCAGCTCCCACGAGGTTGCCCAAGGGTACAAGGACATCGAGGATTACTCAATATACGTGCTTTTCAAGATATCGGGAAAGGATGAATTTTTCCTTGTCTGGACCACCACCCCGTGGACACTTCCAGCAAACGAGTACCTTGCAGTCAATCCCAGTTTCTCATACGTTTTGATCGAAGCCGACGGGAAGAAGATATGGGTCCAGGAGGACAGGGGAAAGGCACTGTTCCGTGAGATTCAACCGCTGGATAGGAAGTATGGAAGGGAACTTGTGGGCATCGAGTACGAGCAGCTCATCCCCTTCCTCCTGATCAAGAAAGGCCTCTACGTGGTCGGGGCGGATTTCGTAACGAAAGATGACGGTTCCGGCATAGTTCATATAGCACCCGCATTCGGAGCTGACGATTACAACATAATGAAGAGGGAACATGGGGAACTGTACGTGACCGTGGATGAAGCAGGAAGGGTATCTCTCGATTCACCGTGGAAGGGAATGGACGTTCAGGCGGCGAGTGACGAGATAATCTCATTCCTCAGGAGGGAGGGAAAGGTACTGAGGACGGAGAGGGCTGTGCACACATACCCATTCTGCTGGCGGTGTGACACGAGGCTGATATACTACCCGATAGAATCGTGGTACATAGGAGTATCAAAGGCAAAGGACAGGATAGTTGAGTATAACAGGAGAGTGAACTGGAAACCTGATTACGTCGGCGAGGGGAGGTTCGGCAATTTCCTCAGTGAGGGGAAGGACTGGGCACTCTCCAGAAACAGGTTCTGGGGGACGCCTCTTCCTATCTGGACTTGCAGCAGGGGTCACGTGTTCGTAGCAGGAAGCAAGAAGGAGCTCCTGGACAGGGCTACGTATGTACCAGACGACTTCGAACTGCACCGCCCGAAGGTAGATCAGGTTGTGGTGAAGTGCGAGGAGTGCGGGGAAACAATGAAAAGGGAGCCATATCCAATAGACACGTGGTTCGATTCTGGCTCGGCATTCTTTGCACAGTTCCATTATCCATTCGAGAACCAGGATCTTTTCAAAGAGAACAATCCGATAGATTTCATAAGCGAGGCGATGGACCAGACGAGGGGCTGGTTCTATTCGCTCCACGTTATATCCTCCCTCCTCTTCAAGAGGAACGCGTTCAAGAACGTCGTCGTCATGGAATTCGTGCTGAACTCGAAGGGGGAGAAAATGAGCAAGTCAAGGGGAGATGTTGTTGATCCCCTTGATATAATAGGGAGGATAGGAACGGATTCTCTACGCCTTTTCTTCTTTCAGGGGCCTCCGTGGAAGCCAAAACGATTTACAGAGGACTCTGCGATGGAATTTTCCAGGAAGCTTCTCGGAACCCTCTACAACTCGTACCTCCTCTTCTCCACTAATGCGAGGCTTGACAAGTGGACCCCAAAGGAGGAAAGGATCGTTTCTCAGCTGGACAGATGGCTTGTCTCAAGGACAAACATGTGCATAGAGCGCGTCACCAATCACATGGACAGCTACGACCCCCATCTTGCGCTCGATGAAATAAGGGACCTTGTCCTAGACATAAGCCAGTGGTACCTGAGGCTTTCAAGGGACATCTTCTGGAGCAACGAGGTCACGGAGGAAAAGAGATCAGCCTACTACGCTTCCTTCTTCGCAATCAAGACTGCGATCTCCCTCCTTGCCCCATTCACCCCCTACTTTTCCGAATACCTTTACAGGAAGATGACAGGAGAAAGGTCGGTGCATCTCTCCAGGTATCCCGTTGCCTCCAGCTATGACGCCGGGATCATAGAGGAGATGGAGCGAGTGAAGGAGATCGTAGAAACGGGAAGAAGGGTTAGGCAGAAGAACGGACTGACACTGAGGAGGCCCGTGAAGGAGATAGTAATCACCGACAGCAGTCTTCTTGGCATCGTTCAGAAGTATGCTGACCTGATAAAGAAGGAGCTGAATGCAAAGGAACTCAGGGTTGGAAAGCTGGAGGAATTTCAGCGGGTGACGTACAGGCTAAACAGAAAGGCAGCTGGAAGAATGTTCGGCAGCCAGCTCGGAAAGGCGGAGGAGGAGATCTCGAAAGACGAGAGCCAGAGGGCAATAAGGGACAAGGGAGCAATAATGCTGCTTGGAAAGACCGTGACAAGGGATAATCTGGACGCTACGAAGGAACTTAAGGGAAACTATGTTTCCGATGAAAGCTCAAATTTCCTCATACTTATAAACAGGGAATCTGACGAGAATCTGATGCTTGAGGGACTGGCCAGAGAGATAGTGAGGAGAATCCAGAGCATGAGGAAGCAGTTGAATCTGGATTACACGGACAGGATAAGGGTAAAAGTGGACGGAAATGAGACGCTCATGAACGCTTTCAGCAACTTCAGGGAATACATATTGAGCAGCACCCAGGCCGAGGAGGGAGAGGCGGAAGACGGGCAGGAATCAACTTGGGAAATCTCAGGAATGAATCTCAGAATAAGGATAGGGAAGATTGAGTAGCGGTCAGTTATCGTTTATGACCAAAAGCTCGTCCCCTATCCTGGCGACTCTGATGGAGGTTGACGACCCGCTGTCGAGTACCGCCTTCTCCCTGAAGTCGAACGGGTCAAGTATGTATGCAGTATTTCCCTGCCTGTAAAGGACCCTTGCCTCCCTGATGCTTTCCGATGCGGAGAAAACGGAATAATCGCCGAGGTCCCTGAACTTGGATTGGAAGGCAGAACCAGTCCTAATGTTGACAAAAGTCAGCACGTCCCCCTTTATTCTCTTCACAATGAACAATCCCGAAGAAAGAGAAACTATGTCGCCCCTCTTGAAATTTGGAAGTCGCAGGGAGAGCGTGATCCTGTACAACTCGTTCCCGTCCTTGAGGCCTACTAGGTGCGACGTCTCCTTGACCTCCCCTCCGAACCTTTCCGCTGTCCTCTTCACCATCGCTCTTGCGTACTTCTTGTCCGAGACAAGGACATCATAGCCCTCCTTGAGGCTGTCTATTCTCGTTATGAATACGTCCCTGGACTCTGCATTTTCAACGGACTTCACAATGAAGCTCAGTGCATCGCGAAGATTCCCGGTTCCGCCCCGGACCTGGATTACAGCCTCGTAATAGTTCCCGAGCTTCCTCGTGCAGACAGGGCAGGTTGAGGAAGATATCTGTAGCAGGAATGCTCCCTCAATCTCTTTCCCCAGTTCCTCGGAAAACCCCCTGTATGAAACCCTCAGGTTCCTCTCATCCCCTGAAGTGGTGATCTCTCCCCCCTTCACGTGGAATGACCTGTCCACCACGGAGGCAGCGATATTCCTGCTGTCAACATCCCCCCACGAATGAAGCATTATAGAGCCACAGCTGGGGCACCTCTTCACCTTTACCCTAACCATTTCCCTTCTAGTGCTCTTTGGTTTGGAGCACTCATCGCACACGGGCCTGGCACTTCCCGTCTCCTTGCCACATACTATGCACTTCGTAGCAGATGATCAAACGTTCGGTTAAATCATTTTTCCTCTTCAGAAGGTTTCTGTATCTCCGATGGCTTCTCGAAATATTCCCTGAAGAACACGCAGTTCTCCCTTCCCTTGCACGCAAGGAGGTTGAGTTTCCAGCATCCCTTTTTGTCGAGGTACACGCACTCATTCTCAAAAGCGTTGTAAAGCCCCCAGACCTCGCACTCCTCCTCAATGCATCTGTACCCCGGGTATTTATAGTGGCAGACACCGCGCAGGTCCGAGAAAATGCAACGCACCTTAATACATGCGGACCATCAATAAAAAATATTTTGGCATGGGAAAGCTACTTACGGCTTCAGCCTCCTTATGGTTCTCGGAAAAGGTATCACCTTGTTTATGTGGTCAAGTCCACATAGCCAGGTGACCATCCTGTCGACTCCAAGGCCGAAGCCTGAGTGCGGGACGCTCCCATAGCTCCTGAGGTCTATGTACCACTGGTAATCCTCTGGACGAAGATTTTCTTCCCTGATCCTGGAGATGAGCTCATCCCTGTTCCATATCCTCTCCCCACCTCCTACTATCTCCCCGTACCCCTCGGGAGCAAGCAGGTCGTGGTTGAGCACATGCGACCTGTCCTCGGGATCCGGGCGGTGATAGAATGGTTTCAATGAGATCGGGAAGTTGTAAATGAAGATGGGCTTGTCAAAGTCCTGAGTGATTATCCTCTCCTCCCTTTCCCCGAGGTCCACATTGCCCTCTAGTTGCAGGCCTCTCTCCCTCCCTATCTCTATGACCTTCTCGTATCTGTACCTGTAGAAAGGCTTCTCTATGTTCCTCAATTTCCCCAGGTCTCTCTTGAGGATCTCCAGCTCCTCCCTCCTCTTTTCAACAAGGTTCCCCGCAACGTAAACTATGAGCTCCTCCTCTAGCTCCATCATCTCTTGATTTCCTATCCAGGCGGCTTCGGCTTCAAAATGCGTGAATTCCGTCACGTGTCTTCTCGTTCTCGACTTTTCGGCCCTGAAGGATGGGGAAATTGTGTACACATTTTCAAGGGCAAAGATGAATGCTTCAAGGTAGAACTGGGAGGACTGGGTCAGGTACGCCTTTTCCCCGAAGTAGGGAACCTCGAAGAGCGTTGACCCTCCCTCCACTGAGGCGCCGACGAACATGGGGGGCTGCACCTCATGATAATCCCTCTCCCTCATGAACGACCTTATCAGTTCGAGGACTGTTTCCCTGACCTTCATGGTTGCAGTCATCTCCCTGCTCCTGAGCCACAGGTGCCTTATGTCCAGGAGGAATTCATCGCTCTTGTCCTTGGTTATCGGGAAAACGTCCGCTATCTGATAAAATTTCAATGAAGCTGCATGGATCTCGTATCCTGTTGGGGCCTTCTTCTCCCTTACGCAGGTGCCGGTAACCTCCATGGAGCTCTCTATCGTGGCTTTCCTGGCAAGATCGAATTCATCCCGGCTCACCGCATTCTTCTCCACGACCACCTGGATGATACCGGTGGAATCCCTCAGGACAAGAAAGACGAGGGCACCGGATTCCCTTGCCCTGTAGATCCAGCCTCTGACCGTGACACTCTTCCCTACAAGATCATCGGTGAGGACTTCCGCTATATGCATAAGCAGAGTAACTTTTCATCATATTTTACTTTAGGGTTTTCCGCTGATAAGGAGGTCATACGTTTCCTTGAACTTAGGGACCGTTTCCATCCTCTCAAGCTCCTCCCTCGTCACCCAGGAGAATGATGAGTTCTCATAGTTGAGCTTGATGTCCGCTGAGGAGGTTGACACGAGCACCGGCGTTATCCTGAACACTATGCCCCCATACCTGACCTGTATCTCGGTTCCTACCTTGACTACATTCGCATCCCTCAGGGACGTCTCCTCCCTCACCTCCCTGATGGCAGCTTCAGCAGGTCCCTCCCCCTTCTCCACGTAACCCGAGACACCGCCTATTGCACCAGGGTATGTGGGCGCGGAGTCAGATCTTTTCATCACAAGCAACCTGCCTTCATGAATTACATAGGCCGTTGCCACCTGTCTTTCCTCAACATTCTGGATTTCAACGTACCCGGTGGTCCCATCTATTTTGACGAAATCCCCGGTACGAAATATGTCGAGGGGAAGGGAATCTACCATGGGAATGTCCGAAATGATGGCCCCCGTCACGATCATCTGCTCCCCCTTCTCATTTATTATCCCAGCAGGGGCCCTCCCGTTTTCTCTCAATTGGAGGAAGATGTACGATCCTACTGTGGACCCCCTCCCTCCCTTGAATATCATGATTCTACCAGAGATCTCGGAACCCTCACAAGGTCCGGAAGCAATGTAGCCATCGCCCCTTATCTCCCCGAGGGGGGATATGTACTGGTCGCATACAACCGCGCTCGCGTTTGCCACCCCAGGTGAAAGGCCCCTCCCCTTGATCATGCGATCACCCACCTGAGGAGATCCATGATGCCCGTGAAGGAGACCTTCTGATTCCCGTAGCCCTTGAGGGGGAGGTAGAATGTTGCCTTGCCGGAGTTGGTACCGGTGCTCTTGTATTTGTTGCTGAGAGGAGACACAACCATGCAGGTATCCGCGAGAACCCTCCCCCCGAACTCCTCGATTATGGCGACGGCCTGAGCCTCCCTCTCCCTGACTTCCCTTGACGTGAAGAGGAGGAGGTCTGGTCCCACCTTTTTCTTTCCCTTAACAATTCCCGCGATGTACTCAATCTCCTCCGGCGAAAGATGAGGACAGCCTATTGCAATAAGCTCCGGCTCAGCTTGCGACGTGTTTTTCGCAATTGTCTCCTCAATTATACCCTTGTCCACCTCAATCATCTCCTCGGATTCGGCGGGCAGGGTTGATTCTGGGGTTACCCCCTCAACATGAAACATGGGTATTGATGAGATTGCCGACAGGGCTGCAGATAACGCTTTAAGCTCTACGTTCTTCGGTCTCCCTGGGACTCTTATGATAGGTATCCTGTTCTTTAGAGCTGGACCAAGATAGAGTCCAAGGGCAGCAAAGCCAGTGTAATCCAGAGGAGTACTCACACTCACCGTAATCTGCGGCCTCCTGTTTTCCGTCCTGTGCATGCCATGATCTGGTGTCTTGCCTATTATCGCGGATGCAAGAGCAGACGGACCTGATTCCCTGTTCGTCCGCGCACCTATCAGGGAGTTCACGTAGATAATTGCGGAGCTCTCCGCCCAGGCTAGGTGATCCCCAAACCGCGGCTCATTGTAGAAATAATAGGGGGTGCAGGTGAAGCTCTCCTTTATCCCCATTTTGAGGTAGAGCTGTATGATCTCCATCTGCTTCCTTCTGAACTGTTCGTCTATCTCTACAGGCCCCCCATTCTCTATATCAAATCCAAGTGGGTTGAGCGTCGTAGGAACTGAAACCTTCTCGCTGATCTTTCTCAAGAACTGGATACCCCCATCCCCTATGTTCTTGTATGAAACGCCCGAGATGTGAGCGGATCTAATCGGGATCAGCTTCTCAGCCCCCCCAAGCTCCCCAAGGGCAACCAGAAGCCTGATCGCTGTCTTCTTTGCCTCACCCTGATTCCCGTCGTAAATGCTTTCCTCCTCTCCGTTGAGGAACAATTATCCTCACTTCCTGCCTGCAATCTTTGCGAGAGCTTCTCTCGGATCTGTTGACATGGTAATGCTTCTGCCTATTATAACATAGTCAGCTCCATTTTCGACTGCAACTAGGTAGCTTCCTCCCTGGGCTCCAACGCCAGGCGATAGGACCTTCAGGCCGCTTATGTCCTTCAGCTTCCTTATGCGCTCTGGCCTAGTCGCTGGTGCGACTATGCCGTCTGCTCCCTCCTCCTTTGCCATCAAGGCGATGTCCTCAGAATGGGGGGATATGAAATCAAGGCTGCCAGGGTGGCTCATCTCTGCCACGACGTACAATTCCCTGCTGCTCTTCCTGCACTCCCTAACCACGTCCCTTCCTGCAAAGCCGTGCACGATTACCCCATGAGCTCCGTTGGACGTGAGCTCCTTCGCTATGTTGGCCGAGACCTCGGGAATGTCAGCGATCTTCAGGTCAGCGATGACCCTCCCGAATGACGAAATCCTTCTCACGATCTTCACCCCGCTACCCATGAGGAGAGGATAACCGACCTTGAACGCGAAAACTTCATCCTTGAGATCACCTGCTATTTTGATAGCCCTGTTATCATCAACATCAAGAGCCACTATTATGTTGCTGTCCATCGCTCTCATATACGCATACGAATTTAAGGTTTGTTTGTAGCAGATGCAATATATTTCATAGCTGGGTGCCCCCGATAGGATGCAGGAGGGTTTCTCCACCTGAGAACCCCTGAAAAGAACTTTGAAGGTCCTGGGCTGCACCTGCGAGGGAATACGATATCATTATCGGCTGGCCAACAGTGACGGCATAATAAGTTTCGCCCACCATGAAAGAATCTATTACCCTGAACTCATGCTATCCATTGCGGATGAGTCAATCTGAAGGGCTGATGGGCGGCAAGCTGCTGCAATATCTGGATGAACTTCTCAACAGGATAAGGTGGACACTCGTTGCGTTTATATGCATATTCTTCGCTATGTTCATAACGGGCCCCGCTCCATTGAAAGTCTATGGCATCAGGCTTTACTACTTGACTCCTTCGTTTTACAACAGCTTTTCAGTTCTTCTGCTCAAGTACATGGAAGGTAATCTGATACCTAGGAAGCTCGTGCTCATCAACGTTTCTCCATTCGACGTAATAGTGAGCGTTGTTTACGTGGCATTGTCTGTTTCAGCAGCAATAGTGATACCAATTCTCATATACCAGTTCATAAAGTTCTCGGAACCCGGTCTCTACAGCAGAGAAAGGAAGATAGTAGTTTCATCCATCGTTCCTGTTATCCTCCTTTTCGCTGCCGGGGCTGCCTTTTCACTAAAGTTGGTAATCCCCCTCCTAATGGATGTGATCTACAAGTTTTCTCTGGACCTAGGAGTGCTTCCAACCATAGGGATAGCGCAGTTCATCTCTATAATCCTTCTTGTTACGATAGGCATGGGTGCTGTTTTTGAAACGCCGGTCGTTGTATTTTCGCTCTCCTACGTTGGCCTGGTACCTGTTGAAACGTGGTTCAGGAACTGGAGATATGCGATTATAGCTGCATTCTTCACTGCGCTTTTAATTTCGCCGGGGGCCACGGGAGGGATAATGGAAGTAACCATTGCTCTCATCGTGATCGCCTTCTACTTTTCGGGTGCACTTGCAGCACGCTTTTTCATAAAAAGAAAAAAGGAAAAATCCGGTCCCTGAGAGTCTCTCTTTCAATCGGGAACGATTGTAGAGAGGGACAACTTTGGGACCCGGGAATGTTGATGCTCGGGGAGCTCCGTCATTTTCTTGGCGAACATCTTGGGGAGATAGCTCCGTCTTCTTCTTAGCGGCTAGGGGGACATCCTCTTTTGAAATGGGGTGAATCAATTTTTAATATTGGGAAAATGCTTTAGGCGGGACTCAATCAGGTTAAAGGGAGAAGATAGGGAATGCCTAACATCGCGTCGGCTCCGAGCGTTGACGGATTCAGGAGGGTATCATTCTGGAGGGAGGGAACAGTCGGAATTGTAGCTATTCTGTCACCGGGCATGATAGACAACGACCTGATGGATGAACTCATCAAGATATTTTCAGTTGCAGCGGTTGACGACGAGGTCACCTCTGTGATCCTTACTGGGTCAAACTATGTATTTTCTAAGGGCATCTCACTACCGAAGAATCGGTCTTATGCAGACCTCAGAGACTATTTCAAGCGTGTGGAGGGGCTAGTTCTTTTCCTTACATCCCTTGAGAAGCCAGTGTTTGCAGCCATCAACGGGATCGCAATAAACAACGGAATATCCCTTGCCCTTCTCACAGACCTCGTGTTCTATTCTGACAGCACGAAGCTGACGTTGAACGGGGAAGAGCCTCCTATGCTTCTCGGATCAGTAACTCTTCCATCTAAGCTGAACCTGGGGGGCAGCGAGCCGATTCCAAGCGGAATAAAGGTTGGAACAGAGAATATGATGGAAGATGTTTTAAGGAGGGCTACAGAGATTCAGGCAATTCCATATCATTTGAAAAGGAGGGCCACGCTCTCTAATGTTGAGTCAATTCTGCTGAGAGAGGAAATAGCTTTCCTTGATTTCTACCTGTGGTGCGAAGGGTGCGTGAATCCCTGATTTAGATTTGGTTAAGTGAAGATAGGGAAGCGAAATGAATTTAACATCATAAATCAAGTAAGTGAAATCATATTAATTAAACCTAAACTAAAGTAAAGTTTATAACACACGCACAATTCAACGACAGATGTTATCAGAAAAAGCTCTCTATTCACTAATCGCAGCAATAATAATAATCGGAGGCATAGGCGTGGGAGCCGCTTACTACAAGGAAACATCCTCCCACACGGGTGTGAGCCCCACACCTCAGAGCTCAACACTCGTGCTCGTGATCTCGCCAAACAACTGGTTTAACAACTCGACTATCCACCACCGTCAGCCTGCATTCTTCGTAGTCGGGCCAAACGGACAGCTAGAATCTTCCGCATTGATAAAAATCCCAGCGCACGAGCTCATAACCCTCGTTATAGCGGATTACGACTCAGGTGTCACGAGCAACATTGGACCTAACGGTACCTCCAACAACTCGACATACGCTAAGGTTATAGGCACGGTGGGAGGGGTGGAATACGTGTACAACGGTTCCTCGCAGTATATAAATGCCACGCTTTCGGGAAACTCAACGAACAATATAACGATACAGCACGGCCTGGGTTGGGCAGTATCCTCGCTTCCCTGGAATAACACACTCGGAGGCTGGGAGGTTACTCATACCTTCACGATACTTGACGGAGGGAACATAATCCTGAATGTCCCGACCTTTGCCGGAGTGAACCCTTCTGGGGGTGCGATCACAGTCGCCCACTTCTACCTCAACAACACGGGAACATACACCTGGCAGTGTTTCGTCCCCTGCGGGGATGAGCTTAACGGCTGGGGAGGCGCAATGGCAACGGCTGGCTGGATGACTGGCGTGGTTGAAGTAGTTTCCTAAGGTGGGCTACTTTGGTTGAGGAAAAAGGACCAAAGGACGAGCAAAAGAGGAACTTCCTCAAGATAATGGGAGTCCTCATAATTGGGGCAGGCATAGCGGGAACGTTGAGGAGTGTGGTGCAAAACGTGCTCCCCACGAGCATCCAGACAGAGTCATCTTTTCCCACGCTCCTCCTTACTCTCCCAAGCGGAAACCCCGTCCATACCTCAGACCTCGTCGTCAACAATCCACAGATTGTTAAGTTCAACTACCCGCTGACGAATGAACCGAATTTTCTTCTCCGACTGGGGGATTCATCCGGAAGGGACGTGAAGATAGAATCAACAACAGTCAAGATTCCCGCGACTGGGCAGACCTACAAATCTCCGCCCGGCGTTGGTCCATACGGTTCAGTTGTCTCTTCATCGGCGATTTGCCAGCACCTTGGCTGCATCCCTCCAGAGATACGGTACCATCCTCCCTCGTCCAGCTCCTTCCCTGGGAAGATACATTGCGACTGCCACGGGAGCACGTACGATCCGTTCAGCGGCTTCTCAGTTGTCACGGGTCCTGCGACTCATCCTCTTCCAAGTCTCGTTCTCTCATATGATGCTTCAAAGGACACTTACAGCGTATCGATGATGGTAGGTCCGACGATCTATGGCCATACCTCAGACCTATCAGGAGGGCAGGCTATAACAACATCCTACACCACAGTTACAACCATTGAGGGGTGATGAATTGACGGATAAGAGTCTCCTGGAAAAGATAATGAACGAACCACAGCCACTGCCAAGAAGAGTGCCTGACTATATGCGAGGAAAAGGCGGTATATGGTACTGGACGGGCGCCATGGTAATGATTGCCTTCTTCTATGAACTCGTGACCGGTCTCATTCTTTTCCTTTACTATCAGCCCTCAAACGCATATGCTAGCACTGAGGCCATCCTCGCAATACCATACGGCTCCGTCATACTTACAACCCATCTCTACGGGGCTTACATAATGATTGCATTGGTCTACGTGCACCTGCTTAGAAATCTGTTCGTGGGTTCCTACAAGCAGCCCAGGCAGATCCAATGGATGTCCGGAATTGTCCTTCTGATACTTACGGTGGCGGTTGCATACTTTGGTTATTCCCTCTCTGGAGACGTTCTGTCCGCAGACGCAATAGATGTTGCCAGGGGAATAATAAGCGGCTTTCCGGTTATAGGTTCCTACCTTGCTCTCATAATCCTGGGCAATGGCGAATCGGTCTCCCTTTTCACTAGGTATGAGGGCTGGCACATAATACTTGCCGGCCTTATACTGGTTATATTTGCCATCCACTTCTTCCTTGCCGAATACAACACCATAATGCCAGACCCGAAGAGAAATGGTTACAGGGTTCCCCTTGTGGACAAGGAAGAGCCAAGCTACAAACCGTGGCAGCCTTATAACTTATACTACATGGCAGAAATCTCTTTCTTCACCCTCGCACTTATATTTCTAATACCTTCCATAGTTGCCATAGTGCCCCATGTTCCAGCGCTCTTTTCACCTTTCCCTCAGGTGTCTGCTAACAGCCCCCTTGCCTCCTCCGTTCCCCCCTATCCCCCCTGGTTCCTCCTCTTTGTTTACAAGGAGCTCGATTTCGCCATATCAGGGTCAATTGGACCTTTCTGGGCTTCCGTGCTTTTCATAGGCCTTCCCCTCGTCTACCTCCTCATCCTTCCGTACGTTGAGAATTCACCGAGCCTTAAGACGACTAAGAGGCACATCGTAGTGTCCACCGGGGTGATCGGCGTAATTTATCTTGTTGGCCTGTCTGCCTGGGGTGCTCTCTATCCAGGCGTACCCGTGAGCAACATCGTTGCTCTTCTCTTCTTCGTTGTGCCTATCGTTGTCGTGGTTCCACTTGTAGG
Organism: Thermoplasmata archaeon; assembly: GCA_049966795.1. Taxonomy (GTDB): domain Archaea; phylum Thermoplasmatota; class Thermoplasmata; order Thermoplasmatales. The sequence goes on from JBMFTY010000026.1 coordinate 13,309, forward strand.
GTACATAGCAAATCTTATTGAGAGTGGAAGGGTTAAATCGCAGAACGCTTGGAAGATATACGTTCTAATGACGCTGGACGGCCTTCTCTCAACACTCTCGGGATTCTCCATTTTCTCAGCTCTTAGAACAGGCTCGATTTTCTCTACAGTTTCAATGATCATTCTCCTTGTCCTTCTGGGAATTTCGTCCCTTGTCACCTATTCCATGATCTATGGGATAAGGAGCGCAGTTCCAGTGAAACTTTCACCGAGGGGCTACGTTGTGTTTGGAGGACTATTTGGCTTTCTCGCGGTAGCCATATTTTCGGTGATTACCGTTATACCCCCCACGAACACGCTAAATCAGTCATTGTACGGCATCGGGATGGGCCTCATATTCTTCATAACTGGCTCCTTCATCAAGCTCTACAGGTCGCACGCCTACAATGAATAGGAAGGCCATCCTTTCACTCTCTCTTTCACTTTTTTTCTTCGATACATTCATTGCAGCTGGCCTGTATCTTGGGGAAATACTGTCGACAAGCGATTCCTCCCTTCTCCTACTTCTCTCCGCGATGTCCATGAATGCACTCCTCATCCTATCCCTTATCCTCGGGAGGAAGATTTTTGAATTCTATTCCGTGTGCTACCTGCTGATATATGAAACAGGCGCGATCTTGCTCACCGGAAATAGTCTTCTTTCCCTCCTACTACTTCCATCTGTCGTCGCAGGACTTTACGGTCTACATGCATTGAGCCTGAGGTCCAAGGTCTCGAGAGGAGTGTCATTTTTGGCAGTTCTCCTCTTCATGTTTTTCATCAGCAAAACAATCCTGCTCGTCAATCAGCCTGTCCCCTCCCCTCTCACCTTTGAGCTCCTTTCCGACAGAATGGCGGCTATTGGGCTGGCAACACCATTCACGGAGTACGCTGGTCTCTTTGTGAGCACTAGGTACGCAGACGTCATACTCTCGCCGTTTCAGTTTTTCCTATACCTCTTTATTTCCTCCCTCTTGGTAGAGAATTATCACCTGATCATTCCCTTCCTATCAAAGAAGGGAAGGGGCGGGGTGGTTTCAGCGGGATATGGAGTTCTGAGCGCGCTAGGATGTCAGTGCGAGAGTGCTATTGGCGCGTTCCCCGCCGCTTCTCTGCTCATTCTGAATGTCCTACTCCTGCCGTTCTTTGCTCTGAGCATCGTGTTGATAGCGATGACATATCTGCTGATAACCAGGTACTATTCGGTTAACAATATTCCGAGCATTGTCCTGAGAGCTCCAGGAAACAAAGAGCTACTTCTTTTAGCCGCCTTTGTCATTCTGACGCAGTTAGTTGAGGTGTTTGGCGCCGCGTTTAGATTGCAATCCAATCCAATATTCTTCTTCGGGACGATGATGCTGATGATATTCGATGGGTTCGCTCTGTACTACATAATTCACAGGCTTTCTAACGGCATCAAAATCGGAATGAAAACATCTGCTCTCCTGTTTCCGATAGCAGTGGCGATGGCTACGATATGGTTCATTCCATCTGTCACAGCTCAGGCGGTTAGAGATCCCCTGATTTTCTCAATAATGTCCTACGTCTCCCTGATATCCGGCTTCATAATTTCAGCGATAAACTATTCCCGCAGATCGATCGCAGGGATCACGTTCCTGGAGGGATATGCAGTCATCCTGGGGATAGTGCCGATAGTCCTGTTCTATGTATCCTTCTATCTGGAGAACAGGCTATGGAGCTTCTGGACACTTTCACAGCAGGGAGAGGCTTCCATAGCTCTATGGATGATCATGATACCCTCCATGTGGGTTGTGACGCAAAGTAGCCTTGTACATTCAATGGTAACGGGTAGCGTTGGAGCGATGCGATCGGCTGGTAAGGCTTGATCACATCTATTTTTTGTTTATTGCTTGCTCTCTACTTTCGCCTCAGTCTTTATGGCCTCATTGATTTCCTTTTCAACTTCCAGCCTGCCCTTTCTGAATTCACCCATTGCTCTTCCCAGGGCCTTCGCAAGTTCCGGGATCTTTTTCGACCCACCTAGGATAACGAGGACCACAACTATGAATATTATCCAGTCTGTCGGGCTATCTAACATGCGATGTGCTATTTAAGATTCCTATATTAATTTAGTGGAATGAAATCTCTCCTCATCTAGCATCTCAACCATTAGCCGTATCATGTTAAAGATCGCGGACCGCTCGACGAGCTCAATATGGGCCATTCTTGGTCGACATTGATAACGCAGTTAGGGAACATTTCAGCGGAAATCGAGGTTCTCTGCCGTGGAAACAAAGGTTGGATCTAATGGAACCTCAGTCCCCTCTGAATCATACGCAGGAGGAACCCCGGGACTAATCAATGAATTTCTTCACCCAGGGGTGGATTTTGATCGCAATAATAGCGAAAGTAAACTCCCTTTTCTGGAGGTGTGATTTGGGTCGAAATGTCCTACACTATAAAGGTGCCATAATGCTTGCCCGCGATAGCTCACCAGAAAGCTAATATATGGTGTTGTCCTTACTTTCTCTTGCCGTTATATGCGACAAGCCAGACAGTCCATCTGGACTGCATGAAAGCTTGGTTCCTGAACGGCAAAATGAATGAGGGTTCGAGGTTGATGAACATACTCGAATCTGAGATGGGAAGAGACGATCCATTCCGCAAGTAAGAAAATGGTAGAATCAACAACTCCGGTTGATCCTGCCGGCGGTCACCGCTATCGAGTTCCGACTAAGCCATGCGAGTCACAGGCCGAAAGGTACTGGCAGACGGCTCAGTAACACGCGGATAATCTACCCTTGGGTGGGGC
>JBMFTY010000027.1:0-13587 GCA_049966795.1 Thermoplasmata archaeon
GGAGTAACAGGAAGCAAAAGTGGAACCTCCGTCGCTCTAGCGAGGAGAGTATGTCAGGGCCCCTCTCGCTAGAGGAATTCCGCCTGAATTCCCGAATTCGTCACATATTTAAGAGAAGCGATCATAAGTCCCAGGGATGGATCGAAACGAAGAGATGGAAGACATAATCGCCGCACTCAGGGCCAGGGGCTTTCGGGATTTCACAGAACCTCAGAGAATCGCTATCCCCGTGATTCTTGAGGGGGAGAACGTGCTCCTCACTGCACCGACGGGCAGCGGAAAGACGGAGGCTGCAGTCCTCCCCGTCTTCAGGAAACTAAGGGAGGAGGGCGGGAGGGGCGGCTTTGGGGCTATATACATAACTCCACTCAGGGCCCTCAACAGGGACGTGTTATCGAGGATAGAGTTCTATGCCTCCACGTTTGGCCTTGACGTTGGAGTCAGGCACGGCGACAGCACTCAGAGCGAAAGGAGGTACCAGATGATCCACCCTCCGGACGTTCTCGTTACGACGCCGGAAACGCTGCAGCTTGTTATCAGCGGGAAGAGGATAAGGGGGCACCTCTCCTCCGTGAGGTACGTGATAATCGATGAAGTTCATGAGCTCATGAACGACGAGAGGGGGTGGCAGCTTCTTTTCTCCCTGGCCAGGATGGAAGATTACTCCAATTTCAAGATTATTGCTCTTTCGGCGACAGTAGGGAATCCTGAGGAGGTGGCGAAGGCGATCTTTCACAACAGGGCATACAGGATCCTGAATGCGGGAGTGACCAAGAGGTACAACATAAGCGTAACTATTCCAAAGATTGCGACTCCAGAATTCAGGGACCAGATAGGCGCTGACGAGAACTACGCGGAGGTTATAAAATTCATTCTGAACCTCTACGAAACGGGAAGGCAGTTCATTGTATTCTCAAATACGAGAACCACCGCGGAAGACATAGTGATGAGGCTTCGTCTCGTGGACGAGAACATCCTGGTGGACGTTCATCACGGTTCCCTGGGAAAGGATGTGAGAACTAGGATAGAGGAGGACTTCCGGAGGGGAAGGCTCAGGGGAATTGTGTGCACCTCTAGCATGGAGCTTGGCATAGACATTGGAACTGTGGACATCGTGGTGCAGGTCAATTCCCCGAGGCAGGTTGTGAGGCTCGTGCAGAGGGTTGGGAGGGGGAGGCACAGGCTTCAGGACGTATCGGAAGGCACCGTAGTGGCGATGAACGAGATAGAGGCGGAGGAGGGGTCCGTAATAGCCAAATTCGCTGAGAACGGCAGGATTGAAAACGTCGCAATCAGGGAAAAACCGATGATAGTTCTTGCTAACCAGATAGTTTCCATAGTAAACGCGGAGAAGTTCGTTTCGCTTGACACAATCATGAAAATGGCGAGAAGGGTTTCCAATTTCAAATCCGTCACATATGAAGAGCTGGAGGAGATCGTTTCTTTCCTCTCGTCGGTGAAACTAATCAGATATGACAGCGAGAGCAGACTGTTGAGCAAAAGCGGGAGGACCCTGAAGTATTTCATAGAGAACATATCAATGATACCTGATGAGAAGAGGTACGTGGTAAAGGAATCCTCAAGCAATAAGATCATCGGATTTCTGGACGAGGGGTATGTTGTCACTGAAATCGATGTGGGTTCCACGTTCATACTCAAAGGCAGCACCTGGAGGGTGCTCAATGTGAAGGACAGGTACATCTACGTCGATTACATCCACGGAATTTCCGTTCCTCCAAGCTGGTCAGGTGAGGAGATTCCAGTCCCCTACGAAGTTGCGATGGAGGTTGGAAGGGAGAGGAGGGAGGGTGCCTCAGGGCACAACGTTGATCCCTACACAATGGAGAGGATATCAAGATTCAGGAAAGGTGCGGGGAACGACGGGCTCATAAAAGTCGAGAAGGAGAAAGGAACGACTCTCATACAGATAACCGCGGGCAGCAAGGCCAACTACTCCCTTGCCCTTCTGATAACCTTCAACCTTTCTGAGAAATACGGGGAATCATTCCTCTTCGATACTTCCCCATACCACATCCTGATACAGGGAAACGCAAGGTACTCCGTGGAAGAGGTTGTAGATGCAATAAAGAATATTGAGGGGGAGATAGAAAATTTCAACAGATACATAGAAAAATCACGCACCTTCCTATACAGCACTGTCAATGTGGCTAAAAAGTTTGGGATCGTGTCGAAGGAAAGTGATTTTTCCAAACTAAGGATGGACAGGATATTCTCCATGCACAGTGGAACACCGTTCTACAGGGAAGCTGTTGAAAAGTTCAAGTGGGATTATCTTGACCTGGCAGCGTTGGGAAAGATCGGGAAGATGATATCCGACGGTGTAATGAGCATCGAAACCGGGAATTCATTCAGCGATTCCTCCAGGCTCTACATGGCGAACCTGAAGGAAAAGATGATGCCTATAAGACCAACTGCACCGATACTCGAGGCGGTGAAAAGGAGGCTTCTTTCCGAGGAGATGGGTTTCTACTGCCTGAGCTGCCACAGGATATTCAAGAGCAGGGTTTCCGAATTGAAGGAGAGGAGATGCATATTCTGCAGCAGCCCAAGAATCGCCCCCATAAAGAGCTACGAGGTCGAGGAAATGAGGAAGCTCTCACCGGAGAAGATGAATAAGCTGAGGACCTCATACCATCTCCTCAGGATGTATGAGGACCGAGCTCTGATAGTTCTTGCCGCGCACGGAATAGGACCTGATACAGCATCCAGGATACTTGAGGTCCCTGTGAAGAACGAGAATGAGCTGCTCGAAAGGATCCTGATAAACGAAGTGGAATTTGCGAAAAACAGGAGATTCTGGAGCTGACTAATTCATCTCCTTTCTGAGTGCTCCGAGGGTACCGGATTTCTCCGCGAACGCGTTGTGCTTGTGAATGGTTTCATAGCTTTCGCTCGTTACTTTCACATATGTATCCTCAGGCATGTCCTTGAACCTTTCAACTATGAACTTCACCGCATCCCTCACAACATCCTCCACAAATTTTGGATTCTGGTGAGCCTGGAGAACGAGCATCCCCTCCTCCTCCCTCTTGAGAAGTTCGTAGGTGGGTGCGCTCATGGAGCTTTCCGCGATGTCTATGAGCTCGTTAACATCGATGTCCCATCCATCAGGGACGCTCATGACAATCGTGACGTCGTTCCTCTGATTATGGGAGATGTAGGGCGGGGCATCTCCGTCCCTGTTCATTAGGGCTGAAACTGTCTTCATCGCAGAAGGGCACACCGTTATTCCGGTTGCAGTAACCCCGATGTACCTCACGGTCTTCTCCTTGTCCTTCTTCACAGCCCTTCCCCTGATCACGTATTTCTCCGTTGTTTTCCTTCCCTTGGGGTTTGATCTCTCAAGGAAGTAATCTGCAGCAAGCTCTGCCTCCGCAGATGTTGCATAGGGATGCCTGCTGAGCAGCTTTTCAACTATCAATTCTGCAACGTACTCTATCCCCTTGGCCCTCCCCTCCACCTCACCCTCTACCACATCCTCAAGGGCCTCTATGTCCCTTGATAGGTCACTCCCCTTCCTCGAGGGAGGGAGATCCACAGATACTCTGAACGTTGGTATCAGAGTGGTCGTTTTCTTGTTTCTGTAAACGGTGATGGGCCTCATGACGTTAGTCAGGCCAACCCTGTCCAGTCTGTAATTCGCCACTGGAGCCTCAGACTGCACATCCTTGAATTTTTGCATATCGGATAAGTGCTTATTTGTTATCAATTTTTTCTTAATTCTTTTTACAACTTCCCTCTACGAAGGAGGAGAGATTCTTCGCGAGTACGATCGGGTCCAGCGGAGGCCCCTCCTCTTTGCTTGGGTCCATCGAATAGCCTATGTAGAATCCCTGCGGGTGAATGAACCACCTCTCAAAATGTTCTTCATCGAGAGAACGCAAAGTATCCGCGAAATCATTGAGGTCCGGGGAATCGTACCGAGCAGACCTTGTAACTGATATACCCCATCTGGAAACCCTGACAAGAAGCCTGGGATGATACCTATGGAAAAGTAGGTCCTTCGGGAATTCTCCCTTCACCGCTATCACATCTCCGTCGTCTCTGTAAAGTATGCTCCCGTCAGCCTGTCTTGAAAGCCTCTCGTCATCCTCGAATTTCTTCAAAAGGGCGTCGAAGGCCCTGGAAAAGAATTCTTCTATTACCTCGTTCTTGACCCCCGAAGCGAGGAAGCTCTTAAGAAGGGTGTCGAGCAGGTTATCCATTCCCTCCCTGCTTAAATCCTTCCATCCGGCATTGTCCTGCCAGCAGACTGCCTCGGCTAGCCTCCTCTCGGCTTCACCCATGCCGAAATGCTCCACTACCTTCATTGCAGAACACGTTTTCTCCTTGGTACCATGATGGTCAAACCTTAATACCCTAGCCCTTCCGTGAGGGGAGTCTATGATGTAGTCAGCCTCCATCTTCTCAATCTCAATGTGATCAAGATACCTCACATCCAGTTCATCCTTGACCGCCCTCCTGAGAAGGTATACCGAAGCTACCGAATCAAGATCGGGAGGGCTTGCTATCACCGTTAGCTTGGACATCAGAACCTTATCTTCGCTGAGTCAATCTTCTTCCAGTCATCAAGGAACCTCTTGAGTCCTTCGTCAGTTTTCGGATGGGAAATCAGCTTCTTGAATACCTCGAATGGCATCGTGGCAATGTCTGCCCCTATCAGCGCCGCATCCCTCACGTGGATGGGATGCCTTATGGAGGCGACTATTATCCTTGTTTCCACGTTGTAATTATTGTAAACTGTCTTGATGTCCTCGATCAGGGACATTCCGTCCTCCCCGATGTCGTCCAGCCTGCCCACGAATGGCGATGCGTAAGTTGCTCCTGCCTTTGCAACCATGATGGCCTGACTGACTGAAAACACCAGGGTTGCATTCGTCTCTATTTTCTCCCTCTTCAGAGCCTTAAGGGCCTTGAGGCCTTCTACAGTCGTGGGAATCTTGACAACCACGTTTTCCCCAAGGGCTTTCAGCTTCCTTGCTTCCTCTATCATCCCGTGGGAATCCGTGGACGTGACCTCAAGCGACACAGGCCCGTCAACCATATTTAGAATCTTCCTTATGAGGGTCTTGAAATCGATATCCCCTCCGAGCTCCTTCGATATGAGCGTAGGGTTCGTTGTCACTCCATCCACACAACCCCATGAAACGCCCTCCTCAATCTCCTTCAGATTTGCGGTATCAAGGAAAAATTTCATGATCTCACCTTCATCAACTTTTCAACCTTATTCACTATGCCAAGAGGATTCAGACCATATTTATCCATAAGTTCCCAGGATTTGCCTGATTCCCCGAACACATCCTCCATACCTACCCTCTCGACCCTTGCAGGGTATTCTTCCGCGAGGATCTCGCAGACCCTGCTTCCCAAACCGTTGTAGATGCTGTGTTCTTCCGCCGTCACTATCCTTCCGGTCTCCACAGCCGCCTTTACGATCGCATCCCTGTCTATCGGCTTTATCGTCGAGACGTTGAGAACCCTCGCGGAGATCCCCCTTGATTTCAGATAGGAAGCGGCGATCTGTGCAGCTGAAACGAGTATCCCGGTTGCAAGAATTGAAACGTCCTCTCCATCCACAAGGGTCTGCGCCTTCCCGAACCTGAATTCGGGGAGGCCTTCCACAACTGGTACCTTCTCCCTTGATATCCTCACGTAAAATGGTCCCCTGTTCTCGTATATGTACCTGACTACCTGCTCAGTCTCGGTCGCGTCCGCGGGCACTATAACCTTCATGTTGGGCAGACCTGACATCAGGCCTATGTCCTCAAGCATCTGATGCGTGGCCCCATCCTCTCCGACGGTGAGGCCGGCGTGAGAGGCTACGATCCTTACATCGCTGTTTGCATAGCATATGCTCTGCCTGATTAAATCATAAGCCCTCCCTGTCGCAAACACGGCGAAAGACGATGCGAATACCTTCTTTCCCGTCCATGAGAGACCTGAAGCCACCCCTATCATGTTGTTCTCCGATATCCCCACATTGAAGAACCTGTCGGGATACTTTTTCTGGAACATAGATGTGTGAGTGGATGTTGAAAGGTCTGCATCAAGAACAACCACTCTCTTGTCCTCCCCCACGGACACTATGGCATTTCCGTAGGCCTCCCTGACGCTCTTTTTATCCAGCCTGTTGATAAGGCCAGGAAGCCAAGTTAATTCAGCAACTGACATCATTCTAACTCTCCTCTATCTGCTTGATCGCTTCCTTGAACTTCTCTTCGTTGGGCGGCGGTTTCCCATGGTACTCGGGGTTGTTTTCCATGTATTTCACTCCCTTCCCCTTGACCGTTCTTGCGACTATCATCTTGGGCCCATCCGCCTGCCTGGCCCACTCCATCGCCTTTTCTATCTCCCGGAAGGAGTGACCATTTATCGTGATCGAGGACCACCCGAATGCTCTGAACTTGCTCTCCAGGTCCCCTAGGGACAGGATATCCTCTGTGAACCCGTCAAGCTGTATCATGTTCCTGTCCAAGAATACAATCAGGTTGGAAACCTTCTGATGGGCTGCAAACAGGGCGGCTTCCCAGATGCTGCCCTCGTCCGATTCCCCATCTCCAATCATCGCAAATACCCTGTACTTTCTCCCGTCGATCCTCGAAGCAAGTGCGAGGCCTATTGCGTTGCTCAGACCCTGGCCAAGGGAGCCGGCCGTTATATCCACTCCGGGAACGTGATTCACGGCATGCCCCTGAAGTGGCGAGTTTATTTTCCTAAATCCATGGAGGAGATTCCTGTCAAAGAATCCCCTGAGTGCAAGTATAGAATAGAGGGCGGGAGTTGCATGCCCTTTTGAGAGAACGAACCTGTCCCTGTCGGGCCAATCAGGGCGTGCCGGATCAATTTTCATTTCCCTGAAATAGAGGTAAGTCAGTATTTCCACAGCGCTTAACGACCCACCTGGATGCCCACTCTTCGCCTCGTATGTCATTTCAACAATTAGCTTCCTGACCTCCTTGGCGATTCCCTCTAATCTAGGAATCTCGACAGAACCTTGCACTATCCTGAATTCTTTTACGCATTATTCAACTTTTTGTCAAATTTCCAATTTAAGTTTTATCCCCTTCTTGAATTGAATATGTGCAAGAGCGATTTCGGCACCACGATACAGGCGCGAGGAGGTAAAAATGCTGTTTGTAGTAATGGGCGTGAGGAAATATTTAAATTTTATGGGAAGGGGTTAATAATTCCTAAAGAATTTAGGCAGGTGAAAACAAGCGAGGACAGGGAGAAGTACCTCGAGTCGATCGACCACTTCATAAAGATGCAGGGATACGCAAGGCCTCTTGAGATCGCGGAACACCTAAAGGTAACACCTGCCTCAGTATCGCAGATGCTGTCAAAGCTTGCTGAAGACGGCCTCATAAACTACCAGAAATACAGAGGAATGACCCTCACCGACAAGGGGAAGAAGCTCCTTGACAACCTAAACAGAAAGGAAAATTCGATCTACGAGCTGCTTAGACTTATGGGATGCGACAAGGATACTGCCAAGGAAAGGGCATGTTTCTTTGAACACTTCATAGACGATGACCTAGCTGAAAAGATGCGGGTCTTCGTGGCCAAGATCAAGGAAAGCAAGATAAAACTTCCGGCGTGAGCGCATTGAGTCCATGGTCCGCGCAGACGTCTGCATAGTTGATACTATGTCTTGAAATTTCCCCTCATATTAGAAAACGTACAAAGAAGGGTGGCTAAAAAAAGCTTATTAGGCCTACTTGAATAGTTGGGCATGATCTCAATTATAGGTTCAGGAAGAGTAGGAGCCACGACAGCAGCTTTGTTCATGGTGAAAGAGCTTGACAATAAGATAAATCTCGTGGACATAGTGGAGGGGCTTCCACAGGGGGAAGCCCTTGATTTGAACCACACTGCAGCCATTTTTGGAGTTGACGTAACAGTCACGGGCTCAAACAGCTATGAAACGATTAAAGGAAGCGATATCGTTGTCATCACTGCCGGCCTTCCCAGAAAGCCTGGGATGACAAGGGAAGAGCTAGCGGCCAAAAACGCAGAAATTGTTTCTGCGGCTGCTGAGAACGTCAGAAAATATGCGCCCGAGGCCATCGTGATAATAACCACCAACCCGCTGGACGTTATGGTTGCAGTTCTGTTCAATAAGCTCAAATTTCCCCGGAACAGAGTTATTGGTTTCAGCGGCGTACTTGATTCCAGAAGGATGGCCTACTATGCTTCACGCTATCTTGGAGTTTCACCGTCCGCCATAACCCCACTGGTTCTAGGGCAACATGGGGAGAACATGTACCCCCTTCCAGAGCTGTCGTTTGTATACGGCAAAAGCCTCAAGTCTATGCTCAGTGAGGCGCAATACGGAGAGGTTGTGAAGAACACTATAAATGCAGGGGCCGATATAACGAACTTGAGAAAATTTAGTAGCAATTGGGGTCCTGCAAGCGGACTGACTGTCATGGTCGACGCGATCAAGAATGACAGGAAAACAGCGCTGGAAGCGAGCGTTCTTCTGGACGGAGAGTACGGCTATCATGGAGTTTTCGCGGAAGTTCCCATAATACTGGGAAGAGATGGCGTTGAGAAGGTGATAGAGGTTGATTTGAACCCGGAACAGAGGGAAAAGTTCAATAAAAGCATAGAGGCAATAAGAAATAATCTGAAGCAGGTTCCAGAGTCATATCTGAAGTGAAATTCTCGCCCCCCATGGGGGCCCACTTTTTTCGCAAATGTTTAAACTTTGAAAACATTCCACTTCGAAAGGGCGCATGGCCTAGTTTGGATAGGGCAACGGCCTCCTAAGCCGTAGGTCAGGGGTTCAAATCCCCTTGCGCCCGTAGGTTATCTATCTGCACCCGCATGTTTTTGAACCCCTCCGTCACTTCACCCTCCTCGCTGCGAAATAATGCGTTATAGCGCTTCCTCACCTCTTCAGCCACATCTTTCTGCGAAAGATGAGTATATATAGTTGTTGTCTCGATGCGCGCATGTCCCAGGTGAATCTGTACCCATCTCAGATCCAGTGGTTTTTCACCCTGGAAGCCCTTCAGCAGCGATGTTGCGCAGTAGTGTCTTAATGAATGTGCATGGAGCCATTCCATGCCCAGTCTTGCACCCACCTTCTTTACCGTGGTCCTGAGACCGCCGTATGTGATCCTTTCCCTGTTAGCCCTCTCATACTCCCTCTTGTGCGCGAGTATCTCGTCCCTGTGTTCATCATAATATCTCTTATAGTATTCCCTCTGTTTCCTAGCAATTTCCTCCCTTGTTAGGGCTGGATCCCTGGCGGTTCCGGCGGATGCGTTCTTGTACAGTTCATAGAATTTCTCGGGATCAGATGCAGCATCCAGGTCCGGGACGAGCACCCTTATCCACTCCCCTCTCTCCTCCCTTGAGAGGGAATCGAGGAAATCTATGATGGCCTTCTTCCCCTTTCTCACGGTCCCATCCCTCTCCTCCCGCTCCCATTACTTTTTCCTCTGCGCTTCCATGCATTTCCTCCTGCACCCTGCTGCCCTACCCCCGCCATACCCCTTGTTTCCATTTAAGCTGGCTCCTGTAATGTTGGAAGTCCACGCTGAAGCAAGGTGGTACTCCTCAATCTCTGATCTCCCTCTCAACAAGAATTGCGGTGAGTATCAATAGGCCCGCTGCGAGTGCTGCAAGTGCACAAAGCCACTGTTCAACCTGTAGCCACTGAGAAGCAGTTAAACTCCCGTTGATGATTACTGTCCTTATAGCTTCAGAGGACCATGAGACCGGGTTGTACTGTGCAATGTTGCCTAGCCAATCAGCCATCATCTGTTTTGAGAACATCGCGTAGCTCACGAACATCAGGGGGAGATTCACGAGATTCACGATACCGAAGATGGACTGCATGTTCGTCATTCTTGTGGCGATCACGCTGAATATTGAGGAAAAGATGAACGCTATGAGTATTATTGCTGCTGCCATCACAAGCGCATCAACCACCGTGAAACCATGGGGGAACTTCAAACCGTTGGGGATAAGATAGGCTGCAACCACCAGGATTACGGCCTGCGGCAGTATTCTGATAACTGACGATATTATCTTGGAGAACACGATGGAACTCCTCCTTATCGGAGAGGATAAGAATCTTCCCATGGGGCCGAGCCTTCTGTCAAATATTATCTGCGTTCCCGCGAACATCGCTGTGAAAAGACCCATCGTTGTCAGAACTCCTCCAACGATGTACGTGATATAGTTTGGAGCTCCGTCAAGTATTGCACTCGCCGCTAGGCTTCCCTCAGGCCCTGTGAAGAATTTCGTCACGTCAAACGCACTCCCGAATAGCGCTATCCAGAATATGGGCTGGATGAGACCTGTGATGAAGAACGTTGGATTTCTGATCCACTTCTTGAGCTCCCTCAACGTGAGAGGCCACAGACCGCTCATTGCCTCACCCTCCTTACGTTCATAGCAAGTTTCCTGGCCTCGTCCCCTCCCTCAGCCTCCCTTATGGTCCTGCCCGTATATTCTAGAAAAACCTCGTCGAGCGACGGTTTCTGGACAGTAAGCTGCGTGATTGAAAGGCCATGACTAGATATGAAATTAACAATCTCTGGAAGGGATTCGTCCGCATTTGCAACCTTCATCCTCAAGGTATTCGGTCCCGTCTCCGCTATTTCTATAACGTCCTGTATCGTCTTCATGATCTCCATGCTCTTCTTATCGGAGAGAGTGAGGTTCACTATGTCCCCCTTCAGGGACGCCTTGAGCTCAGATGGCGTTCCCGTGATCACCACCTTTCCATGATCGACTATCGATACCCTGTCCGCAAGCTCATCGATCTCTTCCAGATAATGAGACGTGAGAATTATCGTTATCTTCAGCTTGTTCCTTATGTCTTTCACGTAGCTCCACATTTGTGCTCTCGTCTGCACGTCCAGGCCCAGGGTTGGCTCGTCAAGGAAGAGTATTTTCGGCTCGTGAACAAGCCCCAGGATCAGCTCAAGCCTCTTTCTCATTCCTCCCGAGTATGTCCTAACAAGCCTATCGGCCGCCTCCTGCAGGTCAACGAGATTAAGGAGCCTCTCTGTGCTCTCCCTAGCTTTGGATTTGGGAACATCGTAAAACTGCGAAACCATCATCATATTCTCTCTACCGGTCAGGTCTTCGTCCGCTGTGAAATCTTGAGGAACGACGCCGATCAGTCTCCTCACCGCCAATGACTCTCTGATAATATCATGTCCATCCACAGTTGCAGTTCCCTCAGACGGTTTTATTCTGGTTATGAGCATGTTTATTGTGGTGGTCTTCCCTGCCCCGTTGGGACCTGCGAGACCATAAATTTCCCCTTCCTTCACTTCGAGGTTAAGATCAGAGACTGCCCTGATCTTCCCACTGTAGATTTTCGTTAGATTCCTGGTCTGTATGATTGTTCCTCCTATCATATCAACTCCCCCTTTCTGAAAATTTCTTCCTTGCGTCCCCCAATATTTTCAGGGCCTTCTCCAGCTCCAGCTCGTAATTTATCAGGAACGCTTCGAATTCTTTTTTATTTGCTATTCCTTCCCCTATTCCTTTGAGAATTTCGGCAAGAGACTCGTTCATGTGCTGCGCTGAGTTTAAGATGAACCTCATCCTTTCTTCCGGCCCCATTGTATCCATCCAGATCCTTCCCATGTACTTTGAAATTGGAGAACGCTCGAAGTGTCTCTCCCTGATTTTCGCTATCAGAGACTGTCCTTTTTCCGTTATCCTGTACATGACCCTGCCATCCTGCTCATATCTTTCCAAGAGACCTCTTCGGGTGAGCCGGTCAAGAGCAGGGTAAACAGATCCAGCACCCGGTCTCCATGCACCTTTCGTCTTCTCCGATATAAAATTGGAGACCTGGTTGCCGTAAATAGGTCCGTCCTTCGCCATGGTAAGAATTATGAAGAATATTATGCCTCTATTCCATCCGCTTTCGTCGAATTCCATGAACGTAAATGATCCTTTATATAAAACGATATCGATATCGATACCTTACCACAATTACCCCCCTTCTCCGGGATCGGTATAACAAAATCTTGAAAAGGATTTAAGGTGAATTCAGTTGAGGTATGGTGCAGAAAGACGTTAAATATCCTCGCATTGAAAATCACGGTGTTCTACTGAACAATAGAACTGCTGCGCTTGTGTCAAATGAGGGGGAGATAGATTTTGCCTGCTTTCCCAATTTTGACTCCGAGATGGTCTTTTCCTCCATTTTGGACAGAGAAAGGGGAGGCCGTTTCATCGTGAGGCCCATTGGAAGCGACATAGTGGCAAGCCAGAACTACGAGCCTGACACGAACATTCTTTTCACCGTTTTCCGCAGAAATGGAGAAAGGCTCCTCACAATAATGGATTTCCTTCCGATGAGCTCCGAGAGCTTCGTGTACTTCTCTGAAATACACAGGAGGGTTGAGGCATTCCGGGATGTCAAGGTTCTCGTTTCTTTCAGCCCCTTCCACAGGGAATCAAGGGACAAGGTGAAGGTGACAGACCGCAACGGGTACTTGTTCATTTCTGGCAAATCAACCCAGTTTCTTTCAACAAGGGTTGAGCTAGATGTGAATGAGGACGAGGTCTCCGGCGTTCTCGAGCTTCCGGAGACTGAGGTGCTATGGATGGTAACCGCACACAACCTGAAGAAGGCGTACCCTCCAGAGGTATTCTCAAGCGAGCAGAGGCTCTGGCAGACCAGAAGATTCTGGAAACAATGGCTGCTTAGGTCCACGTACCAGGGCATTTTCTATGATGTGGTCAATAGATCATTACTCACTCTCAAGGGACTGTTTTTCGAGCCCAGCGGCTTCATGGTGGCATCACCCACTACATCCCTTCCTGAATCGATTGGCGGGGAGAGGAATTGGGACTACAGGTTCATGTGGGTGAGGGATACCGCTTACGCCATAGAGTCCCTTGTTCAACTGGGATATCTTGATGAAGCCACCAGGTTCTACCTATCAGTAATGGATCGCTTTGAGAAGGACGGGAAACTTTATTCCCTCTATGGAGTAAGCGACGACTCCTCCGTGGAAGAAAGAATCCTCGATTATTCCGGATATGAAAATTCAGGCCCAGTAAGGATAGGCAACGCTGCGCGCAGCCAGCTTCAGGTGGATCAGTACGCTTCATTGATCACCTCGCTCAGACTTCTTTTGGAAAACTCCGGCCTCATAAGCACACACATGCTTGAAAAGGCATTCTCACTTGGGGATTCGCTTATGAAGATCTGGAAAATGCCCGATTCCTCCATCTGGGAAATCAGGGGAAGGAAAAGGCATTACGTATACTCGAAGGTTTTGGCCTGGAGAGGGATGAGCGACCTCTCGTGGCTTTATTCGCGACTGGGTGATGAGGATTCTTCTGCAGCGGCAGGCAGTGAAGCTGAGAGAATAAAGATGGAGATATACCAGAAGGGCGTATCTCGATCGGGATACCTATCGCAAAGCTACGGTTCTGAACATTTAGATTCTTCCCTTCTCAGGCTTCCCCTGATCGGTTTCTGTTCCGTCAGCGATCCCGTGTACATTAGAACGTTTGAGGAAATAGAAAGGAAGCTTATGCCGGAGAAATATCTGCTGAGAAGGTACACGCTGCACG
>JBMFTY010000028.1:0-13100 GCA_049966795.1 Thermoplasmata archaeon
CTTTTCGATATCCTCCTCCTTCGGGTTAAGGAAGCCGTCAGGTATTATCTCTGCTATCTTCCTGAGCCTCTGGACATACCCCATTAACCTTACTTCTGAAACGCCTTCCTTAATTCTCAGGTCATTTACGAATTTTTTAATGCTTTTCTTTATTTCATCGGAATAATCTTCCATTTCAAGCCTCTTAAACTCATCCTCAAGGCTATCTTTGTAGGGCTTCACCATGAAAGTTATATACCCTACGGATACTTAAATGTTTAGGCTTTTAACTTTTATAGGTATGCCCGAGCTGGGATTCGAACCCAGGTCTGAGGCTCCGCAGGCCTCTAGGATAATCCAAGCTACCCCACTCGGGCATCTATCTTCGCTGAGATCCTTTCCAAGTAGATAATGGATTCCAGGAATTCGTTCAGAGTTTTCCTGACGTCGTTTGGGCTTCCGACAACATGACAGATAAGGCGCCCATTGGTCAGTCTGCATTTGATGTACCTTTCATGATCGGCTTTTATTGCCCTGTAGACTGTGCCCACTCCCTCTCCCGATATTTCAAGGGAAATTTCAATCTGCAGGCTTCCCAGCTCCCAGCAGTCTCGGGGTGGAGTTGAGATTCGTTATGGTGTAAGGCACATCCAGAACTGGCGCTTTCCTGTCAAGGTCAAGTAGATAGAGATCATCGGATATGTCGGAAATTTCTGCATTTATGTTGTTGAACAGGAAGTTAAGCTGCACCTTGTCTCCCAGTGAAGGGGCAGTTCTCACTGTTGGATTCCTCCTTACCGAGAGCCTCATGCTTTCCACGAAGCTCATAGAATCGGAATCGTAGAGAATGGACCCCCTTGGAACCTCCTCCACCTCCGTATTCCTGTAGGCTATCCCTACTCTGGAGAAAGGTTCCGCACTTTCTACATCCACATCCATAACCTGTATGTTCTTTATGTCCACGGTCTTCCCCGACGGATATGATTTCATGACCATATGCCTCTTTATCTCCCCCCCGAGTACGAAGCCCAGGCTTACTGTTCCAACCCCCTTTACGGGAAAGCTCTGGTCTATTGCAACAAGGGTGGATTTTCTATTATTAGAAAGGTCGGATGAAACGAAGCGTTCAAAATCCTCAAACCTTGGTGACATAAGGGAAATGTCTATACCCATTGGGGACACGAGCTTCTTCAACTGGCTGAACATCCCCTCATCCCCTATGAACGCTAGCTTCTTAATCTCATAATAATCGAGGGAAAGGATGAATTCGCCCACGTTTTTATCCAGCTGCTCCACTGCCAACACTGCCTTGTTCGCAACAGAGCATGCATTGACAAGAGGCTGAATCCTTTCAGGGAACTTGAACGGAAAGAGAAAGGTAACCTCATTTCCGGCGATTTTGTAATTGTAGTAGCGTATATCTGTCTCAGACCCCTTCTTGAAGAGGGAGGCAAGAATCTCCTCGTTCCCGTAGAAAAGAATAGTCTGATTCATCTCTTAATTATGTACTCCGTTTATTTAAATTCAGCCTTAGGGCGCTGCGTCGCAATGAATCTCTTCAGATACTCAAGGATACCCAAAGAGGTGTTCATGGATTTTTCCTGGGCAATGAGGAACTCCCTTCCCCTGCCAGTGGTTTTGTAATACGATCTCCTACCCTTCCCCTCCTTCACCTGAACCTTTTCCACGAAACCCCTAATCTCAAGATGCCTGAGCATTGAGTATACCTCCCCCCTGGAAAGAGGCTGCCCGGTGATTCTCTCCACCTCCCTCTGCAGCGAATATCCGTATCCCTCCCTGTCCCACAGCGCTGTGAGGATGACCATCGTGATCACGCCTTTGGGAAGTCTGTCCCTTGTCATTCGTTAAACATCCAATTTCTGGTCGTATTTAAATTTGAACACTCAAATCTCCCTCCATCTTGACCTTCTCACTGCAAGATACATCAGCACAGCTGTGATTCCCAGTAGAACTGCCCAGGACAGGACAAAGCTCCCCTGGGTCGCATGAAAGAATCCCGTCTGGCTCTGTGCTATCTCTGAGGCATAGGTTGTGGGCGACAGATACGCAAGGTATCTGAAAGGGTAGGGGATGTAGGAAATAGGGTAGTATACTGGGGGGATTGTGTTGAGGAGGGGGGCAAGGATACCGGAGAATGCCCAGGACTGCACAACATCTGAGGTGAACGTGGAAAGGAAGAAACCAAGTGAGATGGAGAAGGCGAATACTGTAACCATGTCGAGGAAAATCACAATCGCGCCAACGGACGTGGTTTTCACGAACAGTACATTCAGTATAATGAGGAACAAGAGTGTTGGTATTGAGTATACTATTTCAGATATCGCCATCCCGAATACGTATATCCCCGCGCTGGTCGGCGAGCTGACCACCATGTCCTGAAGCCTCATGTCGTTCTTGAGGTGCGAGAGATCCTGCTGCAAAGCTGTCCCGCTCTGTACCATGTTCATTATGAGCGCGCCGACGGAGGCCACGGGAAGCAGTGTTCCCCTGCTGGCGAATGTCACAACTGCCAGAATTGCAAGGGGAGCTAGTAGCGTGTTGACGAGTATCACAGGGTAGTTTATCATCGCATATATGGAATTGACAAGAATGGATGCAAGAATTTGGCTACCAACTCTCCTTTTCACCGCCCTCACCTTCCTCATTGCTCAGGTACTGTTCGAAGATATTGGAGAGCGATGCCTGTTCCACCGTGAACTTCATCCTGTTTGCCACCAGGGCAGGTATCAGGTTGTAGATCTTCGAGGCTGAACCGTAGACAAAGGTCTCCTTGTCTGATACCCTCTGAACCTGAACATCGTTGTCGTCAAGCTTGAAATTATCTGCGTAGATTTTTAGAACATAGGGCTGCCTGACCTTTTTTCTGAGGTCGTCTATCCTTCCTATGTCCACAAGCTGCCCCTTGTCCAGAATCATTATCAGATCCCCGAGTATTTCAGCTTCCTCCAGGTAATGGGTAGTTAAGATTATCAGCCTGTCCTTCTTCAGGCTGTCAAGAAGCGTCCAAAGCTCCTTTCTCGAAATGTAGTCCAGGCCCGTTGTGGGTTCGTCCAGGAAAACCACGCTGGCGTCGCAGCTTATTACCGTGGCAACCAGCAACTTCCTCTTCTGCCCCCCGGAGAGCTTCCTGCTTTTCACGTTTTCCTGTTCCTCGAGCCCAAGGGACCTGAGGGCCTCCTTCCCTCTTTCCTTTGCCTCTCTGAATGAATAACCCCTCCACATCAGGTATGATGTAACAGTCTGTATAGGTGTCAACCACGGAAGAGGCCTGGCCTCCTGTGGCACGACAGCGATCTCCTGCCTAACCTTGTCGGCCTCCTGAACCACGTCATGGTCGTTGATATATCCTCTTCCTGAAGTCGGCAGGAGCTGAGTGGCCATGATCCTGAGAAAGGTTGTCTTGCCCGCGCCATTTCTCCCTATGATAGAAAATATTCCGTTCAGATTAACGTCTATTGAAACATCCTGAAGTGCTCTTTGCTTCCTATCGTAAGTCTTGGAAATGGAAAGAGTTCGGATCCTCAAGCTCCACCTTTACTTGTTTTTCACGCCTGCAATCTGGAGAAGCTCGTCCACTATCTTCTTGAAACTCTTGGCGCTCTGGCTATCAGGATGGGAAAGTATCAAGGGAGTCCCCTCGTCCCCATCTTCCACCACGACCTCCTCCATCGGTATTGAACCTAGGAAATTTATGCCGAATTCCTTCGCCACCTTTTCCCCAGATCCTTTTTTGAATATGTACGTGACGTGGCCGCAGTTCGGGCACACAAAGCCACTCATGTTTTCTATCAGTCCTAGTATGGGGGAGTTTAGTTGCTTGGCGAAATTTATAGCCTTCTTTACGTCAAGCATGGCAACCTCCTGAGGCGTACCAACGATGACGAAACCCGTAATCTTTGGAAGGAGCTGAACTATTGAAAGTGGCTCATCTCCTGTTCCGGGAGGAAGATCGAATATCAGAAAATCCAGTTTTCCCCAGGCTACATCCTTGATGAACTGTTCAATCATCTTGTGCTTGAGGGCGCCTCTCCATATTATTGGAGTGTCCCGAGAGGGCAGGAAATACTCTATTGATATTACGTTAAGGGTATTGCTGTATCTCACAGGTATGATCTTCTTCTCCTCATTCACTTCAGGTCTGTCATCCACCAAACCGAGCATCTGAGGGATATCCGGCCCATGGAGATCAGCGTCCACGAGTCCCACCTGGAACCCTCTCTGCGAAAGTTCTACGGCAAGGTTTGCCGCAACCGTCGACTTCCCAACACCCCCCTTCCCACTCATCACCACAATAATATTCTTCAAATCCTTGACACTCTCATCCTCTGGACTCAACTTTAGGTCTACGGGAAGCCTTTCCGGGGGTTCATTCTTCTTTATGCTTCCGGGCAAATTATCACCTTCATCCGTATCAGATGGAGCGATAATAACTCTTCCGGGGACTTCGAATATTGTATCAATTCCCTTTAATATGCATCCCTCATACTCAAAGGAATGCGGTACATTGTCATCATAGCTGCGGTGATCCTGATAATTGCGGTGATCCCGGTATCAGGTGCATTCGCACATGGTTTGCCCAAGGCTAGTGATGACAGGGGAAAGGAGAGCCTGAGCAACTATTCAGTTGAAATCAATGGAAAACACATCCTCGTATTTCGCTATTTCAATATCACCAATTCGTCCCAGCCAATTTATCGGGAATCAAGGATGGCCGGAGAGCTAGGAATGCTATATTGGGAAGGGAGAGGGAATGCAGTCATAGTCCCCGCGATTAATTATTCCGGAACCGGAGAATTTGAGTGGAATTCTCAGAGGAATTATTTCCTCTATGTTTTCACGAGCAGCTATATTGGAATACTCCTCACCGATGGGGTAATGAATATCACGGGTGGAACTATTTTCGTAGGTACGCCTTCGTACGAGCCCCAGATTTTCATACAGTATATTTCAACGCCTTTTTCCAAGTATGGAATGAAATTCGGCACATATCAGAAAATGGGCCAGGAATTTGTCGGGCTAAACTCTTCCTTCATCACAGGCAACAATTCTCTTGAGTCTTTCTCCCTCCTCAGTGAAAACACCTCGTTGACCGTAATCTCCTCCATTCTGCTTCAGCAGGACTCATTCGTAGTCGCAACGAGCTCCTCTGCCCTGGTCGGAGGTGACCAAGGTATAATAGTTCCCTCAGATTCAGGCCTTCCGACGATCTTTTCTTCTGCCTTGGGATCCAACGTTACCCTGAGTTTCGAAAACTTTGTAACGATCACCAGAGTAAATTCGGGGGACAACGGGGAGGGTATGAACCTGAATTTCGGAATTCCGAACATGCAGAAGGAAGAATATGCAATCACGATAAATCACAAAACACTGGGATATGCCATCGTTTACGGCTCCTCCCATGCCAACGGGTCCATACTTAGTTCAGGAGGGCTACTGTCCTTTGTCGTAATAAGATTCATAGGTTCATCTGCATTTCAGGCAAACGACACAGGGATGAAAGCTGGGAACAACGCTGAAGTGGTGCTTTCTGAGGACGCCTACTACGTTCCCTTGTCTCCCAATGTATCCCTCGAAAAAATGAGCTTTTCCAACGGAATATTGTTCCTCAGCGTGGTTCATAATGAAAGCGGGTACATCTACGTTGTCCTGGAGGGTAATTTTTCCAGTTCCAATCTTCGCCTTATCTCCTCCGTAGGGAATGTCAGTCCTTATGAAATTACCAGAGAGGGGAACGTGACAGTGATAATTTTCCCAGTCAATGGAACGGGGATAGCAAATCTGACGCTCTCCGTCTCTCCAATTTCCACGCAACAAAGAATAGGCATTTTTTATCTCATCGTTTTCATTACGTCCCTCATAGTTGTTGCCCTCTCTACCATCCTCCTATCCAGAAGAAAGTGGCTAAGGCGCCTCGAAAAAGAATAATTACGAATAGCTGTTACCGTATCATGGACGTATACAAGATTCCCTTGGCAAAGAAGCAGGAGATGGAGAAGATTCTTGCCACCGACCCGGTGTTCAGGCTCTCAGTGACAACAAAGGATTCCTCTGTCCTGAATCAGAACGGATACATTTATCTGATCCTCGAGGGCTCGGAGGAGAGACTGAAGGTTGCAGGCGAACTTCTCTCCAAGATCTCTGAAGCAATTAAGGGGGAGGAGAGAAAGAGGGTAGAAGAACTCATTGAAGAGGAAAGGAAAAACGTTTACGATAGTCTCGGTTCCATATTCGGATGATCATTCTTCTGGCTGATGCGGAGCTGGAATTGGTGCCTCCCGCCATGCTTCGTGACAAGGAGGTCCAGGACGTACTGAGGAGGGAGGGGAAGGAAAACGTGCTCCTTGACAACCATGTAATGAAGGAATCAATATTGAGACACTTTCCAGAGAGGGCAGGAAGAATAGGCTTTCCCGATATTGCCTACATGTTCTGGAGAATGAATCGGGAGACCGTGCTTCAGGAAAAGAAGGAAATAGAATATGCGATCCATACCAAGTGGAACGTGATTATCGAGACCCGCGACCTGGAGGGCATCGACCCGAGCTACATGGCATTCAAGGAGAGGGTGGAAGAGTTGCTCTCAAACCCGAGGAGGGAATCCCCTCTCCTAGGATATCTCCGGTCCAAGGGGGTTCTCGAAAATACCATGGTTCTCCATCCACTAGGCCAGGAGGGGATTCCCATATCTTCGAACTCTAACTACGTGATCGGTGGATTCCCGGAGGGGGACTTCATTTCTGACCTGGGGAACATGAAGAAAGTGTCACTTCATCGGGAAGAAATCACTGTTCCGTCTGTCATTGAGATTCTCCATTTCAGGCTCTTTTCGAGCGCAGCCCATCCATGAACGCCTTTTTCTTTTCAATGGAGGCTACGGTTCCTATATCCTTTCTCATGAAGTAATCGCCTTTAATCAGCCTTTCAACTTGGTTAAACCTTTCAACCACGTCCTCAATCCTCTCCCCCTCGGAGAAGAGCGCGATGGATCTGGAACTGGATTGCTGAAGCATTTTCCCCTTCTTGGTCACAGCTGCATAAAACACTCTTATTCCTTTCAGGTACATCTTTTCCTCGTCTATCGAAATTCTGGATGGACGGGGGTCAGATCCGTACCCCCGGGGGACCACATATCTCAGAGCGTTTATCTTGTCCCTGAATTCAAGTTCTGGCCTCATTCCGTTGAGCATCTTGACCGCGATATCGAATATCGAGTTGTCCATAATGGCCAGAGCGTTTATTGCTTCGGGATCGCCAAGACGGGCGTTTATCTCTAGAAGTTTCACGCCGTCAGATGTTGCCATGAAACCTCCATAAATGGGACCCACATATCTGATCCCATCATCGTTGAGATTCTCCACGATGCTTCTCATGATCTTCTTAGCTTCATTTTCTTCCTCCCTATTTATGAAGGGAAGGCCCCTCTGCGAGAAGCAGATGGACCCCATACCGCCAGTGTTGGGACCAACATCACCGTCAAATGCCCTCTTATAGTCCTGTACGAGAGGAAGGAAGAATATTTCTCCGCCGAAAGCAAATGCCTGGAGACTGAACTCCTCCCCAATCAGCCTTTTTTCTATTAAAACTGTCTTCCCTTCCTCGCCAACATATGCCCTCGCAAGCTTTGCCCCCTCCTCCCTCCCCCTGAAGTGGATACCCTGAACGAGAACTCCTTTCCCGCCGGTCAGACCATCAGGCTTGATAACGAAATCATAGTCGATGCTCTTCACGAATTCTTCAATCTCGTCCATGTCAGAGAACGCCGTGCTTTCAACGTTCCCACTTATCCCCTTCTCTCGAAGGAAATTTCTGCAGAACGACTTTGATGTCTCCAATTTGGCTGCAGAGGAGCTCGGGGCGAATACCTCGAATCCGTTCTTCGTGAGCATGTCAGAAACACCAGAGGCAAGAGGGGATTCCGGTCCAATGAAAACGTAATCCGGTTCTATCCTGTTAGCCTGTGAGAGGACCCATTCCCTGTCATTCTCGTTACCTGTCACAATCCTTCTAGATATTCTTTCGAGACCAGGGTTCTTTGTGTGGGATACGACAAACAGCTCCGTACCGGATTTCACTATAGAGAGACCTATGGCGTGCTCCCTTCCGCCCCCGCCAATGAGTAGAGCCCTCACGCTTGCACCTTTTCTCCCTTGCTTATCTTTTCCCTTATCTCCCTGCCATATCTGGAGTGGAAAAGCCTTGTCAGCTTCACAATCCTTCTGTTTCCAACCGGCTTCACTTCAACGAGGCCGAGCTTCGAAAGATGTTCCAGCTCCTGCTGTGCCTTTCTCCCTCTGAGCCTCTCCACGTGGGATATAAAGACTCTCTTTCTGCTGAAGAGAAGCGCTATGATCTCGAGCTCACCCTTGTCAAGTTCGCTTTCAGAATACTTGAAAGCAACGTCGCTGTATCTATCTCTCACGCCTATCTTGTATTTTTTCCCTATGGTCTTCAGCTCGAGAGATGTACCCTCATATCTCTTTCTCAGAACCCTGAGGATTCTGGAGATCTCCTTACTGTCAAGAGAAAGGGCAGCTGAAATCTCTCCCCTAGTGAGAGGATTTACCGTTGCAATCAGCAATGCCTCGGCCCTGTTAGAAGCTTCGTCTTCCATCCCGCAATTATAGAGAGTGCAATAATAAGATTTGCGTAGCTTCCTATTAAGGGGGTTGTCCCGAGTAAGCTCCCTTCTGTTAGCCCCGCAAGGGGTTGGCGGCATTTGACTGATGCGCTCCACCTGTTCCTCGGACAGCTCTCACAGGAACTGCTTGAGCTTGCTCCGTCCTGCCCCTTCTGTCTCACCATATTTTCGGGAACGTCACCTCCTAGAGGATCATACTTAGCCGAAACTGTGTCCTTTCTTGTGAAGGGACACAGGCCTCTCAGCCTGGGTTCTATCCGGACCGCTGTCTGGAGGGGAGACTTTCCTCACCATTTCTGGCGACGGCCGCCCTGGGACTACCCCCCTCATCATTCTAAACGGATATATATCATTGATTCCCTATGTATGTGACCCCTCTCACCACCCTCATTTCCTCTCCCTTTGATTCCAGCATGAATGATGCGCAGTTAGTGAACCTGATTCCATCGGATTTCCCCACAAAGAGTTCGTAAATTGCCCTTATGAACGCCCCATGCGTGATCACAACAACACTCTTTCCACTGAACAGCTGGGAATACAATTCCATGAATTTCATAGCTCTCCCCATAACGGCCTGAACTGGCTCGGCGTTGGCAAATTCCTCAATTTCAGGTGAGAGGGAATTCATCTTCACTCCGTACTCCCTCATAATCTGGTCAGAAGTCAAACCTTCCAACTTCCCGTAATCACGATCCCTTATCAGCGGTGTCCTCATGATCACCGGTATCCTCAGAGACTCTGAGATTATCTGGGCAGTCTGAATGGACCTGAGCATATCGCTCGATACTATCATGTCAAACTTAATGTTAGAAATGGACCTGGCAAACACTCTTGACTGTTCAATTCCAGCTTCATTCAGCCGGTCGTCGCCTCTTCCTACCCAGAGACCCCTGGCGTTTGAGTCTGTTTGCGCGTGCCTTGCCACTACCATCGTGAAACCGTAATTCACAGGTCAGGATGCATCTGCTTGTAATAAAATTTAACAACGCATAACGGAGAAAAGATAATAATAACAAGGGCATAGCGAAAGCATGCCACCGGGCCCGTGGCCTAGTCTGGATAAGGCACTGGCCTTCTAAGCCAGTGATCCCGGGTTCAAATCCCGGCGGGCCCGCTACCTTTGTTTTCAAAGCGAATTATGAGAGGAGATGTTTTAGGATACGCTTCATTACCCCAAGAATGCAGAGGGATCCGCAAACAGTCGAAGTGCATTTATAAAATACATCATCTCGATGATTCCTTGATCCAGTAGAAGACGGTACCCCGTCACTGGGAGAGTTCCCTTGTGGTCAGGTAGCAGGGTTGATAAGTGTGATGGCGCACATCTTTTTATAGCGTATGGAAATTTATAATGAGAGCAATTGAGAGTAACGTTTGTGTCGCAAGACCTCAGGAACTACGGAGGCCTGGAGAAGTGGCATATCCAGATTGCCAATATGTTGGCATCTAGAGGGCATGAGGTATCCGTAATAGGAATCAACCTTGGAGGAATGAAAAGGGTGGACGGTAGCTATATAAGGAGGATCATCAAATTTCCATACACTGAAAACCCTGCCCTTGAATCGCTCCCTGATCTTGAATCTGACATTCTTTACACTTCGATTGGCAACAAATCTGTTCTGGATTACATAGTGAGGGCCAAATGTGCTACCATCTTTGGCGCGCACCATAGCGAATACGTTCTTTATCACTCCTCGAGAGGGATAGCATGGGGGAAAGATATCCTGAGCTTTAACGGTTTCAAAACAAAAGTGTGGATCAGGCGTCTGCTGAAGTTGCTTCCAAAATTCAGCGCAGTTCACGTCACCAATCCAATCCTATCAGATTGGAAAAGGTATAATAGGAATGTCTTCGTAATTCCCAATGTACCCATGAATCCTGAATCCAACGCACCAAAAGGCAACGTGTTCACTGTCCTCTTTTTTGGGAGGCACGAGAGGATCAAGGGTACCGAAACCGTATCCAAGTTGGCAAAAAACCTTCCATCTGACACGGTGCTCCTCATCGCAGGCAGCGGTTCGGAAAGCGAAAGACTCAAGGCGATGAGCAGCGACAGGGTCAGGTTTCTCGGCTTCCTGGATGAGGGATCGCTGGCGGACACGATTGCATCCAGCCACCTTGTTGTTTTCCCAAGTCACTCAGAGAATAACTCTCTCATCCTGGCAGAAGCTCTGAGAAATGGAACTCCCGTGGTAGCAAGACGAGCGAACTTCAATTCACTTCTCGAAGGCAAACCACTCTGCCAGTTTGCCAGCAGCGACGAAGAGTTCATAAAGAGAATAGAGGAGCTGAGAGACCTGTTCTACAGGGATCCGGAGTCATACAGAGAGAAAAGCAAGGCATTGAAGAGCGCGATACCTTCTGCGTCGGAATATGTAGAGAAATTCGAGGGGATGATTAATTCAGTTTACCAAACATTTGCGAGGGAGGAAGGGATTTCTTCTTGAGATTCAGGTGTCAATTGCAAGCAAACCAGTGGCAATAGAAACTGAGGGGAATCAGTCCAATTTGAAGCCCAATTTTCTAAGATCCTGGACTAGCTGACTGTAATTTCTGAAGAGCACCGGGGTGATCCCAAGCTCCCTCGCTGGCTTGAGGTTTTCCATCTTATCGTCTATGAACACGGCCTTTTCCGGTGGGGAGTTCATGGACCTTAAAATTTGTTCATAGTACCTCCTGTCGGGCTTTGCCACTCCCATGTAACATGAAGCGAATATCCTGTATTTTCTGAGATCCTTCAAAATTCCTTTTCTTCCATAAAGGACCAGGTAATCGCTGATGTTCGTGTTAGTCGAAATTGCGATCCTGTATTTCATTCTCTGAAGCTTGCCGAGAAGATCGATGGTCTCCTCATTCCTCCTGACGGACTGTCTAAAGGTCCTTGCCCATATCCCCCTAACCCTGCTCCTCTTCCTGATTTTAAATCTCTCCAGTATGGCTTTTTCAACCTCAGGCATCGTGGTCTTCCTTCTTTCCAGACTTCGGGCAAACTTGAACCCCACTTTCAGGAATTCATTCTCCGGGATGCCGAGCTCCTCGCTAATTTTCCTGTAATGCCTGGCCTCCTTATGATCAAGAAGCACCCCTCCTACATCTACCATCACGAGATCATATCCCCTCGGTTTTTTGTGTCGCCCTTTCTCACCTTCCTTGCTATCATAGAGGTAGATATCGCTAGGAGAATCCAAAGCCGCCTCCCCCTATCCTCCTCGGATCTACCCAAATCGCGCTCTCCCTGATCTTCTTCAGGTCAATCGTTTCCTCTCCCCTGGCTCTGAGATATTCCTCGTATTCAAGAGCCTCGGTGGTGATATGCTCAAAGTATCTCGAGTACCTCCTTCTTTCCGGGAAAGGGCTGTTGTCCGTATTCTCCTTCCGGAATATATGGACAACGAGGAAACCTATCTGCTCCCATCCTATGATGAGGTCATCCCCCCACAGCCTGTAGAAATCCGCCTTGAACCTGTTTGAGAAGGAGGCCTCCAGACGTGTCAGCAGAAATGACATCCTGTCGTAAATTATGGCGACGTTGCGGGCATCAGAGTACAAGTTCCTGACGTCCTCTTCAGTGAATCCCATCTCCAAATACGCGGGCCTGGAATTTTCGTTTCCCTTGAAGAAGGCATCCACATCCTGCTGGAGAGAATTCTTGGGATTCCTAAATTTCCTAAACGACGCAATGATCCTATTCTCCATCACCCTGTACCTGTGTTCCCTGTTCTCCTTGAGCGCCATCTCCTGAAACATCTCCGTTAGGGTGGTGATTCTCAGTTCCCTCGCCAGAACCCTGGACTGCATTATTGAAACCACTGCTACTCCTAGCGTTACGATCAAAAGCATGATTGTGGCAATGAAAATCAGGTCACTGGACGAAAGCGCCATGATGAGCTATCTCCCACTCTAAGAGATTTCAGCAGAGTTTCCAATGCCAGATGCTTTTTTCCACTGAACCCTGCGTGCAGCAAAGCCTTCTCGTTCCCCAGAAGAGGGGGATTATCCAAATGAACTCCTCCCACCTTCTGAAATTGCACCTGGCAAGCTTTTGCAGATGTGCCTCCGGACAATAATGAATCCGACCATTTCAAGAAATTTCCCTGGACATCTGGGTCAGAAAAACTGAACATTACAGGGGCTCCTTTCACAGGATTGTATGTTGATTTTCCTAAAAACCTTTGCAATCTTCCCTTTTTTAGTCCCCCCATGGAAGTACGTTTCATTCTTGCAGGTTATCTGATCCAGTTCACTTTTCTAGTGGCATCCAAGGGCCCTGGAAGAATGACCAGTACTGGCTTCCATACTGAAGAGCTCTAGATTTTTCAAGCAAAGCCTGACATACTCTCCTCGCTAGAGCGACGGAGGTTCCACTTTTGCTTCCTGTTACTCCATCATTCCTCACGGTCTGGGAGCGTTTTGCAGAGCTTCCATTTTTGAGTTTCAGGGTCGTTCCTGTCCTGAACGTTGC
>JBMFTY010000029.1:0-12384 GCA_049966795.1 Thermoplasmata archaeon
CATTCTTCTCAAGAACGGAAGAAGGAACAAGGGCAAGGTTATTCCTGACAGTTCTGGGATATACAATGGTGGCTATAATTGCTGAGAAGTGTGGCATATCATACAACCAGGTCCTGAAGACAATATCTGGGATAAGGGAAGTGGTGTATTCCGATGGCTCCCATTCCCATGCGGAATACACAAAAGAGCAGAGGGAGCTTCTGGAGAAGCTCAAGATAGAATTGTAGTGATAAAACAGGGCGGGGTTAGGTTATAAGCATCGAACTTTTTCCACGGTGCTGGTCAGTGTTTTAATAAGAAACCTGGGAACTCAGCTCTTTTTCTGAGCAGGTCTGCGAGGAGGGATTACTTCTCATGGAAGAACGGATTTTTTGAGTCCGCGTTCCAAGTTGCCCACCTTGACCTGTGTAATTTCTCTCAACCCGCATTGAAATATCGAGACGCGGGACGGTTGGATCATTGTGTCTTGGCAGGGAAATCAGACTATGGAACGATGAGCCTCTCTTCGCACAACCATGAAGAACTCCTGCTGCACGATAATACTAATGATTCCCACATGCTTTCGGGTTTCTCCCCGCGATACAAAAATCTTCCAAACCTGCCATCCCGGGTAAGGAGGAACTGGTTACTTAAATATACGAGAAACATATGAAATGGAAGATGAAGAAAAGGGGCGTGTTAACCGAAACCGTAACGACCGGGGAAACACTTGAATCGCTCCTGCGAAATGCAATTTCCTCCAAGGACATAGGATCCCTAAGGGAAAAGGTATCTGAAATCATGGGACCGTACGGCGCTTCGTCCCCAGTAAAGCCCTCGTCCAACGGGTACCGGTCTGTCAGGGAGGATCTGCTCCAGGCATACGAATCGAGAACCCTTGAGCGCGGCCGGTACTATCTCAGGAGGCTTCTGAAGTCCATAGCTGAATACAGGGACAACGGAGTGAACGACATAAATCTCAACAGATGGAAGGATTATGATGAGGTGCTGACGGACAGCCTCTGGAATTTCCCAAACAGGGATACCTCGGGCGCTCATCTTGGCTGGTACTGGGGGAACTTCGTTCCTCAGATACCCAGACAGCTCATGCTTCGGTACACCAAGAAGGGTGATTGGGTACTTGATCCCTTTGCGGGGAGCGGAACCACAATCATCGAGAGCCTGCGCCTTGGAAGAAAATGCATCGGCGTTGAACTGAACGAAACTACCGTGAAAAAAGCAAAGGCCATCATAGGGAGAAAAGGAGAGGGTTCGGAATGGCATCTCATCTCAGGGGACAGCACATCCATCAACTTCAATGAACTTCTGGAAAGCAGGGGGGTAGGAAATGTCTCGCTGGTGATCCTTCATCCCCCATATCACAACATCATAAAGTTCAGCAACGATCCGAGAGACTTATCCAGGGCTAGATCTCTCGAAGAATTCATACTCAAGTTTTCCAAGGTCATTTCAAACGTTCGGCCCGTTCTCAGGCCCGGAAGGTACCTGGCGGTTGTGGCAGGGGACAAATATTCAGGGGGCGAGTGGATTCCGATTGGCTTCAGGCTCATGGAGGAAACGATGAGGCATGGCTTCAGGCTTGTAAGCATCGTCGTCAAGAATTACGAGGATACGAGGGCCAAGAGGGGGCAGTCCGAGCTCTGGCGTTACAGAGCGCTCCTCGGAGGGTTCTACGTTTTCAAGCATGAATACATTTTCATATTCAGAAAAAGTGGGGCCGATCGGGTTTGAACCGATGACCACCTGGTTATGAGCCAGGCGCTCTGCCAGGCTAAGCTACGGCCCCTAGGCCCTTCATGCTGCTTAGAATTAAATATTTGCTGTGCTAGGAGGATGCCTTCCCCATTTTCCTGTATGCCTCAAGAACGTAGTCCACGAAGTTCTCGTCAGGGTATGCCCCTACAAACTGCACATCCCCGTTTATCACTATGTGCGGAACGGAGGATACACCCCACTCATCCGCCCATGCTGGGAACTCCGTTGCCTCTATCATTTCGCCTGTTATGTTGCTGTTGGCTATCGCAAACTTGTGGGCAGTTCCAACTGCCCTCGGGCAGTACGGGCAGGTAGGAGTTACGAATATCTGTATCCTGACCGGCTTGTCCACCTCATCCAGCTTCTCCTTAACGCTCGGATCAAGTTCCGGGTCATTCCTTGATATCCTCCTTATATCTTCCACGAGGGATGAAAATTCATAACCCATGGGTATTCCTATGTACTTAATCCTCGGATTCTCGTTGTCTTTGGCGGTCACAACTGTGGTGGGCGCCTTGTCTATTCCCCACCTCCTGGCCTTCTCGGAACTAAGATCAAGCTGCTCTGCCTCTATGAGGTCTGATGTCTCTTCGAGCTCCTTCGCAATTTGCACTGTCTGCTCGCAATACTGGCAGTCATCATCTGACGTGAACACATAGAGCTTCACCGGTTTCTTGAGATTCTTCTTGAACTCTTCTTCCAGGTACTTTTTGTCCTTATCCTTTAGTAAAGGCATCTGTTTTCACCTTTTAAGGTTATTATAGTAAAGTTAATAATCTTTATGCACGCGCTTCCCTGAATCTAATCCAACAAATTATTTTAGAAAAGGCTCTATTACGGAAGATGAAGAACCTCCTGGTATTTGATGTTGACGGAACGCTCATAGATTCGGCGAGGTCAATATCTAGGTGCCTGAGGGAGGCCTCTGGGAAATACGGGTACAGCATAGGGGACATATCGGAATTCGTGGGGGTTCTGAAGCTTTCTCAGGCCCTGGAGAGGAGGGGGGTTAGGACGGACGATGTGGACCGGATTCTTGATGCCTACAGATCCTGCTACCTCTCTACGTTCAAGATGGATACGAGACCAGTTGACGGAGCGAGGGAAACATTGCTCCGATTGCAGGAGTCAAATTTTCTGGGCATTCTGACCCTCAAGGACCTGAGGCTCACCGAGGAGATCATCAGCACATTCTTCGATGGGGTGAATTTCAGCTACGTGGTCTGCGGCGACAGGCCGATAGGAGGCAAGGTGGAGGGGCTGAATATCATAGCGGAGGAATCTGGGGTAGAGAGAGGGAGAATCTATTACATCGGAGACAGGGCGGAGGATGTCAAAAGCGCGTATGAAGCTGGAGTGAAAGCGGTCTGGGCTTCCTATGGGCTTGGAAAGAGAGCGGAGATGCAGGGCCTTACAAGCTATCTGGAAATCGAAAAGTTCGAAGACCTTTCCCTCATCTTCAGGTAGCCATTTTGTATCCGTGGCTCTCTGCTATTTCCCTCACACTCTGGATCAATGCGCTTCCTTCCCCCGCGCTGGTGCTAACCTCAACAGTCTTTTCCGGCATGGATAGGAGAATATACCCGACGGTCTGGTCATCCTTGGTGATCGTCTCCTTCCTCGCAAATCGCGAGATCAAGTCCTCGACGGTCCATCTGTCTGCTGGGTCCACATTGATAAATTCATTAAGCGCCGCCTTCACATTCTCTTCCAGCACACATATTGTGGACCTGTCAGATGGCGTGAAACTCACCATGAAAAGAAAGCATCTCATATCTATTTCTTCCTCAGCTTGTGCACCACATTTTCATCAAATGAGCTATCCACGACCTCAAATCCAGAAGACTCCAGGAGGGAGTTGAACGTTTCATCCTGGATGACCCACTTCTCCCTTGGTACAATGAGCTTCAGGGTCTGTCCCTGTTTCAGTTCCCTGGAGGCGAGCTTTATTGCCCCCTTTATGTATATGTAAGGCTCGCCGCAGTTGAGGGTCCTTAGATCCTCGACCCTGTCAGCATCGCCGTATTTTTCCATGAAACCAGATAGAAGACCTTCAACTTATACGTTATGTTTCCAGCTTAGCCAATATTCCCTCAATCTTGGCCCCAAAGCTCCTTCTTGTATCCTGGTCGAGATCAATTAGCGGGAACGGACTCGATGTCTCCCTGTGATAGACCCTCTCTATGAAGCCTGCTAGGGGAGCCTGCGGGGAATCGTAAGAATTGGTCAACCTCTTCAGCTCAGTCAGGACAGCCTGTATTTTCCTTGCCGATTCAAAGTTTGAAGCCTCGAATTCCTTGAAGACTCTTACTGACAAGTCGGAAAAGTTGGAGGTCCCGCATATCCCTCCTGCCGCGCCTATGGAGAGTGAGGGTAGAAGGATATCGTCCTGCCCCTGGAATACCTTGAAATCTTTTCCGAGGTTGTACACAAGCATGGAGAAATTTGACATGTTCCCGCTGCTATCCTTCATTCCGACCAGATGGCTGAACTGGTCCTTGAGCCTGATGAGTGTTTTGTAGTCCACGCTGTTGTTCGTGTTCTGCGGTATGTTGTAAACCATGACTGGTATATCTATCTGGGAAAGCAGCCTCTCGTAATACCTGAATATCCCTTCCTGAGACACCCTCAGGTAATAAGGAGTCACAACAGAAATGGCGTCCGTGCCAAGCTCCTTCGCATACTGGCCCATCGTAAGGGTCTCATCAAACGAGTTTCTTCCCACGCCGGCAAGGAAGAACATATTAGGTCTCTTCTTGTCCATGAAGTACTCAAGAATCTTTACTTCCTGGTCCACGGAGATGATTGGAAACGCGCCTGTTGAACCCATGGGATATATGCCGTTCACCCCCGTCCTGTCTAAGAATTCTATCAGGGAATCCACCGCATCGTAGTCCAGTGTGTCATTTTTCATCGGAGTAATTGTTGGTGTGATAATCCCTTTTAGTTCTGGCATAGACCGTAATGCTGTCCTAGCGTTTAATTTTTGTTCGCAGTGGAAAATTCATTGAAAGTTTTCCTTCATAAATTTCAGCCCTTCCCTGTTTCCCTTTCTCATGAAGCGTGTCACCGTCTCCGTTTCCTCGTAATCGAATACTATCCACGTGTTGTTGTCCACGGTGTAGACAAAAACATCAGGCTTGAAGATTGATTGCGGTTTGTAGACGAGGGTGGCAGTCACTATCCTCTTCCTCGTCCTCTTCCCCAGCTCGTCCATTGCCGCCTTGAGTGTCTTGCCAGTGTCCGCTATGTCGTCCACTAGGAGGAGGTATCCATCGTTTTCTGAAAGGGAATATTCAAAACTTCCTATATGCACATGAGACATTGGTATCCCTTCTTCGTTGTAGTAGCTCGCCTTGAGGGGATAGACCTGCCTCACTGAAAGGAAATCGCTTAGGAGCCTGCCGATCACCATGCCCCCCCTCTCTATGTATATTATCCCGTCAGGCCTTCCGTACCTAGAAAGTATCATGGAGGCCAGCTCCCTCGCATACCTCTTCAAGTCTGGAAATTTCATTGCCTCGAATTTTTTCTTCTCACTTTCGAACCTTAGGAGCTCAAGCCACTCCTTCGCATTCAGAAGGATGTCGTTGATGATTCCCGAATCTTTCAGCTTCCTTGATATCCTTACGAGCTGAGGAGGGGCGAGACTTGACTCTCCCATGAGAGCGTCGTCCTCGAACAGTCTTTCTGGAGTACCATCGAATACTATCTTGCCCTCCTTCATCACGATGACTCTCCTCGTATATTCCGCCACGAGCCTCATATCGTGGGTTATTATGAGGACGGTAACTCCAGAGCTGTTAAGGGTTGTAAGGAGGTCCATGATCTCTGAAGCTCCCTTGTAATCTTGTCCGGTTGCGGGCTCGTCCACTATAAGAATCTCAGGTTCAGACATTAGGACGGAGGCAATTGCAAGCCTTCTCTTCTCCCCCCTACTCAGCGAATTGATGTCCTCGTTAACCTTGTCTCTCAGGTTCACCTTTGCAAGCGCTTCAATGGCCTTCTCGTATGACGCTTCATCTAACGCGGTTGAACCACGATTGCCGGAATGCATCACGTCCAAAACGTGCCCTCCGAGCACCTGCTGGTCAGGGTTTTGGTGCACATACCCCACGAGATTGAACAAATCCCTTTTCCTGGTGGCATCCTTTCCCTTGATTCTTATGCTTCCTGACCAACCGGACAATTTTCCTGAGATTATTCTGGAAAATGTACTCTTCCCAGAGCCGTTTGCACCGATCAAGGCCAGAAATTCCCCTTTCCTCACCTTCAGGGAGACGCCATCAACGGCCTTCGTCCCATCTTCATAGCTGTACCTCAGATTTTCAGTCTCCAGAACTACGCTTCCCCTCCCGAGCCTTGATCTTCTAACCTTGAAGCCTATCAGGCTTTCCTTGTTTATTCTATCCTCTATCTCCTTTCCCGTTCCCATGATTTCAGCGAGATCAGGAGAGAGGAAATAGTGTTTCAGATCATCCCTGGAAAATATCTCTTCCGGTGGTCCTACCGCAACGATTTCCCCCCTATTCATCACGGCAACCCGGTCCGCAAGCTCCCTGAGGACTTCTTGATCCTGTTCAACCAGAATTATCGTGATTTTCTCTGTCTCCTTGAGATAGGATATAGCATCTATGACCTGCCGCCTGCTTGCAGGGTCCAGATCAGATGCAGGCTCGTCAAGGATGAGAACATCCGGCTTCATTGCAAGACATCCTGCAATGGCAATCCTCTGCTTTTCGCCTGCAGAGAGCTTCATTGGCGGGATATCCAGGTCTTCCAGTGAAACTGAATCCATCTTGACCAGCTCGAGAGCTCGCCTAAGCCTCCTTTCTATCTCCCCCCTATCTAGACCCATCTTCCTCAGGTTCTCCTTTATCTCAGTGATTGCCGGGATTCCTGTGAAATGACTGTCAGGATCCTGCCTGACGAGCCCAATTCTCCCATCTGGAATGTGGGATATTCTTATCTTTTCCCTTTTCCCTGCCCTGCTAATCCAGAGGGATTTCTTCCCCATGATAGTTATGCTTCCCCTCAGGTAAATGGAAGCTTCGCCCTCAGGAATATCCACCTTTCTCGGGACTATACCGGCCACTATGTAGCAGAGGGTTGTCTTTCCTGAACCTGTGGGACCCGTAATGCCGAATGTTTCACCTCTCTCAACCTTTAGATTGATTCCTTTCAATGCGTAATCTTTTCTAATGCCAGTAACGGTAGGAAAGCGCCAAAACAGGTTTGAGATTTCCACTGCATACTTCATGCTCACGACTGTAAGCCTCCGTTGACTTAATATTATTGTGGAGGATCAAAAGGTTGATCATTTAGCCATTAAATTAAGGTAAAGTCTGTGAAACAGGTAGTTAACAAAAATGTATTTATGAAGATGGCAATACTAATAGCAATGGTCCAAACAGATGTTAAGGACTCGAAGCCCTTGGCAAGTTTTGAATCAAGCTCATCAAAATCTGAGAATGGTCGCTTCCCGTGGGCCGTTTTTGTGGCCCTTGCGATGGGGATGCTTGTTTATGGTGTGGCGGAAAGTTATGGGCCCGTTTCCGCAATAGGCGGCGTTATACCTTCGCAGTACGCATTCCTGGGACTCAGCCTGCCTTACATTGCAGGCGGAGTTGGAGCGCTGATGTCCGGAGCGCTGGCTGACAGGGTTGGCAGAAAGGGTTCCTTCATGATAACTACGGCTATGATAGTAGTAGGCATCGCTGTGTACTACTTCTGGACACAATCTGCTGTAGCTTTGATCCTTTCATTCATTCTGATTGGCATGGCAGCGATAGGTCTAGAAACTCCGGTGCTGTCAATGATAGCAGAGGCAGTCCCGGCCAGGCTCAGGGGGAGGTCTCTTGTTATAGTTCAGAATTTTGGCAATATTGGGGTTGGAATAACTTTCATTCCTCTCCTCCTCAATCTCTCGGATGCAGCCAGAGAGACTGCAATAGCTCTCTTGTTCATCGCTCCTCTGATAGCTCTCGTCGTAGCCTGGAGATTTGTAAACGAGTCAGCACCTTGGAAGGCCGTAAGAGGAGTGGCAAACATCGATGTGGAGGATGCCTGGCAGACCCAGGACGGAAATGCTGAGCCCGTGAAACCATCTATAGGCTTACCCACTAGGTTCCTGATTCTCATAATAATAGGCATAGCCCAGGATGTTGCATTCGTGTACTTCTCTTATGGGGTAGGATACAGCTATTTCCAGGGCAGTCTTCCATCACTTATAC
This sequence comes from Thermoplasmata archaeon, assembly GCA_049966795.1. GTDB lineage: Archaea > Thermoplasmatota > Thermoplasmata > Thermoplasmatales. The sequence goes on from JBMFTY010000029.1 coordinate 7,989, forward strand.
CGGTGATCGGCGGGCTCACAATGGCAGTAGTTGGAGTTGTCTTTGGCCTGGGATTCGCAGAAAAGGTTAGCAGGAAAAAATTCACTATATTCTCATACGGCATTCTCGTGGCCTTCTGGGCTATACTCATGGGCTATGAGTTTGCAACAGGTTCCACCATTGGCCTCCTTCTCCTCGCGATCATGACGCTCCTCTTCATCCCGGGAGAACTGACGTGGGCGGCCAGGGGAATGCTGGAGCCGGAGCTGTTCCCGACGAGAAGGAGGGGGATGTATATGTCAATAGTCAGGTTCTCCGTATGGGTCGGGGCAGGAGTGATAATTGCAATCCTCACCTCCAGATACATTCCATTCGCCATCACTTCAACTGTGGTGATGCTGATATTCATACTCTCCCTCTCGATGACCCTGCTCTGGTACAGAAGGGGCTTTGAAACGAAGTCTATGAGTTTATCTGGTCTAGACAAAACAACGGCGAAGCAGGGGGATGGAGCTCCCGGGAGGAAGTAGCTCCCGGAAAAGATGAGATAATTTATCTCCGACGAAAGCCTGACCCAGGCGAATGATATTCCCCATATCCAAGGGAGTCCTCCGTAACAGGATAGTGCAGACCGTATCGGTAGCGGAGCTCCTAAGGCTCATGGGTAGATCGGGCGTCTGGGTCTTCATCCCAATATACTTGCTTGACAGGGGGAGCTCTTATCTGGATGTGGGTTTTCTCTTTCTCTTCTCCGCTTTGGCCTCGATACCTGTGAGCATATTTGGCGGCAACCTGATAGACAGGGCGGGAAGGAGGAGGATAGCTTTGCTCCTCCCCCCATCAATGTCCCTTCTCTTCCTTGTGATGTTCCTTGGAATGTATCTCAGCCTTTCGATTTACGTGGTCTATCTGACGTTTGTTGTTTTCTCTGCGGTGGCAACGCTTCAGTCTGTCGCGGATATGGTCATAATCACGGATACCACACTTGAAACCGAAAGGATAGATGCATTCAGCTTGACCAGGATAGGAGCGAATGTAGGATTTTCTCTAGGACCTGCGATATCTGGATACGTGGTGTCCTTCAATTTCTCCATACTGCCTCTGATACCCATGGTTCTCGAAATCCTTGGTTTTCTGCTGTTCTACAAGTTTGTGCGATACGAGGAGGGGCACCTTGAAAGGGGAAAGAGCCTTGTCTCCTTCCCGAGGGGGGACGGAAGGTTCCTCTTCATCTCAGTGATTCTCTCTCTGGCCTTCTTTTCGATGGGACCATGGGCATACATCCTTCCACAGTTCTTCTCCAGGGTGGACCTCATTTCCACCACCGTCATAGGACTTCTCTTCGCAACTAACGGAGTCGTGGTTGTCACGCTTCAGCTTCCTGTGAACAGGCTCTTCTACAGGTTCCATGAAATGAACCGGGTTGCTATTGGTCTTATTATCTATGCGGTGACATTCTTCGTTTTCGGTGTCACGAGGAGCATCCCTCTTCTCTTCCTTGATGTCGTTTTCCTCACGATAGGGGAGAATGTGGTGTCCCCTCCCATGAATTCCATCATAGGCAAGATAGCTCCGGAGAACAAGAGAGGGGAATACTACGGGGGCTACTCCCTCATGAACAATTTTGTAAGCCCCATATCGCCCATAGTTTACGAGGTACTCCTATCCTACCTTTATTCAAAACCACTCATTCTCTGGGGGACTACCGCGATAATATGCGTTGTCCTTGCAGTTTCAATACCGGCCACGAGAAAGATCTGGTCCTACTGATCCTCAACCTTCCCAGAAATTACTATCCCCCCAGGGGGAAGGACGGGGAACACCGCCTCCTTTTCCACGCCAAGGAAATTCGCGATCTCCGATACCTCACTCTCCTTCCCTTCCCCGGGGCGTATCAGAACTTTTTTGCCCTTAATGGAAGACGGAGGCGCTGCTACCACATACTCCCTGTTCTCGTATTTCTGGAAACCAACTGCCAGCTCTAGCGAAAGATGTGATACATAGCTCTTCTTGCCCCTTATGACCCAGGCCCCCCTTGCAAGGTATTCTCCTGATTCAGGAGTCTTGCTAACCTGGCTTCTGGTCACGTAAAATACCGAACCATTCCCAAGCTTGGCAGACCACGCCTTGGACATGCACCAGGCGAACTCCGCAGTCTCCTCGATTCCTATTTCTGTGACGGGAAAAGTGACCTTCATGACCACGGAAGGAGCGCCATGAATGTCCGCGTGGAAATAAAGGTCTTTGTCCCCAAGGTATTTCTTCACGACAGAGTCGTTAGTCTCCGCATCCTTGCCAGCAAGAACCAAGTTCCCGTCGCTGTTTAGGAACCACCTGTACTTTGAGAATACCCTTCTCACCTCTTTCCTCTCTTTAACCTTTTTCTCTTCCTGAATCCTTACCCTCGAGAGCCTCTCCCTTATTCTCTTGCTCGCATCGAAATACTCATTAGCATTCTCCCCGGCGGTCTTACCCATCTTCAGGACTATGTCCATTCCATCCTCCCTGAATGAGATCGTTCCCTTGTCGAAGTCCACCTTATACCTCGTGTCAAAATCCTTTACGCTTGACAGGAGAGAATCAAATTCAGCAAGGTGCTCCACTATGTATTCTCCGGTCTTCCGAAGCCTTTCCATCTCCTCCCTCATCCTCTCAACGCTTCTCTGTACCGCTTCGGCCTTTGATTCCCCTTCCTCCGATTCGAAATACATTTTTGCCAGGCCCTTCACTATATCCAGCTCCTCCGGTTCCTCCTTCCTGCAGAAGCTCCTCCAAACATAAAACTCGTCCCTGTACACGAATATCTTTCCCTCGGAAGCGCTGGAGAAGATTTTTTCTATTAGCTTCTTGATCTCCTGAATGTTTGAAATGAGGTCTTCGTTGCTCCCGACATCCTTGTGGAGGGCGCATAGTATCTCGGGTGCGTACTTTGAAAGCCCGAGCTTGACAGCGAGGGTCCTCACCGGGTCTCCAGAGGAGGATTTTATTTCCCACTCAGCATCGAAGGTTTCAGCCCTAACGTCAAGGTAATCGGGGAATTCGTATTCCTCGCCCTTCCTTAGCACTCTCCCCTTTCTCCGGACCTCCTTCCTGCAGAATTCTATTGTCCTTCCACTCAGAATGAATATGTTCCCCCCGCCCATCATCTCTATCACAAGAGGTTTCGGGCCGTCCACGAATAGAATCCTATCTGTCCCTATCTGTTTAACGTCGGAAATGGGGGAGTTCTCCAGTGGCAATGAATTCTTTTTCCCGTCTATCCTGTTCTCCTCGTCAAGGAAGAGGAATTTTCCCTCCATGAAGTGGAGGTAAACGGAGTTGACACCACTCTTCCTGAACTTGAACGAAAAGCTATCTTCGGACCTGTAGTTCTTCTCAACGTACCCTCCTCTGTACCGTGAGAGGAACGATGCTATGGAATAGAGTTCAGCGAAGGTTATGGTGCCCTTCAATCAGACCCTGACCTCCCTGGTATCGTTGTATGGCCTGAGGGCATGGAGGTTTTCAGTCTTGATTCCGCCTTCCCTGAGAACCTCGTGGACGGACTGTATGGCAAGCTGCGGTGTGTTGTTCACTTTGGAAAGATGAGCGAGAAGTATAGGCACACCGTCTCCCACCGATCTCTTGAGAATGTTGGCAGTCTGCACATTTGAAAGGTGGCCCCTGGGGCTCCTTATCCTCCTCTTGAGGATTTCCGGATACGGTCCTCTCTGGAGAAGGAAGGGGTCGTGATTAGCCTCAATCAACACAGCGCTACATTCCCGTATTCTCCTCTCGAGCAGTGGATTTGATTCCCCTAGGTCGGTGATGACAGAAACCATCGCGTTACCGGAAGTGACGAAAAATGCTACCGGGTGCCTTGCATCGTGGGACACACTGATTGCCTCAACGGTAATCCCTCCGATCTGCTCTATAGTCCCCTCTGTCACAAACCTGTCTATCTCCACGCCCATTTCCTGATAGCCTCCGTACCCACCCCTCTGTTCCACGTATATGTCTGATGTTTCGTACGTACCGTACACAGGGACCTTGAACTCCCTCTTGAATGCGTGCACCCCGGATGCATGGTCAGCATGACCATGCGTGACCAAAAGGGCAGAAATCTTCTTTGGGTTAATTCCCTTCGATTCAAGTGATTCCTTGACCCTCCTCACAGAGATTCCCATGTCAACAAGGATGCACTCGGAGCCGTTGCAGATGATGGTTGAGTTCCCTGAGCTCCCGCTTGCTATGGAGGAGATTATCATTGATTTGTTAAATGATTGCTGATTAATACGTTTTATTTACAGGAAAATTAGCAAGAAAGCTCAGACCTTCAGGGAGAGATGAATTGCGAAAAGTATATGAATGCACAGCTAGTAGTATGCATGGAAAGTCCTGTGAATAAGTCCTTTGCAGAAGGCATGCAGGATACCCC
>JBMFTY010000030.1:0-10113 GCA_049966795.1 Thermoplasmata archaeon
CTGTTTTTTCAAGAATCAGTTCCTTCAATTTTCCATCGATCGGGGGAATAAGAACCCTTCTTCTATACTTCGGGCAAAATATCACATGATACTGACAGCTGTATACCATGTGGTCTTCATGATGGTACTCCTTCTCTTTGTTAGCTATCTCCATCTTCCTAAAACATTATATTTTCATAGCTTACATACCTTCCGCAATTCATCTCCTCCCTGAAGGTCGGAGCTTTCTTGCTAGTTTCATTGTAAAAAATCGCTCGTTACTGCATTTTCCACGATTCCTTCTCCCATAAAGCATTTTCCTCTGTTGCGATGATATTTCAATTTATTCACCACAAAGTAAAAATTTGCTTGCTCATTAGTAAAAGCGAATGGAACCAAGGAGGAAGTACGTAGCTCTCATCCTGGGAATCGTTGTTGCAGGAATAGCGATACGTCTCCTCCCCAATGTTCTTAATTACGCCTGGGGAAACGACTACGGCATATATTACTATTTGAGCGAGGCTTTCCTCAGCAGCAGGTCCCTCGCATACCCCCCGAACTCCCCGTGGGGGACTGATGGCTATCAGTACTTTCCTGTCACCTACCTCATTGTGGTGGGTGTGCACTACCTCTTCCACATCCCCGTGTCACTATCGCTTGACTATTCCATTCCCATCCTTGGAGGCCTCACTCCATTCCTCCTCTACCTTATAGCAAGGGAGGCAGGCTTGGACAGGATCACTTCTGCCCTGTCGGCCTTCCTTCTCGTCGTGAGCCCCATACAATTGTATCAGACGTCCCAACCCAATTACCTCACCACTGGTCACTTCTTCCTTCTCCTGAGCATACTATTCTTTCTTGCATACCATCGGAAACGCTATTTTCTTGCACCACTAGCCGTATCGATAGTCCTCCTTGTCCTTTCCCATCAGCTTTCCACCTATTTCTTCCTGATTTCAATAGTTGGCATGGTTCTATCCGTTAATCTGCTGAGCGATAGGTGGAAGAATTTCCTCTTTTCAGACATGATTATAATTGAGGGAACGGGCACCCTCATGATAGGCTACCTTCTTTTAAGAGTTCCAGGCATGGTTCACTTCTTCTCTAGGGCCGTGAATGGATTAGGCTACCTTGGCGTGATAATTGTGTTTTACGCCATGGCCCTTGTGATGTTCCTCATGCTGAAGAGGGTGAACAGCCAGGCGGTAAGGAGGGGCGCCGTGAAGGCTGTGGAAAGGCTTAAGCTCGGCATCTATCCTAAGAGGGATTTTCTTCTTGTTGTAGTAGCAACATTTGCGATGATCGTTGTCCTCGTTGTCATGATGCAAGCGTCGCTGATCCCGAAGTTCGTCACCTACAGGGCCCTGGTCATATCCATTCCGTTCCTCATATTCATCGCAGTGTCAATCATAGGAATAAAATATTTTCTCATAGAGACGAGGAGGGAGGAGATACTTGGTTGGTCCCTGGCAATAGTTGCATCCCTCCTTTACAGCTACCTCTCGAAAAACACGGTTCTCCTCCCTGCCAGGCACATCGAGTACCTCTCTGAGCCCTTCAGCATAATAGCGGGGTACGTGCTCATAAGCTGGTACGTGCATTACAAGGAGACGAAAGAGGAGAAAGGTGAAATTGTGGTGAGCAGTACCGTGCCTGCAGGTGGTTACACCGCCGTTCCCATAAACTCGCCCGCGGGAGTAACGGTGGTGATGGTTCCCAGACGTTCTGAATACGTGACGGTGAGGCACTACATCAAGTCCGCGAGGAGGCCTGTGGAGAACATCGTTGTCATCGTTTCAGTCTCCCTTGTGCTTTTGATGGGCGTGGCCTCGTATCCCATGGTGGACAACTTCGTCCCCTCTCACACAGAGGCAATCACCCTGGAAGACAACGCGACGATCCAGTATCTGGTGCAATATGGAAACAGAAGTCTCTCTGTAGCAACTGACCATCAGATCGGCATTCTCCTCTATTCCTACGGCTTCATTTCGCCATTTGACAACATCTCCATTCTCTGGAATTCCACTGACTGGCATTCCGCAATCTGGGAGCTCACCGGAAACAACGGCTCATATCCCCCCATAGGCTACGTTTTCCTCAACTCGTATATGCTTCGCTATGGGGTCTGGGGCTACAACAGCTCCAACAACCCGAATCAGCCCGCCATCATGATAAACGCGTCTTCCTTCATCAAATTCTTCAGGGAACCTTTTGTGCTAAGCTATACAAACAGCTCTGTCACCTCAAACAGCACCACATATCTCTTCTCAGTGAACTGGACGTATCTCGGTGCGCACGGATACAACCTTTCCTACTACTATTCCCTGTACGAAAAAAGGGAGGCTGCGGGGAGTGTTATCCAACTTTCTCCCACTTCTCAAGCTTCTGAACCTTTGACAGGGTGCTGCCTCTCTTTATCTCCTCACGCACCCTATTCTCCCTCTCCTCAACGTCCACCGCCCTATTCGCTATTTCCTGTGCCTCCTCCTCAGGTATCACAACAACCCCTGAATAGTCAGCTATCACGTAGTCCCCTGTTCTTATCTTGACCCCGTTTATCTCGATCTCTCCTCCAATCTCCCCGTACCCCTTTGGGTCACCCGCATTCGGGGAAACGTATCTGGTGAAGGCCGGGAATGGTATTTTCAGTATCTCGTCCATGTCACGAATTGCACCCCATATCACCACGCCCTTGACCTTCCTCATGACGGCGCTCCAAGAGGCAAGCTCCCCCCAGACCGCGTCCTCCCCTCCGTCCGCATCGATGACTATGATGTCCCCCTCCCTGGCCCTATCTATGGCTTCCACGGGCTTGGCCCAGTCACCGTTTATCGTTTTCACCGTGAGGGCCCTTCCTACTATCTTTGTTCCGGGCTGAATCCTCGGTATGAGGCCATGTACAGCTCCTCCCCTGTGCATGGCATCAGAGACATTGGAGGAGGATACCTTTGAGAGCGCGTCCACTATCTCGTCCTTGGAATATTTCCTGTACATCTCAGAATGTTCAGCCACCCCCGTCTTTATGACCCTCTTTATTGCCCTTGTTTCCTCGGTTACGTTTGGCGCCTTTATTATTGCACCACCCACTATTATTATAGAGGCCCCCCTCTTCACAACCTCCGGAATCGTTTCCTTGTTTAGCCCTCCTGCTACTGCAACAGGAAGCTTCGTTGAAGCTACTACCCTCTCAAGGAGGGAAAGAGGGTTTTTCCCGATCATCTGCATGTCTATTCCCACGTGCTCGCAGAAGTACTTGACCCCTAGCTTTTCAAGCTCCTTCACCCTCTCTTCAACATTCTCAACCTGAAGGAGGTCTATCATTATTTCCGCTCCGTACTTCTTTCCTGCTTTCACAGCTTCTGTAATCGTGGGATTATCTGAAATCCCAAGAATGGTTACAATTTGAGCGCCGCTTTTAGCTGCCAGTTCAGTCTCGAATCCGCCAACGTCTGCGGTCTTCATATCTGCGACTATAACCTTATCCGGAAACAGTCTTTTCAGCTCCCTTATTGCCTGCATACCCTCACTTTTTATGAGAGGGGTTCCAACTTCGATCCAATCGGCACCGCCCTCCACCGCCTCCTTGGCCACCTGCACGGCCCTGTGGAGATTCTCAAAATCTAGCGCAACCTGAAGCACGGGTTCCATGATGTTACCATAGGGCAATTTACTACTTTAATGATGCTTTTTTCTTGGAGCCTTGTTCCTGAGTGCGTTCAAGCTTTTCTCGAGCGTTTCCCGGTAATCCCTTTTCACTCCTGCAAGGTCTGCCCTGGCAGCTTTGACTATGGTATTCGCGTAAAGCCTGCTTATTCTTCCCTCCACGGATTTTGGAGCCCTGTATATCTCCGGTATCTCGTATATTATCCCGTGTTTTGGAGGAGTCCCCTTTCCCTTTTTGAACCTGAAGAATGCCTTTTCAGCGCCAATTATCTGGACCTTGCTTGATGAGCTTAGCGCGAGATTCCTTAGCCCCCCGAATGCCCTGAGGAGGCGGGCTGCAACCTTGTAGCCTGCCACCTCTCGCAAGTTCGGAGCATTCCTCGAGACGTATTCATCCAGGAGCTTCTCAAGGTCCTCCACGTCTCTCCGCACCTCCTGATGCATTCCCTGGATTTTCTTGAAAAAAGAATCGCTGGACGACGGGGAATACCTCATAAACAGAGATGTTTCCTTGACCTTCTGCTCAAGGAAGTTCTCGAACACTTCTGCCTCATCCAGCATCGATATTATCTTCTCCACCAACTGGTCTTCCGTCAGATTTGAGGAGAGGCTCCCCTCATTAACGGCCCTTAGGATTTCCCTTAGGGATTCCAGATTAATGTCCTTCCGAACAAAATCGTCTGAAAGGTAAACGTCCTCCCCCTGAAATGTTCCCTTGCCCTGTCTCATGATTGCCGAGTATATCTCCAGGAATTCATCCCTGCTTATCGCCATCTCCTTCCCGTTGCCCTTGATAGTGGTGGGGGATACAAGGTAAAGCATAAGATGGGAAATTGGAATGCAATAAATACTTTCTTGAAACATATTCGCAGTTCTTTCAAAGCCTTTGACCAGGTTTTATCCTGAATCCCTCTGCAAACAGGCACGATTTCTTCAGTAAGTGAGCATTTCAGATAGGATGTTTCTGTAGTGTTCCCATGTGCGGATTGAAAACCTGCGTGATTTTTATATATGGGCCCATCATCACCACCAATGCAAGAAACCGGTTTCTCGAGCCTGATTGAACGCTTTGAGAAGGAGATCAGGAAAGAGAAAGGCAGTCCGATTACATTCGCTGTAAATTTTCTGAACAAAAATGTTCCCCATTACAACTGGGTTGGCATTTACATGGTAGAAAACTCTGACCTCGTGCTAAGGACATACTCAGGGCCGAAGGCAACGGAACACACCAGGATCAAGATAGGTTTTGGAATATGCGGCCTGGCAGCAAAGGAGGGGAAGACGATAATTGTCTCTGATGTGTCAAAGGACCCGAGATACATTTCATGCTTCCTTGAGACTAAATCGGAGATTGTCACCCCGATATTCAAGGATGGGAGAGTTGTGGGGGAGATAGACATAGACAGCGATTATCTCGGTCCCTTCACTGATGAAGACAGGAAATTCCTGGAAAAGGTAGCAAACTTATTAGGAAGGATGATATAAGGGAGAAAGGGAGATGCTTGACTCTTTCAATGAATTCCTATTCAGTGGGTGATTTAATGGTAGGAAAACGTTATTCCAAATATGAAAAGGCGAGGATCATCGGCGCGAGGGCACTTCAAATTTCAATGGGGGCCCCGATTCTCATAGATATTCCGAAGGATGTTGTTGATCCTCTGAGAATAGCCATGCTGGAGTTCGAGAACGAGGCGATTCCGATGACCGTCATCAGGAAAGGGAAAGAGGTTGTATGAAGAACTGGAGCGGTCACATAATATTTCCACAGAACTTTGAATGGAAGCAGCTTGAGAAGAGTTTCAGGGGCCTCATGGAACTTTTTTTCAAGGAGACGAATGAGATGGAGGATGAACCCGATCACAGGGATGTGATCATAATGCTCAACATGCAGGATGTGAAGAACAACAGAAAACCGGAGGGGTACACAAGGGAGGGGAAGCTGAAGATGATCTTCCCGCTTCACAAGAAGGAGATCACGATTCTGGCTCCTCTTCCCGAGACCTACGTCCGTGATATCACAGAGGACATTAGTAAGTATCTGGTATCAAAGAAGATAAAACATACGGTGGAATACGACCAGATGAAATTCACTGCCTACAGGAAGAAGAGAAAGTAGGTCACCCGAGGAAATCCACGATTCTCCTGGCACCTTCCACCAGCGCTTCCTCCGACAGCGCGTATGAGAGCCTTATCCTGTCCCTCCCGGATGGCCCGAAACCCGAGCCAGGCGTGACCAAGACCTTCTTTCTTTCTAGGAGCTCCGAGGAAAACTGCTCACCACTCATTCCATTCTTTATTCTCGGGAACATGTAAAAGGTGCCTGCGGGCTTCGCGACTTCCAGACTGGAGCTGCTGCGGAGTATCTCATACAGCATATCCCTCCTCTTCCTAAACTTCTCCCTCATTTCAATGGGAAATTTCTCGTCCTTCAGAGCTGCCAGAGCTGCATACTGGGAGATTGAGGGGGCGCAGGTGATCGTGTGCTGCTGATATGCGTCAAGGGGCTTGACGAAGGAAGCTGGAGATACAAGATAGCCTATCCTCCAGCCAGTCATCGCATGGCTCTTGGAAAAACCGTTGACCACGAATGTCCTCTCCTCCATTCCAGGGAACGAAAGAATCGATATATGCTTCCCCTCGTAAATTATGTGCTCATAGATCTCATCTGAAAGCACATAGATGTCTCGATCCCTTGCTATGTCAGCTATCCCCTTCAGGTCTTCGGAGGAGGCAACCCATCCATTCGGATTGGATGGTGAATTGAGAAGAATCATCCTTGTTCTATTGTCCAATAACTCTTTCATCCTTTCGATATCGGGGCTCCCGTTCTCCAGTGATGGAAAATATACAGGTACACCTCCCGCGATTTTCACTATGTCTGGATAGGAAACGAAACTTGGATCCTGGATCAGCACTCTGTCCCCTTCCTCTATCACCGCCTGAACCGCCATGTTTAGTGCAAACTTTGCCGGAGTGACTATCACGTTCCTGAAATCCACCCTGAATCCGGCTATCTTGCTGTATTTCTCCGCAATGGCCTCCCTCAACTCCTTTATCCCGCTTGATGGGGTGTAGTGGGTCTTGCCCTCCCTGGCCTTATCAGCTGCATAGTCGATGATGTGCTGCGGCGTTGTTGCATCCGGTTCACCTACGGCAAATGATATCGGATTCTCCCCCTTTTCCACCATTTCCGAGAATTTGTTGTTCAGCGAGACTGTTGGAGAAGGCTGAATTTTCCTGAACCTAGACGATACCATTTCTCCTCATGTTACCTCCCATTATTTATTCTTTGGCCCATTACCTCGAAAAAGGTAAATAGCTCCATTTCTCTACAAAGTCGTGGGGATCTCCGTTGAATCAATAACCAAGAGATATGGGAACAAGACTGTCCTCTCAAATTTCTCCATTCAGATACCGGATGGCAGGATATACGGCATCCTTGGACCGAATGGCTCGGGGAAAACCACTTTGATGAAGATAATAGCGGGCATCTCGCAGTTCGATTCCGGGAGGGTTATCGTGAACGGTATCGATGCGAAGGTGGACCCCATAGGAATAAGGAGGATAGTGGGCTACGTCCCTGAAACCCCAAACCTGTATGAGAGCCTTACCCCTTACGAGTACTTCAGCTTTATAGCATCCGTCCGCGGGATCCCATCTGAAACCGCCTGGAAGAGAGCCGAGGAACTGACCAAAGCGCTCGGCCTCGAAGAATACGCGGATCAGTTCATAGGAAGTCTCTCGTTCGGGACCAGGCAGAAGGTTTCGATAATCTCATCCCTTCTTCACGCTCCCAAGGTCCTCATCCTTGACGAGAGCATAAACGGCCTGGACCCTCAATCTGCAAAAATATTCCGCGATTTGCTCAGAAGTTTGGCCAATGACGGTTCCACGATAGTCTTTTCCACTCACATCCTTGAAATAGCGGAAACCGTATGCGACGACATCACGATCATGAAGGAAGGGAACGTTGTCGCTCAGGGTAGGACCTCCGAGCTTCTCAAGGAAAAGAGTCTGGAGGACGTGTTCATCGGCCTCACTTCAAACGAGGACATCAGCTCGGTGGTGACCGCACTCAGAGGGACGCTGAGGCAGTGAAACGACAAAGATAATATTGACAGTTGCATCTTTATCCATGCTGCTCTACAGCAAGGTTTCTGTTCCCCTAGTGAGGCCTTTCAAGACGAGTTTTGGGACTCAGAGAACAAGGGATGCAGTTCTCCTGATATACAGGGAGAAAGGCATGGAGGCTTATTCGGAGGCGGTTACGGACAACGAGCCTCTTTACAGCTACGAGGACAACTACACTCTCCTTCACGTGATAAGGGATGAGCTGATGGATTTCTTCTCCCCCGACATGGAACCGGATCAGTTCAATTCCAAGGCATCAAGGATCAGGGGGCACAATATGGCAAAGAGCGCTCTTGAGATGCTGCTCTGGGATATAAATGCGAAGAGGGAGGGAAAATCTCTCTCTGATTTCCTCGGGAAGAGCAAGGGGTATGCTGACGTTGGAATATCAATCGGGATGACGTCCATTGATGAAGAGCTCAAAATAATTGAGGAGTCTTTGAAATTGGGATACAGGAGGATAAAGGTGAAGATAGAGAGAGGTTACGATTTGGAACTTCTCAAGAGGATAAGGGAAAGATTCGGGGGCATTCCGTTAAGCGCAGATGCCAACCAGGCATACGGTAGGGACGATTTCAGTCACCTCAGGGAACTGGATAAATATGAACTCCTCTACCTGGAGCAGCCTCTGCCAAAGGAGGATATCCTCGGCCACTCCCTTCTGAAAAAGGAAATGAAAACCCCGATATGCCTGGATGAGAGCATAGAGACTATTTCCGCTGCTGTAAATGCGATAGAAATGGGGGCTGTGGACGTGATAAACATAAAGCCCGGAAGGGTCGGAGGCCTTAAGAATTCACTTGAAATAATGGAGATCGCAAGGGGGAACGGGATTGGAGTATGGATAGGCGGCATGCTTGAGACAGGGGTTGGAAGGGCATTCAACATTTCTCTGGCCTCGAATTCCCTTGTCAACATGCCCGGCGACACCTCTCCCAACTCAAGGTATTTCAAGAAGGACATAACTAATGAAACCTTCAGCATGAAGGATGGACGGATAGAACCCATGAAAGGTGATGGTATTGGGGTGACCATAGATTTCTCATACCTAAAGAATGTGGAGGTGGAGGGGGGGAGGATCGTTGATTGACCTTCCCCTGGTGGAGAGGATATTCGAAAGGATGAGAAAATTCAGGAGGCATATTCATAGCAATCCTGAAATAGGCATGGAGACGCCTCAGACGAGGGATTATGTTATTGACCTGGCCAGAGAACTTGGTTTCCGGTATAGGGAAATAGGAAACGGGGCCGTGGTTGACTCCGGAATGATACCTACCGTTGCTCTCAGGGCAGATATGGATTGCCTGCCAATCGAGGAGAAGACGGGTCTTCCGTTTGCATCGAAGGTGAAGGGCAGAATGCATGCCTGCGGCCACGATATGCACACCGCTATTCTCATGGGTGCAATGATCTATGCAAAGGAAAGAGGAATGGGGAACCTTAGGTTCATATTTCAGCCCGGGGAGGAGATCGGAAAGGGAGCAAGCATGATGATCCAGGGAGGGGCTCTTATGGGCGTCAAAAGGATTTTCGGCCTCCATGCCTGGCCATCCCTCAACGTCGGAGAATATGGCATTTGCAGGGGAAGGGCGATGGCGGCCGTGGATGAGTTTGAAATAGTTGTTAAAGGGGAGGGTGGCCACGGGGCGTATCCGCATCTCGCATTCGATTCCATACTTGAAGCCTCAAGGCTGTCACAGCTTATACTGACCGTCCCCGCCAGGAAGATAGACCCGCTGGACAGTGCTGTTGTGAGCATAGGCTACATCCATGGGGGGAATGCGAAGAATGTGATACCTCAGGAGGTAAGGATAGGCGGAACTGTCAGAACATTTCGTGCGGAGGATTCAAGGATCATCGAAAGCGAGATAACGAAACTGAAGGGGGAACATGTGGATGTGGAATACAAAAGGCAACTTCCCCCTCTCATAAACAACGATGAATTCTCTTTGCTCATAGATTCGATCGCATCGCGGTACGTGAGAAAGGTGGATGTCAGCCCAACGATGGGCGGGGAAGATTTTGCCTTTTACTGCGGTTCGGTTCAATGCGCCTTTGCCTTCCTCGGAACGGGGAAAATAGGAGGAAAGGATGTTTCCAAACACTCAAGCACATTCGATCTCAACGAGGAGGCCATGAAGTACGGATTAGTTATGCAAATGGCTGCAGCGGAAGCTGGCTCCAAATGATTCCCTCGGGCCAATATCATTGATATTCCCAATGGTAATGAAGGTTGGATTGGAAGTCAGCTACTCCTCGCTAGAGCTTCGGAGCTTGTTGCTGGTCTCCCCTCCACCCGTGAGTGGAGTTTCATTGAACCGCAACGATTGGCTGGCTGAC
>JBMFTY010000031.1:0-8142 GCA_049966795.1 Thermoplasmata archaeon
ATTGCATTCCTTGGGAAGATCAGACTGGACAATCTGGATGGCAGGATAATGATGATAATGGACAATTTCAAATCTCATCACGCCTTAAATGTGGCTAAGAAAGCTTTGGAGCTCTGGATTGATCTCATATTCCTCCCCCTTTCAAAATTAAAGAGCTATGTAAAATCGTGGATATTGAAATTTCTGCCGACAAAGATTCAAGAATCAATAAATGGATAATAACAAGTTTCACATACTATAATCGTAAATGAAGGATTCTTCATAGGAATTGTGTTCAACAAGTAATTCATGAATCTTGGACAGAATTTCTATCCTCTTTCCCTCGCTGGATTTTTCCATCTGAGAAAACAACGGTAGCACCTTTCCATGCTCCCTTTCCAAATATTCAACATCCTCTCTTCTCTCCTCGGGCAGTTCCTTGAAGAGTATGGCTTCTTCAATAAATATGTGCCTCCTTATCATCTCCCTGAGATAGAGAATATCAGCTTCTCCAGGGGGCTTTTCCTGGGAAACTAGTGACCTCATTTTCTCATTGACTTCCCAGTGATCCTCGGTCATGTAGTCCTGAATGTCCATGCCGGTCACGAGCAATTATTCCCAAACTAAGGAAAATGCTTACCTTTACAATCGCAAGAACAACATCCCGTTATGGGAAATCGAGAAATAGTGATTACAATTGTCATTTTGAATGTCAGGTGCGCGCCTTCTCGAAGTTGAACTTTCAGTAAGAAGAGAAGATTGTAGGGCGTCAAACGTTCTTTCCAAATATGGGAAGGGGGGAATATTAGTTAACCTCAACATAGGAAGAGATGAGTCATCCCACCTGCTGGAACTAAACAAGAATTACAGGGACGTTGCAGCCTCCCTGAGAAGGGAAGGCGTAAATGTTTCATACGTGCAAAGGGGCAAGATTCTTGCCCTCTCTCCAAGCTGCAGTTCATGCAAGGCGCTTGCCATAGAGAATTCCGTGATCCTATCCGCAAGGGCGGAAGGAAAGAGCATGGTTACATACAGGCTCCTCAGCGACAAATCCTCCCTTAAGAGGGTAGTGAAAAGGTTGGAGGATGATGGAATAGATTTCAAGATAATCAAAGAGGTGCCTTATGTTGCTCTTTCCTGCTTGACTCCCAGGCAGTCTGAAATTGTTCTCTTCGCGCTTCTCAATGGCTATTTTGACGTGAAAAGAAGAACATCTCTGGCCTCAATAGCAAAGAATTTCTCAATCAAACCAGCGACAGCCGACCTGATACTCAGGAGAGCGCTTAAAAAGATTGTGGATGCACAACTCCTGAGGAAGGTTTAGGCTAATATTTTAGCTCAATCCCTTTTATTCATGCTGTCTATCTTTGAGTTGTGACAAAGGACATCTATAAGGGTAGAAAAAGCAAATAGCCTATGATTGTGGCCGTCTCTACAGTGGCCGTTTATTTAATCTGGATAGCAATGTCGTTTTACACTTTCGCAAATCTTCCCCCAGTACCGGACAAAGTTGTAACAACTAATGGAGACGTTGTGTTCACATCTAGCGAAATCACAACGGGAAAATACCTTTACCAGAAGTACGGCCTAGCGGATTACGGATCGGTCCTTGGGTTCGGCGCTTACTTCGGTATTGATTTCACCTCATACACGATCCAGCTGGATGAGGAGTATATAGCCAACAAGATAGGGATGGACCCTTTTTATCCAAACAATACATCCCAGGTAGGAATTATTTCACCATACCTTCATGTGATATATAACCCTCAATCCAAAACGATGATCGTTTCACCCTTATTCCTCGGGGCATTCAACTACAGCGTCTCATACTACAAGAATTATCTCGGTAACGATTCGGAGCAAAACAGGATGATGCCAGACTACATCACGAATGGAACCATCGTTAAGGATATAACAGCCTTCTTCACCTGGACGTCACTTATTTCATTGCTGGGCTACACCAATGGTTACCCATTTTCACCTAGTCTCCTCCATCCAAACACCAACGTTTTTGTTTCCTCCGATCTCATGACTTTTGCATTTATAATCGGCATCCTCCCGTTTGCTGCCTATGTGTTCATAAAATTGATGTCCTACTGGAATGATCCAAGAGAACCCGTTCCACTTCCAAAGCCATCTAAGACTCAAAGATCAACTCTCTACGGGGTGGTGATAGTAGGACTTGCGGCGGCCGTCCAGGGTCTGCTAGGAGAATACATATTCCATCTTTACGCCAGTCCAACCTTCTATGGGATAAACCTGCTAAATCTACTTCCATTCAACATCGGAAACGCAGAGCATTACACCCTTGCGGTACTATGGATTGTCGCAACGTGGGTAATTTTCTCTCTGTTCGTCCTCCCCTATTTCGGCTTGAATCTATCTAAGAGACAGACCTGGGGTATCATGCTAGGAACGATTCTGGCGGGAGTACTAACGGTTCTCGGTATATTCCTCAATTACAAGCAAATAATCCCATTCAACAACGGTTTCATTGATCTATGGTTCATGTTTGGAGGCCAAGGGAGAAACGTTGTGACGCAGGGAACGGTCTGGCTACTTTTAATTGCAGTTCTTGTCTTCTATATGTCCTACCTGTTTTTCAATGCTTCCAAGGTAACAATTACGAATTTTCGTCCCTTGACTCAGGTGCTGGGCATCTCGTTGGCGGGCACTGGTTTTGGGATAGTAATGGGCGCGCTCCCTGTCTTTCATCCGTGGGCAAATTACACGGTGGACGAATATTTCAGATGGATAATGATACATGCCTTCGTGGAAGGCTTCTGGCCAGCCATAGTTGTGGCAATAATAGTTACTCTCCTCATAATTGCGGGCCTCTTCCCAGTAAGACTTGGAACGGTCCTCATAGGTCTGGATGCGACAGCTGACATAATTTCGGGAATGATCGGTACGGCACATCACTACTATTGGGGAGGCCAGCCACAGGTTTGGCTCTATCTTGGCTCTGTTGTCGGGATACTCGAGGCAATTGCCATAGGATTTGCGGTGGTCTATGCTATCCTCCTCTGGGTGAGGAGGAAGACCGACGCGAGGACCGAGTTCCAGAAGACCATACTGATATTCACAATAGTTTTTGGCGTAGGAGGGGGGATAGGTGCCGCTGCTTTCGGCGGAGGACTGTTGAACATGCCTCTCCTAAATTATTATCTTCACGACACGCAAGTGGTGATGGCACATTCGCACCTCGCATTTCCACTTGCATATGGTCTTCCATCAATAATGATGTGGGTCGTGATAGCCTTCCTTACCGGGAGCCTGAAAGATTCCCATCTTAAATACATGAGACTGGGTGCAGTGTTGTACGGAATAGGCTTCACCCTTCAGGCCCTTCTGTCGCTTCTTCCGCCTGGTGTGCTCCAGTACAAGTATGAGCTTGAATACGGTTTCTGGTATGTGAAATCCCTCTCCCAGGTAGTGCCCGGTATCGCACCTTTCTGGAATATTCCCCTGGTTGGAGATCTGATATGGCTGAGGATGGTCGGGGACGTCACTGCCATGGCTGGTTTTGCAATTATAGGATTAGGCATATTATTCACTTTCACAAGAGGGCTGAAATCTGAAGGAATGGATGTACCAAACAAAACCTGAAACAGACTTTTCTTCTTTTTCGATCTAGAGATTTCCTCATTCATTTTTCTTATATTCCCGGTGTTTTTCACAGTAGCGATGTGCGACAATGCTTTAATAAGAGAGGAATTTACAAATCCATGAATGGCCTGAAAGACAAGGTCGCTCTGGTAAGTGCAGCCAGTTCAGGAATAGGAAAGGGAATTGCGAAGGTTTTGGCATCCGAGGGTTGTATGGTGCACATATTCTCAAGGAGTCCAGATAAGATAAGAAGCAGTGCGGAGGAGATAGGAAGTGAGATATCCGGGGAGGTCACATACAGCATCGGAGATCTCAGCAGGCCTGAGGACGTGAAGAGAATCGCAAGGGAAGCAAGAGAGAAGAGGGGAAAAGTGGATTTCGTCGTTATGAACTACGGAGACCCCAAGATAGCTCCATTTCTAGACATAACAGAGGAAGACTGGGACGTGAGCGTGAACATGATCTTGAAGAGCACAGTCCTCCTGACAAAGGAATTCTTACCCGATATGATAAAGAGAGGGGAGGGGAGGTTCGTGTTTGTCACGTCCCTGACAACTAAGCAGCCGATGGAGAACTTCGCCATATCCGCCTCTCTGAGAGCAGCAGTTGTGAGCCTTTCCAAGGTGCTTTCAATAGAGTATTCAAGCTTCGGGATTACCTTCAACAGCATTTCCCAGGGATACATAATGACGCCCAGGCTTGAAAGCATAGCAAGGAGAAACGCCCTGGCGCATAATCAGACCGTGGAACAAGCGTATGACGCCATAAGGCAGGGTATTCCTGCAAAAAGGTTTGGGAAGCCTGAGGAGATCGGAAGTCTGGTCGCATATCTCTGCTCGTCCGATGCTTCATACATCAACGGGACCAATATACAGATAGACGGTGGTGTGATAAGGTTCCCGTTCTGACCTTATTGAATCATGAAATTTTCTTCTGTCAGGATTCCCTCGGGAGGGGGAAGACGGGTGAAGCTTTCCTGTTCCCCATTGTCAAAGGACGGAAATAGTAAAAAGTTAAATGCAGCGTAAAATTTGAAGAGTATGAAGCTCGATGAGAATATTTACCTGATAGATGGAACGATGGCCAATTGCTATTTCGTCCAATATTCAGGTAGGAACATACTGATAGACGCGGGAATGAAGGGATCCGCTAAGAAGATAATATCATTTTTCCGGGAGTTTGGCACGAAGCCTGACATTGTCCTCATAACGCATACGCACGTGGACCATATCGGGGGATTGAGGGATATCCAGGAGACTTTCAATCCCGATATATATGTTCCCGACAGGGAGGTGAACGTGGCGAGGGGTACAGAGAGGGTACCGTCGGCGGGGGGATTCGCTTCAATGATCGGAGGGCTTTCGAAACCAAGACCGGTGGAAAGGGTGATCCCTCTAAGCGAAATGCGGATGGAAGGGTTGACCATAGTGGATACTCCTGGCCACACACCCGGTAGCTCCTCCTTTCATCTTCCATCGCTGAACGCGCTGTTCGTGGGAGATGCTTTGCAGGAGAGAAACGGAAGATATGAGTTCAACAAGTCCTTCACGCTTGATCCTGAGAAAGCACGGGAATCTTTGAAGAAGATTCTTGAGATGCACGGTGTCGTTGCATATCCGGGTCACGGGAAGAGGTTCGTGATCCCTTAGGATCATTGCACTGCCATAAGGGCAGTTACAGCGGCACCAAGTTCTGGATAATCGTACTTGAATCCAAGTTCAATCAATTTCGAAGGAACAACCTTCTGCCCTCCGAAGATTGAATACTCAGCGCCCTCGCCCAGAAACAACCTGAACACCCATTTTCCCATCCTCAACCTAGGCTTCTTATTCATTACCCTGAATATCGTCCCAATGAAATCTTCAATAGAAGCAGGGTTTGGAGAGACCACATTATAGTGTCCAATGAACCCCTTGTCTATCATGAAGGAAACTGATCTCACAGCGTCCCCTACCTCAATCCAGGACTTCCACGCGTTGGAATCGTATTTCTTTGGTATCACGCCCAACTTTGCCATGGTTTCAAGCTTTGGTAGAGCGCCGCCATCGTTTCCAAGCACAACCCCAAATCTTGGAATCAGCAGCTTCACACTGCTGTCCAGTTTCCTTGCCTCGCCTTCCCATCTCACAGATAGTTCGGCGAGAAAATCATTTCCAGGCGGAGAGCTCTCGTTCACTTCCTCCTCCCCGTTTCCATAGTAGCCTATCGCAGATGCGTTCACAAAATACCGTGGCTTTCTTTCTGCCCTGTTTATCAGGGAAACAAGGGTAGAAGTGCTCACAACCCTTGACGTGAGAAGCCTTTCCTTATACCCTCTGGTCCACCTCTTCTCTATCCCCTCCCCCGACAAATTTACAACCACGTCAAACGAGCCAAAATCCAGGTCTTTGAGTGAATCCTTATCTTCTGGATTCCATCTCAGGAGGTCATCGCCTTCCTTTTTCACCTCACCCCTCGTGAGGATCGTCACCCTGTCTCCTTTCCCTTCTGCGAATCTGCGGAGATGGTTTCCTATAAAACCAGTTCCTCCCGCAACCAGATATCTCTTTACCATCTCTGGACCTATGTTCCAGCTGAAACATCAAACTTGATAGGAGAGGAACCAGGGGGAAGGGGAGGATCCACAAGAATCCTGAATGGAATGCAGCTTTTCAGGCAGAACGCATCTATCTCGTAGACCGGGAGTTCCACCACATTGCCACCAATCTTTTTCCTCGTGATGAACGTATTGTAGTAAGGCAGCGATTCAGGGTCAAGCTTATTTGCGCCCTCCTCATACTCCACCTTGACAAGGTAATCATGGTTGCTGTCGCATATGGGGCACTTAAGCATCGAAACCTTCATCTCCATCTCTTTCATCGAACCGTAATGTTTCTTGACTATTTACCTATTGTTCGCATTCCTCAATCTGCTTCCAGACAGGAGGACTAATGGCCCATGGCTGAAGCACAGGCTCGTGTCAGGAGGCTTGCTGACATAGCCTCGAGAGGTGGGAAGGTCCCTCCCCTTTACGTTTACGTGGTATTCCTTCTTCCTGGCTTCACCTTCTCCGTTCTCGTTTCCCATATGGTAAACTATGTCCCATTTGTGGTCAGTGCAATTGCGATCGTACCCCTAATGGCTGCGACAAATCTTTACGATGATTTCTTCGACTTCAGTTACGGTTACGATAAACCCGATTCTCCGAATACCCTGTACAGGCGTCACCCGATATTTTCGTACGGAGTTAAACCTAACTATCTCCTTAAATGGGCTGTTCTCTTCTCCATCATTTATTTCCTTCTTGTCTCGGTGGACGCTCTTCTTTTCAGCAGGCTCATTTTCGTCATTGGGTCAGCAGGCTTCATATTGGGATACGGATATACAGGGCCACCTCTTAGGTACAAGTACTTCGGATTTGGGGAGGCGGGGGTGTTCCTATCCTTCTTGTTGGCGAACCTTCTGGTATCCGTTTCCTGCTTGGGGAGGGTTGACCTTCTTTCAGCGATCTACTCACTACCCTTTTCCCTTCTAATAGTGTTGATATTTCTTGCGGGAAACACGAGGGATATTGAGGCAGACAGGGCTTCCGGTTTTATAACCGTGCCAGTCCTCCTAGGGAGAAAGGGTGCAGTAATGCTTCTGATCTTCCTGGTGGCCATGTTTTACATCTCGATCCCTGTCCTTATCCTCCTGAAGCTGTATTCCCCATTCACAATGTTTGTCCTGGCCGGGATTCCTGTGGCATATTACTCTCTTTCAAATGTTCTCAAGAACAAAGGCACGGCCGAATGGTTGCTGGGCCCATATGTGTTCCTTTCCCTCATCCTCCTTGCGCTGCTCTCCCTTGTCTGATGGGGAAATTTACCTGGTTCAAAGAATTGGTGGTCTTTGCTCTAAACGCATGCGTATGGGAAACCGTTAAATTCGTTAAAACTTTTCCAAAATATGGACGAATTCGACAAAAGAATTCTTAAAATTCTCAGAGAGGATGCAACGCTTTCTCTCAAGGAAATAGGAAAAAGGGTCGGTCTCTATTCTCCGTCGGCTATAAGCAAGAGAATAGACAACCTCAGGAGGAAGGGTTACATAAAAAGGGTTACCGCATCTCTGGACTATGCCAAGATGGGAATATCATTTGCCACATTGACGATGCTAAGGGGGAAATACGGGGGGAATTATAAGGACGTGATTGCCGAGAAGTTGAAGAAAATTCCTGGCGTGGTGTCCGTGTACTTCCTTCTTGGTGACATAGACTTTGTCGTATACACGCTCTGCAGGAACAAGGAGGAGTATGCAAAGATCCTGGACAGGATATCAGCCATCCCTGAAATCGAAAGATCCGATACCAGAACCATCCTGACGGTATACAAGGAGATGGATTTCGCCTCAGTGGAATTATGAAAGGCCTCCATACGGGGGGATGGGTTAAAGATTTTTGGAAATTCTGACATCCTCTCATCCCTGAAGGGATTGAGGTTCCTGATTCAGCGACACGTAGCTGATACCTTCACGATTCAGGTATCCCGCCAGAGGTATCTCCACAGGCGTGAATTCGGGAATGCCCTTCCCTAC
>JBMFTY010000032.1:0-7199 GCA_049966795.1 Thermoplasmata archaeon
AAAGATCCTGATGGAGGAATTGGAATTGATTTCATAGTCCCTAACAATTCTCACACTGTTTTCTGCTGCATTTATATAGAAACATTTTTTCCTGGGAATGTATTGAAGTAATGATGGAAAGGGGGAGCGTGCTTGATCTCTTCTCAGGTATGGGGGGATTCTCTCAAGGATTTGCAGAGGCTGGATTCTCTGTGACAGGTGTTGATTTAGCGGAAGACGCCGGAAAGGTTTATAGAAGACTGCCAAATTCAAAATTTGTAAATGCTGACCTCTCAATAGAATTGATTGAGGGAAACTACGATTATGTGATAGGGGGTCCGCCTTGTAAACCTTGGTCGAGTGTAAATCTGACCAGGAGGGGCGATGAACATAGAGATTACAAACTTGTTAAAAAATTCGCAGATAATGTTCTCAGTGTTAGTCCAAGAGGATTCATACTCGAGAACGTCCCACCACTTAGAAATGACCTGCAGTTTCTGACACAGATGAAGAGGTTGGAGCATGCAGGGTATTCAGTAGATATAAGAGTCTACAGGTACTCGGATTATGGAGCTGCGACTTCTAGAAGGAGGATGTTCGCGGTTGGACTTAAAGGACTCGATATTGCAAGCTTCATTAGGAACCTTGAGTCCGAGATGGCACCGGCGAAGACGGTAGAGAACGCCATAATTAGGTACAGAAACTATCCTTTTGGAAGACATCCAGATCACAAGTGGCCGAACCTGAAAACCATTTACAAGTACGCCGACTACTATGACACTGGAAAGTTCGGATGGACAATACTCGAATGGAGCAAACCAGCTCACTCATTTGGTAATGTGATGAAGACGTACACTCTCCATCCCGATTCGGACCCTCGCTCCGAAAATCCGAGAGTTGTTTCTCCTCTTGAGGTCTCTAGAATAATGGGTTTCAATCATGGGTTCAGATTCCCGAGTGGAATCACACTGGGGAGGAAGTATCAGATGCTGGCGGATTCGGTGAGCCCAGTATTTTCGGAGAAGATTGCAAGAGCTATTTTGCAAACTTCTGGAAATCCATAGTGACTGGAATGACTGCCTTTTCTGAAGAACTGTTGAAGTGGTGGAATGACAATGCGAGGCACTTTCCATGGCGGGATGAGAGAGAACCATACAGAATTCTGATAGCGGAGATACTCCTGCACAGAACGAGGGCAAAGAATGTTGTTCCCGTTTATCTTGACTTCATCTCAAAATTTCCTAATATCAACGCACTAGGTAGTGCCAGTATCGATGAGATTCTGTCTGTAACTGCTTCACTGGGATTAAAGTGGCGGTGGACAATGCTAATAGAAGCGGCACGACAGATAGTGGAAAGGTTCGGAGGTGAGGTGCCGTTGGACTGTGGACAGCTTCTAACTCTTCCAGGAATTGGCGATTATTTGGCGTCTGCGGTTGCAACCTTCGCTGGTGGACAGGACTGTGAACTTCTTGACACGAACACGGTTAGGGTCATTTGCAGGGTCATCGGCGAAGAATGTGGTGATTCGGGTAGAAGGAGGAAGGCAATCAGAAATAAGTATTCTGCGCTGAAGGGTGATGGGAACGCAAGTGAATTTGCCTATTCCCTGATAGATCTTGCATCTCTTGTTTGCCTTCCCAAGAATCCGAAGTGCGGAATCTGTCCTGTCTCAAAACACTGTATCACTTGGATGTCTAGTTCCCCTTCTGATTCTCTGTCAACCCCTCATCGGAAAAAAGACCTTCCCTCGGCTTCGTCGCCACGATCAGATCACCATACCCCTCCAAGTTGACCTGGTATTGAATTCTTTCAACTCCATCTGGTTCCCCCCCAGGAAAGGATGCTGAAGTTATTCTGGGAAAGCGGTCGCGGACTTCGTAGAGCGCTTCTTCCGTCACGCGGAATCTCATTCTGTCGTAGATATCGTCATGAGCAGGCGAATACCCTGTTCTCGCTATCGTTTCTTCCACAAACTCTGAAAGTTCTGGATCGTCTCTTATCATTTTGATGCACGACCTTATCAGACCTGGCAGTGTATCGATTGCGCCATTTTCCTCCCTCATCTTGAGGCTGAAAAGGTAGAGTTTTCCGCTATCTGGTGGCGAGAGCTGGTCTATTCCATTCACCCAGTGTTTTATTCCCTCTATGACCGTGGTTCCCTTCACCTCCACTGATGCGTTCTTCCATTCGAAATCATTCCTGCCACCATAAGGTCCCCTCCATCCGTAAACTAGAACGGAGGATTTGACTGGAAGTATCCACTTTGTTATGAACCAGAGTTCGGAGAACAGTCCAACTATCTCCTCCCTTGAGAGTGCACTTGATGTAGCCGTGCCCCAGAAATGTCTCCATTGTGCGAGCACAGTTCTTACTGAGTCAGATCTGGATCTGTTTCCCTTCCTGAGAGCTAGGGCCACCTGACGTCCGATGATGTCAAACATCTCCCTCTCTGATTCCTCCTCTAGCCGAATGTCGATATATCTGACTTCCGACCCTTTTCCTGAATCTCCTTGGATGTGGAGGCTCTTCACATTTGCAGATATCCCCCGGCTCCGCCTGTCCTGAACAAAATCGTCCGCTGATTCAAGTGGTACGAGGAAGTGTCTGTTGCCCGAAGAATCGATTGCGGCCAGGATAAGATCTGTGATCTCAGGGAAGCCGCTACGAGCCACATACAAGTCACCTATGGGCATGTCTGCCTCAAGTTTCTCCCAATCTGGTCTGTCATCCCTCTTCATCGTATGGCCTCCATCCTGCCGTACCGGTCAGGTACGCCTGAACGGCCTCCTGTTCCCCAGATTCGGGGAAGGAAATGGCAAGCGCTATCAGGTCTCTTCTGTTGGGATCGTTCTCGCTCTCGAACAGTGGAACTCTGATCGAATGACGTTCGGTTGGTTGGGATCTGCTGCTTATGGGATATATCAGGAGAAGACCTTTTTCTGGAGAGCGTGCCTTCCTTGCGACAACGTTCTTTGCAATTTTTGGTTGATGAGATGATTTAACACGAAACCTCTCCATCTCGCCGACATCCAGCCCTATCATCTCATCACCGGGTGAGGTGACAACTCCTATTGAATTGGTACCTCTCATTCTGGTACGATCTATCTGGTTGATGCTCCTTCCGTCTACTTTCCAGCTGGTCTCACCAAGGTCACTATTAGGTGACCCAAGACCCCGAATAGAAACCGTCCATCTGGTCAGCTTGTCTCTTGCATTGAGTTTACTTATGTACGACACGACCAATTCTTTGTTGAAACCAGACCTATCAGGGAAATCGCTCTGCTGAAAATCGGATAGGAAACCCTTCACTATAGTCGGGTTGACGTCATACCACGTGGGACCCTGATCGGTCCATTCCCCAACCTTCCCAAGCTGATCTATCAAAGAGAGGGTTGCCTGAAGATTCTGATCCTGCTGAGTCGCGAGATCTGAAGGACGGTCGAATGGAAACTTGAATGTCTGAACAAGCTGTCCCGAATAGCTCTGGGCCATCACCACTTCCCTTGCATACCTTCTCTTGAGGGGGCTCGTGACCTGCATCGATGGATGTCTGAGAATCCTCATCCCGACCTGCCTGGGGGTGAGCTGCATTTCCTCGTAAACCCTGATGTCAGCTCTCAGCTGGTTCTCAACGAAGGCGAGAAGGGCAAACTGGTCTGCCAGTTTCTCTGTTGTCCATATTCTGGTCAGATCAACATATCCCTGCCTGAAGCCGAACCATCTGGCCATCTGCATCAGTGTATCGTAATTTGGTGATTCCCTGACAAAGTAACTTGAGACCAAGCCCTCCAGGGTAAGGCCCCTTGACAGTTTGTTACCGCCGATGCATATTGCCTTCAGGTGTGGTTCTCGCACGTAATCCAGTACCTGTCCTGTGAAGCTGTTCAAGGTTTTCACCTTCACGGACTCGATGAACTGCGTCACATACCTTTTCAGTTCATCAAATGTCACCGCGTCCCCCGGTGAGACTGCCTGAATCAATGGCAAGAAATCCTCATCCCATATCTTTCTCAGCCTCGGAAGGATTGAGGGGGCCTCTGTGTAACGAATATCGTTTCTGAATTCCGAGATCTTGTCACTTACCAGGTCAGAGACATCCATGTGCGATTCTATTCTGTGACTTGTGTGAATCAGCATCGTCGTGGGCTCGTCTGCGCGTCCTCTCTGGATTCGAGCTGCGCCTGACAGTATGAATCCAAGAATGGCATCCTCAAGACTTGTCGGGAAACGCCCATTCTCTAGTTCATAAATGTCACCCTCTGGTACCCTGCGTATCACGTCAATTCCTGAGGTCGATTGCCCTCCATCAGAACCCTCAAGACCAAAGAGCTCCTCTGCCCCGAAGTAACCTTCGGGTTTTGGCAGGTCAACGATGAAATCCTTTGGATAGAGATCATTCTCAAGAGTCTGGTCATATGTATCGTGCGGGATCAGAACATTCGCAAATGGAGTGGCGGTGTAGGCTATGTATACCGATTTTTGAAAGCGGTTGAGGAGCTGTCTTATCAGGGCATTTATCACAGATGGAGCTTCATAGTCCTGGGATGGTGATTCATCCTCTGTCTGATAGGACCCCCGCGTATCTATGCTGGCCAGATCGGCCTCGTCATCGATTATGAGGGCAGGTATCTCATTGAGAATGTCCCTGCTCGCCTCATTGAGCCAGCGGATAAGACGCCTCAGTACCGGACCGTTCTTCTTAACAACCAGCAGTACTGGTTCAGGACCCTGAAGCGAAGCCTGATTTGCGTTGCCAGGGTCAAAATCTCCATCCAGATCAGATGTGGTGAACCTGTGCCACTGTCTTCCGGTTGGAGGGAACGAGACGTGATCTGTATCACCTGAGAAGCTTCCATAACCCATCAGTTCCCTAGAGAGCCTGATCTGTGTCTGCATCCTCAGGCCCTTATCGATTCCCGACAGGACTATCACAAGCCGGTACCCACAATCCACCGCCTTTGCTATTGTGGCGGTGAAATTCTCAGTCTTTCCGCTCTGGACATATCCCAGGACGAGACCCCTCACATCGAAATGGTCTCGCAAAGGCTGTGGGAGCCGGCTCATTATCCTATCAGTTGAGTCATCCAGTTCCTTCACCGCCTTGGGAGACCAGTTGTGCGAAAGGAGGAAGTTCCTCAGAGTTGGCCAGTAGTACCATTGCTGTCTGTCCACACCTGCAAACCAGTCGCTCACTGCTCCCTCCGTGATGACTCTGACCGGTTCAAGTACTATGTTTTCGTCGCTAGTGATCTGTGCCAGTATTCTCTCCCGATATTCTCCCGGCACAGCAGGATTCCTGAGCGCCTCTTCCTTGGACACGCCCACGGCAATCAAATGCCTGACAAGTCCTAGCGCATCCAGCTCGTTCATTCAAATCCCTCCCTGAGATACTGCTAATCTAATCATTTGCAACACCCTTCAGAGCCCCAGCAGAAGCGCTATCGCTGGAAAGTCAACCTTTATTTCACGCAGAATGGCCTCAAGGGCTTGAGAATCCCCGGTCCTTTCCGACGCAATTACAAGCACAGACAAAAAGAGATGCTTCAGTGAGGAAAGTCGGATCTCTGTGGTGGAGGTGACATCCTGAACCTGCTGCGCGAGCCGATGGACATCCTCCTCTGGGTTCTTGGCAGGTACGTTCCTGTCGCCAGCATTTGGTTCAGATGTAACCAACTTGTCACCCGAACGGGCCGAAGAATTTACCGTGTTCGATTCCGGTCCATTTAGAGGTGACTGATGCTGTCTCCTTCTCCGGGATGAGACATCAGTTTCACGTGGTTGGGAGTTCATGAAAGATTCAAAATCTCCACTAGATCTGTAGAGTCTGTTGGCAGTTGACGTGACCTTCGCAACCACCGGCCTTAGTGCTTCAATGAGATTCTCAGGCAGATCTATACTGCTCTTCCTCACGTCGAGATCCAGAGCCACATCTGCTTCCGCGGTGAAGTAAAGTCCAATACGGGCGAACTTGGTGTGTTCATCCGATGCCCTCATGTTGTTCCACCCGCCATACTGTATCAGCCTGTTCTCTCTGTAGATATAAAACCCCTGAAGCTCGTTCCATCTCCCTCTTCCATAATAATCAAAAGCTTCCCTCGATGAGAAATTATCCATGTTTGGTAATACGTAAGAACCGTAGCGCACCGTATACACACCTCCTGGTCCTTGGACATCGATTGTGGACTCGTCCAGAAACAGTGTTGTCCGCTCCGACCTTGCAAATGGGTCCCACGGTTTCAGCTGGTTCCCGTTCACCTTGATCTTAAGAGATCTGCCCTCGACCTCGCCCGAAAGAAATCGGTGAAATACCATCGAAAGATGATTCTCAAGATCCCTCGCCATTTCATTGAACCTCTTCGCTGCGGCGGCTCCCGTAGGTATCTTATATTTCATCATCCTGTCGAGGAACTCCCAAAAGACAACAGTTCCATTTGAACTTTTGATCGGGTCGATTATTTTCGGGCTACACTGTTCGGGGGGGAGATCGGTAATTTCCCATTTATCTGATTCCTCTATTTCATTAAGATCAAGTCTTCTGACCTCTATTTGAGACCCGCTGATAGCAGATCTGCTGGCCACGGTGAGCCTCCTACACTGTGATATCGACGCGGTTTTTAGTCCTAGGCCAAACCTTCCTAATTCATTTTTCTCATATGCTCTATTTGTTCCGAGTCGCATTGCCTCTGTGAGCTCGTCTGACATCATTCCTCTTCCATTATCCGCTATTCTAACCCATGAGAATTCTCCTTCGAATTTCATCTGAACATCGATTTCGTGGGCGCCAGCTTGAATCGAATTATCTATAATGTCTGCAACGGCCTTTACGTAATCGTATCTTAGATTTCTGAGAGAATTTATCAGCCTTCTGGCAGAGGGAATGACGGTAAGATATCTCCTCTTTCTCTCATCATTCACTTCAGGTCACATCCGAGTAATGTTATCTTTAGTTTGGAAGATGTAATGTTTCACAAATTCAACAGGTACTATCACGCGCATGGTATCACCTTTCTTATATTTAATTTTCGATATTTCACCCTTTGCATATCCGTCCACAGTTACTGTCGCAAAGGCTTCCAGTTTACCTACACAATTCTCCGGATAAATCAGCGATGAATCATTCAAAACGTTCCCTTCATAACCCATTTCATCTATCCTCCTTCTTATCTAAACCGGTGCCGAGGTCTACGACTACATTGAAATATTCAATCATATTTTTA
>JBMFTY010000033.1:0-6063 GCA_049966795.1 Thermoplasmata archaeon
CCGGAATTTCAGGCAAATTCATCGAAGGGCACAATATCCCTGAAGGACTTCCGGGGGAAGTGGGTAATTTTGTTCTCGCACCCCGCGGATTTCACCCCAGTGTGTACCACGGAGTTCATTGAGTTCGCTAAGAGAAGTGAGGATTTTGAAAAGAGAAATGCGCAGCTTATAGGACTGAGCATCGATTCCGTTTATTCCCACATAGCCTGGCTCCTTCAGATAGAGAAGATCTCCGGGATAGAAGTTAAATTCCCTGTGATAGCGGACCTAGATATGAAGGTCGCTCACCTCTACGGCCTTATCCACGAGCACGCAAGCGCGACCAGCACAGTGAGGGCTGTGTTCTTCATAGACCCGGAGGGGGTTGTAAGGGCGCTGATATACTATCCGGCAAGCACCGGCAGGAACATAGACGAGATACTGAGGGTTCTCGATTCGCTGATATACGTGGATTCATTCATGATAGCAACCCCCGCAAACTGGAGGCCTGGAGACGACGTGATCGTGCCTCAGCCTTCCACGATTCAGGGGGCCAAAGACAGGCTGAAGGACAAAAACGTTCAGGTCAAGGATTGGTTCCTGACAATCAAGAAAACGCCGAAATGAGATATAAAAGTTAAATACTTGCTGTAAATGTAAACAACATGGAGACGGAAGCCACAAATCTCATTGGGCTCGAGATATTCAGTGACAAAGGTTACAGGTTGGGCAACGTTACCGATGTGATGGTAGATTTCGATTCACAGGTCATATACGGACTTTACGTAGAAAAGACGAACGACGGCCTCGTAGAGGATGGTGTCCCCGTCCTCGTGCCCTACAGATGGGTCAGGGCCGTCGGAGATGTTATAATCCTTAAAAGGTTCCCAACATTCGTCTCCGTTTCTCCGTCCGAATAAATTCAGGGATGGGTGAATAAGCCTTCCCTTTCGTTCACTATGTTCACGTAGCCGTATCTCTCCAGCTGGTTCACGGTTCCAATGTAGTTGAACGCGTCCTTCTCAATGATCCCTGAGTCCACTGACCCGTCCGGTTTCATGATCCTGAAAGGGGCGTAATTCCCAGAGAGCCAGTGAATTATCTGTACCCCTTTTTCAAGCGAATCTCCCAGATACTCGATCTCCCCATCTCCTATCAGGAAGAGGCCAAGGTCCTTCAGCCTTGCCCTTTTCCCGAGAAGCTTCTCGTGGTCGTCCCTGGATATCGCTATCTCCCCGTTTCCCACCTCATATTCCCTGTACCTTGTGACGCCCTTCTGGGGGAACAGAGGTATCCTTGCTTTCAGCACCACGGAATGGCGGAAATTGAGGTACACGGGGTCCTTCACGAAGAAGTGTCTAGGGCTCACTGGGTCAATGATCTTCCTGTTGAAGGAATAGAAAATCTCCCACGAGAATGTTGTGTCCACATCCCCTATTCCGGATTCCACGTAATACCTCCTTATGGCCTGAGGACTGAACCCCCTCTTCCTCAGAGCGATCAGCGTTCCGAGCCTGGGGTCATCCCACCCCGAGAATTCCCCGTTTCTGATGCCTCTTTTGATGAGGGATGTTTTTAGAATGGAGTGCTCGATGGACACCTTGCCGTAATGCAGGTAGTAAGGCTGCGTCCAGCCCATGTAGGAGAAGATGTAGCGCTGCTTCTCCGTATTCGCGATGTGATCCTTGCCCCTTATCACGTGTGTCAGACCGAGATGATGGTCATCAATCGCAACAGAGAAGTTCATCATCGGGTATACCTTGTATCTCTCCCCGGTAAGGGGGTGGGGAATGTCAATGATCCTGAAGGCTATGAAGTCCCTCACCGCCGGGTTCGGATGGTTGAGGTCTGTCTTAACGACCGCATAGGCCTCCCCCTTGCTGTAATAGCCGCCAATCATCCTATCCCACCGTTCCAGGTTGGCCTCGCTCCCCTCCTCCCTCTCCCTTATGGGAAGGCCTTTCTGCTTCCTCGACTTGAATTCCTCAGTTGGGGTGGTGGCAACGTACGCCTTCCCCATCTCGATAAGCTTCCTCATATCCTCGTAGTAGATGGGAATGCGCTGTGACTGTATCACCAGATCGGTGTAATTGACCTCAAGCCACTTCACGTCCTCCTTTATCATCTCGTAAGCATCGGGGTCTATGTTCGCCGGATTTGTATCCTCGATCCTGAGAATCAGCCTCCCCCCGTACCTCCTGAAATATTCATCGTTAAGGATTGCCATCCTCGCGTGCCCTATATGGAGGGGGCCTGAGGGTGAGGGTGCAAGCCTCATCACCACCCCTTCTTTCCCTACTCCTGGAAGATCGGGAAGCTTTTTCTCCGTCTTTTCCTGGGGCTCAAGAAGCTCGGGCATCTCCTTCTTTACCGTTTCCACCATTTCTTCCCTGGAGAGCGTGTTGACCTCTTCCACTATGCTCTTCACCAGGGGGATGAGGTCCTTAAGGTTGCGCCTCTCATCAGGGTATAGGGAAACCACCTTCGATATTACCGCGTTTAGGTCCGCTTTCCCCTCATGCTGAATCGCGTTGAAACACGCCAGAGCCCTTATCTTTTCCCTCATTCAACATCTCCTCCATCTTGCTCTTCAACACATCGATTCCTTCCCCTGTTTTGCATGAGATTTTCATGTTCCTGCTACCGGAGTCAACGATATCCAGCTTGTTTTCAACCTCCAGCAGGTTTTTCCCAAGTGCACGAAGGGAAGAGCAGAGCTTCCTCTGGTCGGAAATCGAGTATCCGCACTGCCCCGAAGGATCAGTAAGACAGACTATAAGATCCCCGATGTTATTGAGCGCTGCAAGCGCAATTCTCTCAATCTCGTTGTGATTCCTTCTGTTGAGCAGACCTGGCACGTCCAATACCTGGTACCTGCCTGCGTCCGTGACCATAATTCCAACGTTTATTCCCTTCGTTGTGAACGGATATTCAGCAATTTCAGGCCTCAGGTTCGTGAGCCTTGAGATAAGCGATGATTTTCCCACGTTCGGGAATCCCGCTATGAGGATTACCTTCTCCTCCCTGTTTATCGCCGGAATCTTTCTTAGGACGAACCTCGATTCCCTTATGACATTCAGTGCGCCGCTCAGATCCTCGATAATTGATGAGAATCTGCCGTAGAATGAGGACCTTGCCTTTGAAACGCCTTCTATGTTCGCGGCCCTCTTTATGCTCCTTATGGAGAGAGACGCAATCTCCTCTATCTTTCTCTTACCCCATATTATCCTGTCGAGAGACCTTTCATATTCCCTTGCATCCGTTAGAACTAAGAACAGATTCTTCTCGAATGCATCCATATCCTCAAGCCTGGGGAATCCTGACGATATTTTTCCAAGTGTTTTCCCAGATGCTGCCTCCATCACCTTAACCTTCTCTACAGAGACGCTCTTCACCTTATCCAGGAATCTGGGCATGTAGAAGTCCTGGACTCTCTTCGTTGCTTTGAAAGCCTTCTCTATCAATTCCTTTGATGTGGGAACCGACGGAACCCTTTCAGGTATCACTTCACTATCAGCTCCAGTTTGATTTCCCCCGTGACAACGGGCATCTTTATTCCGAGGTCTTTGAGTATTTTCGGATGCACTTCTCCAAAGAATCCTACCTTCCTCCCTGAGATCCTTATCTCCCCCACTCTCCCTGGGACGTAAACTTCCATCTCCCCTCTCGTTATCTCATATTCCACAACCCCAAGGTCTTCGAGAACACCGACGACGAGGCCCTTGATCTGGGAGAAGGAGGCATTCCTGTCCGCGATCCCTATTCCCAGAACTTCGCTCTCCCCTTCTTCGTCATATACCGTCCCGATTTCAAATATCCTCTGGGGGTAGGGGTTTCTCAGGTTGTTGAGAAACGTTTGAAAGAGGGATGGGGTGATCATCGTCCTCACGGAATCCTGCTCCTGGCTCACGGGGTTGACTATCTTCATCTTGGGATTCACGATTCCGTAAAGCTTGTTGAATGTGCTGTTCACAAGAACGCTGCTCACGGTCTCGGTAAGGTCATAGCCGACCAGTAGTCTCCTTATTCTCTCCTCTACCGTTCGAAGCCTGTTTTCCGCACCGTAATGCTGAAAGTTCACCTTTCCTTTCCTCACGTTCTGGAATCCTATGCCCTTGAGGACGTCCTCCACTATGTCCACGGCCCCTAGGATGTCGACCCTGTACGGTGGCACCGTGACCCTTTCTTCCACCAGATAACCCATTCTCTCGAGCGAGGCCCTTATTTCTTGCTCTTTGACCTCATAACCAAGTATCCTCTTCACCCCTTCTGAAGGCATATCCATGACCTCATATTCCAGGTCAGGCAGTCTTTCGTTGTCAATGAATATGGTCGATATCGTACCCGATGGATATGACAGGGCAGTTGCCATGAGGACAAGGGTTCTCCAGACCGTGTTTCTGTCTGTGCCTGTTACATCGATGAAAACGTCCTCCGTTCCCGGCTCCATCTCCGTTATTGATGAGTTCAGAATGGGCGGCAGGGATATTATCTCCCCGTTCCCGTCAATGATCGCCGGAATCCTCTCCCCCACAAGGCCTCCGAACTCCTTCGCTTTCTCGTTTTCCTTCATGAAATCCGAAATCTTCCGGCTCCCCGCTTCCCCAAGGGGCTTGAAGTCCCGATCCCCGGACACAGACGTGTATTTCAAAGGGAATCTAACTTTTCTCAGATCGTGGAGACCTATCGCGGATTTCTTCCTGTTCCTCGCGATGGTCACGTGAAGCTTCTCCTGGTAATCTATAACGTATTCTAGCAGACCTTGAATGCTGGCTTGCTTCACTATGCACGCGGCAAAGAACCTTCTCTCTGGAGGCGGCATGGAAGAGATTTCCAGAGATGTTTCCTCGACCTGTAATTTTTTGAACTTTTCCTTCCCGAGGTATTGTCTAACAGCCCTTGTGACCCCTTGGATTGAATAAAGGTCAGGCCTGTCGGGATTGAATTCCATAACGACCTTGTCCCCTTCCTCCCTTGCCTCGCCACCAAGCAGCCACGGGGTAGCGATGATCTCGTCCTTTGAGAGGCCGGAGAATCCAAGAATCTTGTCAAGGTCAAAGCGAACGAGCACCATTCTGTAGTGCATAATCATTCCGTATTTATAACTAAGGCAGAGGAGTCAATAAAGTATTTATTAGCTCAGCGCTTAAGGGCAGAAGGGATGTTTAATTGAGCAAGGAGAAGGCTGGCAGAGTGGCTGCGAAGAAGGTTAAGGACAAATGGAAGTCCAAGGTATGGTACAACATAGTTACAAACGAATCCTTCGGGATGAAGGAGATAGGCTCTTCCCCAGCGGCCTCACCACAGGACATGATCGGAAGGGTTTCGGAGGCTGCGCTCTCGGACATAACCGGAGACTACAAGATGTCGCACATCAAACTCTTCTTCCGGGTTGTAAGGGTGGAAGGCAACAAGGCATACACTGAATTCGAGGGACATGAGATCAATCAGGATTACATCCGGAGGCTCATAAGAAGAAGGAAAACGAGGATTGACATCGTTGTGGACGGAGTTACATCCGACGGAAGGAAAATGAGGGTGAAACCCCTGGTCGTCCTGGATAGGAAGGTTATCAACAACGTGGAAACAGGCATTAGGAACAAAATTTCAGAGTTCCTGAGGGGAAAGATGTCGGAGCTGCCGTTCAGCCAGTTCGTCGTTTACATGTTTTCTCCCCAGATAACCCAGGACATAGTTGACCAGATCAAGACGATATATCCGACGAGGAAGATAGAGATAAGGAAGTCAGAGACGTTAGAGGGCAGAGTTGAGGAAAGGGTTCCCAAGGCAGAAGAATCTGAAGCCGGGGTGGCTTAGTAGGTAGAGCGTCGGACTCATAGGGATTTCACTGGGAAATCCGAAGGCCCCGGGTTCGATTCCCGGCCCCGGCATCCTATAAAAGGTTCAATCATAATCCATATATACCTCCCGTTCATGAAATGCTGTGAGCATGTACGAGAGGGCATTCCAGCGCGAGATGAGGGAGATATACAACAGGGGTCTCCCGAAGGAAACGGCAACGACCATAGTGAACTTCATCAACGAGGTGAGCCTCGAATTATCCCTGTCCCGGCTGTATGCGTA
>JBMFTY010000034.1:0-5892 GCA_049966795.1 Thermoplasmata archaeon
TACCTGAATCGTGAAGGTATCAGCTACGTGTCGCTGAATCAGGAACCTCAATCCCTTCAGGGATGAGAGGATGTCAGCGTGCAGTTGCAGTTATCCCCCGTCTTCCTAAAGTCTCCGCGATATCCGTAAACCCTCTTTCCTATTCCATAGGCAAAACCTATTTCAGCTGCCGTCCCGCTATCAACGTCAGTCCCATCAAGGACCGCGATTAAAATATCGCAGTCTCTTATCCTTTTCTCGTTTTTCCTGCCTATTGAGATGAGCTTTTCGTGGGAGGTTGTCTCCATCTCCTTAATGATGGTGCTCATTTGCTTCGGCAGAATGGTTTCCCATGGGTCTACAACTTTGAATATTCTGCTCAATTTTTTCTTGTACAACCTGAGAAAAACGAGACCTGCCTCGGAAAATCCCAATGGGGAAGCTAGATATGCTTTCATTTTCCTCTTGATATCAATACCTCCTGGAGTGCCATCTAAATGAATTTAACGAGCGCTGATATTTAATCATTTTTCGATTCCCAACGACCCATGGGCGCCACGTGAATATCGTGACATGGTCGCTCCAAAAGGAAAGTCTCTTAGCAGTAGCTCCGAGGGAAATTATTTTGACCGAATCAGGTTTTATAGCTGTGAGGCCTAACGGGGGGAGAGAATCACAATGACAGGCCGTATAGAGCTGGGCAGGCTTCGCTACTGTCTAAGCAGGGAAGGTGGGCTAGAGCCGATACAGACAGAGGGAAAGGAATACGCGGCCGTTTCCATCGTGATAGTTAACGAGAGTATAATCCTTGAAAAGAGGGCTTCCATCGAGGGGGATCCCTGGTCTTCGCAGTACAGCCTGCCGGGCGGAAGATATGAAAGAAGCGATGGAACGCTCAGGACCACCGCAGTCAGGGAAACGATGGAAGAGGTTGGCGTGGATCTCGAGGAAGGGGAATACCTTGGTTTCTTTGGTCCATTCTCTCCGATGAACAGGCCAGGTATGGATGTGTATGCCCATGTTTTTCGCCTGAACTCCTTGCCGATCATACGGAGGTCGGGGGAAGTCGATGAAGCGCTCCTGGTGCCACTGATGAATTTCAATTCCAGGGACAGGGAATTCATATTCGACAACATAAGGGTCTGGGGTCTTACCGCCAGGATACTCAACAGATTCTGCGGGATGATAGGCCTCTGAGGGAAAACTATTAGGCCTAAAGCAATTTGGAGAGACTGTGAAGGGTAAGAGAGTTCTGGTAACGGGTGCAGCCGGATTCATCGGTTCCAATCTGATCGAACACCTCATTCAGGACAACGAGGTTGTGGGGATAGACAACCTTTCAGTTGGGAGGATGGAAAACATTTCCGATTTTCAGGGTCAGAGGAATTTCACATTCATTAAACTCGACGTGAAGGAAAAGGAAAGGCTGAAGGAAGCGATGAAGGATGTGGAGACAGTGTTCCATCTAAGCGCGAATTCAGACGTGAGAAGAGGTCATGAAGACCCGGAAGTTGATTTCATGGAAAATGCCGTTGCCACCAAAACTGTTCTAGAGGCCATGAGGTTGTCAGATGCAAGGGAAATTGTATTCACGTCGAGCAGCGCGGTCTACGGGAATGCGGAAGTTGTGCCAACTCCGGAAAGTTACGGTCCCATGAAACCTATATCACATTACGGCGCTTCCAAGTTAGCGGCGGAGGCATTCATATTCAGCTATTCTAGCAATTACGGCTTCAAATCCTCGATATTCAGGTTTGCGAATGTCATCGGGAAGAAGGGAACGCACGGCGTGATATTCGATTTCATCGAGAAGTTAAAGAGGAATAGGGACGTTCTTGATGTTCTCGGCGACGGAACGCAGGCAAAATCTTACATATACGTGGACGACTGCATATTGGGAATGATGGAGCTTCATGGCAGGTCGGACGGTCTCTTCAACCTGGGAACCAGGGGGGTTACGAAGGTTTCGGAGATTGCTGAGATGGTTATCGCAAAATTCTCCCCAGGCGCAAAGATAAGGTATGTTGGAGGACCGGGGGGAGCCGGATGGGTCGGGGATGTGAAGAGGATGAGCTTGGACGTGAAAAAGGCTATGGACAACGGATGGAAATACAGGTGGGAGAGCACCGACGCGGTGAAAAAGACGATTGAGGGTCTAACATGAAGGTTCCTACGTTCGTTCCGTCTCTGGACACGATAGTGAAGGGAGGGCTGCCTGAAGGCAGCTCAGTTCTGCTTCTCGGTCAGCCCGGCTCGGGAAACTTTGAATTCTCCATAAGCTCCGCAGCAAATCTTTCAAGGGCCATTGGAGGTCACGTGTTCAGGGAGCTTGTCGGTTATGAGGTGAAGATTTTGAGAGGGATCGTGTACGTATCTTTTTCAAAGCCAAGGGGTGAGGTATCGAGAATCATCAGCCTCTCCCTTGAGGAGAAGCTCGCCTCCGATCTTCTCGGAAGGATGGAGATCCTAGATTATTCAAGGATATTCTACCAGCAGACCCAGGTTCCTCTGTCATGGATTGGAGGGGGGCCAACGCTAAGGGACAGGGAGGGGCTGATTTCATCGTTCATCAGGGACATAGAGAAGGTTGGAAAGGAGAAGATGATCATCGTCGATTCCCTCACTGATTTGTTCACCTCCCGTTACTCCGACGAGAACGTGATATTCGATCTTGCGAGGGGTCTGTCAAGGGCGTCTAAGATGTGGAATTCCTTGATTTACGTTCTCATGTCATCGGGAATCGCGGACAAAAGGGCGGAGAACATACTGATGGAGATATTCGACGGAACCATGCTCTTTGAGTGGGGTTCCTCAGAGAGGACGAGCAGGAGGAAGAGGTACATGAGCATTCCAAGATTCATAGGTGTTCTTCCGCAGATAGAGGCGGAGAAGATTGAGAGGTTTGAGGCGGAGTTCGACTACAACTCAGGTATGGTTGTGCTCAATCTGATGAAGGTGAGATGATGAACCTCGTCGACACGGGAATAGAAGGACTGAACGACATGCTTGGCGGTGGCATCCCGGAGGGGTCATCCATCCTCGTCCTTGGGAGCTACGGCGCGGGGAAGACCACAATGGGAATACACTTTGCCTATAGAGGTGCTGTGAAGGAAGAAAGCGTTGCTTATTTCACCCTTGAAGAGAGGAAGGAGAGCATCGTCGCCGCATCAAGATCCTATGGCCTAGATTTCACCCCATTCCTTGAGAAGAGGATATTTCTCATGAATCCTGATGTGCTTGAATTCGTGGAGATGCTTAAGAACGGGGAGAACTTCAGGGCCAACCTGGAGGCCATGAAGCCCAAGAGGGTTGTGATTGACAGTATTTCCCTCCTGCTCCTCGTGGCTGAAGGAGAGGCAACGAAGAGGAACATCCTGATGAACCTGTCAAACGCCCTCAGGGACTTGGGGGTCACCTCGCTTCTCCTTGCTGAGTCTAACATCTCCTTCCCATATTCAAGCAGGGAGGGTCTGGCGGAATTCGTCTCGGACGGGGTGATCTCCCTTCTCAACAGGTACGACGACGTTCTTGGCACAACAACCAATATCATAAGGGTTCTCAAGATGAGGCTTGTAAATCACGACAGGAAGGCAAGGCCGTACAGCATTGGGCCAAGAGGAATTACGGTTCTTTCAAAATCCGATTTGTTTCAGTAGCTAGAAGAGGCCGAACTCCAATCTATTTCCAGGGTTCCTGACCCAGTACTCCCCTATTTCTCCCGTGCTTTTCACATGTGTTCCCGCACAGGTGCAAGCATCGAGTCCCTCAATCTCCACTATCGATACCCTGTTAACGGATTTCGGGAGTTTTTCCAGGTTGCACCTTGCGAGGATGTTCCTGTCTAGTTCTTCTTTTTTCAAGAAATACCTTCTCACCCCCCTTGGGTTTGAGCTTATCTCGTATATTTCCCTCGGAAGGGGGGCAGGTTTATTCGCTACTATGTACCCGTATCCCGGGAATACTTCTGTGACCAAAGATTCCACGCCTTCCCTGAATATCACCGCGGAGATTGCGTGCTGGAGCGTGTGCATCCTCATTACGCTGTACCTTCTCTCCCAGTCAATGACAAGCCTTCCCTCTTTAACGCTGCTCCTCACCCTGGAAAGGTGGAGAACCTTCCTTCCTTTCTTAACCACGTTGTATATAGGTATCCTCTCCCCGCCGGAAAGGATGAATCCGTGGTCCCCGGGCTGACCACCCCCCTGGTAGTGCATCACGCTTCTGTCCAGGATGTACCCTCCGTCCTCGTATCCGAGTATCTTAACGTCAACCTCCCTGATGTAGGAGCCCTCTATCCCTTCAAGGTACAGAAGATCTGTGCCCTCAGGCAATGAATGTTTCACCTTTCTTGTAGTTCTTCTTTATCTCCTCAATAATCACGTTCCTGTCCCTTCTCAGCTGGCTCTCGTACCATTTCGCTATCACGTCCAGGAGAACGTTCTCAATCTCCTCTATCTTCGCATTCTTCAGCGGGGATTCATAGAGGATGTACTGAGTGAAATACCTATGCCATCCCGTGTACCTGTCATACTTCTCCCCTTCCGAAAACTCAAAGAGCACTGAGACGCTTTCGTTCTCTTCTTTCTTGTATATTATCTTCAGGGAATCACCCACCCTCTCCTTATCGCCCGCGGTGTCGCGGAACGAGATGTTGCTCACGTTCTCGAAAAAGAAGTCGTTGCTTAGCTGAAATTTATCAGGGTAGCTGGTGAATTCAAGCCACTTGCTTGGCGGGGGGTCGATGGTGAAATGGATGTTCTGCTTGTTAAACCTCACCCAGGTCTGCCATAAGTCCGTTAAGATTTTCTTGTTGAATTCAGATTTCTTTCCGGTGGTGAGGGAGCTCTCCTTCAACACTTCCTTCTCCTTCTTGGCAAGTTGTTCGTCCAGTTTGGAAAACCAGTCTTTCTCTTCGGTCCCGGGCATTTGTATCAGGAGAGTATAATTTTTGAAATATTAAATCTTTGAGCTTAAATCTGGTGTGTCAGGAGAAAGGGCTCCAAGGCATAGAATATCATAAGTGCGGAAAAGGAAACAAGGACGAGGAATGAAAATATCTTCACCGCATTCCCATATACTTTCCCCACGCGGTTCATTGCCAGGGGGAATGCAACTATCCATGTCACAATCCCCAGGAAGAAGAATATAACGGAGAGAAGCGTGAGCCTCTCTATGAGGAAGAATCCAACGGTTGCCCACCAGAGTATCTGAAAGGGGTTTGAGATACCCATGGAAAGGCCCACGATATAGTTCCCCTTCCTGGACTTGGAAGGCATCCGTGACCTGAGGACGGAAGCGGCAAGGTATAGCATGTAAACAGCTCCAATCACGTAAAGATACTCAAAGACCCAGTGGGGGACCGCATCTTTTACCGTGTATAGAATTACGAGGAAGATGAGATCTGCGGTCATCGCACCTGCACCAACGCTCGTACCATGCAAAGGAGATTTGGAAGATTCGTTCATGATCACGGCGTTCACTGGACCAGGAGGCGCGGAGAGCGAGAGGCCAAGAAGGTATCCTATGATGGGAGCGTAGGTCTCCGTGATCATTCTGTTTCAATGCGTCCCTCATATTAATTCTTAACGCGCTAAGAATGAGAAGGGGCAAAAGAGTTATTCCTGCGAATCATAAAGCTCCGTGCTGAATATTGTTAACCTTATGAACGATTCATTCGTTCCCCTGGCTCTCATAACGGGCGTCGCTCTTCTGATCCTGGGAGCGAATGAAAGGTACTCGAGCGTGATGAACAGGATCAGAAACATGCACAGGGAGCTTTTCCTCGGTGAAATAAAGGGTCATCTTGTCTCATCGTACAAAGACCAGATATCCACCCTCATACTCATGGCAAAGTTGCTCAGGAATGCACTTCTTTCCCTCTACTTCTCGGTGTTTTTCTCCGTAATTTCTAGC
>JBMFTY010000035.1:0-4779 GCA_049966795.1 Thermoplasmata archaeon
GAAACGTAATCACAAGCCCCATTGAATCTGATGAACGTATCCATGAGTGCTTCTTTCTGTTTCTCATCGGGAAGCAGTTTGATTTGAAGGGTTTTAAGCACAATATAGATGTATCAAATCAACATATAAGTTTGTCGCAATTCCTCTCCACCCTGAAGGATGGAGCTTCCTTGCGACAGGAGATTGTGAATTAGGATTTCAACCAGAAAGAACCCCATGCTTTCCGAAAATTCAGTTATTTCAGCGGGCCCGAGGGGATTTGAACCCCTGGCCTACTGGTTAAGAGCCGGTCGCTCTACCTGGCTAAGCTACGGGCCCAGGGATGGTTATATCTTTCAGGACATAAATATTTGCGCTATCATTGGGATTTTCTCCCTAGTTGCTAAGCTGGCCTTCCCTTGATAAGATTTTCGCTATCTCCGGCCTCATGATTTCCCTCGGTATCTCTTCCCCTCTGCGAAGCATCTCCCTTATCCGCGTCTGGCTGATAACCATTCTCTGTTCCGGGGA
This sequence comes from Thermoplasmata archaeon, assembly GCA_049966795.1. Taxonomy (GTDB): domain Archaea; phylum Thermoplasmatota; class Thermoplasmata; order Thermoplasmatales. The sequence continues at coordinate 511 of JBMFTY010000035.1, forward strand.
GTGGGGGCAGACGTTTTCCGATGTAACTGATTCGCACTTCCTGCAGTAGAATGTCTCCTTGAATAGAAGGGGTACTATGCCAAGGTCAAGTTTCTCGAATATCCTGTGGGCAGCATATGGATCGTAGTAATTCCCCACGCCAGCCTGATCCCTTCCCACGATGTAGTGCGTTGCCCCAAAATTCCTTCTAACTATAGCGAGAAATACCGCTGCCTTTGGCCCAGCGTACCTCATGGTTATAGAAAGGGAGGCCATCGCCACTCTCTCTGCCCTGTGATAATTGTTTACTAGCGCTTCATAGCTGTCCAGTATCGCTTCCGCACTGTAGTCTCCCTTCTTAAGTCTACCGACCACGAGATGTATCAGAAGACCATCAATGCCTGGCATCTCGAGAGAGACCTTCTGCAGATATTCATGCGCAACGTGAGGTGGATTCCTTGCCTGGTAGGCCACTACATTCCTCCATCCTCTCCTCTCGAATTCATTCCTTGCGTCAGCAGGGTGCATCTCGTGACTCCCCCCAGGCAGAGGGGGATTGTCAAAGACGAATACCTTCCCTGAGATCGCCTGGGAACCGTAGTTTGAGAAAAGATCGTCCACATTCGGGTGGTTTCTGTCAAGGGTTCCGTAAACCGATTCAGCGATCCTTTTTTTGTCAAGGAAAAATTTAGTTTCAACCCTCATGAAGCCGTATGGCTTCCCATTCAGGTCCCTTAAGGGCACCTCCTCTCCTGGTCTTATCCCCTTTGCCTCGTCATCTTGCACTGCCAGGAATATGGGTATCGTCCAAGGAAGGCCATTTGGAAGCTCCATTCTTTCCAGAACGGAATTCATTTCCTCCTCCGACATGAAACCTTCTAGGGGGCTGTAGGAGCCGTCTGATATCTTCAGCGAATCGTAGAAGAAATCCACGAATGGTATCACACCTCTGGTATTTTTGAATTCTTCCAGATACCTATCCTTTCTTCTATCGTCAAATGATATCTTCAGGCTGCCACCGTACGGTGAATTTACCATGCCTTCCGATCAATGCGAGGATAATCTATATTTCCGTAATTAGCCGTAATTAAAGAAAACATGTTCTACTGGAAAATTCGTGCGAAGAGTGAAGTAACTTTTATCTTGTGCCAAAGATCGCTTAGAGAATGCAGCCTTTCCTCTTCATCCTAGTAATATTCAACACCTTGGTTGCTCTGGGACTGATGCTTGCGTACCTTGGAAGGAGAGGCGATAAGGAGGAGGCGTGCGAAAGCGATGTCCTTAGGGTAATTATTGTGGTTCCCCTGAAGGGGATTGATCTCGATCTCAGGGAAAATCTTATTTCTCTCACATCTCAGGACTTCAAAGAATTCAGGATTTTGGGCGTCGTTGACTCTCCCGATGACCCTGCGCTCAGGATAGCTACAGAACTGGGGATAGAGTGCGTGACATCTGATTTCCCATGTAGGAGATGCAGCGGCAAGGTTAGGGCGATATCCACTGCACTTCCCAAAGCGAAGAGCTTCGATGTGATTGTTGTGGCCGATTCTGATATCAGGGTGGAGAGGCAATGGCTCAGATGTCTTGTGTCACCCCTATCAGATAGGGGAACTGGGGTTTCTACAACGTTCCCCTCCTTTTATCCTGAAGGGGGATTCTGGAGCAGGGTGAAGATGTTCTGGGGAACGGTCGGCCAATCCATGATGGAATCGGGCATCACCAGATTTGTTTGGGGTGGCTCGATGGCATTCAGGAGCGAGCTGATCGACGAAGAATTCATCAAGGAGTTTTCAGAATCCATATCCGATGATGTTTCAGTGATGAGAATTGTGAAATCAAGAGGGCTGAAGATAGGGTATGTTCCCTCCTCGCGGCCAATGGTACATACTGACGACGACTTCCCTAAATTTCTCGAGTGGGCCAATAGGCAGACTTCCCTGTCCATCAGTTCGTCCAAGAGGATTTTCATTTTCGGGGTGATATATTTTGGATTTTCATTCTATCTCATCGCAAGTGCCATAGCGCTTTCTTTCCTCAACCCGGTGTTTCTGGCTTTCCTATTTCCTTATGCGTTCAATTCCGTCAGGAGTGAACTGAGAAATCCCGTGAGAACCTGGTATTTTCCCGTCATCACCCTGATGCTCCCGGTCGTGTATCTTTACAATCTGACGTCGGGCTTGAGAATGAGAGAGATTGAGTGGCGAGGAAGAATATATAGGCTCAGGTGATCACGCGTGAGCCAGGGAACTGAGGGACGTGAATTCCTTCCTGTATTCCAGTCCGTAATTCTTGACCTTAGATATGTTCACTCCCTTCTTCCTAGCAATGTCCTCAACCACCTTGAGCATTAGGTAGCCACCGAAATGGATTATGGCGCCAGTTCCCGCCCTGACTATCAGATTGCCCGATGCTTCCCCGCTCCTCCTGGCCGCCATCTTCGCAAGATGCCTGTAGGATGCATAGTAAACCGCAAGTTCGGCTTCGTTCAGCAGGTCCGAATCAAGCTTCTTGGATGAGATCCTCCCCATGGGAACATTTTGCAGTGGGGTCACCGTGAACTCAAAGTCCCTGCCGTCGTCAATCTTGGAGTTGCTCAATCTGTTTACCAACGCTACTGTATCCCAAAGGTCTTCCTCCGTCTCATCTGGCTGCCCCACTTGCAATGTGAAGGCTGATCTCCAGTAGTACTTGGTCTCGTTGTAAACACCTTCCCACACTATCTCCTCCCAGCTCCCGTCTGGGCCTATCCTCAGGGGCATCGTCTTGTTTGGCATGTGCTTCTTTGCCAGGACTTCGCTCCCAGTCTCTAGGCCGGTCTGAATGCCTATCCAGTTGTTCGGCCCTGCTTTCATGATTTCCGACAACTTCTTCATCAGTTCAGGATAGCCTGACGGGATCGATATTCTTCCGTGGGTTGGGTTTGTCCCTGAAACCCCGGGAGTCTTCATGATTCTACCAAAGAGGTCAACCAGCTCCTCTTCATTCGGCCTGAAGAAGTTGTCGTGCTTGAAGCCCCATATATCGTCAGAATGAACCCAAACGTGGCTGTTCTTTCCCTTTTTCAGGTTTACCTCTATCTCGCTCGCTATCATCTCAGGCGTGTAGTACCGGAGTGGACGGAGTGTCACCTCGCAGAAGTCGCATCCCACACCGCACCCCCTCATCACCTCAATCATGCCCTTCACAGAGGGGTTTACTATCGTTGGTATCTCCTCAAGCTTCGGATACAGCTTTCCTGTCATTGCCCTTGAAAGTATCTTGTCATCCTCCTTGTATATTCTTTTGAATTTCTCATCGTATTCTATATACCCGTGGTAGAACATCCTGTTGTCGATGCTGTCGCTTGCCACCTGCTCGAAGAGCTGTGGGAGGATATCATCCCCTTCACCGCTGAACGCATAATCTATGCCCTCCTTATCAAGTTCTTCCCTCATCTGGAAGAATTCAAGGACGCCTGGACCCCCTACCAGAAGCTTTGCCTTCTTCCCCTTTCTAGCAACATTTATTCTCGATATCAGAGATTCCCACTCCTTCCTGACCCAGGCATAGGGATCCCCGCCGAAGAGGACGTAGTAGGACATTGTGGTTGGCCCAAGACCGAGGGGATCCATAGTGCTTACCCCTATAACCTCTGTGTCATCCTTTATTGCGCTCTCTAGACTCTCGTTACTTGCCACGTAAACATCTTCTCTTCTATTTTCCCTGAGAAGGGATGCTTCAACCTTCCTGACCGCATAGGGACTGTAGATGGGTTGGCCATCTGGAAGACTCGGATAAGGCGGCCCCTTCAGGAAGTTGAATACGGGCGCAGGAATCTTGGAAACCGGCGCACACGGTAGGAAATCTAGAAGCGGAAAATCCCTGTAGCCGTACATCAGAGTGCTATCCGATATCAATACGTACTTTGCCAATTTATCTCCCCTCGTTGTCCATCGGATGCCGCGGGCATTTATTAATTTTTTCTAATTCCGGTGCTGAAAAATCAATCTAGAATGGGAAATTTTAGTCATGTACCTCTTAGCGTGTTGAAGAATAACCATTTAGCGGATGGATATTTTTGATTTTAGAGCAAAATGCTTCACACCGGAAACCCTTGACTTTCTATCCACCTGCCATCTTCATCTTGCCTCGGGTAGAAAGAACATCAAGAGAATTGGAAAACATTTGAGGCAGGTCCATGGGGGATGGACTCAAAAGAGAAAAGTGCCTGACGGTCAGCTACTCCTCGCTAAAGCTTCGGAGCTTGCAGCTGGGAAGGTCGAATGACCGAAAATAGCACCCGCCACAATA
>JBMFTY010000036.1:0-2273 GCA_049966795.1 Thermoplasmata archaeon
ACGATGGATCCGAAATCCCTGAACTCATGGAAATGTTCCTTATCCACCTTATATGTTTCAACAACCTTGGCTATGACTCTTACCGCGAGCTGTGCAGAAAGGCTGAACTTCTCCCTTATGTCCTTATAGACAATCCTCTGCAGGAAGACCTTGTTGTAGAGTTTCTTATCAAAGGCTATTCTGGAGACAAAGTTGCATGCCTCGTTGAATCTGATGAAAGTATCTATGAGTATGTTTCTTTGTTCTTCGTCGGGAAGCAGTTTGATCTGAAGGGTTTTAAGCACAATATAGACGTATTCATTCAATATATAAATTTGTCGCAATTCCTCTCCACCCTGAAGGATGGAGCTTCCTTGCGACAGGAGACGTGAAGAAACCAAGGAACCGACTAATGAAGGATATAATCGTGGCTCTCATCTAAATCCAGAGGTGAAGGAGCGTTTGTTGATGATCTCTCGAAGACAAAGTGTTCATTATCGTTCCATTCTGATCTCATTGAGGAAATATGCATTGTGGAGAAAGTTTTCAGGAAACAGAAATGACCGTCAAAGAAGAGACGGCAAAGCTAACTTCAAAGAATGGAATCATGTTTATGTAACCAGGGTAAGAAGGAGTGTTAGGAGACCAAGGGAAACTATAATGTACCCCTGGGCTAGACGAAGCTTGAAGAACTGGATCCTGCTTGATATGTACGAACCCAGGAACCCTCCAATGGCTGCTCCTGTCGCCAGGGAAATGGTCAGCACCAAAAGATCAGGTATCGGCTTTATCGCGAGGAGATGGAAGGATGAACCAATGATGGATGTGAAGATCATAGCAGATAAGACTGTGGAAAATGCGATCTTGGGATTGATCTTCCTCACTGCAGTAAGATAAGTTCCAACGATCCCGCCTACTCCTATCCCGAGAAATCCTCCCGCAATCCCTGCCAGGAACGTGAATAGGTGCTGCACGTTCCCTGCGTTCTTTTTCTCAGAGGGTGCTAAATCTGTCTTAGACCCCCTCTCTATGAAGCTGCCGGTTTCGATTCTGTTCTTTCTCCTGTCAACGTTCGTAACGACGAGAGAGAAGAGACCAATGCTTATGCTTACGAAGGAGAATATAAGGTTAAAGTAAGAATCCTTGAAGTGAACCACTAGATAAGAGCCGAGGAGTACCCCAAGGCTTGCAGGAATACAGATAGCAATTAACAGGCGAGTGTTTATCGCATGCTGCCTGTAATTGGATGCGGAACCAACGGCCGCACTCGCCAGAATGGTGACCAAGCTTAGTCCGCTGGCCGTTACGGGGTCTATCCTCAAAAGGAAAAGAAGGACAATCATTATAATGATCCCCCCGCCGATGCCCGCAATGTTTCCTATTATCCCTATCGAAAGTGCAATCGTAACAAAGAGCAGTATTTCAAGGAGAATAAGCACTGGAGGGGAATCCCTGAGGGATATAAGAACATTGAGAAATGCTGCCTGTTTTCCATTATCTATGACGCTGCGCATGGAATCGCAGATACATTTATCTCCGAAGTTTCCTTTGTTATCAATGGAAAAGTACAAGGTCGTTGAAAGAACGGAGGAAGAAGGGGTCTATCATACTGTTGCAATAGACTTCAGGGAACCCAGGTACATACGCTTCACCTCAAGTTCCTTGATAAAGGACGGAGAGACCGTCGAGGTTGAAGGGGACAAGGTTTACTTCGAGGGCACTATGGTGGGAATCGTAAGGGAGAGGAAGGACTCTTCGAAGGCAAGGGTCAATACGAAGTTTGATGTGAAATATACGGGCGGTTATTCGCTGGACGGCAAGACGATATATCTGGACGAGCACTTTCCTAAAACTCTGAAGGTCGAGGGAAAGGAGGTAAGCACAATAGAGAGCATCGGTCTTCATCACGAACTTCCGGAGAAGTGGATGTCCGATCTTGGTTATGAGTACCCCCGGGCTCATGAGATTGCCACCGGTATTGAGAAGGAGTACGTGGAGTCTCTTGGGGTCACGTGGGGCGGTTACTGCAGGGAGGTTGACAGGAACCTTAGGCAGGTCTACAGGAGAAAACTGGAGAGGTCCCCTCCCTCATTGGACCTCGCCCCTTATCTCTATTGCAGGGACAGGGAAGCTCTGAAGGAGATAAGGGACAGCAGGTCAGCTACTCCTCGCTAAAGCTTCGGAGCTTGCAGCTGGGAGGGTCGAATGACCGAAAAAAGCACCCGCCACAATAGGCTGGCTGACGGCAGCCCTGTTCCTGATGTTGAGGGAGGCAACAAAATCAGCCTCTCCCT
>JBMFTY010000037.1:0-1197 GCA_049966795.1 Thermoplasmata archaeon
ATGCCCAGCTGCAGCCAGTAGCCCGTGCTGGTGGCGATTTTGATGAGATCGATGCCATAGAAGTGGTCCTGCATGGGGACTACGGGGTAGAAAACAGAGGCGTTTATGGCTGAAATGTTGTCAGTGAAATTGGCGGGGTTGCCATCGGGGGAGATCCCATAGAGCTGGGAGATGATCTGATCGTTGGCGAGGTCAAACTGGATCATACTGTATGAGGTATAGAAGAATATTACCGCAAATAAAGTAAAAGCAATCAACGCCTGACATCCTCTCATCCCTGAAGGGTTTGAGGTTCCTGATTCAGCGACACATAGCTGATACCTTCACGATTCAGGTATCCCGCCAGAGGCATCTCCACAGGCGTGAATTCGGGAATGCCCTTCCCTATTTTTATCAGTCCTATGTTTCTAATGTTTATAGCGGCATTGAGGTCCCTATCGATAGTGAGACCGCAGACATCGCAGTGGTATGTCCTCTCCGACAGTTTAAGACTGCTTTTCATGTTCCCACAACGAGAACACATCTTAGAGGACGGATCAAACCTTCCGATCTCTATGAGTTCTGCATTCCTCCATGTTAGCTTGTATTCCAGCATTTCCTTGAATTGATACCATCCCTGGTCTGTTATGCTCTTAGCAAGGTGGCGGTTCTTCTGCATGCCTTGTACGTTCAGGTCTTCAATCACAACGATACCATAATGCTTGGCTATCGCAGTGGATACCTTGTGGTTGAAGTCCATTCTTGCATCTCCAATGTGCTGGTACATTTTCTGGAGTTTAACTACTTGCTTCTGCCTGTTCTTTGAACCTTTTTTCTTTTTTGATAATCTTCTATGCTCTCTCTTGATCTTCTTTTCATATATTCGATAGATATTAAAAGGTTCTATAGCTATCCCGTCTGATGTAGTTAAAAAATGTTTTATTCCCATGTCTATACCAACAACACCTTCTCCATTCTTCGGTTGTTCATCTGATTCATATTGTATGGAGGCATAATAACGATTCACATCTTTCGTTATCACTATTTGTTTTATATTCTTTGGAATTGATGACTCATCTCTATATTTTATGCCTTCTACGAATTTGGGAATTATCAACCGATTTCCCTTGGTCTTGAATCCAGAGGGAACGATAAAATATTGATAATCCTTCTTGGACTTGAATGTAGGGTATGATGCATTATGCTTGAAGAATTGTT
>JBMFTY010000038.1:0-1072 GCA_049966795.1 Thermoplasmata archaeon
CCGATGGATGATCTGAATAATTCTATGACAGAGGAGCTGTAATTATCATTCTCCTCATTAAGAAACAATGATTTTACTATGCCCTTCTTGCTCCTCCTAATTATCATCAATTGAGTCGGGAACACCCTTTCTCCTCCTCCTAGAAGTCCCATATTCCGATGTACCCTTCGCAACTATCTCATAGAGGATTGAATTCTTGCCTACAGAGGGTCTTAACAATCTTCCAAGCCTCTGCCTGAACTGCCTGGTGCTCCCTGAACCGCTTAGTACTATCCCTATAGATGCATCGGGTACATCTATCCCCTCATCCAGCACTCTTGATGTAGCGAGCGCAGTTATTTCCCCATTTCTGAACATTTCAAGGTACTTCTTTCTCTCCGGTCCAGGAGTCAGATATGTGATGCATGGTATCAGGAATTCCTTCGATATGAGGTAAGCAGTTGATGTATCCTCAGAAAATATCAGTGTCTTCTCATTCCTGTGTTTTGAGAGAACATACCTGACGGTATCAACCTTGACCCTTGCGTTAAAAGCTATCTCCCTCGCCCTCCTCCAAGCTATCAATGCCTCCCTTCCCTCTGGATTCCAGGATGATAATATGAATTTTTCAAAATCCCATGGACCCCTCATCGTTATCCTGTGTTTCCTGAGGTATGATATGAATATACTTCTGTTTTTCTCATATTCTTCCTCTTCCTCCTGTTCCAGATCCACAGGTATCCTGATGATTTGGTAATTGGATATGTAATCAGATATTTCCTCGTAACCCAGCTCAAATATCTTTCCACCCATCACTTCCTCAAGTTTCTCGTGAAGCATATCCACCCTTTCATATGTAGCTGTCAATCCCATTCTATACGGGGAAGCAAACATTTTCGCTATTTCAATGAACCTTTCAGATGCTAGATGGTGCACCTCATCAACCAGCAGAAATTTGAATTTATTTCCCAGATCTTCTGCCATTAGATATGCGGAATCATATGTTGAAACTGTTATATCCCTAATATCTTTCTCACCTCCACCTATTTGCCCTATCCCGATATTCAAAGTCTTTTCAAGTCTGTCTCTCCAC
>JBMFTY010000039.1:0-897 GCA_049966795.1 Thermoplasmata archaeon
CATTTCATCTATCCTCCTTCTTATCTAAACCGGTGCCGAGGTCTACGACTACATTGAAATATTCAATCATATTTTTACTGTTATTATACAATTCATATAACCTCCTTGATGCATCTATTTGCTTCCATAAAATGTGGCGGTAAAAATCGTCAAACTTCTCGCCTACCTGATTCTCGAAGTTGTAGGCAAAATCAAGGCTTTCATTATTCATCAGGAACCTCATCGGAACCCCTTTCTCCTTATCAGGAGGGGACGACCACACCATTCCATATCTCAGCCAAGGGAACAATACTTTATGTCTCCTCGCCTTTGAAGAATAAATCAAAACATCATGAGTGTTAATAAACTCGGCTCCCTTGACCTCTATAATTACAAGTTCCACCGGCTTCTCCGCTAAAGTTTTATCCGATATGACCAAATCCGCCTGAAACGAGTTCACGTGTCTGGAATTCCTTTCGCTATGTTCCTTTAGCCGAGCCAGAACGTTAAAATGGTCCTTAACTTCAAGCTCATTACCAGCACATTCAACAATTTTTTCCTTTATTTCGCGGAACAGACGGCTATTTTCTTTTGCCACTATTTCCCCTCCAGTATTTCCTCAATCTCCTTCAGATATCTCGAGACTTCTCTGCGCCTGTAGAAATGATCTGCATTCATCCACTCATGAAATGGTCATTACAGGTTATAAATCTTTCCTCTAAAAAATTCATTTTTTTCACTTTTTTCATTTTTGAAATGGGGTTACAAAATTCAAATACCTGAACGTGACTTCTGATCCGTGGTAAACATGAAAAACAACGGATTTGTCAAGGAATATGTTATAGGGAGGAAGGACCAGTTCGATCTGGACTACGCCATATTCAGGAAGGCTGTGGAGGAGACCGAGACCAGGGAGGA
>JBMFTY010000040.1:0-845 GCA_049966795.1 Thermoplasmata archaeon
GAACCGAAATCATCGAACTCATGAAAATGTTCCTTATCCACCTTATAGGTTTCAACAACCTTGGCTATAACCCTTACGGCAAGCTGTGCTGCAATGCCGAACTTCTCCCTTATGTCCTTGTAGACAATCCTCTGCAGGAAGACCTTGTTGTAGAGTTTCTTCTCAAAAGCTATCCTGGAGACGTAGTTGCACGCTTCATTGAACTTTTTGAATGTATCTATGAGTATCTGTCTCTGCTTGTTGTTAGGGAGAAGCTTTATCTGGAGCGTCTTGAGCACAGTATAGACAGGACAAATCAATATATAAGTTTGTCGCAATTCCTCTCCTCCCCGAAGGATGGAGCTTCCTTGCGACAGGAGATTGTGATTTTTCAAAAATATAACAATTATAAAACCGAACCTTAGTCTATTTAATATTCTTGATCTGATTCATCTTTCCTTTGATCAGTTTCATTGATTCTTTTAGAACTTCGCTTCTAATTGGCTCTTCAAATTGACTCCTAAACATTCCTTGAATTACTAATACATATGATGTGAAGGTTGTTTCATATATGCGAACATCTGCAGTTCCTATTATAGATGGTATTTCACCTATCCTCTTTGAGATGAGGGGTATAATATCATCAGGATCTATCTCTTTGGAAACTTCTATTTTAGTTCTTACAACTCTTGACTCACTTGAGGAGTGTATGAAAATTGAAGATTGTATCAATACGCTGTTTGGTATCTTTAATGGTATGTTATCATCAGTTATTATAGTTGTATACATCAAAGATATCCCTATCACCTTTCCCGTATATCCTGGAATGAGAAAATCATTTGAGTAAAATTTTGGAGGGTATGAAG
>JBMFTY010000041.1:0-816 GCA_049966795.1 Thermoplasmata archaeon
CTCATGGTTGCCGTGGAAGTTCCAGAGGAACCTATTGTTGAGACGAAGGATGTTATTGGCGTTGACATGGGTATCGTCAATATCGCTGTTGATTCCACCGGCAAGTACTATTCTGGAGATAAGGTCAATGAAGTGAGAGAACACTATACCAATCTACGTTCCAGATTGCAGTCCAGGGGTACTAGATCTGCAAAGAGGCATCTCAGGAAACTCTCTGGAAAGGAGAACAGTTTTGTGAGGAATACCAACCATGTGATATCCAAGGAGATCGTTCAGAGAGCCAAAGGCACCTCCTCCGCCATTGCCGTTGAGAACCTCAAGGGCATACGGATGAGGACAACCGTTAGAAAAGGCAAACAGGTACGTCCACAACTCATGGGCATTCTACCAGCTCAGGTCATTCATTGAGTACAAGGCGAGGGAAGTGGGCATTCCCGTCATTGCTATCGAACCACGCAACACAAGTAGGGAATGCCCAGTTTGTCATACCACGGATAGAAGAAATAGAACTGAACGATCCCATTTCAGGTGCGTTTCCTGTGAGTTCGAGGGAGAGGCTGATTTCGTTGCCTCCCTCAACATCAGGAACAGGGCTGCCGTCAGCCAGCCTATTGTGGCGGGTGCTATTTTCGGTCATTCGACCCTCCCAGCTGCAAGCTCCGAAGCTTTAGCGAGGAGTAGCTGACCTAAGTTTAGAAATTTAAAAATAAAATTTACAAGACGTATTCACCTATTGACTTTGGAAAGAGTGTTACTTCCCTTATATCATTTATTCCTCTGACAAAACGAACAAATCTCTCAATTCCTATACCAAAG
>JBMFTY010000042.1:0-728 GCA_049966795.1 Thermoplasmata archaeon
ATAGAAGTTATGGTAATTTCCCTTGAGTTCACAAACCAGACCCAGTCATCACTCTTCTACAATATATCCTATATGGTAGAAAGACAATTCTTTTCAGCTAGAAATTCCAGCATTAACATCAGGAACATTTCATACGATGGATTCACGTTCTTCACGGTGATTTCAAACTATTCAGGGTTATATGTAGTCTCCGCAGGGTATTCCGGTAACTATGGATTTGTCATATCAGACATAAATGTTTCACTTTCAAGCTACACTGCTCTGGTTCACGAAGAAATTCAGGCAATGACATCATAGTTTCCCGCAATGAGTTTCACACCATAGATCTCAACAATCTTGGAAGGACTACTACCGGAATGGTTTGGTTGAAGTTGACAATAGCTCCTGGGGGTTGTCAATTGGTGTTTACCTGCTGGAGTATCACTATAAAGCTAGCCGATTATATACCGTTAAATGGATAATTATTTTCTGTTAGATTTTTTGTGAATAGTGTGAAGTGGCGAAAACATTGTACCGTGTGTGGTAATTTCTCCCCACGACCATAATATCACAAAGGGCCCAGAGGGAAATGACTAGAAAACGTTGATACTATAGGGATTAACCATCTTTTAGCGCCATAGCTTCCTTGGAAAAACTTAAATATTGGCTGTCCATAAATATTGATAGAGGATTCCCAATAATCCTATAAATTTTCTGCAAGATGCATCCATCCTAACTTCGCCCTGTTG
>JBMFTY010000043.1:0-727 GCA_049966795.1 Thermoplasmata archaeon
ATATGTTGCTGTTGCATTTACTATCGCTATCATCAATACAAATTCTGATTTGGTTACCCTAAAAACTGATTTGATGGATGGTGGTCGCCTTATCAATATACCTATAATTATCAGAAATAGTCCTATGAATACAAATACTGTAGCAACATGTTGATACAACATAATGGAATCATATGTGGATCCAGTCACATATCCCGATAGCAACGCATATATGATTGCAAATATCACACTTATGAGTGTTATTATCACACCCATTATGAATACCAGCTTATTCATACATTTATATACATTACTTATTAATGAATTTTTGGTATAATCAGCTACTCCTCGCTAAAGCTTCGGAGATTGCAGCTGGGAGGGTCGAATGACCGAAAATAGCACCCGCCACAATAGGCTGGCTGATGACAGCCCTGTTCCTGATATTTAGAGACATTCAGAACCATTTGTCCCTGCTATAATATCTATCACCATGACGGGAGAGATACTTATCACCCGCTGGGGTGAGCATCCCATGATAAAGGGTATGCCAAAAGATAACAAAGTAATACGTAGCGTTTCGATCATGACGGGTGTAATGTGGCTCCCCGCCGTCAATAGTAACAAATTGGTACAACACCTTTTTGGTGTCGTCCCAAAAATTATATGCACGTCGTATTTCATATCCATCTACATTATCCCCGATCAAATTAACTGCGAGGAGAACACTCCCCGCAGGAATTGGAGATAC
>JBMFTY010000044.1:0-712 GCA_049966795.1 Thermoplasmata archaeon
CGCATTGCACCACAACCTCAGAACACCCCTCTCATCCTTCTTGATATAGACGGCCACCCTCCCGCCGCTGGATGAATCCTCCAGTATGATGTGATAGGCATATGTTTTCACCTTCAGGAACGGTGCCATCCTGCTCATGAGGCCATCAAAATCCCCCTCCACCCTTCCGGAATAGGAATCAAAAGGGGCGAGGGCCGTGATATCAACGCTGTTCCCATGATCTGTCGGGATGGATCGGAGTGAGTATCCGATCTGCCTCCAAATTTGATCCATCATCGAAGATGTGCTCTAACTGCGGAAGCATAAAACATAACCTGAAACTCTCTGATAGGATATACCGTTGCGATGTGTGTGGTCTGACAATAGACAGAGATTTGAATGCAGCAATCAATATTCGCAATATAGGTTTAATTAAAGTAGGGAAGGACATTCCCGAATTCACGCCTGTGGAGATACCTCTGGCGGGATACCTGAATCGTGAAGGTATCAGCTACGTGTCGTTGAATCAGGAACCTTCGATCCTTTAGGGAGGCGAGGATGTCAGATGGCATTGGAACTATAATTCAAAATGTTGTTGAGTAGCAAGAATTTGCAGATCTTGATCAGGAAGAGCGAAAAGATTGGATCACCCACAGGAGAATGAAGCAACATCCTGAATCCAGGTGAGACCCCAGTCTTTTTCTTTCGTTGTCTAATGAATGCTTCCTGTGAC
>JBMFTY010000045.1:0-698 GCA_049966795.1 Thermoplasmata archaeon
GCAAAACACTCAAGGGCTTCGTCCATGTTAATGGTAGTAACGTCAAATATGATGGAAAAACAGACACATGGAGAGTGAATACTGATGGGTACAGAGCATCATGGAACGATTACAGCAAAAAAATGAACACTCAGCCGGGAGGTTATACGGCCGACAAGGCGTTCGAATTCTCAAGGGCGTACTATGCCCAGATAAGAGGAGACATGAGAAGCAAGCACGGCATCCACCATTACTTCAACCGCTCCCTCGTGCATCCGCCCTCTTTCGGAAAAGGCGGAGACAAGGGATGATGATTATTCTTCTTTATTTTATTTTTTGAAGGCTTCCCCTCTTAAATCCTTTCTTTAGGGGAAATCTGTTTATCTCCTCCCTGAAGGTCTGAGCTTTCCTGCTAATTTTTCTGTAAATACGCATCATGGTCCCTCTGGAAGTTAATTCATCCCAGCGCGTTCTTTATTTTCCTCTCTTCTTCATTCGGCGCATTTATTTCAGGTTTATTTGCAGGGCCGTATTTCTTTATATTGGCTGAGATGATGTCTGTAAGCTGCATCATGTTTATCTGGTCTGGTCCGCCGTATTTCTCAGGCCTCAATCGTGCGTATGTGCCGTCGCCGAGGTATATCTGGTTTATGTCCTTATCGGCGTAGAGGTCTACATAATATGTCCATTTGGTAACATGTCCTGGTTCCTCTGATATT
>JBMFTY010000046.1:0-687 GCA_049966795.1 Thermoplasmata archaeon
CTGCTTTCTACTACCGTGCCTACAGTCGTAATCGAACCTGTAAACGGACTGTAAACCACGATGCTTGGTGAAGAGCCGTTGACCCCCATGGTGAAAGGCCATGGCCTAGGAATTATTCAACAATGCATATGCACTTAGGCTATTGCATAATTCCAAAACCTCGCATAAATTTGCTTATGGATTTTGGGAAAAATCGAATCTCACGAGGAATTTTGGTTTTTAGGTTGGTTTCGTTCATTAAAAAGCTACTGATAGTCAAAATTTCATGAGTATTATTCAACAAAACATGAGTTGCGAAAGGCGTATAAGGAACGTTGGAATTACATGTTGAAGCTTAAAAGTAGGGAACGGCATTCCCGAATTCACGCCTGTGGAGATACCTCTGGCGGAATACCTGAAGCGCCAGGGTATTAGCTATGCTTTGCTGAAGCAGGAACCTTATACTTTAGGGATAAGGGGATGCCAGTCGGTTGATAACCATACAATGCAGATGACACAATTTCTCGAGGAAGGTATGGCAAATATAAGGGTACTGTTGCCAGTGAAGAAAAGATTGCTCTGCAGCTCTGGGCGAAGATGCTTGCACTTGTACTGTTGCCTGTGAAGAAAAATGGCAACGCGCGTATTCAGTATTCGCTAAAGGAAGCCCAAATTGGGCACCCCTAGGACTTCACTTAAATAACTTGG
>JBMFTY010000047.1:0-679 GCA_049966795.1 Thermoplasmata archaeon
CACTCAAATTTGCATTGGAGGTATAAACCACATTTCCCAAAAATTCACTAAGTTGCGTAGCTGGAAGTGTTAGATTAGAAGTGGTATGATTTAAATCTTGAAATAGATACCCAGAAGAGAATGAAAGACCAACTACTACAGTTATGATCACTACTGAAAAAACAAGTGTTCTTTTTTTATATCTATTACTACGACTTAATAATATGTACCATTTTAGGGAAATTCCCATATAAATACATTATTAGAATATATTTAAATTTTACTACAATCCCTATGGCGCTAAAAGATGGTTAGGTCCCTATCGTATCAACGTTCTCCAGTCATTTTCCTCTTGAAGAATATACAATACTCATCATCTCTAGGGCGTCCCATGTTCCGTTAAACAACGACATCCATTATCTGCCTCTTTGGTCTCTGATACATCTGATTAAGAAGAATCACGAGGTTGTAAGCAACAATCTTCATGCCTATTGAAACATCGTAATTCCTATTTCTGACAAACCAGATGTATTCACATTCCAGAATGTCCTCCAGTATTGCGAAAGTTCTCTCTATCTCCCATCTCAGGGAATATCTTGAAGCTTCTTCCCTTCTCAGTTTTATGCCTTCCCTTCTTGAATGGGAGAGCCTTGAATCTACTATCCCCCTTCTTTTGTTGGTATCAATCACTGGAGTGCAC
>JBMFTY010000048.1:0-678 GCA_049966795.1 Thermoplasmata archaeon
CTCGGTTCCAATCACATCTGTCATGAGCACCAATTTTAAGTGCGATAAAAATTATTTTGTAGTTGGCCAAGCAAATTCCTTCATTTCTGTTGGTCAACGCCCCTCTTCCCAATTTTGCGGTTCGCAAAAGATTTCCATAACATTTTGATTCACTTTTTCCACTTTTTCATCGCCTCTTCGGCTCTGAAAGTGATTTTGGCAGCTCCTTTCATCTCGAAGACCGGGATTTGGGAAAGCGAGGGTGCTGTCCCTCAAAGCTATAGGGTTTTATGAACTGCTGTTTTAAGCGTTTCAACTGCGTTCCAGAGGGCCAAGGATGCCGGATTTTAAAAGACATGAGCAAGAAAGCTCTGACCTTCAGGGAGGAGATGAATTGCGAGAAAAGTGTATTTAATGCATGGGTATAATGTTTTAGACATATGGAGATAATGAATAAAGAAAAGGAGTATCATCACGAAAACCTATGGTGTAGAGCTGTCAGTATCATGTGATATTTTGCCCGAAATACAGGAGGAGTGTGCTTAACCCACCAATTGATAGCAGGTTGAAACAACTCATCCTTGAGAAACAGGATGATTATGGATATAAAGTGCTTGAAATGGAGGTGATGCCTGACCATGTGCATCTCCTCATAGATGTGAATCCGAAGAGGGGTGTGTACTATGTTGTAAACAGAAT
>JBMFTY010000049.1:0-651 GCA_049966795.1 Thermoplasmata archaeon
GCATTTTCTATTTTTTTTTATTGTTTTATTTCCCTATATTATGTGATATATATCAGTACATGTACAGTTGAAACAATTTTTATTTTCATCTTTTACTTGTATAATAATGAAAAAATAATTTTTCTTGTCTGTGTTTCCCCTGAATAATCAATGAAATATCAAAAGAGGGTATGCCGAAACTGGAATGCTTGACGTCTTTGAAGAAAGTGTGTGATTACAGAAATAGGAGCAATAAAGCTCCGACCTTCAGGGAGGAGATGAATTGCGAGAGAGTTTATTTAACATATTGTAATTGTGTAAGCAATGATCAAGACACTTAGAGTGCGATTGTACCCAAATGAAGAGCAGAATGTTCTTCTTGAAAAGCACTTTGGGTCTTGCAGATTTGTATGGAATCATTTCCTTGAAATAAGGAATGAATATTATGCAGAACATAGGAATGATAAGAAAAAGGGTTTAACAGCATTTGACACAATGAAAATGCTCACATCATTGAAGAGGGAAGTAGCATGGTTGAATGAGATCAATTCCCAGAGCCTCCAGCATTCCCTCGTGGAATTGGATAAAGCATTCAAACAATTCTTCAAGCATAATGCATCATACCCTACATTCAAGTCCAAGAAGGATTATCAATATTTTATCGTTCCCTCT
>JBMFTY010000050.1:0-645 GCA_049966795.1 Thermoplasmata archaeon
GTAAAAGGACCAAAAGTATTTATATTGGAAGTAAGATTCTGATATGAATCGAAAAATAAAAAAACAAAAAACAAAAAAAAGATGGTAGCTGTAGACTCCGTGAAGGAGTCGGGCAGGACACCCGCCGTGGTATCATCAAATGACAGCAGCTGCAAAATCTCGAAAGAGATCTGGCAGGACACCCGCCGTGGTGCTGTCGAGCCGGCGATGAACCCGGTGCGAATGGGTTTCGCCAGGTATGGTAGTTTTACTTATATTCATGAAATTATTAAATATAGGCTATAACGTAACTCCTATGCCAATTATATGCCGTTAGATAGATAATTATTTTCTGTTAGATTCTTTACGGATAATGCGAGGTAGCGAAAAGTTTAATATGTATATGGTACGCACCATATGCATGACTCTGGTAACACACAAGGTGAAGAGGAGGGGAAAGGAATACTATGAACTCGTTGACGTGAAGAGGATTGGCGGGAAGGTTGTAGCGAAATATGTTGGATACCTGGGGAAGGATCCCAACTCTAAGAGGGAGATAGAACCTGAGGATCTTATGCCCTATGTCCAGTGGTTACTGAAGAAGGGGATAGGGGTTGACCAGGTGCCCCTATACTGAAGAAGCTTGGTGTTGAATACGATGTGTCC
>JBMFTY010000051.1:0-597 GCA_049966795.1 Thermoplasmata archaeon
CAGGTCTCAGGTGGGTTGAAATGCTTGTATATTCTACCATTTACGAAAGAAATCTTCATAACCAATCAGCTTGAAGGGTTATTTAACCCTTAACTTATTGAATTTTTCATAGCGTCATGAATTATGTGTAGAACATGTAAACCCTTCCTGATACAGGAGACATGAATCTCATGTAACCAGGAAGGTATACCTCTGCTGTACAACCAACGGAGGTACGAAGAAGTATGGAAGAGATTGATAAAAGAATAGTGGAAGTAGCACGTAGTGCAGTGAAGGAATACCTGGAGAGCCTTATGAACACGGAGAGGGATGTTTTCATAGAGGAGCATGGCGGTTTAAGGAACGGGTTCTATGATAGAAAGGTGAAAACGAAGTTCGGGGAGATAGAAGATCTCTCCGTTCCCAGGGACAGGGAAGGGAGATTCAGGTCTGCTGCACTGGAACCCTACAGCAGGTCCATAGGCCTGGACGAACTGATAATCTCCCTATACTCAAAGGGAGTGTCAACAAGGAAGGCATCGGAGATTCTGGAATCAATATTCCAGAATAGATACTCAAGGTCCTCCATATCAAGGATCACAGATGCCACTATGGAGG
>JBMFTY010000052.1:0-595 GCA_049966795.1 Thermoplasmata archaeon
CTGACATCCCTTCAACATCAACATTCAACCTTTCATTATCCATGATTTTTCACTTCCTGTGATTATTCTATATACACCCCTCCTTTCCTTCAGACACAACACACCAATAACTGAGAGGACATTACTCCTCTCTGTCACATTTCAATTCACATACATAGTACTAACCGGCGGTAAAATAAAAATGTTTGCACTGTTGCTGTGCCAATTATATACCGTTAGATAGATAATTGTTTTCTGTTAGATTTTCTTTGAATAGGATGGAGTGGCGAAAACTTTGTATCGTGTGCGGTAATTTCTTTACACGACTATAATATCACAGAGGGTCAAGAGGTAAATGATTGGAAAACGTTGATACGATAGGGACCTAACCATCTTTAGCGCCATAGTATCCATCCTAAAGTCTATATATTTACAAAATATCAACGAAGCATGGGAAAAGCCGTAGATATAACATTGGGTGTTATAGTTGGCGGTATAGCTTGGTTCTTCTTAGAAATTATCTTCTCATTCATTCCAATTATAGGATGGATCGTGGCCGCAATAATTGCTGGATATATCGCAGGAAGACTTGGCGGTAATATCGCGGCGGTAATCC
>JBMFTY010000053.1:0-581 GCA_049966795.1 Thermoplasmata archaeon
CCGCAGGCCCCTAGGATAATCCAAGCTACCCCACTCGGGCATTTGAAATTATAATCCCTGTTAAAAATATATCTGAATTAGCCTTATAGAAAAATCAGCAAGAAATCTCCGACCCTTCAGGGGGGAGATGAATTGCAAAAAGTTTATTAGGATTATTCATATTGTGTAAGTGATGATTAAGACCCTCAAGGTGCGACTGTATCCGAATGAGGAGCAGAAGATTCTCCTTGAAAAGCACTTTGGGTCTTGCAGATTTGTATGGAATCATTTCCTTGAAATAAGGAATAAATATTATGCAGAGCACAGGAACGACAAGAAAAAGGGTTTAACGGCATTTGATACAATGAAAATGCTAACAACATTGAAGAAGAAGTTAACATGGCTGAATGAAATCAATTCCCAGAGCCTCCAGCATTCTCTCGTGGAATTGGATAAAGCATTCAAACGATTCTTTAGACACAACGCTTCCTACCCCACATTCAAATCCAAAAAGGATAAACAGTATTTCATAATCCCCTCTGGCTTTAAGTAAGGCAAAGGGTAATAGGCTCATCATTCCTAAATTCACAGAGGGCATAAAG
>JBMFTY010000054.1:0-581 GCA_049966795.1 Thermoplasmata archaeon
TCCTTATAAACTGTCAAATGGCTTATTCCTGGAGACTCATGCAGGTTCTGAAAGTACTGAGAAATATGCAAAATTATTGATGAAATATTATGGTTATCCAGAAGATTTTATTTCTGTGAGGTGGAAAGAATGAGAGATGAAGGATCATTTGAGGAGGTGTTGAAGGTATGAATGAAAGATACGATCTAGGTAAGATATTCGTCATAGGCCTCTCCATAATGTTCATTCTCATTGGCATAGCAGCAGTCCTGGGTGCGATATTCAACCCCCATAATTTCTCATTCAGCACGGGAGGATGGGTGGGAGCTGCGTGGGGAGTGTTTGGCACACTCATAGGTCTCTTCTTCCTCTTCATATTCATATGGATGATAGTGTGGTTTGCCAGATCAGTGGGGTGGATGTCCAGGAGCTACAGGTATTACAGCCGCAGATGGAACTGGTGGGATCATGACGATGCCCTGGAGATACTGAGGGAGAGGTATGCAAAGGGTGAAATATCGAAGGAGGAATATGATAAGATGAGGGAGGAGCTGGGGAAATGATGAAGAATATGAGACAAGATTCAAGAAATGAGGTAGAAG
>JBMFTY010000055.1:0-570 GCA_049966795.1 Thermoplasmata archaeon
TGGGAATCCAGGCTCTTTGCACAGAATGCTGAAGGTACAATACCGAGGACCAACAACTTTATCGAACAGCTGTTCCGCAGGATAAGGAGGAATGCTCGGAAGAGAAGCGGCAACTCATCTACTGGAGGCATTATAACTCAGAGGGGTGAGTCTCTCGCCATATTCCAGAACATTGCCATTCCTGAATACAGGAAGATAGTCTTCGGTTCAGATGACATGGAGAGCGTGGCTTCAGCAGTTGCAAAATACAGAAAAAGAGTGAAGAAACCTGTAATCAGCAGATATAGGATGGAGAAGCTCGTGGATCTGGGTACGAAGATGATACTTTCAGACACGCTCAATAAGAACCCATACACAGATGAGATGATGAGTATTGCATATTCTTCAAGAGGGAAATGACTGGAAAACGTTGATACTATAGGGACCTAACCATCTTTTAGCGCCATAGAGTTAAAGGGATGTGGGACACTATTCTAAGATCGCCCAATATTGAACAGGTTGTGCCATAAACCCGTGCAGAATATTGCACTGTCAATCCTGTCATCCCTCCTCTGAGCTATGTTCCACCCG
>JBMFTY010000056.1:0-551 GCA_049966795.1 Thermoplasmata archaeon
GACGCCCATGAATCCAAGACCTTGAAAAAACGATGCGAGAAGCGAATTTCTGAATATCTTGTTGGCAAACATAGAGAAATTCAATGTAGGCATCTTCACCTTCTTGTCTATTATGACAAAGCACACCGCGGCAACAAGGCCGGCAAGCGCCATGACAGCATTGAACACAGTAAGGCCTATGGAAGAATAGTTTATTCCAGCATACGCTACCAGTGCGACCGCTATGCCTAACGCGGTCATGCCTAGCAGGTCGATCTTTTCATTCACCCTTTTCGCATCCTTGACGTACTTGTACCCGAGGAATATCACCACGATGCCTATCGGCACATTTATGAAGAATATGTACCTGTAGCCTATGAATGTTGTTATGGCCCCGCCGAGAAGTATGCCGAGCAGCGCACCTATGTTCCAACTCATTGATGTGTAGCCGTACGCCTTTCCGATCCTATGCCTCTCGAAAGTATCCGCTATGATCGCACTGCTGTTTGACGAGATGAGAGCCCCACCAATCGCTTGCACTGCCCGAAACGCTATGAGGCTTATGTCAGTAG
>JBMFTY010000057.1:0-550 GCA_049966795.1 Thermoplasmata archaeon
TTCTGAGACTTACTTCTATGTAAACATCTCTCCACTATCATGTGGTACAAATATAATGGGGACCAGTACAGCAGCGGCATATCATACAACCAAGCGCCAAAGACAATATCCAGAATAGTGCAGGTTGTTTATTCTAATTGCTCTCATTCCTATACGGAATATACAAAAAAGCAGAGAGAGAGCTTCGGGATAAGCTCAAGATAGAATTGTAGTGATAAACATAGCAAAGTTATGATACGAGTCAGAATCTATTCCGTAAAAATCGTAGAGTTAAGGCTTACCTTTAAATTAAATTGGTATTCCTGTTTTCACCGTAAATGTATCTTTGAAAAGCTGAATCTGACTTCAATATATAGACTATAAAAGAATCGCCGGGACTTAAAATCTTGATTATTTTATTTATCATTTCCTCATAAAGACTTTCTGATAAATTTCCTTCAAAAACCGAATTCTGTATCCATATTAGATAAGACTTAAGCGTTCTGTTAATTTTTCCTACCCTGCTTTCGTCCACATCATAAACTGCAATAACATACGTCAATCCCACATC
>JBMFTY010000058.1:0-538 GCA_049966795.1 Thermoplasmata archaeon
GACCTTGTCGGTAAGCTATCCGTTAATGAGGTACTGCTGCAGCTATCCAGGGTATACCTGGTGAAATACGCGGACGGAACAACAGGATTCCTGGACATACCGAAGAAGGTGGAGAGCATTATAAATACCCTAGGCCTCGACATATTACCTAAATCTTAGCGAGTTAAGGTTAATAAATGATTTTATACCGGTATATTTTTAAATTGTGATCCATATCTTATACATGGGGATGTGGGACACTATTCCCCATTAGTGATTTCTTCCCTCTCTTCTCCCTTTGATCTTGTGATTATCACGTAAACCCTTCTGCCGATGTATCTCTTAGGAATGTCAGCCTTCCCTGACATTCCTATAGGAGTTACAGTTCTTTCAAGGAATCCCTCTATCTCATCTTCCTTTAGAATCAGTTTACCGTTATCCAGCTCCAACCTTCTCACCATAGTTATATGGTTATCCATAGATAACTATTTAACCTTTCGTTTCATTATCATTTGTGCCAAAGGTGTTTGATGTCGACATTGAATACAAGCTGGAAGAG
>JBMFTY010000059.1:0-528 GCA_049966795.1 Thermoplasmata archaeon
GTTTATGAAAATTTTGAATTAGCCGATCATTATTCGTTTAATATCTAATTTTAGGAGGGTGGATTTCATTAAGGGCTAAGACTATGCCAATTATATACCGTTAGATAGATAATTGTTTTATGTTAGATTTTCTGTGGATAGTATGGGGTGGCGAAAGGTTTATATCGTGTGTGGTAATTCCCATACATGACTATAATACCACACAGGGTCAAGAGGAGGGGACATGAATATTACGAACTGATAGACGTAAGAAGGGTCAACGGCAAGACTGTTCAGAAGTATGTTGGATACCTGGGGAAGGATCCCAACTCTAAGAGGGAGATAGAACCTGAGGATCTTATGCCCTATGTGGAGAGGCTACTGAAGAAGGGGATAGGGGTTGACCAGGTGTCCCCTATACTGAAGAAGCTTGGGATAGAATACGATGCAACCAATCTGACGAAGATAATAATCTAGAACGACCTCAGGCTCAAGAGGATATTCCTGAGGCTGAGATGATATTAACATTCACGTCACCCCTGTCCTCCT
>JBMFTY010000060.1:0-230 GCA_049966795.1 Thermoplasmata archaeon
ACTCAGGTAGGAGATATTGTCGGCAAATTCATTCTTATATAATTGATATCAATAACCCGGTCTGCAAAATCTAAAGTCTGTTTGGGAAAAAATTATAAGTTTGTAATCCTTCTTAAGATAATGGTATCCTCTGAATTAGAGAGAATAAAGATTATCGAATTAACCCATGACTCTCCAGACCTAGAACCATTTTACCAGATGTATAAGAGCATTTTTAACATCCCAGAGGA
>JBMFTY010000060.1:240-525 GCA_049966795.1 Thermoplasmata archaeon
GAAAATATTAGGAAATATCTGCAATATAAAATAAGTGATTTCTACGGAAGGAATAATTATCACGTTTTAATTGCGAAAGAGTCCAAGTTATTGGGATTTATTATTGGAGATTATTATGCAAACTCATCCTTCGGGGTCATAGAGTTCTTGGGTGTTCGTGAGGAATCACGAGGTAAGGGTATTTCCAAGCTACTGCTAAATGAATTTGAGATGCTTATCCGGGCTGATGCTAAAAATTGTGGTGAAGAACTTAAAGGAATCATGATAGAGGTAGAGGACCCTCAG
>JBMFTY010000061.1:0-513 GCA_049966795.1 Thermoplasmata archaeon
CCAGAACTATCTGTGTAGCTTCCCTGAACTGCTTCGATGTTTCAATGAGTGATATGTCATACGGAAGCTTCAGCTTAATAGTCCTGAACATTATTTAATAGGATAGAAAACATATCAATAAATCTTTTCTTTGGGGGAAGTCCGTGTATCTCCTCCCTGAAGGTCGGAGTTTTACTGCTTCCCCCAAACTCCTAACTTTTCTATAAAAGTAAAAATATTGATGATTTGTTCACTTGTCTAATAATGCTACACAGTCTGTTAGAGCTATTATTACTTTTACCTAAAATGCAAACATTCCTAAATATTATTGAATAATGGTACGATAATAAAGGATGTAATGAGGTTCTTTAGACACTTAAAGGGCATATAACATAATAATAAAAAATGTAATAAGAAAGATTTACAAGCAGATACTAATAGATGTTATCCTTTTCAGGGATCTAAGCGATGAGTGCCTTTAAAAATGAGGCAATATTCAAACCTAACATTTCAAGAGAAGGATAATGATCGTAC
>JBMFTY010000062.1:0-505 GCA_049966795.1 Thermoplasmata archaeon
TTAGGTTGTTGCATCATGATTTCACCCAGAATGCATATCCGTATCGCCTCATAATTCATAAAGATTGTCTATTGGAGGGATGTGGGACGCTTTTCTACGACCTACCAATATTGAACAGATTATGCCAGACTCCGGTGCAGAATAGAGCATTATCAATACGATCATCCCTCCTCTGAGCTATGTTCCACCCGAGCATCTTCTTGTCTGCTGCAAATCCCGATTCCGAGTTGCTCCTCTTGTGATACTGTTCCAGGTATGGCATCGTGTTGTAGAGAAATTCTTTCATAGTAACTTTCCACTTCTGTGACCCGTTGAGCGTAGCGTTCTTCTTCGGTATTATGAATACCTTTGTCTTCCCCAATTTATTCACGTAAGAAGGGGAAGAATAATAGCGATCCAGTCTCATTGAACCCAGTTCTATCCCAAGAGAGGAAAGCAGCCCGATAGCCCTGTCATAGGCTTCCCTCTCTGATCTCATGCTTGAACCGAATGATATGTACATCCT
>JBMFTY010000063.1:0-504 GCA_049966795.1 Thermoplasmata archaeon
GGAGAGTAAAAATATATTAGACGAAAACGACTTGAGACTTGCTGCTTACAAGGCAAATCTGGCGGAACTCTACCGTAAACAGGGGAAATATCCTGAAGCTGAAACGCTTTACAAGGAAGCACTAGAAATAAGAATAAGATCACTTGGGAGTAACCACCCTGATGTCGCCAATACCAAGAACAATCTGGCACTACTCTACTATAATCAGGGAAGGTATTCTGAAGCTGAAACGCTTTACAAGGAAGCACTAGAAATACTGATAAAATCATTTGGGGAGATTCACCCTGATTTCGCCAATACCATGAAAAATCTTGCAGCACTCTACGTTAAACAGGGAAGGTATTCTGAAGCTGAAACGCTTTACAAGGAAGCACTAGAAATATACAAAACGCTAAATGAGAAATCACATCTATACGAGAGAGAGATTGAGTCAATCCAAAATTTGATAGATTGGATCAAGAGGAATCATGAAAAAGAATGATGATGATCAAAACAGGAGATACA